>CADACW010000044.1 GCA_902786565.1 uncultured Prevotellaceae bacterium | reverse complement strand
CTCTATCTGGCGCAGGGCCTCGTCGGCACTCTTGCCGTACTTCAGCTCTATGATGTAGATGCCCTTCGGCATCTTCAGCGTCAGGTCGGCACGGCCCTTGGCGGAAAGGTCCTCAGGCACCACGTCGGCACCGAAGCTGACGAAGAGCGTATAAAGCATGGCGTGGAAATGGTGCTCGTTCTTGTCGTCGAGCATATAGGGCACACCGGCGAAGAAGACTTTCAGGGCCTCGACGAAAGCACCGAGATTGCCATCGTCGCGGAAATCAAGGTAGGCATTCTGGAACACGGAGCGGTTACGATTGCCTGCCTGTGTATTCGTCACGTAGCGGTAAAGGCAGATGGCGAAGCCCTTGCGCACTTCCTCATTGGGAAAGCCCAGCACATACTGGTTACGGCTGGGGCGATAGTCCTTGATGGTGAGGTAGCCGCTCTGGTAGAGCACGGGCAACGGCTGCTCGTAGCTGTCGAAAGGCTGGTCGAAATCTTCAGCCATGCAGGGTGTGCCGTCCACATCGGTCACCTCCAGTCGCGGCATCTTTGAGAGCATGTCGATGAGGGCCCGGGTGGTGCCGCTCTCGAACCAGTAGTCAGAAACGTCAACATTGGCGAATGCCTTGAACAGGCTGAAGGGGTTGTACATGTCGGCCTTGCCCATACCGAAGTGGTAACCGTCGTAGTTCGTCTTCAGCTCGGCCAGCATCGCGTCGTAGTCCTTCCCTTGCTGATCCGCCAACTGCTCAATGTCTGGCCGCAGGACGGTGGTCAGTTCCTCCTCGGATATGCCACAGATGGCATCGTAGGCCGAGAGCATAGAGATGTTGTTCAGCTGGTTGATGCGGCTGAAGATGCCCATCTTCGAGAACTTCGATATGCCGGTGATGAAGACGAACTGCAGATGGGCGTCCTCGCCCTTCAGCGGCATGAAGAGATCCTGAAAGCGCTCACGGATGGCCTTCTGCATGGCGGCATCGCCCAGATTGTGGAGCATCATGTTGTCGTATTCGTCCACCAGCACCACCACCTTCTTGCCCATCTGCCACTCGGCGGCATGGATGATATTTGACATGCGGATGCTGCTGCTGTTTTTCGACTGCGGCACACCGTATTGCTCCTCATAGCCCGCCAGGGTGAAATTGACAAACTCATCAAGTTTCTCGATACTTGACAAGTTGCTCTTGCTGAAGTCGAAGCGCAGCACGGGGTGGCGCTCCCACTTCCAGTTGGTCTGGGCGATGAACAGCTGCGGCTGCTCAATGCCGTCGTCGGTGGTGAACGCCTCGAACAACTCCCGCCGCCCCTCAAACAACATCGCCAGCGTGTCTACCAGCAGCGACTTGCCGAAGCGCCGGGGGCGACTGAGGAAATAGGGACAGCCCTCTGTTATCATCTTATATATAAGTGGTGTCTTATCCACATATACATAACCTTCCGTGCGGATTTTCTCGAAACTCTGAATCCCCACGGGGTATTTGCGCCTTGCTGAAACGACCATAGCAGCTCTACATTTTTATGATTTACGGCTGCAAATTTAGTGATTTTCCGCGAAACGCACAAGAAAAAGCGGGGACAAATGTAAAGAAAGGGCCGTCCAAACTTGACAAGTCTTCCACCCTATGCTGGAGATAAGTGCCACTTATCTCGCAAATTCTCTCGAGAATTGAAGAGTTTGGACGGTTCTTTCTCTGCGTATGGTCGGAGGTGATGTCAAGTTTGGACGGCCCTTCCTCAGAGAAATCCCTGACGTGTTCAGGTAAGTTGAATTGGTTTATTGTCGGTGCAAATACTACGAAAAATCCCCAAACCGCCAATCGATTCGGGGATTTTTCCAGTTGCGTGAACAAATGACACCCGTCAGAAGGTGTAGCCGATGGTGAAGAGCACCTGGTGGCGCTTGAAGTCAACGGGTGCCGAGGTGGAGACATTGGTCTCTGCCACAGCGTCGACAGGGTCGATGAAGGTGACATTGGGCTGGAAGGGGTAGAACGTTCCCTTGGTGTTGCTGTACTGATAGGCCAGGTCCAGGCTCAGTCCCTGATACTTGTAGCCCAGTCCGCAGGTGAGGCGGTGGGTGTCCTTCCAGTTCACATAGCTGGCCGTCGACGAAAAGTAGTTGGCGGGCGAGTCGAGTTGTGTGTCGCGGAAGCCGTTCTCCTCGTAGGCAGCCGACTGGTAGTTATAGCCCAGTCGCACGGCCAGTGCGGGGTCTGGCTTCAGCTCTGCGCCCAGCTTCACCAGCGAGACGCCCTTCAGCGTTTTGCCTGTGTGGTCGTTCATCACGCGGTCCACCGACGTTTCCTCCGAGCCATAGTAGTCGTAGCTGCCATTGTAGATGCGGGTGCTTGCCGAGCTGTAGTCGCTGTACTCATAGCTGGCGCCGAGGGCCAAATAGTTGCCAATGGTGTGGCCGAGGCTGAAGCCGAACTTCCAGGGCGTGTAGTACTTATACTCGTAGGTGTCTTCCGAGACCAGGTCCAGCCAGCCCCACCTGTCGAGGTCGTCAGGCAGCAGCTGCTCATATTCGCCCTCGTAGGTGTTGTTGAGGATTTTTGTGAAGTTGCTGCTCTTCATCTTGTACCACGTGGGCGTCGAGACCGACACGCCCACACGGAAGGGATTGTCCTCGAAGGGCATGAAGATGAGTCCGGCCTTCACGTCGAAACCGTTGCCCTCAATCTTGCGCTCGTCTTCCAGCAGGATGGAGCCTATCGGCTGGTCCTCGCTGTTGATCATCATCTCGTCGTAGATGCTGTAGTCCTTGTAGTTGATGTTATGATAGCCCAGGGTGATTCCCCAGAAGGCCCGGCTGCCTAATGTGCCGCTCAGGTTGAAGTCGAAGTCGGAGGTCCATCCGCGATGGGCCTTGTCGAAGTAGTAGTCGCGGGCCTCTGAGAAGAGGTTGAAGCCTTCTTCGTCGTTCACATCGTCCATATTGTAGGCGTTGGTGTACAGATAGTCCCACTGGGTGAAGGGATAGCCATAGTCGCTCGTTTCCTGCGGGTTGCGGTAGCCCATCCACACCTCTTTCTTGGTGTTGTAGCCCAGGTCGTAGCCACCGTTGGTGTCGCTGCGCTTGGTGCTCTTGGCGAAGGCGAGCTTGCCCAGCGATGCGCCCTGCCCGTTGTGGCGGCGGAACACGTTGTTGGCCTGCAGAATCTGGTCGAAGTTGCGCCCCTTGTGGTAGTTGAAGGCAAAGTTGATGAAACTCCCGTTGTCGAACTCGTTGGAGTAGACAAATCCTGCCTGGTCGAAGCTCATGTTGGTCTTCGAGAGGTTGTCGAACTTCTTGTAGCCCTGCTGGCTGACGGCCCCGAAAGAGAGGCTGACCGTGGAGTGGCGGAAGAGTCCGATGCCGGCGGGGTTGGTGCCGATGGTTGAAATGTCGGCTCCGAGAGCCTCCAGTGCGCCGCCCATACCCACGTAGCGGGCCGTGCCGTTGAGGTCGCTGCCCAGGAAACGGGCGTTCTCGTATGTGTCTTGTGCAGCCATTGGCACCAGGGCCATCGACAGGGCTGCCGTAATGATATACCTTTTCATAGTTGTGAGTTGGGGGTTAAGTGTTGAGAGACTTTACTTTTGCATTTTTACCTGCGGCTGCCGCCTGAACGGCCACCGCCGCCGCCACCGCCGCCACGGCTGCCACCGCCGCCGAAGGAGCCACCGCCGCCGAAGGAGCCACCGCTGGAGCGACTGCCTGACGAGACGGAACTACCGCTGGACGATGGGGTGTAGGACGAACCGCCGCTATATGTTGAACTGGAGCTTCGGCTACCCATTGAGCGCGTACCGGAACTGACGCTGCCATAGCTGCTGCTGCCATAGCTGCCACTGCTGACGCTCCTCACGCCACGGCTGCCGGTGCTGCGGGTGCCTGTTGTGCTGCGGGTGCCTGCCATACTGCGGGTGCCTGATGTGCCGCGGATACCTGTTGCCGCAGAGCCACGGTTGCCTGTTGAGGTGGTGCCGAAGCGCGACGACTTGCGGGTGCCGGCCACGCCACTGCCGTAGCGGCTGCCGCCCGAGCCGTGGGCATAGCTGCGGTAGTTGCCGCCGTGGTGACGGTTGTGCCCCAACACGTAGACGCCACCGCCCCAGTAGCCGCCTCCGTACCAGCGGTCGTAGTACCAGGGGTCATAGTAATAGCTGTGCCATCCCCAGCCGCTATGATACCAGGGGTCATACCAGCCATATCGCCACGATGGGTAATACCAGGGGTCGTAATACCAGGAGTCGTACCAGGGATAATAGCTGTAGTACCAAGGCGAGTGCCAGTAGTAGGAGTCGTCGCGCCCCTGCCTGTAGCCCTCCAGATAGGCCTCCGAAGGCTCATAGCCCTCCCAGCGCGACATCTTGCGGGTCAGCTTGAAGTCGCCCACCGAGTCGGGATAGACCCCTTCTTCGGGAGCGAATGAGATGATGTCGCCCGTGTCGGCAGGGAGCACCTCGTAGCTGCTGCCGTGACGGTTGTACTCGTCTACGTCGCGCCGGCTGCCCTGATAGTAGCTGTCGGTCACTGGTGCATACGATGAGCGGGGCGTCTCCACAACCTCGGCCTTGGCCTTTGCCTTTGACTTGCTTGGCACAAAATACATATCGTCGTCCTGCGCCATCGTTGTGAGCGGCAAGACTGCAACGACGAATGACATAAACATCCACTTCCTCATAGTTGTAATTTTTAATAGGTTATACATTAACACGGTGCAAAATTACGTGATATTTTGGTGCAAAGTTACGGAAAAACCCTAAAAGGTTGTAGGATTTTCCCTATTTTTTGTAATTTTGCACGGAAATTTAACATACGCTATGAAGTATTATAAGGTAATATTCACCATTTCACTGCCCGGCGGCGCTGACTTGCTGCAGGACGCCCGCGACGTGCTGGCGGCACTGGCCGGCGAGGCGGGGCTGGAATCGTTTGAAGAGACAGAGCAGGGGCTGACGGGCTATGCGCAGCAGACGCTCTTCGACCAGCCGCTGTTAGAGCAACTCACGGCCGACTTCCCCCTGCCCAGCTGTACGGTGACGTTCAGCGTGGCCGAGGCCGAAGACCGCGACTGGAACGAGGCCTGGGAGCAGGCCGGCTTCGACCCCATCTGCCTGCCCTTGCCGACCGAAAGGGGCGGCACCATCGTGGTGCACGACACCAGACATCCCGTCCCCGCCACAGGCCAGCCCATAACGGACATCGTGATTGAGGCCAGGATGGCTTTCGGCACCGGCACCCACGAGACCACGCGGATGATGGTGGCCGGACTGGCCGGCATGCCGCTGGAGGGCAAGCGACTGCTGGACTGCGGCACGGGCACGGGCATACTCTCCGTCGCAGCACTGAAGCTTGGAGCACGGCAGGCCGTGGGCTACGACATCGACGAATGGAGTGCGGAGAACGCCCGCCACAATGCCGCACTCAACGGCGTGGCCGACCGCTTCACTGCGCTGCTCGGCGATGTCTCCATACTTGAAAATGTGGAAGGCGGGTTCGATATCGTCGTTGCCAACATCAACCGCAACATTCTGCTGGCCGACCTCCCGCAGATTGCCGCGAAACTGAAACATGGCGGCAGACTCCTGATGAGCGGATTCTACACTTCAGACGTTCCCTGTCTGGTGGAGAAGGCCGGGGAGCAGGGTCTCTCGGTAGAAGCAACCATGCAGGATGGCAACTGGGCCCTGATGCAACTGACTATGTAGTACAGGCAAAAAGCAAAGTTTATGAGACACGGGGAAAAGCTGGTTAGCGGGATTGGCCGTACCTTTGCAAAAATTTAAGTACGCTCATGAAAACTATCATTATTGCTGCTGCCCTCTGTGCAGCACCTTTCCTGCCGGCTGCCATGCTTGCCGACGATGTACACACCGACTCAGTGAAGATTAAGGAGGCTCTGAGGGGCGAAAGACAGGTGAACCTGCCGCTCTTCCAGACCAAGTACACGGCCGACCCCTCGCCATTAGTCATCGGCGACACCCTGTTCCTTTACACCTCGCACGATGCCTCGCCTGAAGACATACCCGACGCCAACGAGAAAAACTCTGCGGGATTTTTTATGTACGACTGGCTGCTGTGGAGCACCACCGACATGGTGAACTGGACGGAGCACGGCGCCGTGGCCTCACTGAAAGACTTCTCGTGGCGCAGCCGCGAAAACGGTGCCTGGGCCATACAGACGGTGACTCGCAACGGCAAGTACTACCTCTATGCCCCACTCCACGGCCACGGCATCGGCGTGCTGGTGAGCGACTCGCCATACGGTCCCTTCCGCGACCCGCTGGGCAAGCCCATCGTATGGCAACGCGAACACTGGAACGACATCGACCCCACAGTCTTCACCGACGACGACGGACAGGCGTATATGTACTGGGGAAACCCCCACTGCTACTACACCCGACTGAACGACGACATGATTTCGGTGAAGGACAGCATCGTCCAACTGCCGCACATCGAGCACTACCAGGAAGGGCCTTGGTTCTACAAGCGCGGCGGCAAATACTATCTCGGCTTTGCCAGCACCTGCTGCCCCGAAGGCCTGGGCTACGCCATGAGCTCCTCGCCCACAGGACCCTGGACATCGACGGGCTACATCATGCGCCCCACGCACCGCGACCGCGGCAACCATCCGGGCATTGCCGACTTCAAAGGCCACACCTACATCTTCGGACAGAACTACGACCTGATGCACATCGAGACACTGAAGCACCACGAGCGCCGCTCGGTGTCGGTGGCCGAAATGAAATACAATGCCGACGGCACTATTGAGGAGGTGCCCTACTGGCTGGACCATCAGCCCATGAAGCAGTTGGAGTGGCTGAATCCCTACCGGCGCATCGAGGCCGAGACCATGGCCTGGGGCTACGGCCTGAAGTCGGCCAAGATGGGCATCAAGAACACGGGTGTGGTGGCCGATATGCCCGCATCGACAGGCAAGCGCAATATGTACATCTACGACATTGACAACGGCGAGTACATCAAACTGCGCGGTGTGGACTTCGGCGACAAGGGTGCCCGCCGGTTTGCCATCACAGCAGCCGCCAAGGGCCAGTGCACCGTCACTCTGCGCCTCGACAAGAAGGACGGCCCCGTCGTGGGCACTGTGACCATCAAGGACACTGGCAGCACCGACGCCTATTCCCCCTTCAAGGCCAAGGTGAAGAAGCCCGCCGGCGTGCACGACCTCTACCTCTGCTTCGGCGACGTCCAGGGCGACATCCACCTGGACTGGTGGCAGTTCACTCGCTAAATCCCTACAGCCTATCTGGAGATAAATGGCACTTATCTCCCACTTATATACCTTCTAACTCCCACTTATATACCTTCTAACTCCCAATAAGCTTACCCCAGCCCCTGTAATAGGTTACTGGGGCGGGGGGAAGAGGGGATAGTTTCGAAGAAATCCCCGAACCGCCAAACGATTCGGGGATTTGCTATGAACAATGCTCTTCGCTGAGGGGACCTGCAAAGGATGCACGTCAGTTCTTGAGCACAGGGCGAACACTCTGCCCGCGGTAGCGGTAGTTGCCGCCCGTGCTCACAGCTCCCAAACCGAAGTACAGGAAACGGGCGTAGTACGAGCCCGACGGGTAGACCGTCGCCAACCAATAGTAGCCCTTCGTACCCTGACCGCTGAGCGAGGCACCGTAGCGGTTGCCTGCAGCGGGGAAGAAGACGGAGTTGGTGTTACCCTCGGCCTTGCTGGTGAACTTCATGCCGCTCACCCCGGCGAAGGTTATCCACTCCTGGGTGGTGTTGTCCTTCAGCTCCACGAAATCCTCGTAGGTGGGCATACACCAGTCGCCCGCCCAGCTGGCCGTGGCGGCATCATCCTCAGGCAGAAGCACGGAGAGGCCGTCGCCCACGAAATCGTACTCCTGAGTGAAGCTGTTGGCCTGGTACCAGCAGCAATCGGTCTGTCCGTCGGCCACCTGATACTTGTTGACCCACTCCAAGCTGGACTTCCCGCTTGTCATCCACTTGTACGAGGCCCAGTCGAACCACCCATCGCTGGTGTTGCTGGTGTAGCCCGTGGTCTCACCCCAGGCGAAGAACTTGCCGTAGTCGGTTGGCGACGTGGCCCCCACGTTCATGTTGGCCCACAGCGTGCCGCTTGGCAGGCCCAGGTCCACTGCCACCGTGCCTTGGGGCGCATTTCCAAGGTTGGGTTCCGTCTGCGGGTCGTCGGGCTTGATTCCGGGGTCCGGGTCATTACCGTCCTGTGTGCCGGCCATAATGCTGATGACGGTGGCAATGTCGCCCACGTCCACCCGCATGTCGCCATTGCTGTCGCCTCGGTTGGCGCGGTAGGTCATGGCCAGAATGCGGTCGCGCTGCAACTCAATGTGCGTGCCGCTGCCGTCGATGATGAGTTTGTCGCCGCTGGCCGAATAGGTGAAGGTGCAGGGCATGGCCACCGTGGAGATTTCGCCGTTGGGCAGGTGGAACACCAGCACCTGGGCGTTCAGCCCCACGCTCATCAGCGCAAGGGCTAACAGAAGGAATAGTCTTCGTTTCATAATCAGAATATTTTATTAGTATAGTAAAAACTTCATATCACGAAAGAATGGCCCAGATGTCATTCTTTCGACAGCCGCTCCACCTCGTCTGTAGTGATGCCCAGCGTGGCGGCTATCTGCTCCGTGGTCATCGCAGCTTTCAGGGCCAGCACCGACTTCCGCAGGATGGCCTGCTGCTGCAGTAGCTGCTCAGTTTTCTCGGCCAGCTGCTCAGTTTTCTCAGCCAGCTGCACATTCTTCTCGGCCAGCTGCTCAGTTTTCTCAGCCAGCTGCACATTCTTCTCGGCCAGCTGCTTGTCTTTCATCAGTATCTCGGTGTCGCGCTTCTCAATGATGGAGAAATACTCATCCTCCACATCCATGCGGTGACGCATATCGGCATCGGCAGCTGCCATCGTCAGGCGGTGAAGGATGCGCTCCATGTCGCTGTCGTCAGAGTAGGCACGCTCGTCAATGCTCAGCAGCTGCTCGTCGTCGCAGTCGCGGCGGCTCTGGTCGAAGATGCTCAGCACCTTGTCCAGACGGTTGTTTATCTGCCCGTGCAGACGAGGTATCTGAACGATGATACTGTCGTGCGTCAGGCTCTCGACGAAGGGGTCTGGCAGACCTTTCTCCACTCGACGCTCATAGTAGTCGCGGCAGTCGTGGCTCACATAGAGCACCGGCTCCTCGATGGCGCCCACCTTGTGGCCCAGCAGATAGATGGCCACCATGGGAACGGCATAGCCGTCCCTCACATTCTTGGGACTGCGGTACTGCACGCCAAGGTACTGGCGGAAGCGAAGCGTCTCCGTCTCCACCCAGGTCTTCTGCAACTCAACCAGGGTCAGGCTCTCAACGCCATCAGCGTCCCTGACGGTGGCACCGAAGTCGATGCGGAACACCGACAGCGAGTCGCGCTCGTCATTGCTGTACTCATGGGCGCGCATCTCCACGCGAACCACGTCCTTCTTCAGCAGGGCGGAGAGGATGGTGCGGGCTATGCGCTCGTCCTCCATCAGATACTTAAACACTACGTCGTAAATGGGGTTTGCTACTTTCATAATCATCGCATATTACGTTTTCACGGGCAAAGTTACGGAAAAATCCCCGAACCGCCAAGTGATTGAAAATCTTTTTTGTTGCAGCACAGCTAATTCAGGCTTCTGAAGTAGATGGTCTGCACGATGCCCCTCACGGCCAAGTAGACGATGAGGGCGAGCCATAGAGCGTGGTTGTGCAGACTGGGGGACAGTAGCAGATAGATGGCAAAGAAGCAGACGGCCGCCACCAGACAGGCCCAGAGCATGCCCCTCGTGGCGGTGATGCCGACGAAGACTCCATCCCAGACAAATGCGGCCGTGCCAGCCACGGGGATGAGGACTGCCCACGGCAGATAAGCGGCAGCGGTGTCCACCACCTGAGCATCGGACGTGAGCAGACCGAGGAAAGCAGTGCCCCCTATCCAGTAAGCCGCGGTGAAAAGCGCGGCAACACCGCCGCCCCAGGCAAAGAGGTGGCCAACAGTAAGGCGCTGCTGACGCTGGTCGGCGGCACCGTAGCTTTTTCCGACCAGGGCCTCGCCGGAAAAGGCCAGCCCGTCCATGACATAGCTGAACAGGGTGAACAGCTGCATCAGCAGCGTATTGGCAGCCAAGATATCCGCCCCCTGCGCAGCTCCGGCCGAGGTAAAATAGAGATTGACGGCGACCAGGCACACCGTGCGCAGGAAGATTTCGAGATAGACCCTGCCATTGGCAAGCAGCGAAAAGTGGGCAGCAAAGTGCCGGGCCCCGAACTTCAGCCGCCAGTGGCCCGCGGCCTTCAGCTTGTTGCTGCGCAGGATGCACCCCACGGCAAAGGCGAAACCGGCCCACTGGGCTATGAGTGTGCCAAGGGCCACACCCTGCACCCCAAGGTGGAAGACCAGCACAAGCAGCAGCGAGGCCAGAATGTTGACCACGTTCTGGCCAATGGCAATCAGCATGGGCAGGCGTGTGTCCTGCATGCCCACCAGCCAGCCCGTCAAGGCGTAAAGGCCCAACACGGCAGGCGCTCCCCATACACACGTGTAATAATATGGTGTGCACAGCGCGCTGACATCGGGCGTGGGCTGCATCAGCCAGAACGTGAGCAACTGGAGCGGCACTTGCAGCACCACAATGGCCACGCCAAGCAGGAGTGCCGACAGCAGGCTGCCCTGCAGAATGTCGGAGGTGGAAGGCTGGCTGCCGTCGCCGCCGCTTACGCTCTGTCTGCCGTAGGCCTGGGCCGTGAGACCGCTGGTGCCCATGCGCAGAAAGCCGAAAAGCCAGTACATCACGTTGAAAATCATCGACCCCACGGCAATGGCGCCGATGTGCGTGGCGCCCCCCACATGGCCCATGACGGTCACGTCGCATAGACCCAACAGGGGCACCGTGATATTGGTCACGATGCTGGGCAGGGTCAGACGCCATATTTCGCGGTCGATAGCCTTCATCCGTTCCAAAACGATTTGCGGCTGCAAAGGTAGCACTAAACGGCAGAAAAACGAAAAAAAAGGTAAAAAAAGTGCACAACTAACCCTTGTGTGTGCACACAGAGGGCAGTTTTATGCCAAAAAATTTGCGTAATTGGGAGAAATTGAGTTACTTTGCACCCGATTTTCAAGGAACGCAAGAAAAATAACAATTTATTATTAACATTAAAAAAGAAAAATCATGTCAGAAATTGAAAGCAAAGTAAAGGCAATTATTGTAGACAAACTGGGTGTTGACGAGGCCGAAGTTCGCCCCGAAGCAAGCTTCACCAACGACCTGGGTGCCGATTCTCTCGATACCGTCGAGCTTATCATGGAGTTTGAGAAGGAGTTTGGCGTCAGTATTCCCGACGACAAGGCAGAGAAGATTGGCACAGTGGCCGATGCAATTGCCTATATTGAGGAGAACCTGAAATAAGCAGAGCCCCCCGAAAGAGGGGGTTGAGGGTCTGAACAGGCGAAAGTTCTATTCAGACCCTCAACTCGTATAATCTGCAAGGGTAAAACAATGATATTATGGAATTGAAAAGAGTTGTCGTGACAGGACTTGGAGCCGTTACGCCCGTGGGCAACACCCCTGAGGAGATGTGGAACAACCTCCTGGCTGGTGTCAGCGGTGCAGCCCCCATCACGAATTTCGACGCAAGCAAATTTAAGACAAAGTTCGCCTGCGAGGTGAAAAACCTCAACGTGGGCGACTATCTGGACCGCAAAGAGGCCCGCAAGATGGACCGTTACACACAGCTGGCACTGATTGCCGCCAAGCAGGCTGTGGAAGACAGCGCCATGAACTTGGAGCAAGAAGACAAGAACCGCATCGGCGTGGTCTACGGTGTGGGCATCGGTGGCATCAAGACCTTTGAAGAGGAGGTGGGCTACTATAGTACGCACGAGGCCGACGGCCCCAAGTTCAATCCCTTCTTCATCCCGAAGATGATTGCCGACATTGCCGCCGGCCAGATTTCTATCATGTACGGCTTCCACGGCCCCAACTATATAACCGCTTCGGCCTGCGCTTCGTCGTCGAATGCCCTGGCCGACGCCTTCAACCTGATCCGTCTGGGCAAGGCCAACATCATTCTGGCCGGTGGTGCCGAGGCAGCCATCTGCGCCTGCGGCGTGGGCGGATTCAACGCCATGCACGCCCTGTCGACCCGCAACGACGAGCCTGAGAAGGCCAGCCGCCCATTCAGCGCCAGCCGCGACGGCTTTGTCATGGCCGAGGGTGCAGGATGCCTCATCCTAGAGGAGCTGGAGCACGCCAAGGCCCGTGGCGCCAAGATTTATGCCGAGATGGTAGGTGCAGGCATGAGCGCCGACGCCCACCACATCACCGCCTCGCACCCCGAGGGCCTGGGCGCCAAGCTGGTCATGCAGAACGCTCTGGAGGATGCCGGCATGAAGCCCGACGAGATTGACTACATCAACGTGCACGGCACATCGACCCACGTGGGCGACATCTCCGAGGCAAAGGCCATCAAGGAAGTCTTTGGCGAGGCTGCCTACAAGCTGAACATCAGCAGCACCAAGTCGATGACAGGCCACCTGCTGGGAGCCGCCGGTGCCATTGAGGCAATGGCCTCGGTGCTGGCAGTGAAGAATGATGTGGTGCCGCCCACTATCAACCACGAGGAGGGCGATGAAGACCCGGAGATTGACTACAACCTGAACTTCACCTTCAACAAGGCCCAGAAACGTACGGTGCGTGCCGCCCTGAGCAACACCTTCGGCTTCGGAGGTCACAACGCATGCGTGGTGTTCAAGAAGTACGTATGACCCTAAGAGACATTATTGAATGCCTTCGCCTGCCTTTCCGTGACGACAAGGAATTGCGCCGTCAGTTGAGGCAGGTGATAGGCTTTTATCCCAACGACATTCGCCACTACAAACTGGCACTGACCCACAAAAGCAGCGGACAGCGCAACGACAAAGGCAAGCCGCTGCACAACGAGCGGCTGGAGTTTCTGGGCGACGCACTGCTCGATGCCACCGTGGGCCACATTGTTTTCGAGCACTTTGAAGGCAAGCGTGAGGGGTTCCTCACCAACACGCGCTCGAAACTGGTCAGCCGCGAGTCGCTGGGCAAACTGGCCAAGGAGATGGGGCTCTCAGAACTGATTCAGAGCAACGGCCAGCCGCGTTCTCACAACAGCTATATGGCCGGCAATGCCTTTGAGGCGCTGGTAGGTGCCATCTATCTGGACCAGGGCTACGATGCCGTGATGCGGTTTATGAAGAAGCGCATCCTGGCCCAGATGGTGAACATCGACAAGGTGGCTTACAAGGAGGTGAACTTCAAGTCGAAGCTCCTGGAATGGACGCAGAAGAACCGCGTGCGGATGGAGTATAAGATGCTGAAGCAGACAACCGACGACAAGGGGTCGCCCGTGTTCGGATTCCTGGTGCTGATAGAAGGTGTGGAGGGCGGCAAAGGCCAAGGCTACTCAAAGAAGGAAGCGCAGCAGGTGTCGTCGAAAGAGACGCTGGAGCGCCTCCGTCGCGAGCCGCAATTCATCGACGCCATTTTCCAGGCCAAGAGCGAGCGCACCAAGATGGAAGAAGAGCCGGTGGCCGTGCCGCCTGACCTGAAAGCCGAGCGCGAATTCATCATCGAACAACCGAAAAAGGATGCCGACTCAGCGGCACCCCAAAAATCAAAAATGTCACAAAAGCCAAAGCCGTCGCAGCAGCCCCAAGCGTCAGCCGACGACGACGAGTTTGACCTTTCAGACATCACACACAACCCTGCGGAGCCCTCTCGCGAAGACATTATTGCAGCGGCCGAAGCCGCCGCTTTCTCAGAGGGCGAGACAAAGTAGGACTGGGTCAGAAGGCAGATGCCTTCAGGCCCAGTCCTGCCTTTTCGTCGAGGCCGAACATCAGGTTCATGTTCTGAACTGCCTGGCCCACAGCCCCCTTCAGCAAATTGTCAATACAACTGGTGACGAGCAGTTTCTGCCCGAACACATCGCAGTGCACCAGCGCCTTGTTGGTGTTCACCACCTGCTTCAGGTCCAGGGCGTTGTCGCTGTAGTGCGTAAAGGCGGCATCGGCATAGAAATCTTTGTAGGCCGAGACAATGTCGTTGCGCAGTTGGTCCTCGTCACGTGCACTACCGCCCTTTGGCAGACGCACCACGGCGGTGCAGAAGATGCCACGAGCAAACGGGCCACGGTAAGGGATGAAGTCGATGGAGGCATCGAGATAGCCCTGCACCTGGCGCAGCGACTGTTGTATCTCGGCCAGATGCTGATGCTGGAAGGGCTTGTAGATGCTCAGGTTGTCGGCCCGCCAGGAGAAATGGGTGGTGGCACTTGGCTTCTGCCCTGCGCCGGTGCTGCCCGTGATGGCATTGACGCTCACATCCTCCTTCAGCAGATTCAGATAGGCGGCCGGCAGCAGGGCAAGCTGGATGGCTGTGGCAAAGCAGCCGGGGTTGGCCACATGCTGCGCCTGGCAGATGGTCTCGCGGTTGATTTCCGGCAGACCGTAGACGTAATCGTGACTGTCGCTCTTCAGACGGAAGTCCTGTGCCAGGTCGATGATTTTCACATGGGCAGGAATGGTGTGCTCTCGCAAGAATGCCTCGCTCTTGCCATGGCCGAAGCAGAAGAACACCACGTCGACCTGCTCGAAGGGCATCTCGCTGGTGAAGCGCAGGTCGGTTTCGCCCAAAAGGCCCTCGTGCACATCGCTGACCAGATTGCCGGCATTGCTCTCACTGTTGGCGAAGACAATCTCCGCACTGGGATGGTTCAGCAGCAGGCGGATGAGCTCGCCTCCGGTGTAGCCTGCCGCACCAAGAATTCCGATTCTTGTCATAGTTTTGATGGCTTTTGTTGATGGATACTTTCGCTTTCAGTGTGCAAATATACGAAATATTCGGCTAACCGCCGCCTTTTGACGCCATTTTTTTGCACAGTCAGTTAAACAGAGTGAAAAGATTTTGCTGTTTCCCCTTTTTATCGTAACTTTGCAGCGACATTGGGGGTTTACGCCCTTCCGACAATGAAGAGAAGAAAATACGGCAAGAGCAGGCACGGCCTGCAATTGGTGACACTGTGCATCAGTACCACAATGGTGCTGGTGCTGCTTGGCCTTGTGGTGCTCTCGGTGCTCACGGCCCGCAACCTGCAGCGTAGCCTGCGTGAAAACGTTGAGATTAGTATCATTCTGGCCGACACCGTCTCGACGGTCGACGGCACCGCCCTGGGACGCGCCATCGAGGCCCTGCCCTATGCCCGCGAGGTGAGCTACATCAGTCGCGACAGCGCCTTGGCCTTGGCCAAGCAGGACATGGGAGTGGACCCCAGCGAGTTTGCCGGCGGCAACCCGTTTTCGTCGGAACTGACGGTGAAGATGGTCTCCGACTATGCCAACACCGACTCGCTGGAGCAGATTGCCGGCACGCTGAAGCTGGACCGCAAGGTGGTCGACGTGGCCTACACCAAGAACGAGGTGGAAGGCATGAACCACATTCTGGAATCTGTCAGCATCGCTCTGCTGGTGCTGGCAGGCCTGCTCATCTTCATCTGCTACACGCTAATCAGCAACACCGTTCAACTGAACATCCACTCGCGCCGATTCCTCATCCACACGATGAAACTGGTGGGGGCCTCGTGGGGATTCATCCGCCGCCCGTTCCTGCGCCAGGCCATCGTCGTAGGATTCATCTCGGCCATACTCACCTGTCTGCTGCTGGGTGGCATTGGCTACGGGCTGTACCCCTACATGCCGCACGTGGAGACCATCGTCACTTGGCGCGAACTGGCCATCACCGCCGCCTGCATCTTCGGCTTCGGATTCATCATCATGGTGTTCTGCACGCTGCTGTCGGTCAACAAGTATTTACGCATGACGGCAGGCGAACTGTATCAAATTTAATCAGGAATCTTTAACGTTACTTACATAAATGGACAAAAGAAACTTTGCATTCGGACGGATGAACTTCATCTTGCTGGCCATAGGTATGGCCATCGTCATCATCGGCTTTATCCTGATGGGGGGCGACAGCTCTACCGAAGAGGCATTCAACCCCGACATCTTCAGCGCACGCCGCGTGAAGGTGGCACCCATTGTCTGCCTGCTGGGCTTTGTGTCGATGATTTATGCCGTGGTCTATAAACACAAGGAGAAGGAGGCCGCCTGATGACTTGGATTGAAACTGTCATTATCGCCATCGTCGAAGGGCTGACAGAGTTCCTTCCCGTCTCGTCGACCGGCCACATGATCATCACGCAGAACCTGCTGGGCATCCAGCAGGGCGACCCGTTTGTTCACGCCTTCACATTCATCATCCAGTTTGGCGCCATCCTCTCGGTGGTGTGCCTCTACTGGAAGCGCTTCTTCCAGTTCGACCACACGCCGGCACCGGAGGGGAGCAGCACGTTCCAGAAGTTGAAGCACAAATTCTACTTCTACTGGCTGCTCATCGTGGGTGTGCTGCCCGCAGTCATCATCGGCCTGCTGGCCAAGAAGTCGGGCCTGCTCGACTGGCTGCTGGACAGTGTCGAGGTGGTAGCCATCATGCTGGTGGTGGGCGGCGTGTTCATGCTGTACTGCGACAAATGGTTCAACAAAGGCTCCGATGCCAACAAGCTGACCGAGCGCCGGGCTTTCAACATCGGCCTCTATCAGTGCATTTCGGTCATTCCGGGCGTGTCGCGCTCGATGGCCACCATCGTTGGCGGCATGACTCAGGGGCTGACGCGCAAGAAGGCGGCCGAGTTCTCCTTCTTCCTCGCTGTGCCCACCATGGCAGGAGCCACACTGCTCGACCTGCTCGACCTGCTGAAGGAAGACACCAGCTGGGCCACCACCCACAACATCACAATGCTGCTGCTGGGCTGCGTCGTGGCCTTCATCGTGGCACTGCTGGCCATGAAGTGGTTCGTGGCCTTTCTGTCGAAATACGGCTTCAAGGCCTTCGGTATCTACCGTATCATCGTCGGCACCATCATCATCGTGCTGATTCTGACCGGACATTCACTTGCAATGGTAGACTAAATGAACTTTCAGGAAGGGGAATTCATCTATATCAACAAGCCCTACCGGATGACCTCATTCGGAGCGCTGGCCTACGTCCGCACCCGGCTGTCGAGGGCTCTCCACCTACGCAGGCTGAAGACAGGCCACGCCGGCACACTCGACCCGTTGGCAACGGGCGTGCTCATCCTCTGCACAGGCAAAGCCACAAAAAAAATTGAGTCGCTGCAATATGCCTCGAAGGAATATACGGCCACACTACAACTCGGTGCCACCACGGCCAGCTACGACCGTGAGCACACGGTGAACATGACCTACCCCACCCGGCACATCACCCGCCAATTGATTGAGCAGACGCTGCCGCTCTTCCTGGGCGAGATACAGCAGGTGCCGCCTGAATATTCGGCTTGCAGCATCGGCGGAGACCGTGCCTACAAGCTGGCCCGCAAAGGGGAGAAAGTGGAACTGAAGCCCAAGACGCTGCGCATCGACGAGATAGAACTGACGCACTTCGACCCCCAGACAATGCAAATGAGCATCCGCGTGGTCTGCGGAAAGGGCACCTACATCCGCGCCCTGGCCCGCGACATAGGCAAAGCGCTGGGCAGCGGTGCCTTCCTGACCGCCCTCTGCCGCACCCGTCTGGGCGATGTCCGCATCGAAGACTGCCTCACCCTCGACCAATTCCCACAATGGCTCGACAAAATAACAAAAAAAGACAGAATAACAGAGGAACAATTGAAGACAGAATAACAAACGAACAATTGAAGACAGAATAACAGAGGAACAATTCAAGACAGAATAACAAACGAACAAATGAAGACAGAATAACAAACGAACAAATGAAGACAGAATAACAAACGAACAATTGAAGACAAAATAACAAACGAACAAATGAAGACAGAATAACAAACGAACAAATGAAGACAGAATAACAGACGAACAATTGAAGACAGAATAACAGACGAACAGTTCAAGACAGAATAACAAACGAACAAATGAAGACAGAATAACAAACGAACAATTGAAGACAGAATAACAAACGAACAATTGAAGACAGAATAACAGACGAACAAATGAAATAACAAAAATGTTAATATGTTAGTATGTCCAAAAAAGATAGTATGTCAAAAATGTTAGTATGTTAGTATGTCAAAAAAAAGATAGTATGTCAAAAATGTTAGTATGTTAGTATGTCTAAAAAAGATAGTAGATAGTATGTCAAAAATGTTAGTATGTTAGTATGTCAAAAAAAAGATAGTATGTCAAAAATGTTAGTATGTTAGTATGTCTAAAAAAGATAGTATGTCGAAAAAAGATAGTATGTCCAGAATATGAAACTTTCCCAATTTAAATTCAAACTGCCAGAAGAACTGGTAGCCCTCTATCCCCCCCACCGGGCATTTGAAAACGAGGATGGAACCGTGGACCGCATTTACAATCGCGACCAGTGCCGCCTGATGGTGGTACACCGCAAGAGCGAGCGCATAGAAATCTTCAAGAAAGACAAGAAAGGCAAGGACACCACCGAGCCACTCACCTTCCGCAACATACTGGACTATGTCGACGAGGGCGATATTTTCCTCTTCAACGACACACGCGTGTTCCCCGCCCGCCTATATGGCACCAAGGAGAAGACCGACGCCCAGATAGAGGTGTTTCTGCTCCGTGAGCTGAACTCCGAGCTACGCCTGTGGGATGTGCTGGTAGAGCCGGCCCGCAAGATACGCATCGGCAACAAGCTCTTCTTCGACGACGAGGGGCCGATGGTGGCCGAAGTCATCGACAACACCACCTCGCGTGGCCGCACGCTGCGATTCCTCTACGACTGCCCGCACGATGAGTTCAAGCGCGAACTGTTTGCCTTGGGCTCGGCCCCGCTGCCCAACTACATCGTGGCCCACCGCCCGCCGGAGCCAGACGATATGGAGCAGTTTCAGACCATCTTCGCACGCCATGAAGGCGCCGTCACCGCACCCGCCACCGGGCTGCACTTCAGCCGCGAACTGATGAAGATGATGGAGATCAAGGGCATCAATAGCGCCTACCTCACCCTGCACTGCAGCCTGGGTGCCTTCGACTCCATCGAGGTGGAAGACCTGACCAAGCACAAGATGAGTTCGGAACAGATGATTGTCAGCGCAGAGTGCTGCCAGTTAGTCAACGACACCCGCAAGGCCGGGCACCGCATCTGCGTGGTGGGGGCCAGCACCCTGCGCGCTGCCGAAACGGCTGTGGGCACCGATGGTATGCTGAAGGAGTTCAGCGGATGGACCAACAAGTTCATCTTCCCGCCCTACGACTTCGGACTGGCCGATATGCTCATCGTCAACTTCTACCACCCGGAGTCTACCATGATGATGGCTACGGCAGCCTTCGGCGGCTACGATCTCATCTATGAGGCCTATCAGCAGGCCCTGAAGAACGAATTCCACTTCGGATGCTACGGCGACGCCATGATCATCGTCAATGATTGAAGACTGAAAGTTGATTGACAAGCTACATACGGTCTACTTGGGCTTGGGCTCGAACCTTGGGCAAAAGGAGGAGCACATTGCCAAGGCCATTGCACTGATAGAAGAGCAGATAGGGCACGTAGAGGCCCAGTCTGCTCTTTACTATTCCGAGCCGTGGGGCTTTGCCTCCGACAATCAGTTTGTCAATGCCGTGGTGCGCGTGACGACCGCACTCACGCCGCAGCGCCTGCTCAGGGCCACACAGCACATAGAGCGACAACTGGGCAAGACTCGCAGCCACGCCACCGAGCGCAGCCAGACCACCGTCTACCACGACCGACCTATCGACATCGACATCCTGCTCTACGACCGGCTGACCATCGACACCCCCAAACTGAAAATCCCCCACCCGCTGATGCAGGAGAGGGATTTCGTAATGATTCCGCTTCGCGAAATACTGCTCTGACTTACTTACGCAGACCCAGAGCCTTGACAATGGCACGATAGCGGTTGATGTCGCGCACATAGAGGTACTTCAGCAACTTACGGCGGCGACCTACCATCTTGGTCAGCGAGCGGGCAGTCACAAAGTCCTTGTGGTTCTGCTTCAGGTGCTCGGTGAGGTGCTTGATGCGGAAGGTGAACAGGGCAATCTGGCTCTCAGCCGAACCAGTGTCGGTGTTGCTCTGGCCGTACTGGCCGAAGATCTCTTGCTTCTTTGCTTGATCGAGATACATAATTTTGTTTTGATTAATGATGTTTGCCTATACATCCTTCTGACGCAAAACGCCTTAATCACAACGCTGAAACGTCATCGGATGCTTCGGATTTTCCGAAAAGCGGTTGCAAAGGTACTGCTTTTTTTCCGACTGCACTTCTTTTCCTGTTATCCGTTAACTTTTTTTATGTTATTCTCTTAAAAAAGACTTAACATTTGGCACTTTGGCAATTATTCCGTAACTTTGCACCATAAATCAAGGAAAAACTGAATTATTAATGGAGCAAACAGACAAACTTGTTCAGACAATAGTGGAAGGCATACAGGAGAAGAAAGGCTCAAACATCGTTGTGGCCGACCTGGGAGGCATCGAGGGAACCATCTGCCGATACTTCATCATCGGCCAGGGCAACACGCCCACACAGGTGGAGGCCATCACCGAGAGCATAGGCGACCTGTGCCGCGAGCGGCTGGGCGAGAAGCCCGCCCACGTGGTGGGAACGGAGAACGCCCTCTGGGTGGCCATGGACTATGGCGACGCCATGGCACACATCTTTGTGCCCGACGTGCGCGAATACTACGACTTGGAGCACCTCTGGGCCGACGCCAAACTGACACATATCCCCGACGTTGACTGAAAACTGCACACCGATGGAACAAAATACAGCAAACAACCAACCGAAGATGCCCCGGTTCAACATGAACTGGATTTATCTGCTTGTCATTGCCGCACTGGCTTTCGTCTATTTCTCAGGCGAGCAGGGCAGTCTGCTGCAGCCGCAGACACAGCAGCGCGAGACCAGCTACACCGAGTTCAAGCACTATCTGGAGCGCGGCTACGTGTCGCAGGTGGTGGCCAACAAGAGCACCAACACCCTCCGTATGTACGTCAAGAAAGACAGCGCCACGGTGCTCTTCCCCGAAATGA
The DNA here is from genome assembly GCA_902786565.1 of uncultured Prevotellaceae bacterium. GTDB lineage: Bacteria > Bacteroidota > Bacteroidia > Bacteroidales > Bacteroidaceae > Prevotella. Next base: position 27,140 of record CADACW010000044.1, on the reverse strand, counting down.
AGGTGCCCGTCAGCACCAATCCCTATATGAACGTAGAGTTCGGCAGCGTGGACAAGCTGGAGCAGCAGGTGGACAGTGCCCGCGCCCGCGGCCAGTTCACAGGCACGCTGAAGTACGAGCGCGAGCCACAGGGGGGCATTCTCAGCTTCCTCATATCCAGTCTGTTGCCCATTTTCTTCTTCGTGGCCATCTGGATGTTCTTCATTCGCCGCATGGGCGGAGGCATGGGCAGTGGCATGGGCGGCATCTTCAACGTGGGCAAGTCGAAGGCTAAGATGTATGAGAAAGGCGGCGAACTGGGCATCACCTTCAAGGACGTGGCCGGACAGGCAGGCGCCAAGCAAGAGATACAGGAGATAGTGGAGTTTCTGAAGAACCCGCAGAAATACACCGACCTGGGCGGCAAGATTCCCAAGGGCGCCCTGCTCGTAGGCCCTCCGGGCACGGGCAAGACGCTGCTGGCCAAGGCCGTGGCAGGCGAGGCCGGCGTGCCCTTCTTTTCAATGAGCGGCTCCGACTTCGTGGAAATGTTCGTAGGGGTGGGTGCCAGCCGTGTGCGCGACCTCTTCAACCAAGCCAAGTCGAAATCGCCCTGCATCATATTCATCGACGAGATTGATGCCGTGGGACGCGCACGCTCAAAGAACCCGGCCATGGGCGGCAACGACGAGCGCGAGAACACGCTGAACGCCCTGCTGACGGAGATGGACGGCTTCGGCACCAACAGCGGCGTCATCATCCTGGCAGCCACCAACCGTGTGGACATGCTCGACTCTGCCCTGCTCCGCGCCGGCCGCTTCGACCGCCAGATACACGTCGACCTGCCCGACCTGAACGAGCGCAAGGAGGTGTTCCTCGTCCACCTGAAGCCAGTGAAGACCGACGACAGTGTCGACGTGGACTTCCTGGCCCGACAGACGCCGGGCTTCTCAGGGGCCGACATCGCCAACGTGTGCAATGAGGCCGCACTCATAGCCGCACGCCACGACCGCCACACCGTGGGCAAGCAGGACTTCCTCGACGCCGTAGACCGCATCATTGGCGGACTGGAGAAGAAAACCAAGGTGATGACCGAGCAGGAGAAGCGCAGCATTGCCATACACGAGGCCGGCCACGCCACTATATCGTGGTTCACCGAGTATGCCGACCCGCTGGTCAAGGTGAGCATTGTGCCCAGAGGACAGGCCCTCGGCGCTGCGTGGTATCTGCCCGAAGAGCGCGTGCTGCAGACCAAGGAGGCCATGCTCGACGAGATGTGCTCGCTGCTGGGCGGACGCGCTGCCGAAGAGCTCTTCGTGGGACAAATCTCAACGGGCGCCATGAACGACCTGGAGCGCACCACCAAGCAGGCTTACGGCATGGTGGCCTACGCCGGCATGTCGGAGCGTCTGCCCAACCTCTGCTACTACAGCAACAACGAATACCAGTTCCAGCGCCCCTACTCGGAAACCACCGCCAAGATTATGGACGACGAGGTGCTGAAGATGATCAACGAGCAGTATGAGCGGGCCAAGAGAATACTTACCGAGCATGCCAACGGCCACGCCCAACTGGCCCAGCTGCTGGTAGACCGCGAAGTCATCTTCGCCGAGGATGTGGAGAAAATCTTCGGCCCCCGCCCATGGCAGAGCCGTGCCGACGAATTGCTGGAGGCACAGATGCGCGCCGACGCCGAGCGAATGGCAGCCGAGCGCACCCGCGAACTGGAGGCCAAAGGCGAACAGGAAGGTCAGGGCGAAGCAGAAGAAAACAAGCAATAAACGGCACTAATTTCGAAGACTGGAAAAACCGGCCAAATAGATAAGTGCCACTTATCTCGGAGATAAGTGCCTTTTATCTCGGAGATAAGTGGCACTTATCTATTTGGCCCCCCTAACCGACTTTTCAGAAAGGGTGCAACTTTTCACCCCCGGCATGCGTCCAACTGACAGAAATAATCACCCAAAAAGTAACAGCTATGAAACGACAAATTGCAATGCTGATGATGGCAGCCATGATTTGCTGCACATCGTGTATGAGTGTGAAGAGACTCAAGCCCAGCGACAACATCGTCAAGAACGAGTACAAGATGGAAGCCTTCGACAAGGTGGACATCGACCTGGTGGCAAACGTGAAAATCGTACAGAGCAACGAGGGCGACCACCGCGTGCTGCTGAAGTGCCCCGACAACTACGTGGACCTCTTCGACTTCAAGGTGGAGGCCAACGAGCTGAAGCTGAAGTTTGCCGAAGACATGCACGAGAGCATCGAAGCCAAAGACGTGGCCATCATTGTCCGCACACCGATGCTGCTGCAGATTGACAGCGAGGGCGTGGGCAACATCACCATCGACAAGCTCAACACCCCATCGCTGCGAATCGAGAGCGAGGGCGTGAGCAACATCCACATCAAGAGTCTGCTGACGGAGTCGCTGCACGTGGACAGCGAGGGCGTGGGCAATATCGAGCTGGAAGGCTCGGCCACAAAGGCCATACTCAACTCAAACGGCGTGGGCAACATCAAGGCCGGCCAGCTGAATGCCGAAAACGTCAAGGCCGACATCAACGGCGTGGGCAACATCGTCTGTTTCGCCTCCAACCAAATCATCGGCTCCGTCAACGGCGTCGGCTCGCTGAAATACGGCGGACACCCGAAAGACAAGCACCTGAAGCGCAACGGCGTAGGGAGCATCACTGAACTATAACAAACAAAAAAATATGCGTGTATTATTGATTAACGGAAGCCCCAAAGAGAACGGCAACACGATGCTGGCTCTGAGCGAAGTGGCAAAGACACTGAACAGCGAGAGCATTGAGACTGAGATTATCAGCATTGGCAAACAGGCCGTGCAGGGCTGCATAGCCTGCGGCATGTGCGGCAGAAACGGCGGACGATGCACATTCCACGACGACCTGTACTACAAGGTGATGCGGGCCGTAAAGGATGGCATAGACGGGCTGGTCGTTGGCTCGCCGGTCTATTATGGCGGTCCCAACGGCTCGCTCTGCGCCCTGCTCGACCGCGTGTTCTACTCGCTGGGCAGCGAACTGAGCTTCAAGCCCGCCGCCAGCGTGGTGGTGTGCCGCAGGGGAGGAGCGTCGTCCGCCTTCGACCGACTGAACAAGTACTTCACAATCCTGAACATGCCCGTGGTCAGTTCGCAATACTGGAACATGGTCTACGGACAAACGCCCGGACAGGCAGCACAGGACGAGGAGGGCATGCAGACCATGCGCACACTGGGCCGCAACATGGCCTGGATGATACGCAGGCTGAACGCAGGTGAGGAGGGGCACCCCCAACAGGAGAGCCCTCTGCGCACCAACTTCATCAGATAAGTGAAAATCTGCTATCTGAGGAAATAAAGCAGGACTGCAAAAGCAATCAGCAGATAGGTGCAGCCTTTCCAAATCTTGCCAAACACATAGCAAGCAACGAGCAGCAGCACTATCAGAAGAATATCGGTGAACCGAATGTGGAAGGGGTGGTAATCGGCCATCCCTTCCATCATTTCCATACCGTCCACATCGCCCCTGTCACGCAGCGGGCCGAAGTCTTCTTCGTCCTGAGCCCACAGCCGCAACTGCGTCAGTAGCAGGCAGATGATGGCATAGATGCGGAGTGATATATTCATCTGAAAGGCTTGATGTGGACAATGTTAAGTGAATAGGCGGGAACGTCAACCAGCACAGCCGACTGGCTGGCGGGGGTAAGTTCCTGCTCCACAGGGTGGATATTGGTGGGCTGCTGCAGCGTGTTCTCGTCCATGCCGTCGTTGGCGGCCAGACGTATCACCCGGGCCTCGCCCGCCCTGAAGTTCTTCAGGTTCAGGCTGGCGGTGGTCTGCACATCGCCGGTGTTCACTACCTTCACGATGAGTTCGCCAGTGGTTTCGTCGATGGTGGCCGAAGAGAAGAGGCCCTTCGACGTGTCGTGCTTCAGCACCGTGTCGAAGACCAGTTCGCTGTCAAGCCAGGCTTTCACGCTGTCGCCGGCCACCTGCAACTTGACGTCGTACCAGCGGCCCTGCTCCACACGGCCCGGCTTCATGGCGGTCTGCAGCTTGCCGCCGCTGCTGATTTGCTCGATGGCGTGCTGCGTGTTGCCCCATCCGCCGAAATTGAGCCAGCAGTAGTTGTGCTCGTCTACGTAGTTGAAGACGATGATGAATCCCTCTGGGCCTCGGTCCTTGCGGGCGCGGCACTCGATGGTGTAATGGTCGGAGTCAATGACGTGGTTGCAGATGGCCAACGGGGCTTCCTGATGGCTTTTATGCTGCAAGATGTCAGCGTTCATCTCCCATTTGCCGCTGACAAACTCGGGTTTCCCCGTCTTTGGCAACGGGTTGCAATGGGTATAGCTGGCCTGCGTGCCCCAGGAGGAGTAGCCCACCCGGTTCCGCTTTGGCGTGACGGGCTTGAGTTTCTTGTAGTCATAAGGGTTCTGCTGGCTGACCTTCACCACTTGCGTGCCAACATTTCGCGGCATGAGCATCTGCACATAGTACGACGGCGTGCCCATCACGCGGCTGCTGTTGAAGCGTATCATGTCAGGCCGCCACTTGGCATCGTTCTCATTGACGAAGATGGGGGCATAGCTGTTCAGCGGCACAATGTCGCTGTTGTTCTCCATACCCATCATATAGACCGCCTCGCCCAGGGCGGCGTTCATATTACCCAGGTCGCCAAAGCCATTGGTCACGGCATACTCGCCGACATAAATCTTCGGCCCGCGACGGTCGTAGCTGTCATATTTGTGGAATGCCTCGGCAAACCAGCCGGGCGTGCGGTAGTAGTGCTCGTCGAGCAGGTCTACGGGCAGATTGCTCTCCCACTTGGGGTCGTCGTCGCCCCAGGCCACCACGTTGCCTATCAGCTTGATGTTGGGGTATTTAGCCTTGATGGCCTTGCGGAACTTGTCGTAGCGCTCATAGTAATGGTCGCTCTGCTGGCGCGAATCGGGCTGGTTGTTCTCGTTACCAATCTCCAGATATTCAATGTTGAAAGGTGCCGGATGGCCGTATTTGGCACGCAGAGCGCCATATTTGCTGCTGACGGGGCCGTTGGCATACTCCAGGGCGGCAAGTGTCTCGTCAATCCAGGGCTGAATTGAGTCGACGGGCGTCAGACCGCCATGCCAGAGGCCCACGTTCACCACGTAGAGCGGCTTGGCACCGAGGTCTTCGGCCAGTTGGAGATACTCGTGGAAGCCAATGCCGTCGGTGGTGCGATATCCCCAGTTCACATTCCAGTGACCCTCGCGCTCCTCAATGGGGCCGATGGTGCGCTCCCAGCGGAAGGCATTGTCGGGACTCTCCTGACCCTCGACGAAACAGCCGCCAGGGAAACGCATGAACTTCGGGTGCATCTGCCAGAGCATGTTGGCCAGGTCGGGGCGCATGCCGTTCTCGCGGTTGCGGAAGGTGGGCGGGAAGAGGCTCACCACGTCGAGGCAAACCGTGCCCGTGCCGTCGAAGACGAGTGCAAACTGCGCTTTCGGGTCGTTGTCGTCGGCCTGCAGCGTGGCCGTGTATTTCTGCCAGCCTTTGGCCTTGGCGTCCAGCGTGATACTGGCTTCGGCATAGATGGTACTGCCATCCTTCGAGCAGAGTGTGGCCTTCAACGGCCCGCCCTTATACTTCATGGCCTTGGCCCAGAAGGAGAGGCGGTAGGTGCGCCCCTGAACGACGTTGATGCCCCAGAAACCCTCGTTAACAAGGCAGACGGGCGAAGCCGACGTGGCGTTGACGGTCAACTCCAAAGCATTGTGCTGCACAGCATTGAGCAGCGGTGCTTTCTTGGCAGGCTGAATCAGCTTGGCCTGAAGCTGCGACGGCGAGGCCGCAAAGGTGCTCCACCCCTGCATATCGGCCGGAGCGCCATAGCGCGGACCGTCCTCGAAGGAGCGGTTGCGAATCAGTTCGGCATAGAGGCCGCCATCGGCAGCATGATTGATGTCTTCAAAGAAAATACCATAGTGGGTAGGGCTGATGCGCGGTCCCCTGTCGAGCGCATCAATACTAATGTTCACCTGTGCCTGGACGGCCGTGCAAGCCATTGCCAGCATCAGAAAAGTAGCCTTTATCTTCATAACTATTTGTCTATTTGCAGATTTTGGACTGCAAAGGTATTAATATTTATCTAAATATAGCCATTGCCTAAATGGTATCTCAACTTTTTTAGCATATATTAAGAGTAAAAAGACAGAAAAAAAAAGATGTACCGAGAATCGGCACACCTTTTTCTTACTTAGGTTCGCTTCAAGTGGAGGATTACTCCTCAGTAGGAGCCTCGACAGCCTCAGCAGCCTCTTCGGCGACTCCCTCAACCACGTTCTTAGCGGCCAGGATTGAGTCGTAAGCAGCCTGCAGAACAGAATCAGAAACTTCCTGACCCTCGAACATAGCAGCAACAGCGGCAGAGTCCTCAGCAGTAAGAACAGGAGCAGCAACCTCCTCAACAACCTCAACGGGCTCAGCTACCTCAGCGGCGGGCTTCTGCTCACCAGAACCACATGCTACAAACATTGCAGCAGCTGCGAACATAAATGCAATCTTTTTCATTTCTTTGCTTTTTTAAAAATCTGTAAAACAATCATTGGTTTATTAAAACGGTGCAAAGGTAGGCATTTTTTTAATACGACGATAATTTTTTTACGTTTTTTTTTAGGTCCTTTTTGTAACTTTTTAGCAAAACGTTGAAATACAACAACATACAAAATGTTAAAAAATGGTATCAAATTTACACTCAACCGATTTTTCGGAAAAAGAGGCTCTATTTGCGTTTTTTTGCGTACCTTTGTACGCTGTTCTGAAAAAGGTTCAAAAAGTTATGATTGACTCATCGGCATTTCAAGGCAAGTCGGCGGCTTATTTCACTTTGGGCTGCAAACTCAATTTCTCCGAGACGTCCACCTTCGGCACCATGCTGAGGGAAATGGGTGTGCACACGGCGGCCAAGGGCGAACAGGCCGACATCTGCCTGATAAACACATGCTCAGTAACCGAGGTGGCGAGCCGCAAGTGCCGGCAGGCCATACACAGGCTGGTGCGCCAGCATCCCGGGGCCTTCGTGGTGGTGACGGGCTGTTATGCCCAGTTAGAGGCCGACGAGGTGAGGGGTATCGAGGGTGTAGACCTGGTGCTCGGCTCCAACGAGAAGGCCACGCTGATACAGTTTCTCTCAGAGGCATGGAGCCAGAGGGCCAACCACCCAGCCGGCACCTCTAATAATAATAAGGAGGCGCTGGTGGTGAGACAGACCCACGTGAAGGACATCAAAAGCTTCGCACCGTCGTGCTCACGGGGCAACCGCACCCGCTACTTCCTGAAGGTGCAGGACGGCTGCGACTATTTCTGCACCTACTGTACCATTCCCTTCGCCCGTGGCTTCAGCCGCAACCCCACCATCGACTCGCTGGTGGAGCAGGCCAGACAGGCGGCTGCCGACGGGAGCAAGGAGATAGTGCTCACGGGGGTGAACATCGGCGACTTCGGGAAAACCACCGGCGAGCAGTTCATCGACCTGGTGAAGGCACTCGACGGCGTGGAGGGCATCTGCCGCTACCGCATCAGCAGCCTGGAGCCCGACCTGCTCACCGACGACCTCATCGACTATTGCGCCAACCACAGCCGCGCCTTCATGCCCCATTTCCACATTCCCCTGCAGAGTGGCAGCGACACCGTGTTGCGGCTGATGCACCGCCACTACGACAGCCAGCTCTTCGCCGAGAAGATTCTGAAAGTCAAGCAGCTCATGCCCGATGCGTTCATCGGCGTAGACGTGATGGTGGGCTGCCGCGGCGAGACACCTGAATGTTTTGAGGAGACCCGCCAACTGCTGGAGAGCCTGCCCGTGACGCAGTTGCACGTGTTCCCCTATTCCGAGCGGCCCGGCACGGCAGCCCTGAAAATCCCCTACATAGTGACGGCGCAGGACAAGCGGCATCGCAGCAAGGTGCTGCTCGAACTGTCGGAACAGAAGACGCACGACTTTTATGCCGCTCACATCGGACAGGAGGCCGAGGTGCTCTTCGAGAAAGCCCCAAGGGGCAAGGCCATGCACGGCTTCACCCGCAACTACATCCGCGTGGAACTGCCCCCCGCCGAGGCCTGTCCCGACTACGACAACCAGCTGCTGCGCGTCCGACTGGGCGAGTTCAACGCCAGCCGCGACGCCCTCAAGGTCAGCATCGTCAACGACAACCCACAATAGCAAGAACATGGAAAAGTTAGCCATCGTCATACTCAACTGGAACGGCGCCCACATGCTCCGCCAATATCTGCCCAGCGTGCTGCAATACTCACGCGAGGAGGCCACCGTCTACGTGGCCGACAACGCCTCGACCGACGACAGCCTGCAACTGCTTGAAGCACATTTCCCCGAAGTGCGCCTCATCCGCCTGGACCGCAACTGGGGCTTTGCCGAGGGCTACAACCGCGCCCTGGCGCAGATAGACGCCCAATACTACCTGCTGCTGAACAGCGACATCGAGGTGACCCACCACTGGCTGACGCCCCTGTTGGAATTTATGGACACCCACGAGACGGTGGCTGCCTGCCAGCCCAAACTGCTTGCCATGCACGACCGTGACATGTTCGAGTATGCCGGGGCCAGCGGAGGCTACATAGACCGCTACGGCTACCCGTTCTGCCGTGGCCGACTGTTCGACACCGTCGAGCGCGACAACGGCCAGTACGACTATGCCACCCCAGTGCTGTGGGCCACCGGCGCAGCCCTCCTCGTGCGTGCACGTATATATAAAGAGGTGGGCGGACTGGATGCCCGCTTCTTTGCCCACAACGAGGAGATTGACCTCTGCTGGCGCATGCGACTGCGTGGCTACAAGGTCTACTGCCTGCCCGAGAGCCAGGTCTACCACGTGGGCGGAGGCACCCTGCCAAAGGCCAACCCGATGAAGACCTACCTGAACTTCCGAAACAACCTGACCATGCTCTACAAGTGCCTGCCCGAAAGCGACTTACGCCACGTCATGCGCTGGCGCTGGTGGCTGGACTACCTGGCCGCCTGGCAGATGCTGCTGCTCAAGGGGAACGTGGGCGACTTCAAGGCCGTCTACCGTGCCCGGCGCGACTTCAAGCGGTGGCGCAACGACTTCAAGGCCGACCGCCAACAAATCCAGCAGACGATGGTGAAGGCCGACATCGCTGAACGGCGCCCCTTCTCGCTGTTGTGGCAGTACTACGTAAAAGGGCGCAAACACTTCTCACAACTGCCCTAAAATGGCATGAAAATGACATACAAAGTAACGAATATTAGCAAAAAAGCCAATTTTTCGTAAAAAGTTATCGTTGTTTCACAAAATATTACTACCTTTGCAAGCTGAATTTGAGAACAATAAGAAAAAAATAATAATTAAAAGCAATTTTACTACAAAGAAATGGCAGCAATTGGAAAAATTAGGAGCTGGGGAACTTTCCTCGTAATTATCCTAGGCGTGGTTCTGTTCTTCTTCATTGCAGAACCTTTCGGTGATTTTATCAGGTCGCGCTCCGCAGCCAGCGGACAGGTGGCCGGAAAAGTGCTGGGCGAGAAGCTTAACATTCAGGAATACCAGACACTCGTCGACGAGTATCAGGAGCTGCTGAAGATGCAGGGCCGCGACAACTTGGGCGAAGACGAGATGAACAGTCTGCGTGACTATATCTGGCAGAACTACGTCCAGAATCAGATTGTGGCCGCCGAAGCTGAGAAGCTGGGCCTTACCGTCACCGACGAAGAGCTGGCAGCCATCCTTCAGGACGGCTCTCACCCCATGCTCGCACAGGTTCCCCTGATTTCGGAATTTGTCAACCAGCAGACCCGCAAGTTCGACCTCAACCAGGTCACTTCATACCGTGAGGCCCTGCGCCAGAATGCCAACGTCGACCCGCGCTATACCGAGCAGGCCACGCTCTTCGACCGCACTTGGCAGGTGGCCGAGCGCATGCTCCGCCAGCAGCTGCTGATGAACAAGTATCAGACACTGCTCGCCGGTTGCGTGACCACCAACAGCGTTTCGGCCAAGGCCGCTTTCGAGGCCCAGAACACTGAGACCCAGATTTTGCTTGCCTCCCTGCCCTACTCGCAGGTCAACGACAACGACGTGGAGGTTTCAGACGCTGACCTGAAGGCAAAGTACGACGAGAAGAAGAACGGCTTCAAGACCTACGCTGAGACCCGCGACATCAAGTACGTGGCCTATCAGGTTGTGGCTTCGCAGGCCGACCGCGACGAACTGATGAAGCAGATGGTGGCCGCCGAAAAGGACCTCCGCTCTGACAGTATCAGCGCCGCCGAGGTGGTGAGAGCCGCCCAGTCGGAGCGCGCCTACATCGGTCTGCCCGTGACCCGCGCCGCCCTGCCCCGCGACATTGCCACCGCCGTCGACTCCATGCAGGTGGGACAGGTGTCGAAACCCTTCGAGACCCGCTCTGACAACACCTTCAACGTGGTGAAGCTCATCAGCAAGTCGCAGCAGCCCGACAGCATCGAGTTCCGCATGATCACTCTCGTGGGCCGCACCACACTCGACGCTTCGGCAAAGTCGGCCGACAGCATCATGAACGCCCTCAAGCAGGGTGCTCCCTTCGACACCATCGCCAAGAACTACGGCCAGGCCGGCGCCAAGGTTTGGCTCACCTCAGCCCAGTATCAGGCTATGCAGAACATCGATGCCGACAACAAGCTCTACTTCACCACGCTGCTCTCTCTGCCCACCAACGAGCTGAAGAACCTGAAACTCTCGCAGGGCAACGTCGTGCTGCAGGTCACCGACCGCCGTCACAACGTGGACAAGTATGACGTGGCCATCGTCAAGCGCACCATCAACTTCTCAAACGAGACCTATAGCGATGCCTTCAACAAGTTCAGCCAGTATGTCAGCGAGAACCAAACCATCGAGGGTCTGCAGGAGCATGCCGGAGAGTATGGCTTCAACATTGTAGACCGCACCATCGCCAACAATGTGCACAACATTGCCAACATCCACGGCACTCACGACGCCGTGAAGTGGCTCTTCAACGAGGCCAAGAAGGGCAACGTCTCGCAGGTCTACGACCGCTGTGGCAACAACGACTACCTGGTGGTGGTTGCTCTCGACAAGGTGAATCCCGAGGGTTACCTCTCACAGGATGCCGTAGCCGACGAGCTGCGCCAGGAGGTGCTCCGCGACAAGAAATTTGCCCAGTTGAGCGAGAAGCTCGCCTCTGCCAAGAGTGTGGCCGACGCCCAGAAGGCTGGTGCTAAGGTCGACACCGTCTCGTTCATCACCTTCCGCGCCCCTGTCTATGTGCAGGCAGTGGGTATGCCTGAACCCGCTCTGAGCGGTGCCGTGGCCGGAACCGAGAAGGGTGCCTTCAGCAAGCATGTGGTCAAGGGCCAAGGTGGTGCCTACGTCTTCCAGGTACTCGACCGCAAGCAGCGCGAGGGTGTCCAGTTCGACGAGAAGAAGGAGTCGCAGCAGCTGAGACAGCAGACTGTTCAGCAGACACTCGGCCTTGCTTTCCAGGAACTGCAGAACCGTGCCAAGGTGGAGGACAACCGCTACCTATTCTTCTAATCGAGAAAGTACATTTACATCATACGCTCATGCGGGTGTGTCAGTCGGCACACCCGCATGCTGTTTTATGCCAGTTGCTCTCCCCAACCCTGAAGGGAACACGTCAAGGAACAGGAGGGAATATGTTTTAGGTGCGGACGGCAGAAAAATGGGAAGGGGCTTGGCCATTTGGCGGAAAATGCTTAACTTTGCACCCGCCGCTGAAGGGCGGCAAAATGACAATCCGATGGAGACATACCAATTTATAGACACCCACACCCATCTGGACGGCGACGAGTATGCTGCCGACCGCGACGAGGTGATAGCCCGCGCCCAAGCTGCAGGGGTGAGCACGATGCTCGTCCCTGCCATCGACGTGCCGTCGTCGGGTCGTATTCTGGCTCTCTGCCAGCAATATCCGGGCGTGCTCTTCCCCATGGTGGGCTTGCACCCCGAAGAGGTGCGGGCAGACTGGCGCCAACAGCTGGCACAGCTCAAGGATATGCTGAACGAGGCGCTGCGAGCCGACGGTGCCGCCACCCCACCACTTGTGGCCATCGGCGAGGTGGGACTGGACTACTACTGGAGTCGCGAGTTTGAGCAGGAGCAACTTCTAGCTTTCGAGGAGCAAGTGCGCTGGTCGGCCGAGACGGGCCTGCCACTGATGATTCACTGCCGCAAGGCGCAAAACGAGATGGTGGCCATCATCAAGAAATATGCCGAGACGTTGCCTGGCGGCGTGTTCCACTGCTTCACCGGCAATGCCCTTGAGGCCCGCCAGCTGCTGCAGTTCCCCCGCTTTGTGCTGGGCATCGGCGGCGTGCTCACGTTCAAGAAGTCGAATCTGCCCGCAACCCTGATTGGCGACGCCCCTGAGCACCCCACGGTGCCGCTGGACCGTCTGGTGCTGGAGACCGACTCGCCCTATATGGCCCCCGTGCCGCTGCGCGGACAGCGCAACGAGCCCGCCTTCGTGGCCCACGTGCTGAAGAAGCTGGCCGAATGTTACGGCGTGAGCGAGGCCGAGATTGCCCGCCGCACCAATGAGAATGTAGAACGAGTGTTTAATCTGAAAACGCTATGCAGAAACAGAAAGTATTCATCGTAGAACGGCTGGAGACGCTGTTTTCCGAGGCCGTCAGTGCCTGTGGTGCCGACCGCACCTTCATCCTGACCGACGAGACCACGCACCGGCTGTGCCTGCCCTTGGTGCAGGGGCTGAAGTGCCTTGAGGGCGCCAGCGTGATCAGCATTGCCGCCGGCGACACCAACAAGTCGCTGGACAGCGTGAGCCACGTTTGGGCCGAGCTGCAACGGCTGGGTGCCACCCGCCACTCGCTGCTGGTCAATCTGGGCGGCGGCATGGTGACCGACCTGGGTGGCTTCGCAGCGTCGACGTTCAAGCGCGGACTGGCCTATATCAACATCCCCACCACGCTGCTCTCGATGGTAGACGCCTCGGTGGGCGGCAAGACGGGCATCAACTTTGGCGGTCTGAAGAACGAGGTGGGCGTCTTCAGCGAGGCCCGGAGCGTGTTTCTCGACACCACCTTCCTCGGCACCCTCGACGCCGAGAACCTGCTTTCAGGCTATGCCGAGATGCTCAAGCACGGCCTCATTTCGACCACTGAGCACTGGGCGGAACTGCTCCGCTTCGACCCCGTGGAGCCCGACGGCACCGAGCTGCGCAGGCTGCTGGCCAAGAGCGTGGCCGTGAAGGAGCGCATCGTCGAGGAAGACCCCACCGAACACGGCATCCGCAAGGCGTTGAACCTGGGCCACACCGTTGGCCACGCCTTCGAGAGCCTGGCCCTGCGGCGCAAGCCTGTGCTCCACGGCTATGCTGTGGCCTGGGGGCTGGTGTGCGAACTGTACATGAGCGTGGCCAAGACGGGCTTCCCCGTGGAGAAGATGCGGCAGACGGTGCGCTACATCTTCGACAACTACGGCCGTATGCCCATCACCTGCGACGACTACCCCACCCTGCTGGAGCTGATGACCCATGACAAGAAGAACACCGCCGGACGCATCAACTTCACCCTTTTGGGCGACATCGGCGACATACGCATTGACCAGACCGCCACGCGCCAGGAGATAGAGGAATCCCTCGACTTCTACCGCGAGGGCAGCTGACCGCAAAACACAAAGATAGCCCGTCCGAATCGCGTCAAATTTCAACGATTCGGACGGACTATCGCCTATTCTTCGTCCGAATCTCATTATTTTTAGCACTTTCGGACGAACAATATTTGCACAATCCAAAAACTTTTTGTACCTTTGCGCCGACAATTAGAGCTGAAGATTGGAATATGGCAGACAATCGGATTATCGGCAGAGAGTACGAACAGCACATTCTGAAGAACCTCTGTGAAGAAAAGGAGGCACGGCTCGTAGCCGTGTATGGCCGCAGGCGTGTCGGTAAGACTTATCTGGTGAAGTATTTCTTCGACGAGAAGTTCGACTTCTTCTTCACAGGCAGTTTCGAGACTTCAGCGAAGGTACAGCTGACACTGTTCAGGGATGCCCTCCGACAGCACAGCGGAACAGACAGGCAGATGCCCCAAAACTGGTTTGCCGCTTTTGACCAGTTGAAGGAGTATCTTACGGGTTTGAAGAAGAAGCAGATAGTTGTGTTTCTTGACGAACTGCCCTGGATGGACACGCCAAAGTCGAACTTCTTGGCAGCCTTCACCTATTTCTGGAACACTTGGGGCTCCACCCGCGACGGCCTGAAGCTGATAGTATGCGGTTCGGCCACTTCGTGGATGCTCGACAAGGTGGTGGGCGACAAGGGTGGCCTCTACGGACGTTCATCGCGCTCAATCTACCTGGCCCCGTTTAGTCTGGGTGAAGTGGAATCGTTTCTGAAACTCCGTAAAGGCATCGTCTGGAACCGCTACCAGATACTCGAAGTCTACATGATTTTGGGAGGCATTCCCTATTATCTTGACATGCTGGAGAAAGGGCTGCCCTTCACGCAGAACATCGACAACCTCTTCTATCGTGACGGGGCATTGCTGTGCAACGAATACGACTTTCTGTTTCGCTCGCTCTTCAAGTCGGCCACCTTCTATCGGCAAGTGGTGGAGGCACTGGCAAAGAAGAACAAAGGCCTGACCCTAAGGGAAATAAAAGACGAAATGGAAATAGGCGACGGCGGCAGCTTGACAGAAGTGCTGAAAAACCTGTGCAAATGTGACTTCATCCGCGAATATTCGGCATACGGCAAGAAGGGGAAGGGCAGCATCTACCAGCTGACTGACCTCTTTTCGCTCTACTACCTGAAGTTTATCAGCGGCAGGACGGGGCTTGACGAGCATTTCTGGTCAAACGTCAAGGACACGGTGCGACAGGCGTGGGCCGGCTATGCCTTCGAGCAAGCCTGCCTCCATCATATCAGCCAAATCCGAGGAGCACTGAGCATCAAAGGCGTACTTACAAATGTCTGCACTTGGTCCTCGCCCAAGCAGACTGACAAGGACGGAACCGAATGGCCTGGCGTGCAGATAGACCTCTTGCTTTGCCGGGACGACCACATCATTGATGTCTGTGAAATGAAATACTGCCAGACGGAATTTGTGGTGACAGGAAAATATGCAGAACAGTTGCGAGAGCGGAACGCCGTATTCACTCACTTTACTAAGGCGAAAGACGCCATCCACACGGTGCTGGTCACCACTTACGGGCTGAAACAGAACATCCATTCAGACAGCATCAATAACGTGGTAACAATGGACGACTTGTTCCAATTCGACCATTAGGCAGACCCGAGAGTTTGGACAAACCTATTCTTACTCCCAACATTCCAGTTCGTCTTCCAGTTCAGGCATCTGCCTGCGGTGGAAGACGGGCTCCTTTATGCCCCTGCGCTTCTGCCGACGGTAGTCGTCCAGCAGGCGGAAGGCGTAGCGGCCCAGCAGGGCGATGGCCACCAGGTTGCAGGCGGTGAGGAGGGCCATGAAAAAGTCGACAATGTTCCACACCAGCTCAAAGCTGGCCACGGCGCCGAACATCACCATCACACCCGCCGAACAGATGCGGTAAGCGGTCAGGATGAGGTGAGGGGTGAGAGGTGAGGAGTGAGAGCCTTGAGTGATGAAGCGGATGTTGGCCTCGCCATAGTAATAGTTGCCGATGATGCTTGAGAAGGCGAAGAGGAAGATGGCGATGGCCACGAAGACGGGGCCCGCACTGCCCACCTGGCTCTGCAGAGCCGCCTGGGTCAGGGCAATGCCGTTCAGGCCGTCGAGTGCGTAAGACTGCGAGGTGAGCGGAATGAGGATGATGAACGCCGTGCACGAGCATACCAGCAGCGTGTCGGTGAAGACGCCAAGAGCCTGTATGAGTCCCTGCTTCACAGGGTGAGTCACGGCGGCCGTGGCCGCCACATTGGGTGCGCTGCCCTCGCCAGCCTCGTTTGAGAAGAGGCCGCGCTTCACGCCGTTCATAATCGTGGCGCCCAGTCCGCCGCCCAGCACCTGCTCAACGCCGAAGGCATCAAGCACGATGACCTTCAGCACATGGGGGATGAGCCCGATGTTCATCACCACGACCACGACGGCCAGCACCACATAGCCCACGGCCATGACGGGCACCAGCACGGCGCTGAAGCGGGCAATGCGCTGTATGCCGCCAAAGACGATGAAGAGGGCGACAGCGGCCAGGACGGCCCCGACCCACGCCGGCGACCACCCGAAAGCCTCATGCATGGCGCTGCAGATGGTGTTGGCCTGTATGGAATTGTTGGACAGTCCGAACTGCAAGGTGATGAGCACGGCAAAGAGCACGGCCATCCACCGCTGGTGCAGCCCGCGCTGTATGTAGTAGGCGGGTCCGCCGATGTACGAGTCGCGGTCTTTCTGCTTGAACAGCTGGGCCAGCGTAGACTCGATGAAGGCTGTGGCCGAACCGACGAGGGCGATGACCCACATCCAGAAGACGGCTCCCGGCCCGCCCACGGCAATGGCCGTGGCCACGCCCGCCAGATTGCCCGTGCCTACACGTGTGGCCACGCTGACGGCAAAAGCCTGAAACGACGAGATGTGTCGGCGCCGCCCCTCCTTCTGCTCCCGCAGCTGCGTCTCGACGGTGTCTGCCGCCGAGTCGGTGAGCAGCCGAAGCATCTCGCCCACCATGCGGAACTGCACAAAGCGCGTGCGCCAGGTAAACCACAGGCCGCACCCCACGAGTGCGAAGATGAGCACATAAGTCCACACCGCATCGTTGACGGTGGTAATCAGTTCGTTCAGTTCCGTGATAATCATCGACAGAACTATTCTTTGCACTCGTTCTTGACCAACCTGACGTTGTTCAGCTTCAGCTGGGCCGTCTGGCTGTCAATCTGCTGCCCAGTCTTGTCGTAGACGATGGTGCAGTTGGTCAGTTCTATGTCGTGCACGCACTTCTGGTCCTCTATGCCGCTGGCCTTGATGGCAGTATGGCAACCCCGGCAGACGACGTTGCTGATGTGGATGTCCTGGAAGTCGGGCAGGAACTGTAGCGTCTGCTGGGCCTGGGCTTTTTCATTGCCGGCAGGGCGGTTCACGTAGTCGCACTGGAAGATGACGGCCTCGTCCTTGATGTCGCTCATCACAATGTCGCTGACGTAGAGGCGCTCGGTCTTTCCGCCGCGTCCGGCTCCGCTCTTGAAGCGCAGGCCCACGTCGGTGCCGGCGAAACGGCACTGGCGGGCCACGATGTTGCGCATGCCGGCCACGGTCTCGCTGCCGAGCACAAAGCCGCCGTGGGCGTGATAGACGGTGCACTGGTGCACGAGTATGTCCTCGCAGCCGCTGATGCTGTTTTTACGGGGCTTGCCGCTCTTCAGGCAGATGCCGTCGTCGCCCACGTTGACGGTGGCGTTGACCACGAGCACGCGGTGGCAGTCGCTCAGGTCTATGCCGTCGGCGTTCTGCACATTCCACGGTGCGCGCACGGTGACGCCGTCGATGATGACGTTCTCGCAGTAGCAGGGGTGCAGGTGGAAGCGCGGCGAGTTCTGCAGTGTGACGCCCTCGACGAGCACGTTCTTGCAGTCGGTCAGCCTGACCAGGTCGTTGCGCAGGGCCTCCTGCCGCTGGGGCGAATTGGCCACGTCGGGGTAGCCGCTCTTCATCTGCCAGGGGTACCACAGGTCGCCCTTCTCGTTGACCTGTCCGCCCATGTCGAGATAGGCTTTCCACTCCACGTCGCTCATCTTGCTGCGCTTTACGGGCCGCCATTGCTGTCCGTTGCCGTCGATGATGCCCTGGCCGGTAATGGCGATGTTGGTGCAACGGTTGGCGCTGATGCAGGGCAGTCCGCGGCTGGCCTTTCCTTTCTTGTCGAGATAGAGACGCTTGTCGGGCGAGAAGTAGACGATGGCGTTGCGGTCAAGGTGCAGCTCGGTGTTGCTCTTCAGTTCGATGGGCCCCGTCAGCCACACGCCCTGCGGCACCACCAGGCGCCCGCCGCCCTTGGCGGCCAGCTGGTCGATGGCTTTGGCGAAGGCGTCGGTGCACAGGGTGACACCGTCGCCCACACCGCCCGTCTCCGTCAGGCTGATGGTGGTAGTGGGAATGACGACAGGCTCCACAGGCTTTACGCTGGTGGGCAGTTGGGTGTAGTAGGCCGAATAGTCGGCAGCCCTGACAGCAACCACAGCCAGCAGCAGGCAGATGTGCAGAATGGTCTTTTTCATCGTTTCAGTATTTGTTTGATTCATAAGTCGGTGCAAAGTTAGCATTTTCTCCCGACATAACAAAAAAATGAAGTTATTCTTACACTCTTCTCTTAATTTTTGTGATTTTTTGGAGCGCAATGGCTGCAATATAGATTCTTTATTGTATCTTTGCAAACTAAGAATCCAATATTAGATAGAAAATATGGAAGAGAAATATACTGAGATTTTTATGGAGCCTCTTTATGAGTGCCTGAATTATAAACCAAAATTCGGTCATTCCGCCAAGGAGGAAGGATATACACTTGACGAGTTCCTGCAACTCTATGGCGAAGACCCGTTCTACTCTTGGATAGGTTTGGATTCTCCCTATATGTTTGCGGCTCACAAGGCAGCCGGCTGCATGACCTCTGTCTATCGTCAAATCGGAATCGGATGCGAAAGGCTTTTCCGCCAGATTATTTTTGACACGACGGGCTATGAAGACTATGCCTCGACGCAATGGTCTTACAAGACTAAGACACAGGCTGGCAAGGAGAAGGCGCTGGCGCTTGACGGTCGTTTGGAGATTGCCGATATTAGGAACAATGATGTCAAGAAGCGTGTAAAGAAATGGATGAGCAAAAGTTGTGAGCAACTTGGCATAGACGACAAAGGCTTCAAAGGTGCCGTCTTTGAGGTCAGGCAAGGCTTCAAGAGCAAAGACAGCAAGCGTCAGAACGGCGACATTGACAATGCCACCGTTGCATACGCCTATCACTATATCCCCGTGTTCTCTATTTTCTCGTCGCAGATAGACAACGACATCGTGCTGCGCTACAAAAACAGCCGCTGCTGCGTGCTTGTGGGCAACATGAACAAGAGTCCCTACGTGTCCCTGTTCTCATTCTGCAAGGAAATACTTGGCTACGATTTGGCAGAGTTCTTCAAAACGAACTCGCCATATATCCGCAATAAGGTTGGCACACTACTCGAACAATTATTCAGCGTCCATGAAGCAAAGAAGTGATTATACATTCAAGTACAACATCAAGAACGGCCGTCACGGATGGCTGCGACTGACTCCCGCCTATTCCATTAAGTTGGTCAAGGAGATATTGCAGCGCGACTCTTTGTTCCCTGCCGACATTCAGGCTCAGAACATTCTCGACCCCTTCTGCGGCACCGCCACAACGGGTGTCGTGGCAGCCGAATACGGGCTGAACTGCACACTCTATGACATCAATCCGTTCTTAGTCTGGTTCTGCAAGATAAAATCGAAGAATTTCAAGACAGCTAACCTCGACATGCTTGTGGAGAAAGTTGGGAAAGACATTCTGGACTTGCAGTTGCTTGAGGGCAATTTCTGGCTTCCTCCTATGAAGAATATCGAGCGATGGTGGAGCGAAGAAACATTGCGGTCTCTCTCGACGTTGCACGATTTTATCACCACAAAATGGGGTCAGCCGGACAGCAAGAGCGACTACAACCTGCTATGGATTGCCTTTGCCCGCCTCTGCATCGAAACATCAGCGGCAGACTTCAACCATATCTCCGTTTCGTTCAAGGAGAGCACAACCAGCCACGAATGGCAGGCTGTCAAGGAAATGTTCATGGCAATTCTGCTACCGATGATCAATTCTGCCAAGACCGACCTGCCAGGCAATGTGACCATACTCGAAGGCGACTCCCGTCTGTTGCAATACGAAGGTCTTTATGACACCGTCATCACCTCGCCGCCATATCCCAACCGTATCAGCTACATCCGCGAGCTTCGCCCATACATGTACTGGCTCGGTTTCCTCGAGAGCGGTGAGGAAGCAGGCGAACTGGACTGGAAAGCCATCGGCGGCACATGGGGATGCGCCACAAGCCGCCTCAGCACATGGACGCGGGAGAACAGCCACTTGCCTAAGCAGCTGCTCGACACTTGCAAGGTTATCGAAGAGAGCGACACGAAGAACGGGAAACTAATGGCGACCTACGTCTGCAAGTTCTTCGACGACATGTATATTCATCTCGACAACTTGCGTAGCCATCTGCAACCCAATGCGACAATTAACTACATCTTGGGCAACTCATCGTTCTACGGTCATTTCGTCGACACAGATGCTATCGTGATGGAAATGCTGAAAGAGCTGAACTACACGAACATCAGTTCAAAGATAATCAGGAAGCGTAATTCAAAAAGCAACCTATATGAATATTTGATAAGTGCTTCATATCCTGCCGCTGCATAAATATATCCCAAACCGAATAACGATGAAGCGCATACTGCCATTACTACTGCTGCTAATGACAACCCTACAGGCGACCGCCGCCAAGGTGAAATATCCGGGCGAGCGGTGCTACATTTTCCGCTATACGCTGCGCGACAAGGCTGCCACCACCTACTCGCTGGAGCGCCCGCAGCGATTCCTCTCACGCAGAAGCCTGGAGCGGCGCCAGCGGCAGGGATTGGCCGTAGACTCCACCGACCTGCCCGTCTGCCGCCGATACGTGCACCAGTTCGAGACCGGCGACACACGCATACTGGGCACCAGCCGCTGGCAGAACACGGTGGTCGTGGCCTCGGCCGACTCAGGGCTGCTGGCACGTCTGGGCCGTCTGCCCATCGTCAGCAAGAGCCGCTGCGTGTTCATTGCCCCCGACAGCATAGACAAACCGGAGGAACTGCGACTGAACGTGCACGAAAGTTTCAACAAGTGGGACTCGGTGAAGAACGACCCCCTGGGCATGGCTCGCCCACAGATAGAGATGCTGTGCGGCGACAGCCTGCACGAAGCGGGGCTGCGCGGACAGGGCATGACCATTGCCGTGCTCGACGGCGGATTTCAGAACTACGACCGCATACCCGCCCTGCGGCGGACGCGCATAGAGGGCGTGCACGACTTTGTGCTGCCCATCAACGACAGCGAGACGGCACGCCGCAAGGTCTTCAACAGCATAGACCACGGCACCAAGGTGCTCTCGGCCCTGGCGGCACAGGCGCCCGAGGTGACCATGGGCACGGCCCCGGAGGCGGCCTACTGGCTGCTGCGCTGCGAAGACCCGCTGACGGAACAGCCCGTGGAGGAAGACTACTGGACGATGGCGGCAGAATGGGCCGACTCAGTGGGCGCCGACGTCATCAACTCGTCGCTGGGCTACTATAAGTACGACAACAGCACCGACAGCTACCGGCTGCAGGACCTGGACGGGCGCACGGCCTTCGTCTCGCGCACGGCGTCGATGCTGGCGCAGAAGGGCATCGTGCTCTGCAACTCGGCCGGCAATTCGGGCATGGGCCAGTGGAAGAAAATCGGCGTGCCTGCCGATGCCACCGACATACTCACCGTGGGGGCCGTGAACAAAGAGCGCAACATTGCCACCTTCAGCAGCATCGGACCCTCGCAGGACCAGCGCGTCAAGCCCGACGTGGTGGCGCTGGGGGCGGGCACCACCCTGCTGTCGGGCCGGGGCACGCTGGTACACGATATGGGCACATCGTTCTCAACGCCCGTGGTATGCGGACTGGTGGCCTGTCTGTGGCAGGGCCTGCGGCAGAAGACGGCCCTGGAAATCATCGACCTGGTCAGGCGCTCGGCCGACCAATATGCCGAACCTACCAACATCTACGGCTACGGACTGCCCAACTTCTGGAAAGCCTACACCAACCCATAAATCCCACTCACACACTCATCGTCTATGCAAACACTGACCCTGCTGGAACTCAACGCGCTGGTGCGCATGACCATCGAGCGCAGCCTGAACCGCGAATATTGGGTGGAGGCCGAGCTGTCGGAGTGCCGAGAGTCGAAAGGCCACTGCTATATGGAGCTGGTGCAGAAAGAGCCATCGACCAACACCCCCGTGGCGCGGGCGCAGGCCAAATGCTGGCGCCCGCAGTGGACGATGCTGCAACCCATGTTCGAGCGGGCCACGGGCCAGCAACTGCATGCGGGCTTGAAGGTGAGGATGAAGGTCTACGCCCAATTCCACGAGGCATACGGCTTCGCCTGGATAGTCACCGACATCGACCCGACGTTCACCATGGGCGACCTGGCCCGCCGCCGGCAGGAGATAGTGCGCCAACTGAAGGCCGAGGGTGTCTTCGACCTGCAGAAGGAGCTGGCGCTGCCGCCGTTCTGTATGGACATCGCCGTCGTCTCCAGTGCCACGGCAGCCGGCTACGGCGACTTCGAGAACCAGTTGGCCGAGTCGCCATTCGCCTTCCGCACCCAACTCTTCACCGCCGTGATGCAGGGCGAGCAGGTGGAGCAGAGCGTCATAGAGGCACTGGAGCGCATCTATCACAGCGAGACACATTTCGACTGCGTGGTCATCATCCGAGGTGGCGGGGCAACGGCCGACCTCTCCGGCTTCGACACGCTGGCGCTGGCCGAAAACGTGGCACAGTTTCCGCTGCCCATCATCACCGGCATAGGCCACGACCGCGACGAGAGCATACTGGACATGGTGAGCCACACACGGGTGAAGACACCCACCGCCGCCGCCCAACTCCTCATCAGCCTTGCTGACCAGACGCTCAGGCGCATAGAAAACTGCGAGGAGCGCATTGTGCGAGCCACACAGGGGCGGCTGGAGATAGAAAGGCTCAGACTGACGCGACTGGCCGACCGCATACCGCCGCTGTTCTCGCTCTTCCAAACCCGACAGGAGGCCCGGCTCGACCAACTGCTGCAGCGGCTGGCCATGCTGATGACAGGCCGAACCGCCCAGGAGCGGCAACGACTGGAGACGCTGGCCACACGGCTGGCACCGCTCGCCGCCACACTGATGGAGAACCGCCGCCACCGCCTGCAACTGCTGGAACAGCGGACGGCAGCCCTCGACCCCTCGCTGCTGTTGCGCCGCGGCTACAGCATCACCCTGCTGGAGGGCCACCCCCTATTGGATGCCGCACAGGCAAAGCCCGGCGACATTGTAGAGACGCGACTGCTGAAGGGCACGCTGCACTCACAGGTGCTATAGCCTGCAAAACAAGAAAAAAATTTGACATCCCCAAAAGTCCGGATAAAGCGGACTTAGAGATAAGTGCCACTTATCTCGGAGATAAGTGCCTTTTATCTCGGAGATAAGTGGCACTTATCTTTTTAGGGGGTTTGGGGGCCGTTGCAAAAAACAGGAAAAAAACAGGAAAAAAACAGCATGAGTTCAGCCCTGCTTCAGCAGTTCGTCAATGCGGTCGATGTAGTCCAGCGAGTCGTCGATGAAGAAACGCAGCTCGGGCACAATGCGCAACTGATAGCGCACGCGCTGGCCCAAGGCATAGCGAATCTGCTGGTTGCTCCGCTCAATGTTCTTCAGAATTTCGTCGCCCCGCTCCGAGGGGAAAATGCTCAGATAGGCCGTGCAGATGCCCAGGTCGGGCGAAATCTTGGTGCGCGTCACGCTGACCATCACACCGTGCAGCATGCGGGTCTGCTCCTGGAAAATCACGCTCAGTTCCTTCTGCAATAGTCGCGCTATCTTGTTCTGTCTTGTCTCTTGCATAGTGCTCTATATTTTAGTTGATGGTGCAAAGGTAGTCAGATTTTTGCAAACGGCCAAACAAAAGGCAAGAAAACGCTTGGCCAGTTGCGGAAAAAGCCGTATCTTTGCACCGCATTTACCATCCACACACCCAATGACCCGCCGTTTCTCACTCTTTTTTTTCCATTTCTCATTCATCCTCTGGCTCTGCTCGTGCTACCATCAGGTGGCGCCTACGCCCGACGCTTGGGTGCCCACCGAGGAGCAGATGGACTCCATATCGTTCTACACCACCCACCACTACACAAAGAACTATAACTTCCGCGTCACGGCCGACTCGCTGCCGCTCATTGTCCAGCACCCCGCCGAGGTGGTCAGCGACATGCTCGTAGACACCATCAGCGTCTACAAGGCCGACATACTGGTGGTGGCCGACATACTGACGCTGCGCTCCGACACCGTCGACTCCGTGTGGGTGCAGGTGGCACGCGACCAGGCCACGATGGGGTGGATTCGCGAATCGGCCATGCTCACCGGCGTGGCTCCCGACAACCCCATTTCGCAGTTCATCGACTTCTTTTCCGATACCCACGTGCTCATCATCCTGGCCTTCGTGGTCTTTGTCTGCGCCGCATACGCCATACGCAAATTGCTCCGGCTGAACGCAAAAATCGTCCATTTCAACGACATTCCGTCGTTCTATCCCACCCTGCTGGCCATTCTCGTGGCAGCCGCGGCCGTGTTCTACAGCACCATACAGCTGGCCGCTCCCGACTCGTGGCGCCACTACTACTACCACCCCACGCTGAACCCCTTCTCTGTGCCGCTCCACCTGGGGCTGTTCCTCTTCACGGTGTGGGTCATGCTGCTGGTGGCACTGGCCGCCTTCGACGACATCAGGCGACACCTGAACACCAGCGAGACCATCATCTACTACCTGGGCCTGGGGGGCGTGTGCGCCATCGACTACATCGTCTTCAGCATCTCCGCCCTCTATTACGTGGGCTACCCCCTGCTGGCGGCTTACGTAGGGTTTGCCCTGTGGCGCTATTTCAGGGGAAGCCGTGCCAGATACATCTGCGGCAAGTGCGGCCATCTGCTGCAGACCAAAGGCGTCTGCCCCCACTGCGGAGCGGAGAACACTTAACCTGAGTCAGCATTTGCCCACTCTTTTCATCATTTTCCTTACCTTTTCTTTGCCAAATCAAGGGAATTTCGTAATTTTGCAGCCGAATAAGGAAAAATAGACGCTCTATGGTGTACAATATTTTTAGGGGTCTGGGCATTGCGCTCGTCACTCCGTTCAAGCAAGACATGTCTGTGGACTATGATGCACTCCTGCGGCTTGTTGACTACCAACTCGAAAATGGGGCCGACTTCTTCTGCATCCTGGCCACCACAGGCGAGACACCCACACTGACGGCAGAGGAGCGCCAACGCATCAAAGACCTGGTGGTGGAGAAGGTGCAGGCCCGCGTGCCCATACTGATGGGCTGCGGCGGCAACAATACCCGCGCCATCATGGAAGAGCTGCAGAATGGCGACTTCAAGGGCATCGACGGCATACTGAGCGTCTGTCCCTACTACAACAAGCCTTCGCAGGAGGGCCTCTACCAGCACTTCAAGGCTATCGCCTCGGCCACGCAGCTGCCCGTGGTGCTCTACAACGTGCCGGGGCGCACAGGCGTCAACCTGAAGGCGGAGACCACCGTGCGGCTGGCCCGCGACTGTGAGAACGTGGTGGCCATCAAGGAGGCCAGCGGCAACCTGGAGCAGGTGGACGAAATCATCAAGAACAAGCCCGCCGACTTCGACGTCATCTCTGGCGACGACGCCCTCACCTTCCCCATGGTGTCGTGCGGTGCCGTGGGCGTCATCAGCGTCATCGGCAACGCCCTGCCCAAGGAGTTCTCGAAGATGATACGGCTGCAAATGCGCGGCGAATATGACCCGGCACGCAAGATACACCACCGATTTACCGACCTCTTCTCGCTGCTCTTCGTCGACGGCAACCCCGCCGGCGTGAAGGCCATGCTCCACGAGATGGGATTCATAGAGAACGTGCTGCGCCTGCCGCTGGTGCCCACGCGCATCTCCACCAAGCAGCGCATGAGCGAACTGCTGCGCGAACTGAAGATATAGAGCAGAATGGAACTGATAGAGCAATATTTCCCGGAACTGACGCCGGAGCAGCACGACCAGCTGGCGGCGCTCGACGACCTCTACCACGAGTGGAACGCGAAAATCAACGTCATATCGCGGAAGGACATCGACAATCTCTATCTGCACCACGTGCTCCACTCGATGGCCATCGGCAAATTCCTGCCCTTCAAGCCCGGCACCACCGTGCTCGACTTTGGCACGGGCGGCGGTTTTCCGGGCATCCCGCTGGCCATTCTTTTCCCTGACTGCCAGTTCACCCTCATCGACGGGACGGGGAAGAAAATCCGAGTGGCACAGGAGGTCTGCCTGGCCTTGGGCCTGAAGAACTGCACCCCCATCCACCGGCGGGGCGAAGAGGAGACGGGGCACTACCAGTTTGTGGTGAGCCGTGCCGTGATGCCCCTGCCCGACCTGGTGAAAATCGTCAGGAAGAACATTGCCAAGGAACAGTCAAACGCCCTGCCCAATGGCATCATCTGCCTCAAGGGGGGCGACCTGCAGGCAGAGACGGCACCCTTCCGCCGAATCGTACAGACGGAAGAACTGACCAACTACTTCAAGGAGGACTGGTTCCGCCAGAAATACTGCATCTATTTGCCCCTATGATCAACATACGCACCTTTGTCTGCAATATGTTGCAGGAAAACTGCTACATCGTGAGCGACGACAGCGGCGAGGCCGTCGTCATAGACTGCGGCGCCTTCTTCGAGCACGAGCGACAGGCCGTGGTGGCCCATCTGCGCGACCAGCGGCTCACGCTGCGCCACGTGCTCTGCACCCACGGCCACTTCGACCACGTCTTCGGCAACGACACCCTCTACGCCGAGTTTGGCGTCAAGCCCGAAATCCATGCCGACGACCTCTTCCTGGTGGAGGATGTGGGCCAGCAGTACCGCGACCTGATGGACATGGGCTACAGCCACCCCACGCCCCCTGTGGGCACGCTGCTCACCGACGGCGCCACCATCACCTTCGGCAACCACCGCCTGAACGTCATCCACACCCCCGGCCATTCCCCCGGCGGCGTGGTCTTCCATTGCGCCGAAGAGCACGTGGCCTTCACCGGCGACACCCTTTTCCGCATGAGCGTAGGCCGCACCGACCTCACCCGCGGCTCCTGGCCCCAGTTGATGCAGAGTCTACAGCAGCGTGTGGCCCTCCTTCCCGCCGACACCACCGTCTACCCCGGTCACGGCCCCATCACCACCATCGCCGACGAGCAGCAATACAACCCCTACCTGCGCTGAATTTAACCCAACTTTGACCCCGCTGAACAATTTTTCATGAATTTCGGGGTGATTTGGCAGTATAAAATGGTCTGTAGTCCCCTGTTTCCGTGGTTTTGAGC
>CADACW010000043.1 GCA_902786565.1 uncultured Prevotellaceae bacterium | reverse complement strand
CCGCCGTATGCCGAACGGCACGTACGGTGGTGTGAGAGGTCGGTAAACATGAAAGTAGGAGATAAACACCTACGATTAGTGTTTACCTCCTACTCGATTCAGAATCCAGGGGTGGCTCAGTGGCACGTTGGGGTGAGGGGCAGGGTGACTACGAAACGGGCGCCGGGCTGGGGGTGGCTGGTGTCCAGCCAGACATTGCCGTCGAGACGGCGGGCGAGGGTGCGGGTCAGGGGGAGCCCCAGGCCCAGGCCCTGCTTGAAGTTGTCCAGCTTGACAAACCGGTCGAAGATATGCTCGGCCTCTTCGGCGGGGATGCCGCTGCCGGTGTCTTCCACGGCGATGGTGAGCTGGTAGTCGCTGGCCTTTGCCTGAATGGTGATGCTGCCCTCGGTCGTGTTTTTGGCGGCATTGTCGAGCAGTGCTTCCAGTATGTGGCGCAGCATGGTCTCGTTGGTCTTCACCTTCACGTCGTCGGCCAGCAGGCTCTCAATGTGCAGTGCCACGCCGGGTTTCAGGCTGTCGTGTGTTTGCTGTGCCATCTGCTGCAGCAGGCTGTTCACGGCCACGCAGTCGTTGCGCTCGGCTGTGCCCGAAGCCTCGTTGTGCGAGAGTTCCAGCATCTGGTTGATGAGGGTGGTGATGGAATGGGTGTTTTTCAGCATCATCTTGGCATACTCCTTGCGCTCTGCCGGCGTGAGGTCCAGTTCGGGGTTCGACAGCACCTGTGCAAACCCGCTGATGATGTTGAGCGGTGTGCGTATTTCGTGGCTCACGTTCTGGATGAAGGCGGTCTTCATCTTGTCGCTCTCCAGTGCGTGCTGGTAGGCTCGGTTGAGCTGCCGCATGTGCCGCCGCCGGCTGATGACGATGTGGACCAGTGCCGCCACGAGCAGCGCCAGCAGGACGATGATGACGATGTAGGTGATGGTCCAGAGGCGTGTCTCGGCCCGTTCCTGCTCATAGAGTTCCAGTTCGTCCTGTATGCCCTGCATGCTGTTGGTGAGCACCACGTTGTTGATGGAGTCGCTGGCTTGTGCTTGTCGTTTGAGTGTCTCGTAGGCTTCTTTCCATCTTCCGGCGTTTGCATATATCAGTGTTATGGCCTCGCTGCCGTCGTCGCCCATGTCGTTGTGTGCCATCTCCACGGCCTTGTCGGTATTGCCGATGCTGGCCTGGTAGTAGATTTCCATCAGCCGGCCGTTCACTGCCGACTGTCCCTTCTCCACGCCCTCGCGATAGGCTTTGTAGCATTCGAGGAATTTGTCGATGTTGCCTTGGTTGTAGTAGCTCAGGCTCTTGCGCGTCTCAATGTCGAAGACGCGCTCCGGCGAATATTTCAGCGATATTTCCTTGGCTTTCTCCATCAGTTCGAAGGCCTCTTCGTGGTTGTCGTCCATCTCCACGTTCACAATGTTCATATAGATGGGCGGCATGCTCTCGTAGTAGCCCTCTTTCTCCATCAGCTCCAGCACCTGATACCAGCATTGTTTGGCGGCCTCGTGGTTGCCGCAGTAGCGGTTGATGTGGCCCATCATGTTGATGGCCATATACATCTCGCTGTCCAGCCCTTTCTCCCGCAGTTCCTTTGAGAGTTGCTGTGCCAGCCTGTAGGCTTCGAAAATCTTCTGCCTGTTCATCAGGAACACTATCTCGTTGCATCGCTGTGTGTAGTAGGCATGCAGGTCTCCCTGCTCCAGCAGGTAGCTCTGCAGGGCTTTCACGGAGTTGAAGAAGCGGAGGCTGTCGCCGTCGTTGAAGGCATGGAGTACTGAGTCGCGCAGTGCCATGTGTTGAGCCGACTCCTTATAGTCGTTGCCGGCCTTTGCACTTACCATTCCCAGCAGGGCGGCAAGTACCAGGCATAGGTATCGTTTGGCTTTCATTATTAATAGTTTAGGTTTATCGGGCATTGAGTGCTTTGCCTCTTTATGGGTTGTACATGTCCTTGCATCGGTAGGCCATGATGTCGTCGAGCATGCGTTTGGCCTCTACAGCCGGACTGTCTGGGTCCAGCCGTGCGGCCTGTATGTAGCAGTTGATGGCTTCGTGCCAGAGTCCCTGCTTGCGGTAGGCATTTCCCTGTTTATAGTATTCTTCTGCGGTCATTTGTCTGTCTTTCTCAATGCAGCGGTCAGCGTGTTTTTCATCAGCGAGCAGATGGTCATCGGCCCCACGCCGCCGGGTACGGGCGTGATGTATGAGCAGAGCGGTGCCACCTCGTCGAACTTCACGTCGCCTGTGAGCCTGTAGCCGCTCTTCCGTGTGGCATCGGGCACGCGGGTTGTGCCCACGTCGATGATCACTGCGCCGGGCTTCACCATGTCGGCGGTGACAAACTCTGGCTGGCCTATGGCGGCAATGATGATGTCGGCCTGTCGGCACTCGTCCTTGAGTGTGGCCGAATGGCTGTGGCACACGGTGACGGTGGCGTCGCCGTGCTGCTTCTGCATCATCAGCTGTGCCGTGGGCTTGCCCACGATGTTCGACCGTCCCAGTATGACGCACTTCTTGCCGCTGGTCTCTATGCCGTAGCGCTGCAGCAGGGTGAGTATGCCTAAGGGTGTGGCCGATATGAAGCATGGCAGGCCGATGGCCATGCGGCCCACGTTGACGGGATGGAATCCGTCTACGTCCTTGCGGGGGTCGATGGCCTCGATGACTTTCTGTTCGTCGATGTGCCGTGGCAGGGGCAGCTGCACGATGAATCCGTCTACGTCGCCGTTGCGGTTCAGACGGTCCACGCACTGCAGCAGTTCCTCTTCGGTCACGTCGTCCTCATAGCGTATGAGCGTCGAGCGGAATCCGCACTGCTCGCAGGCCAGCACCTTGTTTTTCACGTAGGTCTCCGACCCGCCGTCGTGGCCCACGAGCACGGCAGCCAGATGGGGCTGCTTGCCGCCGGCGTCAACTATTTTTTTCACCTCGCAGGCAATCTCGGCCTTGATGGCTGTTGCCGTTGCTTTTCCGTCGATCAGTTGCATAGTTTTATTGGCGTTTTCCAAATTCTGTGCGCAAAGATACGAAGATTCTGCAAAACCGCCAAATAATTTTGCAATTTCTGTTTATTTCGGTTGCGCAATCGATTATCGGCGGCCGCCTCCGAATCCGCCACGGCCTCCGCCGCCCCATCCTCCGCGGCCTCCGCCACCGCCTCGGTTGCCACGGCCTCCGCCGCCCTCGAAGTCGCCGCCGTCCCAGCCGCCGCGGCCTCCGCCGCCCCGCCCGCCGAAGAAGTTCAGCCGATAGCTCACGTGGAGCATGGCGTAGCTCGTGATGGCGTTCACCTCCTGGTCGCGCCAGCCGTTGGCGTTGACGGTGCGGCTGAAGTTGGTCTGCTCGCGCAGGATGTCGTACCACTGCAGCATGACGGTCATCTTCTTGCCTCTGAGGAAGCTGTGGCTGAGTTGTGCGTTCCATATCAGCTCGTTGGTGTTGAGTGTGGCGTCGGTATATCCGCGCTTGCTGTAGCAGTGGAAGTCGGTGCTCAGATTGGTGCCCCAGGGGAATGTGATCTTGGTGTTGCCGCCGTAGTTGAAGTTCCACGTGGTCTGGTTGCGGTTGGCCTGCAGCCTGTTCTCTGTGCGGGCGTAGGTGGCCCTTCCGTTCAGCGAGAAGCTGAGCCACTTGTTGCGGAAACTGAGCGACACGTTGGGCGAGAAGTTGTAGGTGTGGGTCACGTTGCGGTCGGGTATGGCCGTGCGGTTCAGGTTCACATAGCCTATGTGGTGGCTGTAGCTGCCGTCAATGCCTCCGCTCACGTCCCATCGGTTCAGGGTGTCCAGTCCGATGTTGAACGACGCTCCGGCGCGGGTGTTCCAGTTGCCGTTGATGTTCTCCGGGCGGGATATGCGTCCGCCCGTCTCCTCGTTGTAGGTCACCACATTGCCTATAGAGTTGCTGGTGCGCGACCAGCTGGCGTTGGCGCTGAAGCTCCAGTGGCGCTGCGCTTTGGGCACCTGGAATCCCAGGCTGTCCTCTACGAATGTGGGTTTGCGCTGCATCTGGTAGTTGGTGCTCAAGTTGGTGGTGAAGGCGGGTTTCAGTCCGGGGTTACCCATCGATATGTTCAGCGGGTTGGTGTCGTCGTAGATGTCGAGCAGCTGGGTGATGTTGGGTTGCTGCGTCTGTCCGCGCAGTTGCACCTGCAGGTTGGAGTACTGCGTGATGCGGTAGCGCAGGTTCAGCGTGGGCGACAGGTTGGTCACGGTGCGCACGGTGTCGACGGGCACGCCCAGGTACTGCTGGATATAGTGTGAGCGCTGGGGCTGAATGGAGACGCCCACGTTCATATTGTATTTCTCGCGGTTCAGGCGCAGCTGCAGGTCAATGTTGTGGCCGTGCTCGGTGCGCTCGGAGTAGCGGCTCAGTCGGTCGCTGAGGTACATCTCGTAGGGGTTGTCCAGAAATCCGAACAGGGCCGCCCACTCGCGGTATTCGTTCAGCACGCCGGCAAATGCCTCGTCGGTGTAGGTGGGGAAGTCGTAGGTCGAGGGGTCGTTCTTCTGGTGGCTGTAGCTGTAGCGGTAGTTCACTTGGAGGAAGATGCCCTCCTGCCCCACCATCCGGCGGCCTCCGTTGCGGCCCCGTCCGAATGGTCCGCGAGCCTGCTGCATGGTGTCTTCGGGTGTCACCTTCTTGGGGAAGATGTAGAGTGGCTCGGTATAGGTGGCGCCGATGCTGTAGCTGAAGTTGTCGTTGGCCGAGCGTGTGTAGCGGTTGGTCTGGTAGGTGGAGTCCTGTCCCAGCCGGTTCTTGGTCTGGTAGAGGTGCACGGCCGAGAGGCTGCCGTTCTGGTTGGAGCCGTCGCGGTAGTTGATGTTGCCGCTGATGGCCAGGTTGCGCCCGTTTTTGCCGAACCGGCGGTAGAGTTGCAGCTGCGAGCTGAGGCTCTTGTTGTCGCCCTCGCCCAGCGACTTGTTCTGCCTGTTGTTTACGATGACATCGTTGAGGGTTGAGTGTTGAGAGTTGGGCGACTCTACATCGTTGGCAGGACTAATGCCACTTAACTTAAAGCTCTCGATGCTGAACTCCGGGTCGTAGTCGAAGGGGTTGGCGTTGAACGATGCCGAGCGCGAGGCGTTGCGGTTGTCGCTGGTAGAGAAATTGATGTCGGGCCTGAACGAGAGGGTGGTCATCGAGTCGATGGTCCACTGCAGGTTCATGTTGGCCGTCCAGTTGTTGTTGCGCGAGTAGCTCTGGCTGACGCTGTTGGAGAAGGCGCCGCCGCGGGTGTTGACGAAGTTCTCCGAGCCGGTGCGGTTCCAGTTGTCGGCATCGCCGTGGTTCCACGTCACACGCCCTGAGAGCTTCAGGTCTTTGTTGTTCTCGTAGCTGATGTCCAGTGCCGCCGTTTTCGTTTCGCGCTGTCCCTGGTTGTTGCCCCGTCCGCGCCCGCCGCGGCCTGAGAAGTTGCGGTCGTTCACGTTGTTGGCGTTGCCCATAAAGGTGTATCGCATGGCTCCCAGCGGCTTCATGGCCGTCAGTCGGATGCCGTAGCGGCCGTCGGTGCCGTAGCCGATGTCGGGGTTGGCCTGCAGGCCCCGGCGTGCGCTGCGCTTGGTGGTAAACTCCAGCACGAAGTCGTCGTTGCCGTCGTCCACGCCCGTCAGGCGGCTCAGGTCGCTCTTCTCGTCGTAGGCTTTCACCTTATCTATAATATAAGAGGGCAGGTTCTTCATCACCGCATCGTTGTTGCCGGTCATAAAGTCGCGCCCGTCCATCTTGAACCGCTTCACGTTCTTGCCGTTGATGCTGATTTTTCCGTCGTCGTCGATTTTGGCTCCCGGCAGCACCTCCACCAGGGCCTCTATGACCGAGCCTTCGGGCACCCTGAAGGCATCGGCATTGTAGACCACGGTGTCGTCCTTGATGACCATCTTCGGCACGTTGGCCGTCACCACGGCACCCTCCAGCTGTATGGCGTCGGCCTCTAATGTCAGGTCGCCCAGTCGCTGCGTGGCGCCGGTCCTGCCCAGCGTCACGGCCCTGGCCAGCGGCTTGTAGCCCAGATAGGTGACCTTGAGCAGATAGGAGCCGGCGCCGCTGCCCTTCACAACGAAAGCACCACGCTCGTCGGCGTAAGTTCCGCCTACGAACGTGGTGTCGCTCTTGTTTATTTTATATAGTTGGAGTGTTGATTTTGGCAGTGGGTTGCCGCCCTCCTTGTCAATGACTCGGCCCGCCAGCGAAGCCTGCTGTGCCGACAGCGGCAATAGTCCTGCGAAAAGCAATAGGACGGTGATCAGTATGTGTTGGTGGTGTTGCATAACCTATTGACGCAAGCCACCGTCCAAGGTTTAATGGGGTGCAGAAAAAAACACTCCTGGACGAAAGAATCTACTCAATCAGCTCAAAGTGCTGGAAGTCCTTGCACGACGTCCAGTCACCGCCCCACTCAAAGCCGGCCTCGGTGAAGAGGCGGAAGCACAGGTCGTCGTGGTCAATCTTGTAGCGGAATGACTTTGTGCGGTCGCAATACGCCTCGGCCGTGGCGGGCTGGATGAAGCGTGTGCCGTCGGCGCGGTCCTTATAGTAGGGGTTGTAGAGCGTGTTGATGTCGATGGCCAGCCCGCGGGCGTGCTTCGACAGCTTGGTGCTGCCGGCGATGGCGCGGAAGCAGAAGCTCGACGAGTTGTTGTGGCGCATCTGCGTCTCGTCGTCGGCATCGTAGACGTCGGGCAGGAGCATGCGCTGGATGGGGTACTTGGCGTCGAAGAGCTGGCGCAGGATGCGTGCCACTCGGTCGGCAATCTGCGCATTGCAAATCATCTCGCCCACGTGTATCTGGTTGTCGTAGTCCCAGTGCAGGGCCCGTATGTGGCGCAGGTCGTTGCGGCCTATGTAGGGGTTTTCCTTGTAGGTCTTGCCCTGCATGCGCTGCCACACGCCGTCGGGGATGGGCTCGGCGGCGAAACAGCGGTCCACACCGCCGAAGGCCTCGACGGTCTCGGCACTGACGGTTCTGCCGGCCTGCCACTCGGTGAGCACCCGCGTGTCTACGGGGAAGGTGAAGTCGGTCTTCTCCACCCCGTCGCCATAGATGGTCTTGAAGTCGTCGCGCATCGAAATCACGTGGTAGCCGGCCTCGCGCCACTGTTCGCCCAGCGTGAGGGCTTTCTCGCGGTTGGCGTGGTCGCGGGCGTCATCGTCGGCAATGAGCATAAAGGCCGCCGTCTTGTATGTGGGGTTGCTCAGGCAGTAGTTGTGCATGGCAGCATCGCCGCCGCTGTTGCCGAACGAGAGCACGGGCACCTTGCCAATCTCCTGCGTGATCTGGAACACCTTGTTGGCCTTCAGGTTCTTGATGATGAGCTCGTCGGTGCGGAAGAGGTCCTCCTCCTTGCCCATGGTGTAGTTCACGCCGGCCTCGGAGCCCTGGCTGGTGGAGCGGAGCTTCACGTCCATGCCGATGACGCGGTTGGGCGCGATGCCGATGGCGTCGACCAGCGCACGGCAGATGAACCTGTCTGAGCCGGAGACCACGTAGTAGGTGAAGCCGTTGTCCTTCAGATAGTCGAACACCTGCAGCATGGGCTTGTAGAAGCTCTGGCCGTAGGTCATGCCCTTGAAGCCGTTGGCCCCTTTGGCGGCGTATGCCTTGACATAGGCGTCAAACTGTGCCAGCGTCATCCCTGCGTATGCCTTGGCAGCGGCGTAGGCGTGCTTCATGTCGAAGTGCGAGGGCAGCTTCTGGCCGAACCTGACGAAGTCGCGAATCTCCTGTGCCGTCTCCTTCACGTCTTCCGGGGCGATGTCGCGGTAGGCCGCGTCGTCCAGCACGCGATATTCCAGCATATTGTACTCGAAGTAGCTGGGATAGAGCTCGCCCACGAAGGTGCCGTCCATGTCGAAGGTGGCAATGCGGTCTTCCTCCTTGATGAAGTTTTTCGAAGTGGGGTCGGTCACGTCCTGCACGTAGTTCTGCAGGGCGGTCAGTGCCTCGCACGAGTTCCAGAGCGTGAAATACTCCTTCTTGACCGGCGACACTACGCTGTTGTCGTCGTCTTTCGAGCACGATGTGAATACTAAAGTGGTTGCGGCGAGGACTGCGAATCCTCTTAGGCAGGTGGCAACCAGCACCCGATTCAGAATTTTATTCATTGTTCAAACAATTATTAGTGCAAAGGTAGTAATTATTTTTTTTACTGGCAAACTTTTGAATGATTTTTCTGCCTGGCCATCGCCTTTGGCTTGTCTGTGAGATAGCCGGGGATTATCTTGGCGCCACAAGCCATCGAACTTCTGACAGGGTAGGGGCGTTTCCGTGCACAATTTGTGTGTGTCCGCGCACAACCTGATTGATTTGCGTCAATATAAGCCCCGTTTTTTGCCGAAAATGGGGTAAAAATGATGCGGGAAACCAAAAATCGCCGTACCTTTGCACCGTCGTTCAAGACATGGGAATGTCAGGGCGGCCACAGAAAGAGAATCTTCGATAGGTTTCAAGATATAATCTTCGATAGGTTTCAAGATAAAATAGAAAGCATAGAAATAGTCTTAGGTTTTTTCAATAGGTTAGTTAGTAAATTTTAGGGTAAAAGTTTTCAGTTCAAAAGGTATTAGTAGGTAAAGAGATTGTTACGAATGAGAAAGGATAACAAGTAAGAAAAGGTTTTTAGTTATTAATATCGTTTGGTGCAGGCCCCGGTTGTGATAATCAGGGCCTGCATTTTTTTTATGAAAACTTTGGCGGTTCCGCCTTTTTTCCGTACCTTTGCCAACGTAAATAAAAAAGGTATAAAGATTTATGGGAAACTTAGTAGCGATTGTGGGCCGTCCCAATGTGGGCAAGTCCACACTGTTTAACAGGCTGACGAAGAGCCGGCAGGCCATCGTGAGCGACGAGGCGGGCACCACCCGCGACCGCCAATACGGCAAGTGCGAATGGTGCGGACGCGAATTTTCAGTGGTCGACACCGGCGGTTGGGTGGTCAATAGCGACGACATCTTCGAAGAGGAGATTCGCAAGCAAGTGGTCATCGCCACCGAAGAGGCCGACCTGGTGCTCTTTCTCGTTGACATCAAGAACGGCGTGACCGACCTTGACGCCGACGTGGCGCAGATTCTGCGCAAGGCAAAGCTGCCCACCCTGCTTGTGGCCAACAAGGCCGACGATGGCAAGGACCTCTACGGGCAGTACGACTTCTACCGCCTGGGCCTGGGCGACCCCTGGTGCGTCAGCGCAGCCACCGGCAGCGGCACCGGCGACCTGCTGGACAAGGTGCTGGAGGTGCTGCCCGAGAAGCAGGACGACGGTCTGGAGGAGGGCATACCCCGCTTCGCCGTGGTGGGCCGCCCCAATGTGGGCAAGTCGAGCCTCATCAATGCCTTCATCGGCGAAGACCGCCACATCGTGACCGACATTGCAGGCACCACCCGCGACAGCATCTACACCCGCTACGACAAGTTCGGCTTCGACTTCTATCTGGTAGACACCGCCGGCATACGCCGCAAGAACAAGGTGACCGAAGACCTGGAGTTCTACAGCGTGATGCGCAGCATACGCGCCATTGAAAACAGCGACGTGTGCATCCTGATGATCGACGCCACCCGCGGCATCGAGGCACAGGACATGAACATCTTCCAGCTCATACAGAAAAACAACAAGAGCCTGGTGGTGGTGGTCAACAAGTGGGACCTGGTGGAAGAGAAGTCGCAGGCAGCCATCACCACCTTCGAGACGGCCATCCGCGAGCGTATGGCACCCTTCCGCGACTTCCCCATCATCTTCGCCTCGGCCCTGACCAAGCAGCGCATCTTCCGCGTGCTGGAGACGGCCAAGCAGGTCTATCTGAACCGCAAGCTGCGCATAGGCACCACCAAGCTCAACGAGGTGATGCTGCCCATCATCGAGGCCACACCGCCACCCAGCATCAAGGGCAAGTATATAAAGATAAAGTATGTATCGCAGGTGCCCGACACCCAGATTCCAACCTTTATCTTCTACGCCAACCTGCCCCAGTATGTGAAGGAGCCCTACCGCCGGTTCCTGGAGAACAAGATACGCGAGAACTGGACCCTCACCGGCTCGCCCATCAACGTGTTTATCCGACAGAAATGAGGCGCACTGTCAGAAAGGTTTGCGCCGTGGCCGCCGGCGTGGCCGCAGCCGTGCTGCTGGCTGCCTGTGGCGGCAAGTCGGCCGAAGAGCAGGCCATGGCGGTGGCCCAGCAGAGCTATGAGGCACTGCGCCAGGGCGACTTCGACGAGTTTCTCGCCGCCCGCGCCTTCAGCGCCGCCCTGCCCGGCGGCTACCGCGAGCAGTTGCTCACCGCCTGCCGCCAGTATGCCCACCAGCAGCAGAGCATCCACGGCGGCTGGCAGAAAGTGGAGGCCACACGCGCCCAGATGGACTCGACACTCAACCTGATGCAGGTGTTTCTCACCCAGCGCTATGCCGACGGCACCGCCGAGGAGATAGTGGTGCCGATGGTGCTGGTGGAAGGAGAATGGCGGATGAAGTAATGAAAGGTCCGTCCAAACTTGACAACCCTGCCAGCCCAAGTTTGAGATAAGTGCCACTTATCTCTTAAATTCTCTCGAGAATTTAAGAGTTTGGACGGTCCTTTCTCTGCGGGTGGTCGGAGGTGATTTCAAGTTTGGACGGTCCTTTCTCGGAGAGGGCCCAGGCGTGTTCAGGAAAGAAATCGGGCTATTTTCGGGCCAAAATTGAAAATAATGGGTGAAAAGTTTGGCCAGTTCGCGAAAAATGCTTACCTTTGCACCCGTTCAGTGGAATGAGGGGCTTCTCGAAAGTCCCTCATCTTTTTATAAAAACAGTTCTGATGATAACAAAAGAGAATGTTAGACAATTGGTGGAAGAGTGGCTCCAAGGGGGCGACTATTTCCTCGTAGACATCCAGATGACCGACGATGACCGCATCGTCATTGAGATTGACCATGCCGACGGCGTATGGGTGGAAGACTGTGCCACACTGAGCCGTTTCCTGCAGGAGCGCCTGGGCGACGAGCTGGGCGAATACGAGCTGGAGGTAGGCTCTGCCGGACTGGGTCAGCCCTTCAAGGTGGCCCAGCAGTACGAGAGCCACGTGGGCGACCAGGTGGAGGTGGTCGATGCCGAGGGCAAGAAGGTGACCGGACTGCTCAAGGCCGTAGACGGCCGCCAGTTTGTGGTCACCACCCAGGAGAAGCAGGTGCCAGAGGGCAAGAAGCGCCCTGTGAAGGTGGATGTGGACAAGCAGTACTCGATGGACGAGGTGAAGTCGACCAAGTATCTGCTCAATTTCAAATAGCAAATAATCGCAAACAAGTAAATCGCAAATATCAAAGATGGCAACAAAAAAACAAGCGAACGGTCCAAGCATGTTTGAGACCTTCCAGGAGTTTAAAGAGACAAAAAACATCGACCGCACCACACTGGTGAGCGTGCTCGAAGAGAGCTTCCGCAACGTGCTGGCCAAGATTTTCGGCTCCGACGAGAACTTCGACGTGATTGTCAATCCCGACAAGGGCGACTTTGAGATTCACCGTCACCGCACCGTGGTCGAAGATGGCGCCGTGCAGGACGAGAACAAGGAGATAGCACTGTCTGAGGCCCTGAAGATAGAGCCCGACTACGAGGTGGGCGAGATAGTGAGCGAGGCCGTCGACTTCACCAAGTTCGGACGCCGCGCCATCCTGAACCTCAGGCAGACGCTGGCCTCGAAGATACTGGAGCTGGACCACGACGCCCTCTACCAGAAATACAAAGACCGCGTGGGCACCATCGTCAGCGGCGAGGTCTACCAGATGTGGAAGCGCGAAGTGCTGCTGATGGACGACGAGGGCAACGAGCTGCACCTGCTCAAGGGCGACCAGATTCCCAGCGACAGCTACCGCAAGGGCGAGACCATACGCGCCATTGTGAAGGAGGTGAACAACGAGAACAACAATCCCCGCATCATGCTCTCGCGCACCAGCCCCGAGTTCCTCAAGAGGCTGATGGAGGCCGAGGTGCCCGAAATCAACGACGGCCTCATCGCCATCCGCAAGGTGGCCCGTATGCCGGGCGAGAGGGCCAAGGTGGCCGTAGAGAGCTTCGACGACCGCATCGACCCCGTAGGAGCCTGCGTCGGCGTGAAAGGCTCGCGTGTGCACGGCATCGTCAGGGAGCTGCAGAACGAGAACATCGACGTCATCAACTATACCAGCAACACGCAGCTCTTCATCCAGCGCGCCCTGTCGCCCGCCAAGATCACGAGCATCACCCTCGACGAGGAGAACCACAAGGCCGAGGTCTATCTGCAGCCTGAGGAGGTGAGCCTCGCCATCGGTAAGAGCGGTATGAACATCAAGCTCGCCTCGATGCTCACAGAGTACACCATCGACGTGTTCCGCGTGGTGAAGGATGGCGAGGACGACGAGGATATCTACCTCGACGAGTTCAGCGACGAGATAGACCAGTGGGTCATCGACGCCATCAAGTCGCTTGGCTACGACACCGCCCGCGAGGTGCTCAATGCGCCGCGTGAACTGCTCATCGAGAAGGCCGACCTGGAAGAGGAGACCGTAGACCATCTGCTCGAAGTGCTCAAGGCAGAGTTTGAGTGATTTAGTGGAAATTCGTAAACAACAAGGCGCTGCATAATCGTAAATCGTAAATTTCGTAAATAGTCAATTTTAAGTAGATGGGCGTAAGATTATACAAAGTACTGACAGAGTTGAACATAGGACTTCAGACGGCAGTTGATTTCCTGAAAAAGAAAACCAGTCTGGGCGAGATTCGCGACGACGCCACGACCAACACCAAAATCACCGACGAGCAATATGCGGCGTTGGTGCAGGAGTTCAGTGGCGACAAGGCCGTGAAGACCCAGGCCGACAAACTATTCCCGAAAAAGCCCAAGGAGAAGAAGCCGGAAGAGGCTAAGGCCATCACCAAGACCGAGGAGCAGATGGCTCAGCGCCAGCAGTTCAAGCCGCTGGGCAAGATTGACCTGGGCTCCATAGGCAAGCCAAAGCCGGCCCCGGCAGCCCCCAAGGCACCTGAGGCTCCCGCTGCCCCGAAGGCCAATGAAGCCCCCAAGGCCCCGGCAGCCCCCAAGGCTGCCGAACCCTCCAAAGCCCCCAAAGCCCCCAAGGCTGAAGAAGCAGTGGCCAAGGCTCCAGAGGCGAAAGAGGCCCCCAAGGCCCCTGCTGCCGCCGACGCCGACGCTCCGAAAGTGAGCGAAGCTCCCGTCATGCCTGAAAAAGAGGAAA
Source organism: uncultured Prevotellaceae bacterium (assembly GCA_902786565.1). Taxonomy (GTDB): domain Bacteria; phylum Bacteroidota; class Bacteroidia; order Bacteroidales; family Bacteroidaceae; genus Prevotella. Next base: position 18,264 of record CADACW010000043.1, on the reverse strand, counting down.
AAGTGGAGGCCCCTTCTGTACAGGAAGACAGCAAAACAGAGGCCGATAACACTGCCGACAAGCACGAACTGCCGGCTCCTGTGAAGGAGATTTACACCCTGAAGAGCGAGGCCAAACTGGCTCCGAAGGTGAACGTGCTGGGCAAGATAGACCTCTCTGCCATCAATCAGAGCACCCGTCCGAAGAAGAAATCGAAGGAGGAGAAACGCAAGCAGCGCGAAGAGAAGGCCGCACAGCAGCGTGCCGGCGCCAACGCCCAGGGCGGCGAGAAGAAGAAGCGCGAGCGCATCCGCTCAGGCAAGGTTGACATTGAGGCCGCAGCCCGCCAGCAGCAGCAACAGCCGCAGCAGGGCCAGGGCAAAAAGAAGAACAAGGGCGGCAACCAGAACTTCAGCGACCCGCAGCAGCCACAGGGCAAGAAGCAGAAGAGCAAGAACCGCCAGGTGGTGAAGCCCCTGGAGGGCACCGACGAGGACGTGGCACGCCAGGTCAAGGAGACGCTGGCACGCCTCACCTCGAAAACCACCCTCAACAAGAAGGGCGCCAAGTATCGCAAGGAGAAGCGCGACGCCGTGGCCGAGCGACTCTCTGAAGAGATGGCCGCCGAGGCAGCAAAGAGCAAGGTGCTCAAGCTCACCGAGTTTGTCACCGTGTCTGAACTGGCAACGATGATGAACGTGCCCGTGGTCAAGGTCATCAGCACCTGTATGGCCATCGGCATCATGGCCAGCATCAACCAGCGCCTGGAGGCCGAGACCATCAACATCGTGGCCGAGGAGTTCGGCTTCACCACCGAATACGTGTCGGCCGAAGTGCAGAACGCCATCCAGGAGGAAGAGGACGACGAAAACGACCTGCAGCCCCGAGCACCCATCGTGACCGTGATGGGCCATGTGGACCACGGCAAGACATCGCTCCTCGACTATATCCGCAAGACCAACGTCATTGCCGGTGAGGCCGGCGGCATCACACAGCACATCGGCGCCTACAGCGTGGAGCTGCCCGACGGGCGCCAAATCACCTTCCTCGACACCCCCGGTCACGAAGCCTTCACGGCCATGCGTGCCCGTGGTGCACAGGTCACCGATATCGCCATCATCATCGTGGCTGCCGACGACAGCGTAATGCCCACCACCAAGGAGGCCATTGCCCACGCACAGGCCGCCAACGTGCCCATGGTCTTTGCCATCAACAAGATAGACAAGCCCGGCGCCAACCCAGACAAGATACGCGAAGACCTGGCCAACATGAACCTCCTGGTGGAAGACTGGGGCGGCAAGTACCAGTGCCAGGAGATTTCGGCCAAGAAGGGCATCGGCGTAGAAGAGCTGCTGGAGAAAGTGCTGCTCGAGGCCGAAATGCTCGAACTGAAGGCCAACCCCAACCGCAAGGCCACCGGCTCCATCATCGAGTCGAGTCTTGACAAGGGCCGCGGCTATGTCTCGACGGTGCTCGTCAGCAACGGTACGCTCCGTGTGGGCGATGTGGTCATAGCCGGAACGAGCCACGGCCGCATCAAGGCCATGTTCAACGAGCGTGGCGCACGCATACAGGAGGCCAAGCCTGCCGAGCCGGCCATCATACTCGGACTCGACGGCGCACCTACCGCCGGCGATGCCTTCCACGTGATGGACAGCGAGCAGGAGGCCCGCGAGATAGCCAACAAGCGCGAGCAGCTGGCCCGCGAGCAGGGACTGCGCACACAGACGCGCCTCACCCTCTCGGACATCAGCCACCGCATTGCCCTGGGCGAGTTCAAGGAGCTCAACCTTATCGTCAAGGGCGACACCGACGGCTCCATCGAGGCCCTCTCCGACTCGTTCATCAAGCTCTCTACCGAGAAAATCAAGGTCAATGTCATCCACAAGGCTGTGGGACAGATTTCAGAGAACGACGTCACCCTGGCCGGCGCCTCCGACGCCATCATCATCGGCTTCCAGGTGCGTCCGTCGTCGGCGGCACGCAAGCTGGCCGACACCGAGGGCGTGGAAATCAACACCTACAGCATCATCTACGATGCCATTGAGGATGTGCGCTCCACCATGGAGGGCATGCTCGACAAGGTCATCAAGGAGGAAGTCACCGGACAGATTGAAGTGCGCGAGGTGTTCAAAATCTCAAAGGTGGGCACCGTGGCCGGCGCCATGGTCACCGAGGGAAAGGTGCACCGCACCGACAAGGCACGGCTCATCCGCGACGGCATCGTGGTCTTCACCGGTGCCATCAATGCCCTCAAGCGCTTCAAGGACGATGTCAAGGAGGTGGCCACCAACTTCGAGTGCGGTATCTCGCTTGTCAACTTCAACGATATTCAGCAGGGCGACATCATCGAGACCTTCCAGGAAATCGAGGTGCAGCAGAAGCTGTAAGCCCGCCCTCATACCGTTTCAACCCCAAGGATGCCAGGCAATGGCCGCACACAGAGGCTTTGCCTGGCGTCCTTTTTTTCTGATAAATACCTTAAAACTACTACACCAATATGAAACTCATCAAGTCTTTAACCGCAGTTTTGCTGCTTTGTTTCGCCGCAACCCAGGCCGTCGTGGCCAAACCCATCACCCGTCAGCAGGCCCGTGAGCGGGCTTCGGTATTCCTGAAGTCGGTGCCGGGCGCCTCGCTCCTACTTGACGCAAAAGGCCCCAGGCGGCTGGCACCCAGCGCCAATGCTGTAGACCCCTATTATGTCTTCGACCGTGGCACCGGACAGGGCTACGTCATCGTCTCGGGCGACGACGAGACCGCCGTGGACGTGCTGGGATATACCGACCGGGGCTCCTTCGACTACGAGGTGCTGCCCCCCAACATGCGCGAGTGGCTCGACAACTATGCCAACCAGATTGCCGCCATACAGTCGCGCCAGGCCGCTCCGGCCAAGGTGGCCATACAGACCCACCCCAAGGTGCCCCAGCTGATGAAGAGCACCTGGAGCCAGGGCTATCCCTACAACCAGGAGTGCCCCGACTATTTCACACTGGGCCGCTCAGTCACCGGCTGTGTGGCCACGGCCATGGCACAGCTGCTATACTACAACCGCGAGAAGTCGGTCACCGAGACGCAGGCCGCCATGCCCGCCTACGACACCTGGACATCCCACGCCACTTATGGGCGCCTGCACGTGGAGGGCATCCCCGCCGGCTCGCCCATCGACTGGGACAATATGAAAGACAACTATGGCTCGGCCAACGAACTGCAGAAGAAGGCCGTGGCCGACCTGATGCACTACTGCGGCGTGGCGGTGAAGATGGACTACACCAACGCCTCGTCGGGAGCACAGTCGTATGACGCCTATCAGGCCTTCATCAATTACTTTGGCTACGGCTCGCAGACACGCTACGTGGACTATACACAGGTCAGCGACGATGCCGCCTGGGACGAGATGGTCTATGCCGAGATGGCTGCCGGAAGGCCCATCTACATCAGCGGCTCCAACAGCGAGGCCGGCCATGCCTTCGTGGCCGACGGATACGACGGCAACCTGCGCTACCACATCAACTGGGGATGGGGCGGACAGAGCGACGGCTACTACTACCTCACCAACCTCACCCCCGGCCAGGGGCAGGGCATAGGCGGCAGTAGCGACGGCTACAACGGCTACCGGCAAATCATCATCGGCCTGGAGCCAGAGAACTTTGGCGACAAGGCCATGTCGTTTGCCGATGCCACTGTGCGCCGCCAGTGCCTGGCCAACTTCGATGCCGACGGCGACGGCAAGGTGACCTATGCCGAGGCCGCTGCTGTGACCTCGCTGGGCGAAGCCTTCAAAGGCAAGAGTTTCCAGACATTCAAGGAACTCTACTATTTCACCGCCCTGACCGCCATCGACGACGATGCCTTCAGCGGCTGCACACGCCTGACCACCCTGCGCCTGCCCAAGAGCGTGAAGAAGATTGGCAACCGCGCCTTCAAGGGCTGTACAGCCCTGTCGCAACTGTCGCTGCCCACCAACGTCACGGCCATTGGCCAGGAGGCCTTCAGCGGGTGTAAGCTGCTGGCAGACCTTGTGCTTCCCGAAGAGCTGACGGCCATCGAGGCACGCACCTTCGAGCAGTGCGCCGCCCTGAAGGCCATCGAGCTGCCCATAGCCGTCACCAGCATTGGCGAGGCCGCCTTCAGTGGCTGCACCAAGCTGGCCAGCGTGACCGTGAAGACCTATCAGCCGCAGGCCATCGCGCTGGGCAGCGGCGTCTTCGAGGGCATCGATTTGGCCAAGTCCACCCTCATCGTGGCGCAGGGCACCCGCAGCTACTTCGCCACGGCCGACCAGTGGCAGGACTTCGGCAACATCCGCGAACTGCGCGACCGCTCCGGCGGCAGCTTTGCCAAACTGCAGACGGGCAAGAAATACTACATCTATAATATAGGCACGGGCCGCTACCTCACCAAGGGCGAGGCCTGGGGCACGCAGGCCATCGTGGGCACAGACCCCATGCGCTTCACCCTGACCCATACCACCTCGATGCCGGCCGGCACCTATTATCTGACGTCGGAGGATACGGGCAAGAGCGGCAAATACCTCTTCCGCACTAGCACCGACGCCAACGTGGGAACGGGGGTCATGGCCGCCTTTGTCGACGGCACCAGCCTGAGCGCCTCGGCCTACTGGACCATAGCTGAAGACGAAGCATCGACCGAGGCGCAGCCCGTCTACACCTTCCAGATTCCCACCAGCGGCGCAGGCTACAAGGCTGGCCTCTACTGGGGCGTGCAGACCGACCACAAGAGCGGGGCCGCACAGCCCACATACGGCGTCTATAGCGACGTAGACTATGCTACGCACAAGCTGAACTGCCAGTGGAGCCTGGTGCTCTACGACGAGGATGCCGCCACACGCTACGAGACCGCCCTCACCCTGGAGCAACTGCTGACGATGGCCATCAAGCGCAAGCTGAAAGTGGAAGACGAGCAGGCCGTCTGCGACAATCTGGAGAGCACGCTCGACGAACTGAAGCTGGCTCTGCGCTCAGTGCGCAAGAAACTGAATCTCATCGACTTTGCCGACGACCTGGTGGGAACAACCTGCCGCACTGAATACGACATCAACACCGACGGAGAGATTGGCTATGGCGAGGCGGCACAGATTGCCGACTTCACCAGCGTCTTCCAGGGGTCGGCCATCACCAGCTTCGACGAGCTGCAATACTTCACAGGCATACCCAGCATCTATGGCAACACCTTCGACGGTTGCAGGAAACTGACCTCGGTGGTGCTGCCCAAGAACCTGACCAACATCTACTATCAGGCCTTCCGCAACTGCGTCAGCCTGACCGCCATCAACATTCCCGAACTGGTGGTGCAGATAGGCGACAGGTGCTTCTACGGCTGCAAGGCGCTGCGCTCCGTCAGCGTGGCCAGCCCCGACCCCTCTACCATCGCCCTGGGCAACAATGTGTTTGGCGGCATCACGCTGGCAGAGTGCACCCTCTACGTGCCCTTTGGCGCTAAGGAAGCCTATGCCGCCGCTCCCGTGTGGAAAGACTTCGGCAACATTGTCGAGGTGCGCACAAAGACGCAGCCGCAGCCGTCGGCCATCGTCGCCGACAAGCCGGGCTATCTGATGAACCTGGCCACACGCAAGTTCCTGGCCATGGGCGAGGCTTACGGCACGCAGTCGGTGGTGGCTGCCAGCGGACTGCTCTACCAGTTCAAGCGCAGCACCAGCATGGCCGAGGGCGTCTACTATCTCTACTCCGACCAGACCGGCAAGGAGGGCAAGGTGGTGTTCCGCGTAGATACCGACACCAAGGTGGGCGAGGGCGTGAAGGCCTGCTTTGCCGATGGAACGGCCTCGGCCAGAGCCTACTGGAAGGTGGACTCCGTGGCCCAAGGCCCCGTCTACACACTGAGCGTGCCTGAGACTGCCGATGCCTTCCTGGGCACCGACGCCACTCACCAGAGCAGTGCCGCCAGTCCCACCAATGGCGTCTACTGGGATGTTCCCGTAGGCTCGAAGGCCACCCAGTGGGTGTTCATTGCCCAGGAAGATATGGACGCAGCAAAGACGCTGGACAGTCAGGCCGCCAGGCTGGCCGAACTGATTGCCAAGGCCAACGAGGCCGGCATCGACACCAGCAGCGAGCAGGCCGTCTACGACAATCCGGCCAGCACCACCGAGCAGATAAATGAGGCCATCGCCTCGTTGCGACAGAAATTGCACTTCATCACCTTTGCCGATGAGAAGGCACGGCAGCTGAGCATTGCAGCATGGGATGTCGACGGCGATGGAGAACTGACCGAGAGCGAGGCCGCAGCAGTCACCGACATCGGAGAGACTTTCCGCAACATGACATCCATCCAGAGCCTTGAGGAGCTGCGCTACTTCACCGGTCTGAAGAGCATTCCCGCCTATGCCTTCAGCGGCTGTACGTCTCTTGTGTCCATCTATCTGCCCGAACAGGTCGACACCATCTTCATCAATGCCTTCACCCGCTGCTACAAGCTGATGTATGTGGCTATGCTCAACACCAACAAGACGGTCTTCAGCCAGCAGAGTTCCATCAGGGGCACGATGTTCGTACCCGAGGAAATGATTGGGAAGTATGCAGAGACCGGCCTGTGGAGCACTTTCACCTTCTTGCCTTACACCGGCCAGCCGGTCGTCACGGCGCTCTCGGCCACCCGCCAGTATGGCCGCACCATCACACCTACGCAGTTGAAGTTCACCGTCAGCGGAGCGCCCGTCAATGGCACACCGCAACTGACTTGCCCCGAGGGTCTGGCCACGGCAACGCCGGTGGGCACCTATGCCATCCATGTCGAGCCGGGCACCATCACCAACGCCAACCTGCAGTGCAACGACAGTCTGCTCACCATCACGCCGGCGCAGCTCACCGTCAAGGTGAAGGACTGCACCAGGGAGAAAGGGCAGCAGAATCCCGAGTTTGCCTTCACTTTCTCTGGCTTCCGCAACAAGGAGACCAGCGAGGTGTTCACCAAGCAGCCGGTGGCCACCTGCGAAGCCACGCCCGTAAGCCCCGTCGGCGAGTATGAAATCGCTGTTAGTGGCGCCGAGGCAGACAACTACGAATTTGTCTATACGCCGGGCGTACTCACCATCACCGAGAGCACTCATGGCGATGTGAATAGCGACGGCGTGAAGAATATGGCCGATGTGTGGGCCATCCTCCTGGCCATTTCTGCCGGCAGTCAGAATGCCGCCGCCGATGTGAATGGCGACGGAAAGACCGACTCTGCCGACCTTGTCACCATGCTCAACATCATTGCCGCCCTCTGACCGGACAACTCTTTCTGAGCACACACTGTGCCTCTCTCACTGCCGGAGCGGTGAGAGAGGCACAGTTGATATTAGGCATATAAGTGGGAGGTATAAAGCATATAACTCATAGTTATAAGGCCTATGAGTCTATGGAGCGACGGTATGAATGAGGCAGCGGGCTGCACCTACTGCCGAACCTTACAAAAAGCGAAAAGCGACGGGCTTCACAGCCGGTCGCTTTATCTTCAATAGGTATTAGTTCTTTTAAGGTAAAAAGATTGTTTTCAGGATAACGATGCAAAGGTAGGTAAAAAAATCATACCCTGCAAACATTTTCCGAACTTTTTTTGATAAAAATCAATGTGCGGGTGCACAATTTACGGGAGGTGTTCTATATAAGAACTTTATTAGTTGAAAGTGACCACTTTGTCAATACCTTTCTCTAATTGTGCATCGATGTCGTCGAGGCTGTAATTCTTTACATCGTCGAGCACCACGGCAGGTCGGAAATCGGGCCTTTCGTATCTGAATGTTACGTTATTTACGTGCAGTCCGTCCACGTGGCGGGCGTAAAGACCGTAGGCAGGCGTCCATCCTGCAAATTTCGGTTCGGGATAGTTGGTGCCCTGTTCGCGGTAAGATTTGTTTACGAGTTCCTTAGCCCCTCCGCCCTTGAACTGCAGGCGGATGTTCGACAGCCACACGTTGCGGATGGGCTCTTCGGGCAGACCCGTGACGATGATGGAGCAGAGCGAATCGCAGTCGTCGGCCACGATGTTGCTGATCTGCAGGTCGCGTGCCGACGAGGGCCGCTGCACTTCCTTCGGCCCGCGGTTGCGGCAGCCGGTGGTGATGTAGATCGGGTAGTGGTGAACGTGACTCATGGTGATGTTGCTCACCACGATGTTCTCCATTCGCCCTTGGTCCACTTCTTCGAAAGCCAGACCGCTGCTGTACATAAAGGTGCAGTTGGTCAGCGAGATATTGCGGTAGCCCCCATTGCTCTCTGTGCCCAGCTTGAAGCGTCCGCACACCCATCCCACGGGTTCAGGCACGTAGGTGCCGTCGAGCAGCGTGCCGCACTTGTAGCCCGTGATGTTGCAGTTGGTGATGGCGATATGCTCGCACAGCACGGGCCGCTTCAGGGCGTAGCTCGACTTCAGCACCAAGGCGTCGTCGCTGGGCGTGTTGATGCGGCAGTTGCTGATGGTCATATACTTGCAGCAGTCAATGTCGAAGCCGTCGCGGTTGGTGTCGATGGTCACATTGTCGATGGTGCTCAGGTCGCAGCCGGTCATGATGATGCCGAAGTGGCCGCCCCGGTAGATGGTGATGTCGCGCAGAGTGACGCGTCGGCACAGCTTCAGGGCGATGGCCTTGTCGCCGGTGCCTATCGAGCCTCCCTGCACCTGTCCTGCCTTCTCGGTGTCCTTCTTGGTGAGTCCCTCACCGTCAATCATGCCGTGGCCTGTGATGGAGACGTTCACCTGGCCCTCGGCCCAGATGAGCGAGTTGTGGAAATAGGTGTGGCCGCCGTCTTGATATTCCGGGAATCCGCCGAACGACTCGCTTTCGTCGTAGATGGGCTTGCCATCGGGCGTCTTCACCTTCTTTGGGTTGGCCGCCAGGATCTTGGCTCCCGCCGAGAGGTGCAGGTCAATGTCCGATTTCAGTCGGATGCTGCCGCTCAGATAGGTGCCCGGCGGCAGCAGCACCTGTCCGCCCCCGTCCTTGGCCGCCGCCTCGATGGCCGCGTTGATGGCCGGCGAGTCGAGTGTCCGCCCGTCGCCCTTAGCCCCATAGTTCCGTACGTTGTAGATACCGTTGGCGGCCTGAACGCAGGTCAGTGTGGCCAATGCAATCAAAATGGTCAATAGTTGTTTCATAGCCAGTGAGTTTAGTAGTTTTTCAAGTGCAAAGGTATCAGAAAAGTCGCAATTTACCAAACATTTTGGCAAAAAAAGTGGAGCCTCCCCTCTCAGGGAAGCTCCACGCTTAGTGTTGAGTTTAATTGATTTCTCTCTATTTCAGGCCACGGTTTTGGAGTGTGGTGTTGAGCAGCATCAGATAGGTGCGGTACTGCTTGTCGTTCAGCACGTAGTGCATGTAGCGCACGTCCTTCTTCACTGCGCTGTCCACCAGCTTCTCGCGCTCGTCGCCATCGGCGGTGGCAGCCATCATCATTTCGTTGCTGAACTGGCGGTGTATGTCCTTCACGGCCTCCATCTGGTCGTAGGTCAGGCCCAGCGTCACTGCCAGTTTGCGCATGTTCACGGTCATGTCGTAGGCCTCCACGCTCTTTACGGCGCTGTTGTTCTCGTTTTCGGCGAAGCTCATGGTCATAGTCATCATGGCCACTACCATCAAAACAATCTTTTTCATACTCTTTTTCCTTTCTTTTCTTTACTCAGAGCGGCCTGTACTTGTGTTATCCTTTGTGTTTTTTTCCATTTTTTTAATTTAGCAGTCCGCTCCTACTTTAATAAATGTGTTATCCTTAGTCGTCGGGATTTTGTTCCTTTCGACGATGCAAAGGTACGGTGGTTTTTGTTCTCACCAAAAGGTTTTTGCCTATTGTGTGCGAAAACAGCCACCTTTTTTGATGAAAGTCAAAGAATGGCAGGAACTAATGATTATTATATTTTTTGTCTTTTAATATTTCACTTTTGTCTAATATTAAAGAAAAGAATCATAAAAGTTTTGCCATATAGTAAGTTATTCTATACCTTTGCTGGCGAATTGAAAAACTTACTAAACTGTTCATCAATGAAAAAACTGTTTACTTCTGTTTGTGTGCTTGCTCTCGCGGCATCGGCCCATGCCGGTGTCATCACCGTGACGGTAAACGACACACACTATCAGACGGTGACTGGGTTTGGCGCTGCCGCCTGCGATGGCGCCATGTGTCCTTTTGCCAACGACACCCAGCCCGTGAAACTGCTCTATGGCGACGAGTCGCCCATCGGGCTGAACATTATGCGAATGGAGATTTCGCCTAACTTCAAGGGCAATATGTCCTATTCCGACGTGGGGTGGGACACGCCTTACGACTGGTATGGCTCTGTGCCTTGCGCCAAAGAGGCCAAGAAGCGCGGCGCCTTGGTCTTCGGCACGCCTTGGTCGCCCCCAGGAGACTATAAGACCAATGGCACAGCGCAAGGCGGCAACAGTGAGAGCCAGGGCAACAAGCGTGGGCAGCTGCGGACTGACTGCTACGAGAAGTTCTTCCCCTGGCTGAACACATTCCTCACCTATATGAAGAATTGCGGCGTGGCTGTAGATGCTGTCTCCATCCAGAACGAGCCTGACTGGTGGGTCAGCTATTCCGGCTGTCTCTACACGCCCGAACAGCAGCTCAACCTGGTCAAGAACTATGCCTATATGCTCGATCGCGTGAAGTTCCCCGGTGTCCGCCTCATCAGCGCAGAGCCCTTGGGCTTTGACCCCAAATATTCCGATATGCTGCTAAACGACGAGACCGCCCGTGAACAGATTGACATCATTGCCGGACACCTCTACGGTCATCCGCCCCTTGGCAATATGAAGAAAGCCGCAGTGCTGGCCGAAAAATATGGCAAGGAGGTATGGATGACGGAACATTCGGTGACCGACAACATCGACCGTCTGCCCAACTGGCACGAGCAGCTCATCTTTGCTGAAGAGCTGAATGAATGTATGCTGGCCGGCTGTACGGGCTACATCTACTGGTATATGCGTGCACACTGGGCTTTCGTGGGTACAGGCGAGGCGAAGTACAATCCTGGCAACACCAAGAACAAGTTGCTGCCCCGTGCATACGTGATGTCCCACTTCTCCAAACACGTGACAGGGTCCACTCGTCTGGGCGTCGAGAGCAGCGTGAAGACTGGTACCAACTCGGCATTTGAGACCTCTGCCTACGTGAAGGGCGACTCGCTCATTGTGATGGCTATCGACACCACCAAGTATGCCCATAGCCTGAATATCAAGCTGCCTTATCTGGTGAAGAGCGGCACGCATCTGCTCTCTACCGGCAACGACGAACTGCTGCAGCAACAGTCCATCGACATTGCCGAGCCTGTGCAGGAGATTGTGGTCGACTTGCCTGCCCGCAGCCTGAACACCTATATCTTTATGATTGACCATGCCGCCACTGCCATCAATGAGCAACCGCAGAACGCCGTAGACGGGCCAAAGACTTACTACGACCTGCAGGGCCGGCTGCAAACTCAGCCTAAAGGATTCTGCATAGAGCGCAGACCCGACGGCACTTCGCGGAAGGTATACGTAGGAAAGTAACATCACTGAAAAAGGACTTACAAAACGTAAGTCCTTTTTTCAGTCTTTCTATAGTGCGGCTATTTCTTCAGCCGGGAGGCCAGTGATGTCAGCAATGTCGTCTATTAAATAGCCTTTAGCCTTCATCCGTTGCGCAGATTTTATCTTTTCGTTTTTCTCTCCTTCTGCCATTCCCTTTTCCATTCCCTTTTCCATTCCTTCGGTAAAACCTTCAGCGCGACCTTCAGCGCGACCTTCAGCGCGACCTTCAGCGCGACCTTCAGCGCGGCCTTCAGCGAGACCTACGGCATGGCCTTCAGCGAGACCTACGGCATGGCCTTCAGACCTGGCCGTTTCAAAGGCGTCCTTGGTGGAGTAGACGCTGACCATGAAGTCACGATAAGCTCGCTGCTCCTCGCGGGTCATCTTCATGAAGTCCAGTTTGCGGCGGGCCTCCTGTAGTCCGGGGTCTGTGGTGTCGTCGCTGATGATGCCGTCTTTCAGGTAGGCCATCCACTCCTCGATGGGGGTTTTGGCCACCTCGTTGAACTTGTTCACTATCAGCAGGAATATTTCGGGGAACACCTCTTTGGGCGGTGTGAGTCGCTTGGCATTGTTGAGGATGTATTTCTCCTCCTTCTCGTTGTTGAACTTCAGTATGGAGTCCGTCTTGGTCATGCCGTGGAAGTCCATATAGCCGTGGTAGGCGTAGTCGTCGCCCTCGCCGAAGTCGAAATAGAGAATGTTGATGGAGTAGACCTTCTTGATGACATCGTAGCCCTGGCTAATATCTATCTGGTCGTTGATGGCCGTGACGGTGCCGAAGAGGATGCGGTTGAAGAAGTCGGCCTCACGGCTGAGTTGCACCTCAACGATGACGATTTCGCCATCCTCCATCTTGGCCTTCACGTCCACGCAGTTGGTCTTGTCTTCCTTGCGCACTTTATTGTTTTCGCTCTCCAGTATCTCGATAATCGTCACTTGTTTTTTGACGAGAACCGAGATGAGGCCCTCAAGCACCTTCTTGTTCGCCTGGTCGCGAAGGATGCGCTTGATGGCCCAGTCGAAGCGTACATACTGGCTGTTCTTGCTTATCTCCTTTGCCATAGCGTCATAATTTTCTGCAAAGTTAGTTGTTTTTCTGTAATTCACAAAACATTTCTGCCATTTATTGGCATTGAGTGCATAAAAAAAGAAGAAACCTCAAATCCGAAAACCGATTATCGTCTCTGAGGTCTCTTCGCTTGTGACTCCCGCGGGATTCAAACCCACAACCTTCTGATCCGTAGTCAGATGCTCTATTCAGTTGAGCTAGGGAGCCATCCCTTTTTGTATTTGCGGGTGCAAAGGTACGGACATTTTTTGAAACAGCCAAATATTTTGCTGACTTTTTTCAAAAAAACTGGTTTTGGGGCAGTTCTTCGAGGGCTTGGCGTATCTTTTCGCGCTCTGGAGCGTTGAACTTGTAGAAGGGCGATGCCACAAAATCGTCGTTGATGATGTCGAGCAGTGAGAGTGCGCATTTCAGACCTTTCAGGTAGCTGGAGCCGTGACGGCCGACGGTGTAGATGGTCGACGAGATTTGCATGATAATCTGCTGCAGCTGGCGCACGCGGGCCAGATTGCCTGTGCTGGCCGCCTGATACATGGCCACGTAGAGGCGCGGGAACATGTTGGCACCGCCGTTGATGCCGCCGTGGGCGCCCAGCAGCACCATTTCGGCCGTCATCTCCTCAGGGCCCACGAGCATGGCGAAGTCGGGGCGGCAGCGCATCTTGTACATCACCGACTGGAAGTAGACGGCGTTGGCCGATGAGTCCTTGAAGCCCACCACCTGCGGCAGTTGGGCAATGCGCTGCACGGTCTCAGGGGCGAAACTCACCTTGACGTGCGACGGCATGTTGTAGAGGAATACGGGCAGTGGCAGCTGCGGCACCAGCTCTTCGTAGAACTGTGCCAGTTCGGGCTGGCCTGTGGCGAAGTAGTAGGGTGGGGCCGACACCACGCCGTCGGCACCATTGTCGGCAGCCACGCCGGCCAGTCTGATGCTCTCTACGATGCTGGTGTCGCTGATGCAGACCAGCAGCGGCAGGCGGCCGCGGTTGATGCGTGCCGACTGCACTATCATCTCCTTTCTTACGGTGTAGCTCAGACTCTGCTCTTCGCCGGTGGTGCCGAGGATGAAGAGGCCGTTTACGCCGCCGTCAATCAGGTGCTCAATCAGTCTCTCCAGACTCTCTACGTCCAGTGTCTCATTGTCTTTCAGAGGGGTTACGAGTGGTGGGATGATGCCACATAATTTCTTATTCTCCATATCTTTCGCGAGTTATTTGTTCAAGTGATTTGCCACGGGTGTTGGGCGCACCGACGGTGCCGATGACCAGCGAGACGGCGAGCAGCGCGAGCATGACCCAGGCGGCACGCGTGAAGCCCTCGCCCTGCTCGCCGTAGATGTAGACGAAGCCGAGGCCCCAGGCCGCGCTCAGTCCGCGCACGATGAAGAACATGATGCCCTGGGCGGCGGCACGGTAGCGGGCGGGGAATAGTTCGCTGGCCCACAGCGCATAGAACGACTGCACTGAAATGCCCGCCTGCAGGGCCCACAGCAGCGTGAACAGCAGCAGTCCGGCCATGCTCGTGATGCCCACCGTGAGCACCATGGCCCAGGCCAGCACGGCAAAGCTGACGCCGGCGCAGTAGAGCCACCGCTGGTTCACCTTGTCGACAATCATTGAGAAGACAAATGTGGTGGCGATGATGCCCAGCCATTGGCCCACGGACAGCAGATTGGCGGCCGCATTTGACAGTCCGCCCGCCGTCTCGTAGATGTGCTGCTGGAAGAAGCCCATCACACTTGCCACCAGGTTCCACGTCAGATACATGCCAGCCAGGAAGAGCAGTGTGAGCACGTTGGTGCGGACGGTGAACAGTTTGCCAAACGAGGCAAACGTGCCGGGCTGCTTCTGGCCCGACGCCCTCATAGCCACCCACTCCTTCGACTCGTCCAGTTGACGCTGCAGCAGCCAGGCGATGAGTGCCACCACGAAGAGCGAGGCAAAGACGATGCGCGAGCTGAAAACATGGAGCGCAGCGCCGCCGCCGACGCCAAACCATTCGGCCACGCCTTGCACTATGGGGAAGAGCCAGCCCTCAGAGCCGGCGCCGCTGGTGGGTGGAGCCAGGAGCGTGCCCAGGATGAGTATGACTGTAGGCCCTATGCCCCATGCCATCTGCGAGATGCCGATGTTGCGGCCGCGGTTCTTCACCTCGCTGCTCTCGCTGATGTAGGTCCACGAGGCCGGCACGCCCACGCCCACCGAGATGCCCGTGATCAGGAATCCCAGCAGCAACTGCGTGAAACTGGTGGCCAGCAGGATGCAGAGCACGCCCGCCATATAGACCAGCATATTGTAGGTATAGATGGCCTTGCGGCCATATTTGTCGGCCAGGAACCCGCCGACGATGGCGCCGATGGCTGCGCCGAGGCAGTTGGCGCTGATGGCATTGAGCCAGCCCAGGTGGGCTTCGGACAGTGCCAGATAGTCTTTCCACAAAGTGAGGCCGCTGGCGCCGGCCACGATGGCGCCGGCATCCAGATAGTTGGTCAGCGACACCGCAATGGTGCTCTTCAAGCTGCTTTTCTTCTTCATGCTTAATTATATTAAGATGTATAGACTCTCTGCTTACTGCCAATCGTCGGTCCTGAACGACGATACCGGCAGGCCGTCGTGCATCAGGTCGCCCACCACCCAGTCGTGGAAGGCGTAGCGCACGGCCACGGGCTGCTTCACCTCGCTGCTGTGCACGTAGACGCGGTTGCGGCTGGCCCAGGCCTCGGCAGAATGGAACACGCGGTCGGGGCCGGCCACCTCGAAGTTGTCGCTCGTGGGGCCGTGCTCAAAATAGACCCACTGCTTGCTGCGGTCGAAGGCCACGACGGCGGTGTCGCCCCGGAACTCCACGCTGCTATAGACGGCAAATTCGGGCATCCCCTTCACGCCGTAGGTGTTGGCCAGCGCCAGCACGGCCAGCCGCTCGCCGGCCTGGCGCTTCTTGCGCGGGTGTATGCCGTCCTTCACTCCGGTGTCCATCAGCACGGCCATACGGGCGTTGCCTATCATGGTCTCGGCCTTCAACTGCTGTTCGCGCAGGAAGGCACTGTTGTACTCGCCCCAGCCGATGCCAGCATAGTCGAAGGGCGCTATCTGGCAGTAGTAGAAGGGGAAAACACCCTGCCGCCACTCCTCGCGCCAGCCCTCCACCATGCGCTTCAGCAGCGGGGCGTAGAAGTTGTAGCGGGGCACGTTGTCTTCGCCCTGATACCAGATGGCGCCGCGGATGCCATAGCCGATGAGCGGCGACAACTGGCCGTTGTAGAGGGCCGTAGGACAGCGCTGCTGCAGGCGCTTCACGTCGGCCTGGCCGATGGTCTGCTGCACTTGTGGGAAAGCTGTCAGCCAGTCGCGCTTCATCCATGCCTCGCAGGCCGAGCCGCCGAAGGCCGTGCATACCAGTCCCACGGGTACGCCCAGCATGCGCCGCAGCGCCCGGCCGAAGAAATAGGCCGTGGCCGAGAACTCGCGCACCGACTCGGCATTGGCTGCCCGCCAGGGGCCGCCCTTTACGTCGTGCTGCGGCTGCAGGGTGGCGTTCTGCTTGGCATAGAAGAGGCGTAGCAGCGAGTCGCCGCATTGCAGCAGCTCCTCGGCGGCGCCCTCCACGGGCTGGCCCTTGTAGCCTTTCATCAGCATCTCCATGTTCGACTGGCCTGAGCAGAGCCACACCTCGCCGATGTAGATGTTTGTCAGGCGATGCCGGGTGCCGTCGCTGAATGTCACTTCGTAGGGGCCACCGGCCTGTGGTGTCGGCACTGTCACCTCAAACCGTCCGTCGGCGTCGCTCGTGGCGCTGTAGCGCTTGCCGTTCCACGATGTGGTGACGGTCACCTTCTTGCCCGGCGTGCCGCCATAGAACTGGTCGCACCAGCCCCACAGGCGCACCGATGCCTCACGTTGGAGCACCATGCCGTCGGCAAACACTTGTGGCAGGAGCACCTCGCCCGTCATCTGAAGGGGCAGCAGGGCGAGGGCGGCAAATAGGAAAAGCTTAGTAGTATGAGTCATAGTGGCTGCAAAGTTACAACAATTTTTCGGTTTAAGCGCCAAGGGAGAAGAAAAAAATGGGAGGCCCGCCGCAAAACGTTCTTCCGCCCCGATATAAACGGGCGATTGCCCGGAGCTAAACTTAACGACTCGACGTAATTTATCTGAATTACGTCGTAATTTATATAAATTACGTCGAAATTTATGTAAATTACGACGTGCTTTTAGTTTTATGTCCGGGGTGAGCAGGTTTTATGTCCGTCCGGGGGCATGTTTTCCTACGGCGAAGTCTTTTTTAGGAGCTTGTGCACCGCTTTGTCCAACGACACGGTCGGCTCGATGATGTTGTAGTCCTGCCAGAAGGTGGGGTCGCGGAAGTAGTCCACCTTGTCGTAGAAGGCGTCGCGCTGGTCGAAGGAGTTGCGGCCTGGTATGGGCTGGGCGTCGTCGGTGTTCCGGCTGGTGACCGCCATTTCGCAGCAGGCCTCAAACGATGTGGCAAAGAGTCGGCGGCGCCAGTCGCAGTTGAATCGGAACGTGGTACGGAGGTAGCTGATGCGTGTCACGCCGTCGGTGCCCACCCGGTAGTCGGCCAGCAGCGACAGTTCCTTGGGCTTGAAGCGCACGCCGGCGGGCTTCTTGACCAGCATCATCTGGGTGGCTTTCTGGCGGTCGCTCATGTCGAGGGTCAGCTCTGCACGGGTGAAGGCCAGCGTCTCCTGGTCTATGTACAGACGGCCGAAGTAGAGGGCGTAGGGCGCGTTGCGCACGGGGGCGACGCTCACCACGTACTGCCTGCGGCCCCCGATGGTCGTGGGCACGTCCATCTTCAGGTCGTAGAGGTCCAGTTCGTCCTTGTTCAGCAGGAAGTCGCGGTTTTTCACCACGTCGAGGGCGATGGGCGTCACCGGCCCGCCCAGCACCTTCACGCTGAGGGTGTCGCTCCGTTTGGGGCTGAGCAGTCGCCGCCCCTTGCTGATGGCCACGCGGTCGCGCTCCACGCCCTGCTGGTAGTCGGTCTTGTACATGTCCACCACGCCCTCGGCCACGCAGATGTAGTGCTGCCGTTTCATGGCCGTCTCGCGGTAGAAGCACCTGTACAGTTCGGGCTTGCTGCCGTAGTTGGCCGGAATGTGGCTGATGGCCTTGTTGACGAGCATACGGGCATTGTCGGCCGTCACCAGCACCTCGTCCAGCAGGATGGTGGCGGGCTTGAGCTTGATGTTCAGCGGGGCGCTGCCCTGTGGGCCGACCTTGGCCTGCTGGGGCTGGTAGCCCACGTGCGATGCCGTGACTGTGGCCACCGCCTCATCGGTCTTCAGTGTGAAGAAGCCGTCGTCGTTGGTCACCACCGACCACTTGCCTGCTGTGATGCTGGCTCCGCCGATGGCCTTTCCCGTCACGGCGTCGCCCACGGTGCCGCTCACGATGGTCTTCTGTGCCCAAAGGGGCAGTGCCATCAGAGTCGAAACGATGAATAGCAAAATCTTTTCCATCTTTCCTCCCTCAGTTTTGTTCCTTGCAAAGTTAGGCATATTTTCTGCAACCAAGAAAGTTTTTTACTAAAAAGTGAAGAAATAAGAAAAAAACGACTATCTTTCCTCTATAAATGGAGAACAAATTGCCCCGCTGAGGTAACAATCTCCGCGCAATCCGTTCCTGTATGCACATGAATCCCTATACACGGCCTTG
>CADACW010000042.1 GCA_902786565.1 uncultured Prevotellaceae bacterium | reverse complement strand
AGTTAGCGCGGGACACCCATATTTGCAAGTTTTTCGCACGCAAATGCCTGATTTTTAGGATAGTTTAATTTTTTGGACAGATGAGCGCGGAAAACAGGAGGAAGAACGCCGCAAATTATACAATGCTGCTTTTCCCGTGTTATTCCAAAAAGTCAAAAAGACACTCAAGGAAGTGGAAGATGTCTTAAAATCTGCTAGTTCTTCCGAACCCGATACAGACTGGTAAGGCAAACCACTCTAAGACAAAAATCAAGGGGAATGTTGGATTGCAGAAAAAAATCGCCCTCAGAGATAAGTGCCTTTTATCGCGGAGACAAAAGGCACTTGTCTTAAAGGGAGGAATGGTGCTGACGGGGGCTGAACAGGCGGTTTTCCGAACGCCAATTGTGGGCTTTTGCCTAATGAAAAAAATCACGCGATGCACATTTTTTAGTATGCGCATCGCGTGAATCTGTTTGGATGGTGTTCAGGCGTTTTTGAACGCCTCGTAGATTTTGTCGGCGGTCTGCTGCATCTCCTCTGCGGGGAGCTGGAGCTTCTCGCGGCGGAAGTCCACGTCGGCCTCGGTGTTCATCGGGATGAGGTGGATGTGTGCATGGGGCACCTCCAGGCCAAGCACCACCTGGGCCACCTTCTTGCAGGGGAAAGCTTTACGGATGGCTACGGCCACCTGCTTGGCAAAGACCTGGAACTCGGCAATCTCGGTGTCGTCCATATCGAAAATGTAGTCCACCTCGCGGCGCGGAATCACCAACGTATGGCCCTTGACCACGGGATTGATGTCGAGAAAAGCGTAGAACTTCTCACTCTCTGCACACTTGTAGCTGGGTATCTCGCCAGCGGCAATTTTGCTGAAAATATCCATAACAATTAACAATTCACAATTATCAATTCACAATTACCCTACAGTGATTTTCTCTATGCGCAGCTTGATGGTGCCACGGGGAATTTTCACTTCCACCTCTTCGCCCACTTTGTGGTTGAGCAGCCCCTGTGCGATGGGGGTCTGGATGCTGATTTTGCCCTGGCGCAGGTCGGCCTCGCTCTCGCTGACGATGGTGTAGGTCATGCGGGCCTTGTTGGCCAGGTTGGTCATTTCAACCTTCGAGAGTATCTGCACCGAGTCGCTGCTCAGACGCGACGTGTCCACGATTTTAGCCTCGCTGATAGACTGCTTCAGCTGATTGATTTTCGACTCCAAATGGGCCTGGGCCTCCTTGGCAGCCTCATACTCCGAGTTCTCACTCAGGTCGCCCTTGTCGCGTGCTTCCGCGATGGCGGCCGATGCCTTTGGGCGCTCCACACCCTCCAGGCGTTTCAGTTCGGCTATGAGATTGTCATAGCCCTCTTGTGACATATAAGCCATTTCTTTTTCGTTTTTGTTATTATTCGCTTGACTGGAGGTAGCAGAACGGGAGGTATTATTTTGGGTCGCCAAAAAATAAAGAATCCCGACTATTATCTGCTCTGTCGGAATCCTCGTTACCTCCTGTGTGTTCTTATACCTATTTCGGGTGCAAAGGTAAGGTTTTTTTCCGATACCACCAAATTTTTTCCACAAAATTTGGCTGTCTGACAAAAATGCGCTACCTTTGCAAACCTATTATTTACCGAAGATGATACTTCAACAACTGTCCGTCGTCAACTATAAGAACATTGCAGAGGCCACCCTTCAGCTGTCGCCAAAGATCAATTGCTTCATAGGCCACAACGGTGCCGGCAAGACCAATGTGCTGGACGCCATCTTCTTCCTTTCGTTGTGCCACTCGGCACAGACCACGCAGGACTCGCTGGCCATCCGCCACGGCGAGGACTTCTTCATGCTGGAGGGCAACTATCTGCCGAAGGGCGAAGCAGAGCCGCTCAACATCTATTGCGGCATGAAGCGCGGCACGAAGAAGCACTTCAAGCGGAACAAGAAGGAATATAAGCGACTGTCTGAACACATCGGGCTGATACCCATCGTGCTGGTCTCGCCCGGCGACACACTTCTCATAGAGGGGGGAAGCGAGGAGCGGCGCCGACTGATGGACCAGGCTGTGGCACAGCTCGACAAGTCGTATATAGAGGCGCTGAACCGCTACAACAAGGCGTTGCAGCAGCGCAACGCCATGCTCAGGCAGGAGGACCAGGAGCCCGACCCGGAGGTGATGGCCCTCTGGGAGGAGCAGATGGCCCGCGAGGGTGAGCACATCTTCAGCCGGCGGGCGGCCTTCGTGGAGAAACTCGCCCCACTCTTCCAGCAACTCTACGACACCATTGCCGACGGCCACGAGCGGGTGACGCTCTGCTACACCTCGCACTGTCAGCGGGGTCCGTTGCTGCAAGTGATACAAGGGGGCAGGACGAAAGACCGCGCCGTGGGCTACTCGCTGCACGGCATACACCGCGACGACCTGGAAATCATGCTCGACGGCCACCCCATGCGCCGCGAGGGCAGCCAGGGCCAGCAGAAAAGTTTCGTCATCGCACTGAAGTTGGCACTCTTCGAGTTTCTGCGCAGCCACGAACTGAAAGTGGACGGCGTGTTCGGCCAGCGCCAGTCGGAGGCGGTGACACCGCTGCTGCTGCTCGACGACATCTTCGACAAACTGGACGCCAACCGCGTGGAGCAAATCATCCGACTGGTGGCCGGCGACCGCTTCGGCCAGATATTCATCACCGACACCAACCGCGACCATATAGACCAAATCCTGTCGCACGGCCACTTCGACTACAAGCTCTTCCACGTAGAAGACGGCCAAATCACCGAAAATTGATATGTTCAAGCGTAACGTAAAACCTGTTGGGGAACTCATCCTGCGGAACCTGCACATTCAGGGACTGGAGACACCGCTGCTGCAAAAGCGGCTCATAGAGTCGTGGCCAACGGTAGCCGGCGAGGCCATTGCCCGCTATACCACCCAAGTACGCATCTACAACCAGACGCTCTACGTGTCGATGAGCGTCCCCGCCCTGCGCGCCGAGCTGTCCATGCGCCGCCAGGAGTTCGTGACGCGCCTAAACCAATATGTCGGCAACCAAGTGATTGCCGACATACGTTTCTGTTAGGCATCAGCCAAAAGCAGAATGTCCGTTTTCCGACTATAGGTGTCTTATGATATCGATAGCAAGGCCTGTGTACTTGGCAATCAGGTCATCCGGCATGCCGTCGGCTTTCATGCGAAGCGCATTTTCACGTTTAGTCTGCTCTATGCCCTGAGCCATGCCTTCAGCTCTGCCCTGAGCCATGCCTTCGGCTCTGCCTTGAGCCATGCCTTCGGCTCTGCCTTCAGCTCTGCCCTGCTTATAGCCATGACGAATGGCACCGCGCTCGTTGTAAACGGCATCCCAGTAATATTCGTAGGCATTCAGTTCCTTCTCGTTATAGGCCGACTTCTCCAGTATCTTCAGTGCCTTGCTGGTCTCTGGGTTTTCCAACAGTTCCTGAGGCACGTTCTCCGTGTCACGGTCTATCTCGGTGAGGAATCGGAGCCACAACACCATCATCTTCTTCTCTGCAATGGTTTGAGGCTTAAACTTGGGCAGCTCCACGAACACGAAACGCAAGCCCTCGATGATGCGGTCAGAGTGGGCCACGTTCACAATGGCATAGTCGTGATAGAACTCATCGGGACCGGCATCGAAGCCCACGTCGTTGATGAGGTTCAAGGCATAGACAGGCTGCAACAAGGAGTAGTCCTCGCTGGTGCCAAGCTGCTTCACCACAGCCTTTGAAGCATTGAGGATGACGCGCTGCTCGAACTCGTTGTTCCAGTTCATCTGCATCTCTACAATGAAGTGGCGCCCACCCGTCTCCCGGCATCGCACGTCTACCACGCTGTTCTTCTTGCCAGGGTTCTCCGGCACCATTTCGGATGTAAGATACTCCACGTGCTCTATCTGCTTCCCTTCGTCGAGGGGCAACAAGGCATTGAGCAGGCTCATCACCAGGTCTTCGTGCTCGCCAAAAACCTTCTTGAAGGTCAAGTCGGCCTTGGGGTTTAGGTATTTTCCTTTAATTCCTTCCATCACTCTGTGCGCTTAATCGGTTCTTCCGTGCAAATTTAGTGCATTTCTCCGAAACTGCCAAGTTTTTTGCATTTTTTCAGTTAATAGGTGAGCACTTCGACGCCATGTTCGGTCATCAGGAGCGTGTGCTCCCACTGAGCGCTGGGCAGTTCGTCTTCGGTGATGACCTCCCACTGGTAGGGATCGTCAGCGTCAATAAAGACTTTCCACGTGCCCATATTGATCATCGGCTCGATGGTGAACACCATGCCCGGAACAAGCAGCATGCCTGTGCCGCGGTGGGCATCATGGTCCACGTCGGGCTCCTCGTGGAACTGCAGTCCCACGCCGTGGCCGGCAAGGTCCCTGACGATGCCATAGCCATACTTCTTGCAATGCTTCTTGATGGCGTGGCCTATATCGCCGACAAAGCCCCAAGGCTTGGCAGCCTCCATGCCTATCTCCAGACACTCCTTGGCCACACGCACCAGCTGTTCCTTCTCAGGCGTGGTCTTGCCAATGATGAACATGCGCGAAGCATCGGCATAATAGCCGTCGAGTATGGTGGTGAAGTCGACATTGACGATATCACCCTCGTGCAGCACGTCTTCTGCCTTGGGAATACCGTGGGCCACCACCTCGTTGATGCTTGTGCAGACGCTGGCGGGGAAGGGTTGCGTGTCCTCGTCGCCACCATATCCCAGACAGGCGGGTATGGCGTTGTGCTCCTCGCAGTAACGGCGGCAAATCTGGTCAATCTCCAGCGTGTTCATGCCCTCGTGGATGGCAGCCGCCACCGCGTCGAGCACGCCCGTATTGACTACGCCGGCCCTGCGTATTCCTTCAATCTGTTCGGGGGTCTTTATGAGTTCACGTGTAGGGACAAGCTTTCCTTTGTTCTCCCAATACATCACTTGTTTGTCAAATTCCGTAGGCGCCTGCCCTGGCAGGCAGTGCCATCTGCGTTTCTTTACCATAATTTAATTATTATTAGTCGGGTATGAGGAAATTCACTACCTCAGGTTCTATTTTGATGTGATACTCGCCGACGGGATGGTCTATCAGGCGACCGTCAATGCCGACGAGGGCCTTGGCGCTCTCGCACTTCATCTCGCGGATGCGGTAGGGGTGCACGCTGCGGTGGTTGAGGAAGCGGCCCGTGACGAGCAGCCACAGCCCCTCGACCAGTTGTTTCACCTTGGGATTATAGACCACGGAGACATCGAGCAGGCCGCTGTAAGGCACGGCGCTGGGGGTCTGGCCGTAGCCGCGGGCATTGCCGATGCAGACGGTCATTACGCGGCGTTCTACGGTCTCGTAGTTCAGCTGCAGGCGCATCTTATAGTCGTGGCGGCGGAACACCATCAGCACCAGCGACGAGAGGAAGGCCAAGTGGCGCGAGCCCAACAGGTGGCGGGCCTGACGCCGCAGGTTCATGATGTCGGCGGTGAGGCCGATATTGACACAGTTGAGGAAATAGCGGCTGGCTGCCGCTCCCTGCTTGTCAACGTAGTTCAGGCAGCCCAGGTCTATCTTTCTCACACGGTGGCTGGCCAGCCAACTGATGGTTTTGGCGTCATCGTCTTCGCTGAAGCCCCAGAAACGGGCAAAGTCGTTCATCACGCCATTGGGTATGACGCCCAGGGCCACTTCGTCGCGCACCTGCTTCTCTTCGCGCATCAGGCAGTTCACGGCATCGTTGAGCGCCGAGTCGCCGCCCACGATGACGATGGTCTTATAGCCATTGCGGATGAGCATGGTGACAAGTCGCTCCACGCTCTCTGTCGACTCGCTCTGCACCATGTCGTAGCAGATGCCGTGCTGGTCGAGTTCGTGCTGTAGCCGCTCCCAATGCCGCCGTTTGCGGTGGAAGCCTTTCTTGGGGCAGAAGAGTATGCCCCAGCGGGAGTCTTGCTTATCGTTCATAGTCAATCAGTTGCAATATGGCCGTCACCTTCGCCTCCATGGGCAGGGTGGCATCAATCCAGTGTATGGTGAACCCGCGCCGCTCCATGCCTCGGAACCAGGTCATCTGGCGCTTGGCAAACTGGTGGATGGCTATCTCCAGCAGGCGCAGCATCTCGGCATAGCCAAGTCTGCCCACCACGTATTCGGTGACGTATTTGTACTCCAGGCCGTAGTATATAAGGTCTTCGGCAGCGATGCCCTCGGCCAGCAGAGCCTTGACCTCATCCACCATTCCGCCCTCCAGCCGGGCCTTGAGCCGCTGGCTGATGCGCTCACGGCGCAGGTCGCGGTCAATGTTCACCCCCACTACGACACTCTCCAGCGGCTTCTGGGGTGTTTTTGCCCCCGCCTCTGCCAGTGCGGCGGTCTCTATCTCTATGGCGCGGATGGCCCTCCGGGCGGTGTCCACGTCGGTGGTGTTGTGCATGTTGGAGCCATTCTTGGCCTTCAATTCGCGCAGGATGGCTGTCAGTTCGGCCAGCGACTTACCCTCCAGTTCGGCCCGCAGTTGCGGGTTCTGGGGCACGGGCGACAGGCCGTAGCCCTTGAGCACTGCCTCGATGTAAAGGCCTGTGCCACCGCAGAGTATGGGCTTGCGCCCCCGCTGGCACACGTCCTGATAGGCATGGCGGAAGTCCTGCTCGTACTGGAAGAGATTGTACTTGGTGCCTGGCTCGCAAATGTCAATGAGATGGTAGGGCACAACGCCATAGTCGGTCAGGTCCTTGCCCGTACCTATATCCATACGACGGTACACCTGGCGCGAGTCGGCAGAGATGATTTCGCCGCCTATCCTGTGGGCCAGTGCCACAGCCAGCTGGGTCTTTCCGCTGGCTGTCGGTCCAAGTATGGTGATGAGTTTGTCCATCGGTGTTTCCCTCTCGGCAGATTTGCCTTCGACTATTGGTTCTGTTTCTTCCTCCACAGCTGCTGGATTTGTTTCTCCAGTTGCCGGGTCTGCTTGTCGGGTCTCCAACTGGGGAACACAGACTTGGGGCTATAGGTGCGCGCCTCCTGCGGCGTCATGATGGTCTCAACGCGGAACGTGTCTTCCTTGCAAAAGAAGTCCACCACATTCGTAGCCGGGGTGATGTTGCGCCCCTCGGCATCGGTGGTGCCATACTCCTTGAAGTAGCAGTCGGCAGAGCGCATGCCCGCAGGGTCGAAGCGCGGCTCGCGCAGCAACTGCGGGGCCATCAACCTTGTGTTCAGCCAGATGCAGCGGGGCTTCATGTTCCAGCCACGGGCATACATAAACTCTGAGACATTGCTTCGCACGGTGCAACCGTCGAAGACGTAGCCCCAGTTTGTCTTTGAGGTGCGCGGTGCCGCTATCACACAGCGGCCACTGCCGTCGGGATTGCGCTTCTCCGTCTCGATGATGCAGTTACGGAAGTAGACATCGCCTGCCCCACAGATGAAGTCGACCGTACCGTGTATCTCGCACGCCTCCATATAGTGCTGGGCATCCTCGTTGTAGGCGTAGTAGGTGTCTTGATAGGAAAGCATCCTCACGCGCAAGCAGATGGTGTGCTGCCCCTTGTCCTGCAGACAGACGGCACGTCCGGCAGCACCACTACGGTAGTAGTCAAGGTCGTTGCGCAGCGTCAGGTCGTGCAGACTGGTGCCCGTGCCCTGCACGAGGATGGTGGCCGTCTTGCCTATGCCCTCCTGCTCCACAGGCGGTGCATTGCGTATGACGGTCTGCTCCATGCCCTGCCCCACCAGGCTGATGTTGTGCCCGGTGATGGCTGTCAAGGTGCGCTCACCCAGGTCGTAATAGCCTGTCGGAATGAGTATAAAGAGCCGCTCGGCACCGTCTGCGTCGGCATTTCGCTGGTTGGCTTGGCCTATGGCATCAAGCAGGCTCTGAGCGTCGCCAGCCTTCACCCAGATGCAGTTATTCTTAGCCTGCCCCCCAACTGTCAGCAACAGGAGGAACAAGCAGGAAAAGAGTCGTAAGTCTTTCATATCGTCGGCAAAATTACTCATTTCCCGCAACATAGCCAAGTATTTTGCCTAAAAAAACAGTTAGTGCTCTTCGCTTTTCCATTCCGTGATGTTGCGCTCCTCCTCAGAGAAGGCCAGGCCCACCTTGACCACAGGCCTGCCGTCGAGGGCGTATTTGCGGGCGTAGCCGCGCTCGTCTATCTGGCGCAGGGCCTCGTCGGCGCTCTTGCCGTACTTCAGCTCTATGATGTAAATGCCCTTCGGCATCTTCAGCGTCAGGTCGGCGCGGCCGTGTGAAGACAAGTCTTCGGGCACCACATCGGCACCGAAGCTGACGAAGAGCGTGTAGAGCATGGCGTGGAAATGGTGCTCGTTCTTGTCGTCGAGCATATAGGGCACGCCGGCAAAGAAGGTCTGCAGCGCCTTGACAAATGGCTCCAGCACATCATCGCGGCGGAAGCGGCGGTAGGCTATCTGCAGGGCGCTCCGCTTCATGTCGTCCTGTTGCTGCTTGTGCGCCACGTACTGGTAGAGGCACAGGGCAAAGCCCTTGCGCACCTCCAAGTTGGGGAAGCCTAAAATGTAGGTGTTCAGCTCGCGGTCATAATGCTTGATGGTGAGGTAGCCGCTCTGGTAGAGAATGGGCAAGGCATAATCATAGCTGCTGAAAGGTCTGTCGAAATCGCTGGCATCGCACTCCACGCCGTCTATGTCGGTCACTTCTACCTTTGGCATTTGCGAGAGCATGTCGATGAGGGCACTGGTGGTGCCGCTCTCGAACCAGTAGTCGGAGACTTCGCCCGACTTGAACGCCTTGAACAGGCTGAAGGGGTTGTACATGTCGTTCTTGCCCATGCCGAAGTGGTAGCCGTCGTAGTTCGTCTTCAGTTCGGCCAGCATCCCGTCGTAGTCCCTCTCCTGCTGCCCGGCCATTAGCTCAATGTCAGGGTGCAGGACGGTGGTCAGTTCCTCTTCAGAGATACCGCAGATGGTGTCGTAGGCGGCCTGCATGGAGATATTCTCCAACTGGTTGATGCGGCTGAAGATGCCCATCTGCGAGAACTTGGAGATGCCGGTGATGAAGATGAACTGCAGGTGCGAGTCCTCGCCTTTCAGGGGCATGAAGAGGTCCTGAAAACGCTCCCTGATGGCCGTCTGCATGGCGGCATCGCCCAGGTTGTGGAGCATCATGTTGTCGTACTCGTCGACCAGCACCACCACCTTCTTGCCCGTCTGCCGCTCGGCGGCGTGGATGATTTTCGTCATGCGGATGCTGCTGCTGTCCTTCGACGGCGGCACGCCGTATTGCTCCTCATAGCCGGACAGGGTGAAATTGACGAACTCGTCGAGCTTCTCTAAGCTGGAGAGGTTGCTCCTGCTGAAGTCGAACCGCAGCACGGGGTAGCGCTCCCACTTCCAGTCGGTCTGTGCGATGAACAGCTGCGGCTGCTCTATGCCGTCGTCGGTGGTGAAGGCCTCGAACAGCTCGCGGCGACCCTCGAACACCATCTATCATCTTATAGATAAGCTCTGTCTTGTCTACATAAACATATCCATTCTCTCGGATGAACTCGAAACTCTGAATCCCCACGGGATATTTGCGCTTTGCTGAAACAGCCATAATAACTCTCCTTTTTACGATTTATGGGGGCAAAGATACGCAAAAATCCCCGAACCGCCAAACGATTCGGGGATTTTTGCGTGTCTATTGGATTGTCACTTCCCTCTTCTGCAAGTCCTTTTGCAGGGAGCTGGTGCCTACGAGGATTTCGTATCTGCCAGGCTTCACGCGCATGGTGTTGGTCTCGGAGTCCCAGAACTCGAATGACTTGCGGGTGAGGGTCAGCTGGGCTGTGGCCGTCTGCCCTGCCTTCACGGCTATGCGCTTGAAGGCACGCAGACTCTTCAGTGGGCCGTCAGGGTCCTGCAGGTTACGGATGTAG
Organism: uncultured Prevotellaceae bacterium; assembly: GCA_902786565.1. Lineage (GTDB taxonomy): Bacteria > Bacteroidota > Bacteroidia > Bacteroidales > Bacteroidaceae > Prevotella. The sequence continues at coordinate 31,779 of CADACW010000042.1, read as the reverse complement.
ACCTGCACGGTCTCCGAGCCGTCGCGCCGCCCTGTATTGGCCACTTCCACCGTCACGGTGCCGTTGCCGTCGTTTCTCACCTCAAACTGCCCGTTTCTCAGCTCGAACTGGGTGTAGCTCAGACCGTAGCCAAAGGGGAAGAGGGCATCGTCGAAATAGCGATAGGTGCGGCCCTTCATCGAGTAGTCCTCGTAGTCGGGCAGCTGGCTGCTGGTCTTGTAGAAAGTGACGGGCAGTTTGCCGGAAGGGTTGCAGTCGCCAAAGAGCACATCGGCCACGGCGGTGCCGCCCTCCTGGCCGGGATACCATGCCTGCACGATGGCGTCGCAGGTCTCTGTCTCAGGTTGCAAGGCGATGCACGAGCCTGAGCAGCAGACGAAAACGACGGTCTTGCCGGCTGCCTTCAGCGCACGGAGGAAGTCGCGCTGCACCATGGGCAGTTCGATGTGCGTGCGGTCGCCACCCTTGAAGCCGTCGATGTCGACAGGCATCTCCTCGCCCTCAAGTGCGGGGGAGATGCCACCCACGAAGACGACCTTGTCGATGCCTTTCAGCTTGTCGATGGTCTCCTGATAGTTGATGGGCAGCTCCTTGGCCACATTGATTTTCAGGTCGGCATTGTAAGTATGAACGTGAGCGAAGCGCACCTCTATGCGGTAACTCTTGCCGGCCTCGGCCTGGATGGGCACGCGGTTGGGCGTGGTGCGCCAGATGCGGTGGTGGAACTTGCGCTCGCCGTCGATGTAGAGCTCGAACTGTCCGCAGCCATCCACGTTCACCACATACTCGCCGGCCTCCTTCGGGGTGAAGACGGTCTCGTACTTGGCCGAGAAATCCTCTAACTGCACGCCGGGGGCGAAGTTGTGCATACCGAAGGTGGTGACGGCCAGTGGCTGGGTGTAGTACTGCGTGGTCACGGGCTTGCCTTCCATGCGTCGGTTGTTCCAGAAGGTGCCCTTCATGCCCTTCTTGCCCTCAAAGCTGCACTGTGTGCCGAGCAGGCAGTCCATCACGCGGTCGTAGGTCAGGTCACAGCCCTTGGCGTAGAAGAGTTTCTTCTGCTTGGCCTTGATGCCGTCGAGGATGGTGATGGTGTGGTTGGGCTGTCCGTTGTAGTTGCCCCACATCATCGGGGTGTTGTCGGCATTGGGGCCAATGACGGCAATCTTCTCCTTGCCCTTCTGCAGGGGCAGCACGCCGTTCTTGTTTTGCAACAGCACGATGGTCTGGCGGGCCATCTCCAATGACAGGTTGGCCGACTCCTTGGTAGACATGGCCGAATAGGGAATCGCAGACCACTCCACGAGCGACGGGTCGTCCATCTCGCCCAAGTCGAAACGGCCTTCGAGCAGCCGCACGACGTGCTTGTCCACCTCTGCCTCAGTGATGAAGCCCCGGCTTACGGCCTCGGGTATACTGCGGTAGGCATAGCCATAGCCGCACTCCACGTCGGTGCCGGCAATGGTGGCCTTGGCCGAGGCATGGGTGGCATCGGAAGACGACTTGTGCGACTCGTAGAAATCGCTCACGGCACCGCAGTCGCTCACCACGAGATACTGGAATCCCCACTCGTCGCGCAGGATGGTCTGCAGCAGTCGCTGCGAACCGCAGCAGGGGTCGTCGTCCAGTCGCTGGTAGGCGCACATCACCTCGCGCACCTTGGCATCCTGCACCAGTGTTTTGAAGGCAGGCATATAGGTCTCCCACATATCGCGGGGTGAGACGTTGGTCAGGTTGGCCGAGTGGCGGGTGTACTCCGGGCCGCTGTGCACGGCATAGTGCTTGGCGCAGGCCCACAGCTTGCGGTACTTCGCGTCCTCGGGGCCTTGCAGTCCTCGCACCACCTGCGTGCCCATCACGCTGGTCAGATAGGGGTCTTCGCCGTAAGTCTCCTGTCCGCGGCCCCAGCGCGGGTCGCGGAAAATGTTCACGTTGGGCGTCCAGACGGAGAGGCTGTGGAACTTCTCGTCCTCGCCGCTGCCCCGCTGCATACGCTCGTTGTACTGGGCGCGGAACTCGGTCGAGGCTACGTCGAAGCACTTGTAGAGCAGGTCGGGATTGAACGAGGCGGCCATGGCTATCGGCTCCGGGAACACGGTGACGTTGCCCTGGTTGGCGGCGCCGTGCAGGGCCTCGCTCCACCAGAAGAATTTCTTGATGCCCAGGCGCGGGATGGCTGGGCTCTCGTCGAGCATCAGCTTGGCCTTCTCCTCCAGAGTCAGGCGCGAACACAAATCAACAGCCCTCTCACGGGCACTCAGTTGAGGGTTCTGATATGGGTAAGTCTGCGCCACGGCCATACTGCCGGCACAGAACATCAGAGAGATGGATAAAAGAATTTGCTTCATTATGATTTGTAACGTTTAGTTGCCTATAGAGTCTTTCTTGGCCTTCTGCTTGTCCAGTTCGTCGTACATATTGAGAAGGGGAGTGTAGTAGCAGACGAAGTAGAGGAGACCTGTGAGTTGGCGGTCGAAGTCCTTGTCTTTAATGTGGCCGAAAAGCAGTTCCTCCTTTTTCTTGGTAACGATGAAGACCTCACCGTCATCACGGATGTAGCCGAACAGCCTGCCGTTCTCGTCGTAGGCATTGCCCTTCTCGTCGAAGGTGCCATAGACACTCTTACCCTCGTTGTAATAAATCTTGTTGTCCTTGCACAAGGTACACAAGAACTTGCCACGGTCATAGATGGCGAGGCCGTCGTCGGCCTTCTTAAATGTGATGAGGAATCCGTTGGCGACGGTGCTGACAAAGCGGTCTTTATCCCACAGCGTGCCCATTTTCCTCATGTCGCGGTCGTAGAGAGCCACTCCCTTTGAGCTTGGGGCAAGGGCGTCGGTGACTTTCTTGGGCGTGTTGTTGGCGGGTCTCTTCGGGGAGGCCGAAGCCGTGTTCCTGTTGGGGAAGAAGAAAAAGTAGTAGGCCACATATTTAGCGTCCACACCCTTATACTGGCCTATTTTCGTGCCGTGGCTGCTGTCGAAGACGTAGCCGTTCTCAACATAGCCCAGCGTGCGACCGCCGCCGCCGTCGGTCACGCGACCGTCGCTTTTGATGTGTCCCACGCAGATGCCGCCTCCGCTGTCCATCACACGCCCGTCGGACTTGATGTGGTTCAGCGTGCGGCCGCCACTGCCGTCCATCATGCGCTCGCCATTGATTCTGCCGATGGTGTAGCCACCGGAGGCATCGTAGATATAGTTGCCCGATATTTTGCCGATAATCCTTCCGCCAGAGGCATCATAGAGGTTCTGGGCTGTCATTGCCACTGCCAGGCAGAGTGCTGCGGCGAGGGCCAAAAGTCGTTTGATAGGTTTCATAGTGATACTTTATTAGTTAATGGTTACAGTAGTTTTCTTGCCTTTATATTTAATGGTGGTCTGGCCGCCGCCCATCACCTTGACGTGGAAGGTGCGGCGCTGGGCCATGCCGGGATAGCTGCCCGTGCGGTCACCGATGGTGAGGCGGTGGCGGGCGTCGTCCCACTGCAGGACGATGCGCGAGCACTGCCCCTGACGGTAGTCGGTGGTGGTGCCGTCGTCCTCGTAGAGCACGAAGGAGGCGTCGGCGCCGGGGCTGACCAGCAGTTCGAGGTTGCCGTCGGTGCCATTTTCAGCCAGGGGAACGATGCTGCCGGCCTTGACGAAGACGGGGATTCGGCTGGCATCGGTGCTCACGGTCTGCCCGCCGTCATGGTGCTGGCTGGTGCGGAAGTCGTACCAGCCGCCAGTGGTCTTTGGCAGATAGGTCTGCCACGTCTTGACATCAGGCTCGGTGACGGGGCTGACGAGCAGCGCTGGGCCGAACATGTATTCATATTTCTGCTGCAGCGCCTGCGTGTCGTTGGCAAAGTCGAACACCAAGGGGCGCATCAGCGTGGAGCCGTCGAAGGCGATGGCCGCCGCCTGGCTGTAGATGTAGGGCAGCAGGCGGTAGCGCTCCTTCAGACAGCCGGCAATGAACGTCTGTGCCTCCGCACCATAGTTCCACGGCTCGGTGTTGCTCATATAGCCGTGGACGCGCATCAGGGGCAGATAGACGCTCGTCTCTATCCAGCGCAGCATCCGATGGATATAGCCGGCATCGGAGTACTGGTTGCCGGGGCGGAAGAAGCCTCCGGCATCGTAGGTCCACCAGGGTATGCCGGCTGCCTGCATGCCCAGTCCGGCCACTATCTGCCGGCGGAAGGTCTCCCAGTCGTTGCCCACGTCGCCGCTCCACAGGGCGGAGCCATAGCGCTGAATGCCCGGGAAGCCGCAGCGGGTGAGAATCATGGGGCGGCCCGGATGCGACGAGAGACCCTCGTAGACGGTCTTGTTCACCAGCAGGGGGTAGACATTGCGCACCACTTCGCCGCTCCATTTTCCGCCATTCACGCGGCGGCCCACCAGGTCGTCGTTCTCAGGCTCGGTGGCATCCTGCCACCAGGCGTCTATGCCCAGCGGGACAAGCCTGCGGTCGAAGTTGCGCCAATAGGCGGCAGCGGCGTCGGGGTTGAAGAAGTCTATCCAGTCGGTGCCGGGGATGTAGTAGCCGTCGGCCACCATCTGTCGGCCCACCTCCGAGTTTTTGTCAATCTTCGACCACACGCTGACCATCAGCCGGATGTCCATCTTGTGCAGGCTGTCGGTCAGGGCCCGCGGGTCGGGGTAGTGGGTCTCGTCGAACTGCATGGAGTTCCAGCCGTACTTGCCCCAGTACTGCCAGTCCTGCACAATCACGTCGACGGGCAGCTGCTCCTGGCGGAAGCGGTTGGCGGTCTCCAGTATCTCCTGCTGCGAGTGGTAGCGCTCGCGGCAGTGTATATAGCCCAGTGCCCAGCGGGGCATGAGCGGGGCTGTGCCGGTGAGCTCGCGGTAGGAGGCGATGATTTCGTCGGGAGAACCGACGAACACTGTGTAGTCGACGGCATCGGCCACGGGCGAGGAGAAGACGGTCTCGTCTTTCACCTTATTATAATATAGGACGGGGGCATCGCCCTGCGACGATTCCGACGTCACGGTGTGGCGCCCGGCCTCCAAGTGGACGATGGCCGAAGCCGTGGGCGGCAGCCACACATTCTGCATGTCGATGACGGTCTTGCCGTCGATGGCCAGATTGTGGCGGCGGGCCATCTTCTGGCCCACATCGAGGAGCAGCGCGTACTGGCCGGCCTCGCTGATATGGACCTCGGCCTCGAAGATGTTGCGCTTGCGGCGCTCCTGCTTGCCGCCCTCGGTCGAGGTGACATTGACCACCTCCTCCTTCGCGTTGAGGGGTGAGAGCTGCGGAGTGAGCGTGACGCTCTGGCTGCAGGGGTTGAACTCGGTCAGGCCGTAGTTGTTCCACAGCAGGCCATAGCCCCGGCTGGAGACCACCATCGGAATGGAAATCTGCGTGTTCACCTGCGTCAGACGGCGCGACAGGCCGCGCACGTTGGCATAGCCGTCCTGGAACTGGCCCAGGCCGAAGAGGTATTCGTCCTGCGGCGAGGCAATGGTGAGCGTGGCCTCAGGGCCATGCATCTGGTGGCTGCCAACGAAGACCACGCGCCCGTGCTGGTCCTTGACGAGCACGGTCTGGCTCACGTCGTCCACCTCGACGGTCATGCCGCCGCTACGGGCAACGCCGTCCTTCACATAGAGCCAGTCGGGCAGTTCGGGCAGCTGGCTCTGGCCCTCCATATACTTGATGCGCACGGCATTGGCAGCCACCTGCTTCACGGCAAAGGTGCCCTTGGGATGGACCACGGCCACGAAGCCGCCACGCGGACGGCACGTCACGCTCTGGGGCACGTCGGCGGTCTGCGAGAGACTCCAGGCGCGCTCGCCTCCATCCTGGAACAGGTCCACCCGGCCGTGCTGGCCGATGAAGGAGGTGGGCACGCTGAGTGTCTGAGCCTCGTCGAGGCCGTTGATGCCGGCCACATACCAGGTGTTGCCGCTGCGGCGGGCCATGACCACACTCTTGCCGGGATAGCCGCCGACGAGTCGCGTCTCGTCCCAGGCGGCAGGCAGCAGCGAGAAGAAGCGCTGCACCTCGCGGGGCTGGCCGAGCAGGCTCTCAGGCCGGTCGGCCAGGTGCTGCAGGCCGCTCTCGAAGAGCACGGTGAGCGCCAATTCGTGGGCGTGGGTGGTGCTGTGGGGGTGCTGCGAGTCGCTGAAGGCACAGGGCGTATAGTCCATCGGGCCCACGACGTTGCGGGTGAAGGGCAGTGTGGCATTGTGGCTGGCAGCACGGGCGGTGAACGTAGGCACGTTGTTGTACCACTCGGCACCGTAGACGCCCTCGGTAGAGAGCAGGTTGGGCCACGTGCGCTGCCAGCCGCGGGGGATGGTGGCACCGTGGAAGTTGACCAGCAGGTGATGGCGGGCGGCACACTCCAGCAGGTCCTGGCAGTAGTCCATATTGAGCTGGGTGTCACCGCTGAAGAAGTCGATTTTCACACCGGCCACGCCCATCTTCTCACACCAGGCAAACTCTTTCTCGCGGTCCTCGGGCGTGTTCAGGCGATACTTCGGAGTGGGGGCGCCATTGACCCAGCCCACGCTGGAGTTGTACCAGACGAGGGGCTTGACGCCCTTGCGGCGGGCGTAGCCAATGGCGTCGGCGATGGTCTTGCCGTCTTTCATCATGTCCCACTCGGCATCGATAAGCACGTAGGGCAGATGGAGGGCGGCGGCCAGGTCGACATATTTGCAGACGATGCCGTAGTCGCTGCTGCCGTGGTTGTGGGCCCAGTATATCCACGACACCACGCCGGGCCGGATCCAACTGGTGTCGGCTATCTTCGACGGTTCGCTCACGTCGGTGACCAGGGTCGACTGCACCACGTCTGCCAGGGTGCCTACGATGGCCACGCGCCAAGGCGTGTGGCGGGGGGCACCGCCGTCGGTGGTCTTGTCGGCCACCACGCGGAACAGCTCGCCGTCGTTGCGCAGACAGGCGGCGCTCTGTCCGCGCTCAATGTTGGCCTCGGTCAGCAGCACGAAGACGCCGTCCTGTGGCTCCAGCAGCGCCGGGAAGCCCCAACGGTTGTTCCAACCCTGGGCCGACTTCGATATGCCGCTGTACGACGGCACGGGCTTCACACGACAGGTGACAGACTGGGGGTAGAAGCCCTCATAGCTGTCACACCACTGCTGCATCCAGCGCTTGGTGCCCTCGGCAATGTGGTAGGCGGCCTTCGACTGGTCGAGCGGTGACTTCAGGCTGCCGGCGGCTTCGAAGCGATAGGCCAGGCCGTCGTTGTAGAGGCGCATCACCAGGGCGTCGCCCAGTCGGTATTCGTTGGCCTCGTTGGTGCAGTGCTGCCGCTTGCCCGCCACCATCTGGTAGTCGGCCGTGACGCGCCGGGGGGGCACGGCCGCACTGAGCGGGGCGTTGGGCGACAGCTCCATACGGAGCACCGTCTGGCCACGATAGTTCACTACGTACTGCCTGCCTTGCTGCTCAACAGCAATCAGGCCGTTGGGCGACACCAGCCGCTGTGCCTGCAAGGGCAGGGCCAGAAGCGCCAACAGAATCACACTTTTCAATCGTCTCATATACGCTATTTTGCAATTTGGCCCCAAAGTTACTCAATATTCTGCAAACAGACTTTTCTCTATGTCTCATTTCTTTTAACGGCAGGAATGGAAAGACAACCTGAACGACACAGACAACTAAAAGGCAGCAGTCTGAACCCTTCAGCAAGAGCCAAAAGGCTATACAACTCTGCTTTCGGCAGTTCGTCATGCAGGAATCTGCCGGAAAATGTCATAAAAAAAGATATGCACGCCGAAGGGGCCTTTTACCCCCCCTTAGAGATAAGTGCCACTTATCTCGGAGATAAGTGCCTTTTATCTCGGAGATAAGTGGCACTTATCTCTGAGTTACATCCGGGGGAAATTTGTGCCCAGTGTATTTTGTCAAAAAATCAGCACACCAAGATAATTATTTTTGGCAGGCAATGAGGGATATTCAGAAATAATGTCTAACTTTGCACGCCGGAAGCATACATTAACAGAAATGGCAACAGACGACGCAACCCTGCAATTCATCAGACAGCACGCCGCCGACGACGTGAGGCAACTGGCCCTGCGCCGCTCGGTGCCGGAGGGGGTGGACCTGGCCGCGGCCCTGCAACAGATAGAGGGCCGGCAGACCGCCCGCCGCAAACTGCCGAAGTGGGCGGCGCTGGACGGACTGGTCTATCCGCCACACCTGAACATGGAGCAGTGTTCGAGCGAACTCACCGCCTGCTACAAGGCCGACCTCTGCCGACAACTGACAGACGGCGGCCGGCTGCTGGACCTGACGGGCGGACTGGGCGTAGACACGGCCTTTATGGCCGAGGTCTTCGACAGTGCCGTCTACGTGGAGCGCAGCGAGCAACTCTGCGACCTGGCGCGCCACAATCTGCCACTGGTCTGCAACGTGCACATTGAAGTGGTATGCGCCGACGGCACCGACTATCTGCAACGGGCCGGCGCGGCCACGCTCATCTACATAGACCCCTCGCGGCGCGACGACCACGGCGGGCGCACATACGCGCTGGCCGACTGCCAGCCCAACGTGGTGCCGATGGTGGACGAGCTGCTGGACCGGGCCGACATCGTGATGCTGAAACTCTCGCCCATGCTCGACTGGCGCAAGGCTGTGGCCGATGTGGGGCGGCAGCACGCAGCCCAGGTGCACATCGTGGCCGCCGGCGGCGAGTGCAAGGAGCTGCTGCTGGTGCTGCAAAGACAGGCCGACGGCCTCACGCTGGTATGCGCCGACACGGTCACGGGGCTGGCCTACTCGGTGGCCAATGCGCTCGACGCTCCCCTCTGCTGCCCCACCCCTGCTGCTCCGGCACCGGGCATGCTGCTCTACGAACCGCATGCCGCCGTGATGAAGGCAGGGTGCTTCGGGGCCCTGGCCCGCGACTTCGGCGTGGCACCGCTGGCGCCCAACAGCCATCTTTTCCTTTCGGCCCAGCCTGTGGACTTCCCCGGCCGCGGCTTCCGCATCGAGGCCGTCACCACAATGAACAGACGCGCCCTGAGAGCCACCCTCGGCCACCTGCGCCAGGCCAACATCAGCGTGCGCAATTTCCCCCTCTCAGCCCAAGCCCTGCGCCAGCGCCTGAAGCTCTCAGACGGCGGCCCCCACTACATCTTCGCCACCACTCTGGCCGACAACTCCCACGTGCTCCTGCTCTGCCAGAAGCCCTGACTGACCACATATCTTAAAAATAATCCCCGAATCCCTTGGCAGTTCGGGGAATTTTTTTTATCTTTGCATCCCAAGAAGGAACAAAAGCGATAATAAGATGGGCATTTACATTGACAAGGGCAATGGCCTGTTCCGTCAGGCCCGCAACAGTGAGTACGTCGATAAGTCCGGGCTTATCGCCGTGGTCAACCAGACGCTCTTTACCGTGAAGAAATTCACATGCGTGACGCGCAGCCGCCGCTTCGGCAAGTCGATGGCTGCCCACATGCTGGCCGCCTACTACGACCGCTCGTGCGACTCCCGCGAGCTGTTCTCCGACCTTCAGATAGCCACTGACCCCTCGTTTGAGGAGCACTTGAACAAGTACCCCGTCATCTACCTCGACATAACGGACTTCACCGGGTCAGTCAGCGATGACAGCATTGTGCAGTTGATTGAGAGTGAACTGCTGGCGGACATCAGCAAAGCCTACCCCGGCATAGCCGTCGAACAAGGTGACACTCTGATGAAATACCTGTTGCGAGTGGTTGACCAGACCAAGGTGCCTTTCATCTTCATCATCGACGAATGGGATGCCATCTGCCGTGAGAACAGGCCAGGTTCAAAGGTCATGGAAGACTACGTGAACTGGCTGCGCCGCATGTTCAAGAGCGTGAATGGGTCGTTGGCGTTCGCTGGTGTCTATATGACGGGCATCCTGCCCATCAAGAAGTTCAGGACACAGTCGGCCCTGAACAATTTCCTGGAGTACTCGATGCTTGAGCCTCGGAAGATGGCCTCGTTCTTCGGTTTCACGAAGGATGAGGTGAGGGCTTTGGCAGCGAAGCACGATATGGACTTCGACGAGCTGGAGAAGTGGTACGACGGCTACCAGATAGGTCCGCAGCCCTCGATGTTCAACCCCAATTCGGTGATGCAGGCGGTGGACATCGGCCGCTGCCGCAGCTTTTGGGCCAGCACGGGTTCATTCGACGCCATCGCCAGCTATATCAAGATGAACTTCGATGGGCTGAAGGAGGACATCGTGGAGATGCTCGCCGGCGGAAGGGCCAAGGTGAACACCACCAAGTTCAATAACGACCTGAGCGACATCCGCAACCGCGACGACGTGCTCACCGTGCTCATCCACCTGGGCTATCTGGCCTTCGACTGGCAGAAGCGCGAGTGCTATGTGCCTAACTACGAGGTGTCAGAGGAACTGGCTAACGCCGTGGAGGAAACCGGCTGGACTTCCATCGCCGGCGCCCTCCAGCAGTCGGAGCGCCTGCTCGACGCCACATTGCGCGGTGACGCCGACTTGGTGGCCCGTCTTGTGGAGGCGGCCCACGCAGAGAACGCCAGCCTCATCAAGTACAGCGACGAGAACTCTATGGCCTGCGTCCTCGCCATTGCCTACTACTACGCCCACGGCGACTACATCTTCCACCGCGAGTTCCAGACGGGCAAGGGCTTCGCCGACCTCGTGATGATGCCGCGCAAAAACGTCAGCACACCCGCCATCATTGTGGAGTTGAAGTACGGCCACAGCGCCGACGAGGCCATTGATCAAATAAAGGAGCGCCGCTACTGGGAAAAGGTCTCCGACTACACGGGCGACATACTGCTGGTAGGCATCAACTACGACAAGGAGACGAAGACCCACCAATGCAAGATAACACCTGTACAAGTAGGCAGTGAGGCGGCCCGCTTACTCAAGGGTAGATACTAACAAACACTAAGATATTATGCAAATAAACAGTCATCTTTCTCACCTCATTCCCGACGTGGCCGAACATTATGGCGACCGAGAGGCTCTGATATACAAGAGCTTCGGGGGAAATCAATGGAAATCGTGCTCGTGGCGGCAGTTTGCCGACATTGTGGGACAGGTGTCGAATGCCATGCTGCAGCTGGGCATCGGCGTGCAGGAGAACGTGGGCGTGTTCTCGCAGAACTCCGTGCAGTATCTCTTCACCGACTTCGGTGCCTGGGGCATCCGCGCCGTGACCATCCCCTTCTATGCCACCAGTTCGGAGCAGCAAATACAGTTTATGGTCAACGATGCAGAAATACGCTTCCTCTTCGTGGGCGAGCAGGAGCAGTTCGACAAGGCCAAGCGCGTCTTCGCCACCTGCCACACGCTGGAGCGCATCATCGTCTACGACCCCACCATACACCTGTCCCCCGACGACCCCACGGTGATGTCGTTTGCCGACTTCCTGAAACTGGGACAGGGGCTGCCTCGGCAGGAAGAGGTGAAACGGCTGCAGCAGGAGGCCACGATGGACGACATTGCCAACATACTCTACACCAGCGGCACCACGGGCGACTCGAAGGGCGTCATCCTCTCAATGGGCCAATACCACGCCGCCATGGAGGCCAACAACAAGTGCGTGCCGGTGGACGAGAACGACCGCGTACTGAACTTCCTGCCCTTCACCCACATCTTCGAGAAGGGGTGGAAGATTCTGTGCATCACCAAGGGCGCCAGGCTCATTGTAAACACCTATCCGCAGGAGGTGCAGAAGACCATGCGCGAGACGCACCCCACATGCATGAGCTCCGTGCCCCGATTTTGGGAGAAGGTGTATATGGGCGTGCAGGAGAAGATTGAGACCAGCGGCACCGTGCAGCGCAAACTGTTCAGCCACGCCTTGGAGGTGGGCCACAAGCACAACATTGACTACCTGGCGAAGGGCAAACAGCCGCCTTTGGCACTGCATCTGGAGTATGAGGTGCTCAACAAGACCGTCTTCTCGCTGGTGCGCAAGGAGTTGGGGCTGGAGAACGCCCACTTCTTCCCCACGGCCGGCGCCACCGTGAGCCACCACGTGGAGGAGTTTGTACACTCCATCGGCATCAACATGATTGTGGGCTACGGACTCACCGAGAGCCTGGCCACCGTCAGCTGCAACCACCTGGGCGACCCCTTCACCGTGGGCGGCGTGGGCATACCCATCGAGGGCATCAGCGTGAAAATAAGCGACGAGGGAGAGATTCTGCTCAAGGGCCCCACCATCACACGTGGCTACTACAAGCGCGACGACCTGACCCGCCAGACGTTTACCGCCGACGGCTACTTCAAGACCGGCGACTCGGGGTATATGAAGAATGGCGAGCTGTTCCTGAAAGACCGCATCAAGGACCTCTTCAAGACCAGCAACGGCAAGTACATCGCCCCGCAGATGATTGAGTCGAAACTGCTGGTGGACAAGTATATAGACCAACTGGCCATCATCGCCGACGAGCGGAAGTTCGTCTCGGCACTCATCGTGCCGGAATACCGCCTGCTGGAGGAGTATGCCCGCCAGCACGACATCGTCTTCAACAGCCGCGAAGACCTGTGCGCCGACAAGCGCATCAACCGCATGATGATGGAGCGCATAGAGACGCTGCAACAGCAACTGGCCCACTACGAACAGGTGAAGCGGTTCACGCTGCTGCCACAACCCTTCTCGCTGCAGCGCGGCGAGCTGACCAACACGCTGAAGATAAAGCGCCGCGTGCTGAACGTCAACTACAAGGCGGAAATAGACAAGATGTACGAGGAATAAACGGCTGGCCCCGGCCTAAAGCAGGTCGAGGCACCGCTCAATGAAAATGCCACAGAGATGGTCTTCCACATCACGGTTGCGGAAGATCATCTCTCTTACTACGTCCATGGCCTTGCGGGTGGACTGCTTGAGCTGTTCACCCTTCATCAGATGGCCCAGAAGGACGGCCGAGAAGATGTCGCCCGTGCCATGGAACTGGCCGGGAATCTCCTGATACTCCAAGAAGAAACAGCTGTGCTCCGACCCGCCATCGGGACTGTAGGAGCCACACACGGCATGACGGCCCTCGATGAGGCAACTGGTGATGAGCGCCGACTGGGCGCCGATGGCCGTCAGCCGGCCGAGCAACTGGCGGGCCTCGTCCTGCGAGAGGCCCTGGGGCTTGTATTGGACGCCTGCCAGATAGCACGCCTCGGTATAGTTGGGGATGGTCAGATGGGCCACGCTCACCATTTCGCGCATCAGCTCCACTTGGCGCTGGCCGATGCCGTTGTAGAGCTTGCCGCCGTCGCCCATCACGGGGTCGACCACAATGGTGCACCCGCCCTGGGCCTGCTCACGGCAGAACTGGGCCACAAGGCGGGCCTGCTCCTCGCTGAACATCAGGCCGGTGCAGATGGCGTCGAAATGGAAACCCAGATGGCGCCAGATGGGCAGCGTGTGCCGCATATAGTCGGTGGTGTCCAGCTGGGTGAACTCGCCATAGTTCAGCGTGTTAGACACCAAGGCCGTGGGCAGGTTGTAGGCCGGAAAGCCCATATAGCTCAAGATGGGCAGCATGGCCGCCATGCCCACCTTGCCATAGCCGGCAACGTCGTTGATGAGGAGTACTTGCTTCATACTATCAGCTTGTCTTGAATTCCTTTCTTTAATATATTCAGTTTGAAATCCTCTTCCGTCAGATACTGGTCTTCGCCAGCTCCGCCAATCATGCGGTTGACGCCTTCTACGGAAGTGCTGTATATCTGGTCAAACACCAAGTTCCATCCCTTGTTTTCACACCATTTCATTCTGAACGTGCAGAAATCGACAGGCTGTTGCGTATCAGCTTTCGTAAGCAAACTACAGTCAGTAGCGCTTAAGATATATCTCATTCCCACATCTTGTATGACAAACACAATCTTCCTGTTCCAAGACTGCACAATCTTTCCTTTCTTGTATGCCTGCTGCATCATGGTCTTTAGGAATTCATTTGCCCAGTTAATGCCATAGTTGTATTTATCTTTCAAGAACTGGCCATGTTCCTTGAAATCAATAACGGCAGGGTATGGCGTTCCCGTCGTGCCAGCGGCCTGTAGTTCGACACACTGGAAATTCAGGATTTCACTTCTGCTTCCGAGTTCTACGGCTACGTAGTCAATACTGCCTCCCACGCCAATATTCACTTCTGGAATCCACGTGACGTTACTCCAGTCTTTCAAGTATTTCTGCCGGATTGTTTCTAATAAAGAATCAACCTTGAAGCGTTGCGGACAAACGATGACCGGCTCAAGAGCTTCTCCTTTAGCTACAGTAGAAGCCACACTGCATATTCCCACCTTTTCCTGTGGACTGCTCTTGCGAGGCTTGTTGCAGGTGGCATGGATAAACCGGCAGTATTGCTGCTTGACGGCCAGTTCCAAATCGCCAGAGGCCGTGCTGGTATCATGGCCAAATATCTCAACAGGAGTTCTCTTCAGTTCTTTCATATAGCCAATGCCAGTTCCTCATCTATGATTCTGTGTTTCGACACATTCAGATATTCTTCACTAAGTTCAATGCCGATTCCCCTACGACCCAGCTTCAGTGCTGCTACAACGGTGCTTCCTGTTCCGCTGAACGGGTCCAAGACAATTCCGTCTTCAGGGCAAGTGGCCATAATAGGAATTCTCAGCAATTCCTCTGGAAAGACGGCACAATGGCTGTCCTTCCGCCACGTATCCTCAGGCACGATGTCCCAGATATCTGTCGGCAGGTGTCCCTTGGCGCCGATTTTCATGATGTAGAAGCCGCGCTCCTGCAATTCCTTGGCCCTGCCGCTGATGGAGGTGTCGTTGCTGTGCCAGGCACGCTGCACGCCACGAATGGTCATGCGAAAGTCATTGACTTCGCCGTTGATGACCTGTTGCAGCACTTCATCCAGTGCCTTTGTGGCGGCTTCTTTCTCACTAAGGGTGAGCATTTGGCTCTCTTCTATCTGCTGGCGGTATTTCTTGCCGCTGACACCAGTGGCAGAGATGACTTTCTCGCCTATTCTTTTCGGCTTCAGCCTAGGCAGAATCCTGATGGCGTCGGCATCATAGTAGTATTTCTTCGACTTCACGAAATGGAACACGTGCTCGTAGGAGTCTCTCAGGCGGTCCTTGCAGCTCTGTGTTCCTTTTAGCTGATTCCAGATTACATCGTTCCTCATCATCCATCCGCCTTTGTCCATCAGGGCGATGGCCACGCGCCAAGGCATCCCCATAAGTGCCTTGTCGTCGTATTTGTCGCCGATATTCAGCCAGAAAGAGCCTTTGCGCTTCAATACGCGCTGAGCCTCTGTGAAGATAGTCGTCAGCTTCTCGACATATTCGCTGAAGTTCTTCTCATTGCCCACTTCGTGTTTATCATCATCGTTGTCATATTTTCTCATTCCCCAATACGGAGGCGACGTGATGATACAATCCACCGACTCACTCTCCATTCCTTGCATGACAGTTAGGCAGTCGCCTAACAGAAGCTGGCATCTCAGCCCTTTCCAGTTCATATCTGTTGTCCTTGGTTGTCTTTGTTGTCTTTGTTATCGTTACAAAACACAGCGGAGGTTCTTTTCCAGTTGTTGTGTGGAGCTGGCACCGACGAGGACGCTGGTGACGCCGCGCTGCTCCAGAATCCAGCGCAGGGCGTGCTCGGCCAGCGTCTCGCCACGGTCGCGGGCCTGCTCATTGTAGTGGCGCAGCCGCTGCAGCAACTCGCTGGTGAGCATGCTCTCCTTCAGAAACTTGCCTTTCGACATGCGTGAGTCTTCGGGAATGCCATTCAGGTAGCGGTCGGTGAGCAGCCCCTGTGCCAACGGCGAGAAGGAGATGAAACCCACGCCCTGCTCGGCGCAGAAATCGAGGATGCCCTCTTCCTGCGGGGCGCGGTCGAGCATGTTCAGGCGGCCCTGATAGATGAGCAGACGGACATCGCGCTCCTTCAGATAGTTGTAGGCAAAGCGGGTGGCCTCCAAAGGCCAGCGGGAGATGCCCACATAGAGGGCCTTGCCCTGGCGCACCACGTCGACCAGGGCCTGAAGGGTCTCTACAAGCGGGGTCTCGGGGTCGTAGCGGTGACTGTAGAAAAGGTCTACATAGTCCAGGTGCATGCGCTGAAGCGACTGGTCGAGCGAGGCCATCAGGTACTTGCGCGAACCCCAGTTGCCATAAGGGCCGGGCCACATGTCGTAGCCGGCCTTGGTGGCAATGAACAGTTCGTCGCGGTAGGGACGGAAACTGTCGTCCATCAGGCGACCCATCGTCTCCTCGGCCGAACCGTAGACGGGGCCGTAGTTGTTGGCCAGGTCGAAGTGGGTGATGCCGTGGTCGAAGGCAAAACGGGTAATCTCTCGCGAGCGCTCATAGGGGTCCACGCTGCCGAAGTTGTGCCAGAAGCCCAGCGACACCTTGGGCAGCAGCACACCACTGCGCCCACACCGCTGGTAGGCCATCCCGCAGTCATAGCGGTTGTCGGCTGCTTTGTAGTCAAACATAGTTGTCAGTCTCTCCAAAGTTTATAAGGGAACTTGCGTAAATGGGAATTGTAGTAACGGCGGTCGCCCGTCACCTCGTCGGCAATGAAGGGCGGCTTGGCGAAAGGCTCGTCGGCCGATGCCAACTCCACCTCGGCCATAACCAGGCCGTCGTTGTCGCCGTAGAACTCGTCCACCTCGAAAGTGTGGCCGTCGCCGGCATCCACCAGGAAGCGGGTCTTGTCTATAACACCTGGCTCGCAGAGGCCAAACAGCTGTTCGGCCTCTGCGAGCGTGATTTCTTTCTCAAATTCATAGCGGCTCAAACCGCCGTCGACCGATGGCCCCTTGATGGTGAGAAAAGCCTGGTCGTCGCGCCGCCGCACTCGCACGGTGTGGCCGTGCCCGCTGCAGATGTATCCTTGCCGGATGCGGTAGCTTTTGTGGGCAAGTTGCCTGTAGCTGCTGTCCCTGACGAGGAACTTGCGCTCTATCTCGATGCCACTCATAGCAGCTTAACCATACATGTAGATGGACATCAGGCAGAAAGCCAAAGCCACGACAATGAGCACGCCGAAAATCCAGTTCACCACCTTGCGGCCTTCCTGCTCCTGCTTTTTCTCGTAGGCACGCTGCTTAGCGTTCATCCTTTTTTCTTTTTCCTTGTTTGCCATAGTTTTTCAGATTATTTGTATTAATGATTTACTTTTCAGAGTGCAAAGGTACGAATAAGACAGCAAAAAGCAAAAGAAAAACTGAATTTTCTTTTGCTTTCTGCTGTAAAAGGGCTAATTTCGGCCCAAGGAAAGTTTTATCCGATTTCTATCTGACGGCTCACTTTCACCTTCTGCTCCTCGTGCTTGGGCAGTTCCACCGTCAGCACGCCGTGCTCCACACGAGCCTTGATTTGGTCTTTCTCCACATCGTCGGGCAGAATCAGCGTCTGCTCAAACTTCGAGTACGAGAACTCACGGCGCAGATAGCGGGTGGTCTTGTCTTCCTCCTTCTTTTCGTCCTTCTGCTCCATCTTGATGATGAGGTTGCCCTCGTCGTTGATGTGAACATTGAAGTCCTCTTTCTTCATTCCCGGAGCGGCCAGTTCCACGATGTAAGCCTTATCGGTTTCCTTTACGTTGATGGCCGGTGCGGTGCAATTGGCCTTCGGCATAAAATCGGTGTCAAACAAATCGTTGAAAACACTGGGCAGCCAAGCTGCGTCACGTCTCATCATTGGTGTCATAGTTTTGTCCTCCTAATTGGTTTAAGTTGTTTGTTTATGTTTTTACTTTCACTGACCTAAGTGCAAAGTCAGTGCCAACGCAAAGAAGGAAGACAAGCTGGCAGAGACGGCAGACAAATTGTCACGCCGACTACTTTCTCACTACGGGTTTGGTGCGATAGCCGCAACGGTAGCGGCCCTGGGTCAGGGCCTTCAGCTTGCTCTTGATGAGCTGTTTGCGCAAGGGAGAGATATGGTCAATGAACATGCGCCCCTCCAGATGGTCGAACTCGTGCTGCATGACGCGGGCCAGATAGCCCTCCACCCACTCGTCGTGCTGCTGGAACTGCTCGTCCTGCCACTGCACGTGGATGCGTGTGGGGCGGGTCACCTTCTCGTGGATGGCAGGCAGCGAGAGACAGCCCTCTTCCGAAGCGGCGGTCTTGCTGTCGTCGGTCTCCACGATATGCGCATTGATATAGGCCTGACGGAAGCCTTTGTATTCAGGAAAATCTTCGGCCAGCGGGTCGAGGTCGATGATGACCACGCGGATGTCGCGGCCTATCTGCGGTGCGGCCAGGCCGATGCCCTCCGAGGCGGCCAGCGTCTCCCACATGTCGTTGAGCAACTGGGGCAGCTCGGGGTAGTCGGGGCCTATGTCCTGCGCCACCTTGCGCAGCACCGGCTGTCCATATATATAAATAGGTAGAATCATCTCGGTTTAGTGTTGAATGTAATGTCAATGTCGGATGGAGCGCATATAGTCCTGCAAGAGGATGGTAGCGCTGATTTCGTCGACCAAAGCCTTGTCCTGACGGGCTTTCTTGTGCAGTCCGCCGTCAATCATCGCCTTGTGGGCAAGCACTGAGGTGAAACGCTCGTCGTAAAACTCGATGGGAATTTGCGGCACGGCCTTGCGCCACCGGTTGACAAACTGCTGCACCCGCGGCAGATTCTCGCTGGGCTGACCGTTCAGCTGGCGTGGCTCGCCAATGACGATGCGCTCCACCGGCTCGCGGGCCACGTAGTCCTGGAGCCAGTCGAACAGCTCAGATGTAGAGACAGTCACCAGCCCTCCAGCAATAATCTGCAGAGGGTCGGTGACTGCCAGTCCTGTCCGTTTCCGGCCGTAGTCGATAGAAAGTATTCTGGCCAAGGCTGCTTATCGGGTAAGGAAGAGCAGCCAGGCGTCGGGATAACTGGCACGCAGCTGGTCGCGGCTCTGGGCTGCTTCGGCCTTGCTGTCGAAGGTGGTAGCGATGACACGATACATGTTGCGCTCATCGTTCTTGGCAATCTGGGCATTGTAGCCGGCATTCTTCAGCTTCTGCTGCAGGCCCTCGGCATTGGCAATCACGGAGAACGAGCCAACGACGACGCTGAAGTTCTTCAGGCCGGTACCGTTGACCACCGACACGCGCTCCTGGCGAACCGCTACGTTGTCGGCATTGTCCACAACCTGGGTCTCGTTGGCCACACGGGTCTCCACGGGAGTCACCACAGGCGTCTCAGTAGCCTGTGCATTGGCGGCCACCTGCTGCTGGGCAGCCTGGGCCTGGGCCTTCTCGTAGGCCTTCTTGTAGGCACTCTCACTGGGGCGGCACCCCGTGAACGACAATGCAAGGCAGAGGCCTGCACACATCATTAAGTATTTCTTCATAGTTTGCTTGTAATAATAAAAATTGGTTGAATATCTGCGGCGAAATTACGAAAAAAGGCGCGAATAAGAGAAACAAATGGCGCAAAATCTGAATTAATTACGCAAAATAATGGCTTTTTAACAAAAAATCGCACTGCCGATGCGGCTTTAATGGGAATAATTGCGTAAATTTGCCCTGCAAAAAGCAACAATAACACATTAACTCATTAATCATCAAACTATGGACAACAGTATGAAAGGACTTGGCTACATTGGCGCTTTTCTGGGCGGTGCCCTGGCTGGCGCAGCACTGGGAATTCTGGTGGCTCCCGACAAGGGCAGCACCACGCGTGAGAAGATTTCAAACACCGTGGACGAATTTCTGAAGAAGCACAACATCAAACTCAACCGCAAGGACGTGGGCGACCTCATCGAGGATTTGGAAGAGGCTGCCGAGTAATCCGCAAATCGTAAATGCCAATGCTGTCAAGTGACAAGAATGTAGAGACGCTGACCCAGCTCATCGAGATGCTGAAGCACAACATCGAGCTGCGCACGGAGTATGCCAAACTCGATGCCACGGAGAAGATTGTGCGCCTGATCAGCGTGGCCACGCTGGCAGTATTGCTTCTGATGATTTTCACAGCCGCCATGCTGTTTGCCTCGCTGGCCACGGCATGGTGGCTGTCTCAGTCTATGGGGCTCACCGCCGCGTTCCTCTGTGTGTCAGGTTTCTACGTTTTCGTGCTGGCGGTCTGCTACCTGGGGCGCAAGGTCTGGTTGGAGCGCCCGCTGGTAAAGTTCCTGGCCAGCATCCTGATGAGCTGACAACCCATTAACACCCCCCTACCGCCTATGGCAAAGAAGACGAAACAACGCTCCTATTCCTCAATGGAAGAAATCACCATGCGCAAGGAGCAGCTCTCCGAGGTCATCCACCTGGAAAACCAAGAGATAAAACGCCTATGGACTGCACTCACCACCGAGGGCGAAGGTGCAACGAGGGGCAGCCAGATAGGCAAATACGTTTCATACGGCGTCTTGGCAGTCGACGGCCTGATGACCATGCGCAAGCTGCGAAAGAACTATGGCAGCCTGCTCGGCATCTTCCGCCGATAGCAAGGCTTTCAGCGCAACCGGGTTTTCCCCACGCCGGGAAACACAAGGCAATGGCCCGCAATTCCTATTTCCAGAATTGCGGGCCATCTATCTTGCGGCATAACACTATAAGTTATGCCTCTTCATCATCCTCAAAGAAAGAATTATCTTCACGGGAACGGCCACCACCGCTGCCACCAGTACCACCGCCAAAACTTAAAATGCTACAAGTACATTGGGTCACTGAAGGAGAACCTGCCATCAAATGCTGCAGTTCCACATTTACAGTCTTCATTACAGGAGACTCGTAGACTTTGTTTGTCTTCATTGTTTTAAACTTTTAAATGATTTAAGTTGTTAATATATACTAATTCGCTTTGTTCGGGCTGCAAAATTAAGGATAAAACTGCAAATAAGCGTTACCCCCCCTAAAAAAATGTTAAACATTCAAATATTCTTGATATTTCTTTATTTTATGACATTTTCTGCCTAACTTTGCAAGCGCAAATGCTCTTTTCATGGAAACGATATTACCCATCATTACCCCCTACGACAGCTTGCTTGGCCCGCAAAAGGTCAAAGTTGAAGCTGACTACAGACTAATGCAGTTTGTGGTATCACAGACTACGGATGGCGACGGACTGCTGCTCTTCAACACCTTGACAAAGTCGATGATTCGTCTTAGTATGCAGGAAGCTGTGCTACTGAAGAGCTGTCCCCAGAAACTGCCAGCCCTCATTGAAGAGTGGTTCCTTGTGCCACAGCAACACGACGACCGGCTGCTGAGCCGACAGATGAGGGCCGTAGGGCGCATGCTCAAGTCGGCCAGCACAGCCATCAGAAGCTATACCATCTTTACCACCTCCGACTGCAACGCCCGTTGCTTCTATTGCTTTGAAAAAGGGCAGAAACGCACACAAATGTCCGCCGATGTGGCCCTCCGCACGGCCGATTACATTGCCAGCCATTGCGGTGACAAAAAGGTGGAACTGGCCTGGTTTGGGGGCGAACCACTATACAACAAAAAAGTGATCAACATCATTTGCCACCGCCTGAAAGAGTTGGGAGTGGACTACTGCTCGACAATGACCTCAAACGCCTATCTAATGGACGCCGATACCGTGAGAGAGGCAACCGAAGTGTGGAAACTGGAAGGCATACAAGTGACGCTCGACGGAACAGAAGAAGTGTACAACCGAGTGAAGGCATACATATACAACGACGGAAGTGCCTACCGCAAAGTGATTAACAACATCCACTTGATGTTGGAGGCGGGCATCAGCGTGAAAATACGATTAAACGTAGACCGCCATAACGCCGACAATCTGATGGCTCTGGCCGACGAACTGGACAAAGAGTTTCCCAACAAGAAGGGAATAAACGTCTACTCCAGCCCCATCTTTGGCGAATGCGTGAAAAATGCAGCCATCTACAGCGATGAGAGTCGCCATGAGATTTACGAGAAACGCCAGCTGTTGCAGCAGAAATTGAGAAAAAGCAGACTTGCCAAAACAGAAAGGCTGAAGCGATGGCTACAACTGAACCAGTGCATGGCCGACAGCAGCGACAGCATATCTATTTTGCCTAATGGGCAGATAGGAAAGTGTGAGCATTTTCTGGAAAGCAACTTCGTGGGGCATATCGACAGCCCAGAACTGGACAAGGAGGCACTTGACGATTTTCGCCGTTCCTTCGACGAACTGCCCGAATGTGCCACTTGCGCAACCTATCCCGAGTGTTTCCGTCTGGACAAATGCGAACCAGCCCACCTGTGCAGCCAAGAGTCGCGCCAAGAAAATGAAGAGAAGATACGTGAACAGATGGTCAGAGAATACAAACACTACTTAAAAGCCAAAGAGAAGCATGAAGTATAACATTGAGATACAACCACTTGCCGACCATTATGTTGTAGCAGCAAAAGACCACACAACAGGAAACACCGTACAGGTGTTCACCTTGAACCAAAGCGGAGTAGAGATGCTCAACTTGCTGGCAGAAGGCAAAAGCATAGAAAGCATTTCGCAAATATTATCAGAAAAATATGGTGTAACTATAGATTTGGTGGCTTCCGACGTTCAGATTTTTGTACACTCCATTGAGGAAAAAGGACTATTATAGTACTTTTTTCTGTTTTTTCTTGGAGAAAGTTTGCTCAATATGATGATTATTCGTACCTTTGTCACGAAAACGAACAACTATCAGACTTCAACCCAATCATGAACAAAATCGCAACACTATCGGCTGCGGCACTGCTACTGGCTGCCTGTGGCACCAACGAACAAGCAAACAACGAAGTGAACATAGAGAAACAGACCATCACCCTGCAGGACGACACAATGACACCCGAAGCCCTGTGGGCAATGGCTCGCATCGGCGGCTATCAGGCCTCGCCCGACGGCCAGCACGTGGTCTACCAAGTGGGCTACTACAGCGTGAAGGAGAACAAGAGCCACCAGGTGCTCCGGATGATGGACATCGACGGCTCGAACATAACACAACTCACCACCGACGCCGACAACGAGACCGATGCCACCTGGATAGACGACCAAACCGTGGCCTTCCTCAAGGGGGGCGAGGTGTGGAAGATGAACCTCGACGGCACCAACCGCCAGCAACTCACACAGACCGAGGGCAAGGTGGAGGGCTTCAAGTTTTCGCCCGACCTGAAGCAGGTCATCCTCTTGCAGTCAATACCTTTCCACGAGAGCATCAAGCAGAACCCCGAAGACCTGCCAAAGGCCACAGGCCGACTGGTGACCGACCTGATGTACCGCCACTGGGACCACTACGTCGAATCCATCCAGCACCCCTTCGTGTTTAGCGTAGGCGACGGCCTCGTCGTCGACAAAGAAGGCACCGACATCCTTGAGGGCGAACCCTATGAGTGCCCGATGGAGCCCTTCGGCGGCATTGAGCAGCTGGACTGGAGCCGCGACTCCAAGCAGATTGCCTATACCTGCCGGAAAAAGACAGGACTGGCCTACAGCATTTCCACTGACTCGGACATCTATCTCTACGATGTGGCCACAGGCCAGACCAAAAACCTCTGCAAGCCGGAGGGGTACACCGAACCCGACATCAACCCCACAAAGACCATGAAGGCCCAGAGCATGAACGCTGCCGACAACCTGAAGAATCTGCCAGGCTATGACCAGAACCCGAAGTTCTCGCCCGACGGCCGCTACCTGGCCTGGCTCTCCATGGCACGCAACGGCTATGAGGCCGACCGCCAGCGGCTGTGCTGCCTCGACCTGCAGACGGGCGAGAAGACATTCCTCACCGAGAGCTTCGACTCTAACGTCGACGACTTCTGCTGGACCGCCGATGCCGCCCGCATCTACTATATCGGCGTGTGGCACGGCACCGAGAATCTCTATGCCACCAATCTGCAAGGACAGGTGACCCAACTCACCAACGACTGGGCCGACTGGGGCTCGCTGCAGACAGTGAACAGCCAGACGGCACCCCTGCTGATGGAGCGCCACAGCTACACCATGCCCGCCGACCTCTACACCGTGGCGCCGGGCGACAGCATCGGCAACACGCAGATTGCACAGATTACCAACGAGAACAAAGACATTCTGGACCAGCTGGGCAAACCCACTGTGGAGCAGCGATGGGTGAAGACCACCGACGGCAAGCAGATGCTCACCTGGATAGTGCTGCCGCCACACTTCGACGCCAACAAGAAGTACCCCACCCTGCTCTTCTGCGAGGGCGGACCGCAAAGCCCCGTCAGCCAGTTCTGGAGCTACCGCTGGAACTTCTTCATCATGGCCTCGCAGGGTTACGTCATCGTGGCCCCCAACCGCCACGGACTGCCGGGCTTCGGACAGGAGTGGCTTGAGGAGGTGAGCGGCGACTGGACTGGCCAGTGCATGAAAGACTATCTCGCAGCCATCGACGACGCCACGCAGAACCTGCCCTATGTGGACAAAGACCGGCTGGGCTGCGTGGGCGCTTCATTCGGCGGCTTCTCGGTCTACTATCTGGCCGGCCATCACGAGGGGCGCTTCAAGTGCTTCATTGCCCACGACGGCGCCTTCAATCTGGAGGCTATGTACACAGAGACGGAAGAGAACTGGTTCTCAAACTGGGAGTACGACGATGCCTTCTGGAACCCCGACCAGACGGCCAACGCCCGCAAGACCTACCAGAACTCGCCCCACCGCTTCGTAGACAAGTGGGACACGCCTATCCTCTGCATACACGGCGAGAAAGACTACCGCATCAACGCCACTCAAGGCATGTCGGCCTTCAACGCTGCCCGCATGCGCGGCATCGAGGCTGAACTGCTCATCTTCCCCGACGAGAACCACTGGGTGCTGAAGCCCCAGAACGGCATACTGTGGCAGCGCACCTACTTCGACTGGCTGGCACGCTGGCTGAAGCAATAAGGACAGAAAGAGAAACCATGAAGCAGAAACTGACCATCGTAAAAGTGGGGGGCGCAGTGGTAGAAGACGAGGCTCAACTCTCGCAACTGCTGGCCGACTTTGCCGCCATCAACGGTCCGAAAGTGCTGGTGCACGGCGGGGGCCGGAAGGCCACGAAAGTGGCGGCCCAACTGGGCATTGAGACGCAGATGGTGGAGGGCCGCCGTATTACCGACGCCGCCATGCTCGACGTGGTGACCATGGTCTACGGCGGACTGGTGAACAAGACCATCGTGGCGCGACTACAGGCAATAGGCATCAGCGCCATCGGGCTGACTGGTGCCGACGCCGGCATCATCAGCTCGGTAAAGCGCCCGCCCGTGGTCATGAAATCGTCGCCAACGCCAGTAGACTTCGGGTTCGTGGGCGACGTAAAAAGCGTGGCTGCCGACACCCTGGGCCGTCTCATCGACATGGGGCTGACTCCTGTCGTGGCACCGCTGACCCACGACGGGCAGGGCCATCTGCTGAACACCAATGCCGACACAATGGCTTCGGAGACGGCCAAAGGACTGGCTGCGCTCTACGACGTGACCCTCATCTTTGCCTTCGAGAAGCCGGGTGTGCTGCTCAATGCCGACGACGACGCATCGGTCATCCCCGTCATCAGCCACCAAGACTTTCTGGCCTACCGGGCCGACGGCACCATCAGCGGGGGCATGCTGCCCAAGATAGAGAATGCCCTGGCCGCCGTCAGTGCCGGCGTGGGCCGCGTGGTCATCACCCGCGCCGATGCCATCGACGGCACCCACGGCACATCAATCATTGCATAAGAAAAGTGCGGCTCATCACGAGTCGCACTTTTCTTTACTATAATCTACAATAGTGCCTATGGTTAAGTAATACAGATTTAAGGTGTCAAAGTTGGTTGTTTATTCTTGTGCAAAGATAATGCTTTTTCTCGACTCCTCAAAATATTTATGCGGAAAATTTACACACCAAGGGAAACTTTTTTGTTGTTTCCGTGCACACGCAACCTACGCCCCTACTAATCGGCCAGCAGGACGACGGTGACGCCACGTGCAGCCTGTGCACCATAGACCAGTGCCGACTCGATGTCGGCGGTCTTGCTGGGGCCGCTGATGAAAGTTCCGAACTTGTACTGCTGGAAATAGTCGGCCGAAACCTCGATGCGGGCGTAGGCCTCGTGCATATTGCTCACCACGCCACTCTGATGCAGCACGATGACCAGTTGCTGCGAGGCAAAGCAGACGGCCTTCTCTTTCATCTGCTGAGGCACCCAGATGCAGGCATTCTCGGCCACGCCAATCTTGCCCTCTATCACGCCCACATCGGCCCGTTCCAGTTCCTCCACAGTACAGGTGTCGGGGTTCAGCTGTGCGCTGACACCTGGCAGATTGCTGGCAATGAGCCGGGCGTCGGGATAGGCCTGACGCACAAGGGCGTTCAGGTCGTCGCCCACACGGGCTTCAATCAGGCGCGCCCCCGCCGTAGTGGTGGTCTTTCCCTTGAATTCGGCCACAGGGTCATCGTAGACGATAGGCTTCAGCTGCCCCAGGTCAGGCATTTCGTAAGTCTCACGCACATTCTTGCGCAGGGCCGACAGTATGTTTTCTCTTGAACTGCTCATAGTCGTTTCGGGGTTATCGTTCATACTTCAGTTGCTTTTTCCATAGTTCGTGGAATGACTGCTTGGGGAATTTCATCATCTTGTGCCCGTATGCCCAGGGATTCATCGAATTGTTCAGCAGCGCATCGGGCAGCCAGTTCACGGCAGGCGACATCCACAGGGCAGCCTTGTAGACGGCGGGCATTCCGAAGAGGAAACTCATGCCCTGCGACATGGCCTTCTTCATCTTGTCAGCCTTGCCGAAGAGGTCGAGCTGTTGGCGCCACCGGTACACCTGCGTGGAGAGGTCCACCTTGACGGGACAGACGTTGTCGCACGAACAGCAGAGCGAGCAGGCCGACACGTTGTCGCTGTAGATTAGCGGGTCGCGTAGCATGCCCAAGTTGATGCCGATGGGGCCGGGGATGAAGTATGTGTAACTGTAGCCGGCAGAACGGCGATAGACGGGACACGTGTTCATGCAGGCGCCACAGCGCATGCACTTCAGCGTCTGCCAGTGCTCGGCATTGCCCAGGATGCTGCTGCGCCCATTGTCCACGAGCACGATGTGCATCTCGCCACCGGGCCGCGGGCCGCGGAAGTGGCTGGTGTAGACGGTGGTCTCCTGGCCGGTGCCACAGCGGGCCACAAGGCGCTGGAACACGCCCATCGCCTTGTAGTTGGGAATGAGTTTCTCAATGCCCATCGACACGATATGAAGTTTGGGGATAGAGGTCGACATGTCGGCATTGCCTTCGTTGGTGCACACCACTACGTCGCCCGTCTCGGCAATGCCGAAGTTGGCACCGGTCATGCCCGCTCCTGCCTCCATAAACTGCTGGCGCAGGTGCATGCGGGCCACGTAGGTGAGGAAAGTCGGGTCGTTGGGGTCCTGAAGCTGCGCAGGTTGCGCAGCATACCCGACAGGGGCGGTATAGCCCTTGGCTATGTCGTCGAAGTTGGGGATGAGGCTGCGGAAAGTCTTGCCGATGTCCTCACGATGGACGTGCAGGGCAGGCATGACAATGTGGCTCGGCGCCAACTTCATCATTTGCAGGATGCGCTCGCCCAGGTCGGTCTCCACCACGTCGATGCCTTTCTGCTCCAGGTTCCTGTTCAGGTGGCACTCCTCGGTCAGCATGCTCTTGCTCTTTACCACCTTCTTGACGCCATGGCTCTGCAGGATGTCGTAGACTATATCGTTATACTCCCTGGCATCCTTGGCCCAGTGCACGTGGACGCCATTGCGGGTGGCCGCCTGCTCAAACTGCTCCAGATAGTCGGCCAGGTGGGTCACTGTATGCTTCTTGATTTGGCTGGCCGCCTCGCGCAGGTCTTCCCATTCGGGCAGGGCCTTTGCCATGCGGTCGCGCTTCTCACGCACACCGAAGAAGGTCTTGTCGTGGCGTTCCACCACCTCAGGCCTCAGCTGGTAAGCCTCAGCCGCTTTTGCATGTAATGTACTCATAGGCTTGCAGTCAGGATTTGTGCGATATGGATGAAATGAATGGGCAGGTGCTCTTTCTCGGCAATGCCCTGCATGTGCATCAGGCAGGAGGAGTCGGGGCCGGTGACGTACTGGGCGCCGGTGGCAATGTGGCGTTTCACCTTGTCGATGCCCATACGGCGGCTGACGGCCTGCTCCTCGACAGCAAACATGCCGCCGAAGCCGCAGCACTCGTCGGGGCGCTCAGGCTCGACCACCTCTATGCCGTCGACCAGCCGCAGCAGGTCTATCACCTTATTATATTTAGGCACGTTTCGCTCCGACGGCGACGACAGCCCCAGTTCGCGCACGCCGTGACACGAATTGTGCACGCTCACCTTGTAGGGGAAGCGGGCGGGCAGCGAGGTCACCTTCAGCACATCGTGCAGAAACTCAACAAGGTCCATCGTCTTGCCGGCGGCCTCGCACTGATGGCCCTTCAGCATGGCGGGATGGAAGCAGCGCACATAGGCGGCACAACTGGCCGACGGGGCCACCACGTAGTCGAAGTTGCGGAACAGCTGGTCGAACTTCTGCGCCAGCGGTATGGCCTTCACCTCGAAGCCGGCGTTGCCCATAGGCTGGCCGCAGCAGGTCTGCTCTTCGGGGTAATAGACATCGAGGCCGAGGCTCTTCAGCAGTCTAAATGTCGCCACGCCCACCTCTGGGTATAGCGCATCAACATAGCAGGGGATGAACAGTCCGATTTTCATGATTCTTTCAACTTTATTATAAACGGTTCTTCACGGTTTAAGCCGCTCAGGTCCAGTCGGCTGGTGAATGGCCTTTCAGAGTCCAGCGGGGTATGTGAGCAACATAGTCAGCCAACAGGCGCAAGCCTTTATTACGCATCTCATCAGTAACGCCGTCGGTCGATAGCATCTCTTCCTTGAAATAATCCTCGATAGTCTCCTCATCGTCATAGTCGGGCTCGTCAATATGGTTGACCTTGTACCACAGTTCGAAACATGTCCGGCGGGCATAGTAGTCGTCCCAATCCAATTCGCGGGTGAGGAAATCCCAGAACACTTGATGCCGCTTGTTGGGAATCGTCGGCACTTCGCCGCTGCCGGCCGCTTTGATTTCATCGATGGAGAAGCGGTGCGCATCATTATCAGTAAACGGCTGGGTGGGCATAGGCGGTTGTTTGCCAATGGCCTGGTGGAGGTTAGACGGATGCTCCCAGCAGAAGCGTGAGCAGAAAGCGTAATTGTCATCAGCCATAGCATGGAGGCCTGTTTTGGTGTCGTCTATCTGGGCTAAGGCAAACATGAGCGATAGTGACTGGCCCATCACCTTGTCTATCAAATGTCCGGCCTCGCTGCGGAAGCAACTTTTGGCTATCATCACGCCACGCTTGGCATCCTCAAGCGTCACCTCACCATAAAGATTTGCCATGCCGTTGATGATGATTTCCACCTCATAGCGTTCACGGGCTTCGGCACTCATACGCAAATCTGCCACAAGCGGCAGGGCCACTTTCTGGAAATCGTCGGCCACGCGGAGACAGTACTCGTCATAGTCGTTCCAATAGGTATCGGCCACACAGGCTATCTCCAAAAACATTTCCATTCGTGTGTTGGCTGAAGGAACGCACTTAGCCATGTCGGGGTTGACAAAGATATAGAACAATGTGTCTATATCACTCTCTGGAAGTCGGTTGAGCAGGTCTTCAGGATGCTTCAGGATGTAGTCAACGTACTTGCGCCGCAGTTCCGCCTCGTCCTCAATATTATGGAAGTCAAGCCCCATCACGCCACTGATATATTTAGGCCCTGTCACAGGTTTGACATTCACGATGTCGGCCATGTCAAGATGGGCCACCGGGAGGTCATGAATGGTGGTGAGATTCTCGTCAACAACCTCCTCTTCATCATCGGGATAGGGGTGGTTAGTGCCAATGGCGAATTTGTAGTTGCCCTCGCCCAGGTTCTTCTTCAAAAGGGGCAGATAGCGGCTGGCCTCCAGTCCTGTTTGGCAAACGAGGAAGTGCTGGCCATTGCGCCCGTATTCATACTCAATCATCGGCACATCGTCAGTGTCTTCCTCCAGCATGTACTGCGTCAGCTGGAATGACTTGTCGGGCTCGATGCCAGCCTCCTGGGCGAAGGCAATGCTGCCCCACACGCGGTTGTGAGCCTCCTCGTAGCTGCACTCACGGAACATGAGGTGGTGTCCTTCAAGGAATTCGTCAAGTTCATAGTCCTCCATGCGCAGTCGGTAGTACGAGTCCTTCACACCCAGACAGTCCATATCCACCAGATAGGCAGCCATGCTGATGCGACCGCCCGTATGCCGTCGGGTAACGATGACGTGGCCCAACTTTGCCTCGTCAATGTCGGTTGTCACATAGCATGTCCCAATCTCCAGCGTGCGTGCTTTCTGTCTCAGATATTGCTCTGGTGAGAGGAACTGTTGTCCTCCGCTCTGCTGTTTCTTGTTCTTCTTTGCCATAGTATATTTCACTATTTTGCCACAAAGATAGCACAAATCTATAAGATGACCAAAGTTTTTCCCAAAAAGTTTTCCCGTTTCAGTTTTTTTCCTTAACGCATAATATGATCAGGCCCCTTTCAACTCCCCCAAGCTATCAGATTACCTTTAGAAGTGTTCAGACTGTTGTCACCTCCGTAAATCACGTTCAGGCGGTGTTCGGGTGTGCCGGAGAGAGCAGCCCAGCGGGTAAGACCTTTGAAGAAATCGGGGCTGAACGTGGCTCCCGACTTTATCTCGTAGGCTGTGACGGCATCGCCTTCATAGACGAGCAGGTCCACCTCGTTGCCCTGGCTGTCACGCCAGAATCGTAGGTCGGCTTGCTCGCCACGATGCCATGACTGCTTGACAAACTCGTTGACGACCATGTTCTCAAACAGACCTCCACGTAGGAAGTGGGTGTCGAGTTGAGCTGCCGAGCGAATGTCGAGCAGAGAGCAGGCCAGACCTGTGTCGTAGAAATAGAGTTTCGGAGTCTTCACCAGCCGTTTTGAAAAATTGTTCCAGTCGGGCTTCAGCAGATAGCAGATATAACTGGCCTCCAGCACAGACACCCACGACGAGGCCGTTGCCACAGAGATGCCGCACTCATTGGCCAGCGACGACAGGTTGAGCAACTGGCCGATACGCCCAGCGCATAGCTTCAGGAATTTGACGAACCGGTTCAGGTCGCCAATATTCTTCAACTGCCGCACATCGCGTTCCACGTAGGTCTGTTGGTAATAGGGGAAATAGTCTGTCGGAGCAATGCCCTTGTCGTAGATGCGAGGATAGCCTCCTGTGAATATTTCCGTGTTGATGCTGCCAGGCAAGATGTTGGCAGCAGACATTTCGTAATGGGAGAGAGGCAGCAGCCTCAGCACAGCCGTGCGCCCGGCCAGCGACTGGTTCACGCTCTCCATCAGCTGGAAGTTGTGGGAGCCTGCTAACATAAACATGCCTGAGTCGCCAGCCTTGTCTACGTATGTCTGCAAATATGAAAACAGCTGTGGAACCCTCTGTGCCTCGTCAATGATGACCCGCCGGCTGTATGTGTTGAGGAACCCCCTGGGGTCAGCCGTTGCAAACTCCCTGATGTCCAGGTCTTCCAATGAAATGTAGGTATAGTCAGGAAAGGCGTTTCTCAGGAGTGTTGACTTTCCCGACTGACGAGGCCCGGTAAGCGTCACTATGGGATAGAGCCCCGACAACTGCATCATCTTCTCTCTTAATGTTCTTCCTATCATGGCATAAAGTCGTTTTTATGGCTGCAAAGTTACTAATTAATTGGAAGATTGCAAAGAAAACCTTGCAATTTTTTAATTCGATTAAAAGATTGCAAGCCTTTTTGCGAGACTGACTTATACTGATATAGGTAGACACATTTAATAACAATTAAAATGTGTAATAATTATGAGTAAAAGTCAAAAACATTACAGCGAATCAGAGAGACTA
>CADACW010000041.1 GCA_902786565.1 uncultured Prevotellaceae bacterium | reverse complement strand
CGCCGTATGCCGAACGGCACGTACGGTGGTGTGAGAGGTCGGTAAACACGAAAGTAGGAGATAAACACCTACGATTAGTGTTTACCTCCTACTCGATTACGAGTGGCTTGGACTCTTACTTCACGAAGCGCTTGCGGCCATTGATGATGTAGACACCCTTCGGCAGACGGCGGAGACTCTTCAGCGTGGCATCGCGGCTGACCATGATGCCGTCGAGCGAGTAGACCGTGGCGCGGCTGTCGGCCTGAATCTGGTCGATGCCCGTGACGACGCCAGAGATTTCGAGCATGAAGGGAGACTTGCGGCTGCCCGTCAGTTCGCTCTGGAACAGCAGTTTCTGCTCGGCCACGACTGTTTCTCCGGTCGATGCGTTCTCAACGATGAAGGATATCTCCACCGGTTCGTCGCCGTAGATGGTGATGTAGTGGTTCTGCCCCACCAGCTGGCCAATGCCTCGCAGGTCGTCGCCAGCCATGGCATAGACGTTGTAGTCCTGGCTGGGCTGTTCCACCTTGTTGCGGCAGATGCGTGCTGTGACGTTCATCGTTGCGGGATAGCGACGGATGTCAACATCGGTCGGGGTGGTGGCAGCGGGTGCCGGCGTGTCGGTGGACAGGCTGAAGACAAGGGTCTTCTCGCTGGCCGACCGATAGAGGTAGCCTGTGCCGGGCGTGAGGGCGGGCAGGGTGCCCTCCCAAGAGCCGCCGGCATACTCGGCATAGCCTGTCTGCGCCGTGATGACATCGCCTTCCTCGGCATTGGTCATGGCGGTGAGCGCACTGCTCTTGAAGTGCGGATAGGCTATCCAGTTCCATCCCTCCTTCAGGTCGATTTTTCCGTTGTGCAGATGGCCTCGCATGGAGCGCGAGAAGATGGTAGATGCCTCAACCTTGTAGGCCTGTCCGGGCTGCAGCTGGTCGATGCCGCCCACCAGTCCCTGTTCGGGATCGCGGACGAGCTGGTCGGTCTGGCTGAGCACGCGGTTGGCATACTGCTCCATTTCGCCCAGTGCCAGCGGCTCGCTGAGATAGGTGGATACCCAGTTCCAGCCGCGAGGCATGGTGATGGTCATCTGATAGACATTGCGCGAGAACAGCGCCTCGACGGTCATGGCCCCCTTGACGGTGACGGTGAGCGTGTCGCCGGTGGCGGCTACGGGCTGTCCGTCGACCATCCATCCTTCGAGCATGAACTCATCCTGTGGGCTGGCCACGATGTCGAGCTGCGAGTCGTACTCGTAGAAGCCGGTGCCCGTGCCTACGATGGTGCCGCCTTCGCCGGCTGTCACCTCGACCTTATACTCCAGTTTCTTGAAGTTGGCCACGAAGTCCATGTCGCCGGTGCAAGTGGTCTCAAAGACGGCATCGGTAGACACCACCTCGCCGTTGAGCGTCCAGTTGACGAATGTGTAGCCCTCGTTAGGTGTTGCCGTGAGTTGGATGACAGAGCCGTAGGTGGGGCTGTCGCCCGTGGCGGGAGTCAGCTTGCGGCCAGGTGCTGAGTGTGTGAGCGGCTGCCAAGTGATTTCTCCGCCCTGTTCGGGCTTGGGCGTGGTGTTGAGGCGGATGAGACCTCCACGGAAGAGCACCCAGTCAATCTTTCGGCCAAAGAGGCCGTTGAAGCCCTCGTGGTCGGTGATGTCGGCTGTCTGCACGTTGAGCACATAGTAGCCGTTGGGCAGCGTCTTGTTCAGTTCCTTCAGCCCAAGCAGGTAGGTGTTCTCCTCGTCGCCCTTTGGCGTGATGGTCATGAGGCTGAGGTCCTGCTTCTCTCCCTGCACGCTGAACGTGATGTCGTCGGCAGTGAACGTCTCTGCCTTGATGGGCTTGGTGAAGGTGACCTTCACGTTGTCCACATCGGCGGTGACCAGTCCTTCCTTCACAAATTCCGGGTCGTAGACGGGGCCGCTCAGCGTCACGTCGAGCTCCACGTTGGGTCGCTCCTCGTAGGTGAGCAGATAGGTCTCGCCTGTGGCGGCCATCTCTCCCACGATGTGCAGTCGGTTCTCATAGAGCCACTCCTGTCCGTCGCGCAGCGAGCGTGAGGTCTGCCAGACGTTGTCGAGGGGCAGCTCCTTGCCGTCGCTCTGGCGCACCACCTTGAGCAGCTTCTGCCGGCCCACGGTGGGGTCGAGCAGTGAGGCGTAGTTCCATCCCTTCTGAGCGGGCAGCACGCTGACATTGTACTCGAAGCCTGAGAGCTTTGCCACGCTGGTTCCTCGTGCCACGGTGACCTCCTGCTGTGTGCCGTCGGTGAAATAGACACGGTCGGGCTGGTCGAAAGCATCCTCCAGGTCGTTGACGAGGAAGGCTCTGCCGATGGCGCTGCCGTCGGTCGCTGTGATGGGTGGCGTGAAGCCGTGAATCAGCTCGTGGATGGTCACCTGGTCAATCAGCGAGAGGTCTTCGTTGCCATAGCTGGTGACGTGGGTAGCCTCTACCTTATAGGTGGTGAAGTGGCCCAGGAGCGTGGACTGCAGCCACCACTGTGCGTAGGTCTGCGAGTGGGCCGGTATGTTGCCCAGGTCGTTGGCGATGGTCTGTCCGAAGGAGAGTGTGGCGGGTCCGCCGTTGACCTGCGAGCTGACAATCTGGAACTCGATGGCCAGTCCTTTCTCGTTCTCGACAATTTCGGGCTGCAGGGTGGTCATGCGCACGTTGGTGGCATCGCCATAGCCCTTGTTGTTGATGAGCAGTGCAAACTCAGCGTCCTCCATAGGCTCCACGATGTCGGGTGTGAGCGGGTCGTCGCCGTAGATGTCGCGCTGCATGAAGTAGGTGAGGTCGAGCTCGGGCGAGGGCTTCACGGTGAGCGTCACAGGATAGAGTTCGCGTGTGATTTCCAGTCCGGAGAACGGGTCGACGTAGGAGAGCGTGCCGCCGAAGGAGTACTCGGTGGGCTCGGTGGGAGCAGCATACTTGGTGGGTATGAAGAGCACAGTGGCCGTGCCCTCGCTGTTAGGAGCGAGGCTCCATCCGCCGTCGAGAGTGAGCGGTCCGTCAAGGTTCTTGAGCGACTCGGCATTGATCTGGAACTCGTGGGATGTGGCCACATTGTTGAACTTGTCGCTGACCACGAGGTCGAGCTTCATGTCGGTCATGGCCTCCGTCTCGTGTCCGTTGAAGACGGTGAGCGTGCCGCGGAATGCCTGTCGGGTCATGACCATGGTCTGCTTGATTTGCAGCGAGATAGATGAGCAGACGCTTGATTTCGGATTCTTCATGTTTTCAAGCGCATCGTTGAGGGCTGTGTTCCACATCTCTTCAACGTTGACATATCCATGCTGCACGGCTCTCTCTTCAGCTTCCTTGATTTTGCCGTCGGCGGCCTCTATCTTCTCCAATGAGATGATATTGGTGACGGTAGTCTCGTCTTCTCCCTCTTTGAAGAAGCCGCGGGAGTTGTTGATGCGCTCAATGAAGAGGTCGAACTGCTCGTTGGTGATGCCTTCCGGCTTGTACTTGCGCAGGGCATCGGCCTCCATGCGCTCACCACGATAGGTGGACACGGCGGCGAGTATGGTCTCAGCCTCGCTGAGAAGCGTGTTGTTAATCCAAGCGGAGTCGCCGAACAGCTCGAGGTATTTGTCGTAGACCCCTTCCGTCTCCAGCCAAGCCACCTCTGCTGCATCCACCATGTTGTTGATGTAGCTGTAAGGCGTGAGTTGTTCTGCTTTTCTTTGTGCTATGAATCGTCTGGCTCGTGGGTGTCCGCTATAACCGTCGTCTTTGTCCCAAGGACATTGGTAGCCATACATGCCTGTGCAGTCGCAGACGGTTGACACAAACGACTTGAAGCATGACAGGCCATTGGCTATCCAGCCTACAATCTTGCAGGCGGCTGCCACTTCCATTCCAACGATGGAGGCAGCTGCTGCGGCTGCACAGGCATCTGCGGTGCATCCTGCCCCTGTAAGCAGGCAGTCAAGCTCGTTGGAGAGCTTAGAGGCTGTGGAATTGTCGGCAGGCCCCTTTTTGCAGTCGGCCAAACCAGCCACACAACCATAGACCGGAATGAAATTGCGCACACATGTCCAGATCCATTTGCCGAACTTGTCGAGGCAGGGCTGGCAGTCGCTGTGGCTCTCCACGTGGGTGGTTGTTGAGGTTGAGGTGTAGCCTCCGCCACCGCCACCGCCAGGCGAGCCGGGGCCTCCGCCGCCGCCAGGACCGCCACCGCCAGGACCGCCACCTGGGTCGCTGACAGGGCCGGGACAGGTCTGATAGGTGACAGGTATCTCGTGCTTGTGCCATTTCCTGTCAGGTCCACACTCCCACTCGTACTCTACGCCTACATGAGTGATGCAGCCATCGTCAGAGCCGGCCCGGCGTGCGCCGCTCGGCGTCATTCGGGTCACCTTGACGGGTAGGATATAGCTCTGCTGCGGCGCGATGGTCAGTCCAGTATTTTCGGCCATTGGCTCCCAGACGAAGATGCCTGTGCGCTCGGGCAGGGGGATTCCGGCATTAAGGGCCTTGATGAGTCCCTTGTTGGTGGCAATGGCGTAGAACACGAGGCTTTCGCCCTCAGCCAGTGAATCGGCCGGTATGCGCTTGGGCACAATCAGTTCCACTACAGGTGCCGGCACGTTGGTCTCGTAGGTCACGGTGGTCACAATCTCGTACTCGTCTTCCACCTCGGTTTCCTCCACAGTCCAGCTGACCTGTATGGCCTCGACGCTCAGGTTGACCACCTTTCGGGTGGTGACACCTGGGTCTACCAGTATGTTGTTCGTGTATGAGTCGTGCTTGTCGGCTGTTACTGACAGTTTGTAGTAGCCCTCAGGCAGATTCTCGAAGGTGACGAGTCCGTCCTCACCCGACTTGCCCTGGGTGACGAGTGCATTGGTGACGCTGTTGCGCAGCACCACCTCGGCATCCTTGACGTGCGGCTTCTCTTCGGTGTAGTAGGTGTATTCGTCGGCCACCTCTACCACAAGCGTACCTGTCTGGTCGGACACCGGCGTGATGCTGAAGCTGGCCTGTGTGCCGTTGCCATACTGCACGTTGAAGCCGATGGTGCCTGTGACGGGCACGTTCAGCTGCATGTCTTCGGTGGGCTTGAAGCGCAGCACGATGGTAGCGGTGTCGCCCTTGTTGATGCCAGCCAGTGTGGTGCCCTGTGCACAGCTGATCCAGTCGGGCAGTGCCAGCGTGAGGGTGCCGGTGTTGCCCTGTCCGTTGTTGATGAGCTGTACGGGATACTCGCGCACCTGCCCCTTAATCATCGTGGTAGTGATGCGCTTGTTGGGCGTCACGAGGTTGGCCTGTGCCATGCGTGCGTAAGTGTAGAGGGTGATCGGCAGTTCCACGCCCTCGGCGGTCGTGATTTTGAGGCTGACCTGCTGCCATTCATTGCCGGCGTCGGCGCTGTTGGCGGTCAAAGTGTAGCTGAGTATCACCTTGCTGTCGCCCTCGATGGTGGCAGGCATGTTGAGCGTGACGTCATAATGGTCGGGCTTGGAGAGCAGCTCAACCTTCACGTCAGTAAGCGGCAGCACGCCCGGATTCAGCAGTTCGATGGCTGCCTCCAGCGGCTCGCCGACGGTGAACTGGTGCTTGATATAACTGGTGTTTGTACGGCGCAGACCGTAGACGTCAAAGGCCACCAGCTCTGTCTTCGCTCCCTCGTCGGGGTAGCAGACACCGGCGATGGCATGTCCGTTGAGCGACGAATTGAGCAGCCAGCGGTATTCGAAGTTTCCCTGTGCGTCGGTCATGATGCGCTGCACCTGGCGTGCACCGCCATTGATGACGTAGAGGTCTACCTCGGTGTCGGCATAGCTGCGCCCGGTCAGCTTTCCGCTGAAGATGACCACGTCGGTCTGGTTGTAGGTGGCGCGGTCGGTCTGCAGGGTAGCCGTGAAGGGCGAGTTGACGGTCACGCTGACCGTTGCCGACGTGTTGTTGGTGGTAGCGAGTTCGGCCACGTCGTTGTTTTCGTTGATGACGGCATAGAGCAGGTGCTTGCCCACGGTGCTGGGCAGCGTGATGCGCTTCTCGAAGCTCACTGTTCCCTCCACGGGCAGGTCGTCGCCAAGGGTAAACGAGGCCAGTGCGTCGGCCAGTCCCTGCTGGTAGATTTTCACCTTGACAGAGGCGGGCAGTGCGGCGGTATTGCCAATGTTGGCCACTTCGAGCTTTGCGGTGACGGCATCGCCCACGATGATTTCGTCGGGCGTGACGGTGAAGCTGCGGATGGTGGCGTCGGGCAGGGTCTGGTCGGTGACCATCATGAAGCAGGTGCCCTTGGCATAGCCGGGTGTCTCGACCGTGAAGACCACGGTGTGTGAGTCGCCGGCCACCTCGTTGAGTTTAGAAGTGATGACCACGTCTACCGACTGCTGTCCGGCAGGTATGACGACGGTGTGGTCATACTGCAGACTCTCGTCGTAGTCGCTGGTGAGCGTCACGGTGAGTGCCTCGTCGGTGGCATTGTTGCGGGTGATGGTAAGTGTGGCCGTGCCACCCTCCTTCATAGTTCCTTGCTGTGAGGCCAGCCGCAGGGCGGGGCCGTCGTCGTCGAGCACGGTGAGTTGTGACGTGACGTGACCGGCAGCCTCGCCTGTAGCGTCGCAGCTACACGACGACAGCCAGACGGCAGCGGTGATGGTATAGGTGCGGTCGCCGTCGACATCCTGGTTGTCGCGTGGCCCGAAGTTGAAGTGCACCTCTTCCACACCCTTGTCCATCTGCAGCGTGCGGTTGCCGAAGTAGAGGCCGTTGTTGGAATCGTCGGTCAGCTTGATGGTCACCTTCTTGTTCATGTTGGTGATGCGTCTCAGCACACCGGCCACACAGACGGGGCCGTCGCTCTCCTGCACCTGTGTGGGGCTGAGCGTGAGTTGCAGCACGGGCAGGTCGTCGTCGTTCAGTATGACGAGTGTCGATGCCTGGTGGTGGCGTGGTGCCGAAACGGTGAACTGGTTGGTCAGTCGGCCGCTGGGCGTGTCGTCGTCGACCACGCCGACTGTGGCCACCGTTGAGGTCTGTCCAGCGGGTATAATCACCGACTTTGGCAGCGTGAATCGCTGGCTGTTCTCGCAGGTCAGTGTGATGGGCAGGTCTTCCTTTGGTGCCAGGTCGGTGGTGATGGTCAGTGTCAGCGTGGCGTCGGTGCCCTCGGTGAGTTCCGACTTCGACGGTGTCACCGTGAGTGTGGGCATCTCATCGTCTTCGATGACGATGCGGGCGGTGACGGGCTCATAGTTGGAGCTGACTCCCTTGATGGTCAGATTGAGTGCCGAGTCGGCATCGAGCACCGTGTTGGCGGTGACGTCGATGGTGAACACCTGTCCTGACTGGCTGGAGTTGAGGGTCACAATCTCGGGCACGGTAAAGCGACTGTCGGTCGAGGGCGTGCCGTCGTCGGCTGTCTTCGTGATGGAGAAGCTCTGCAGATTGCTCCAGTCGCCGCTTCGGCTCAGTTTGCAGCTGATGCGCTGGTTGCCGTACCGCTCATAGATATAAAGCGGTGAGACCTCGAGCAGCAGTTTCTTGCCCACCGTGACGTTGCCGCTGCTCTGGGCAGTGTTGTTGTCGCGCAGCGATGGGTGCTCGCCCGTGTTGTCATTGGGTATGACGGTCACCTGCACCTTTGCCGGTCCGTCGATGCCCAGCAGTGTGGGCAGTTGGACGGTGGCCTGTCGGCTCACCTCGGCATCGTTGGCCAGCGTCTCGCCATAGTAGGTGGTGGTCAGCACCTTCCTGACGGAGCCGCTCAGGTTGACCAGTGCCAACTCCTCGCTCCATCCGGCCTCTGTGGGCACCTTTCCAATGTTCTTCACCTTCCAGTTCAGGGTGATGGCGTCGCCCGGATTGACGGCGGTCTGCTCGCAGGCGATGTCGGCTGGCACCAGGTCTGGGCGAGGTATCTCCTTGATGGTGACCAGTCCGTTCTTGGTGGTTGCCGTGACACTCTTGCGCTCAATGTCGGTCAGGGTGACGTTGCTCAGATAGACGGGGAGCTTGGTGTCGTCGGCCACTTCGCCCGACACGGTGAGCTGCAGGGTGAGCAGCGCCCCGGCATTGTCCAGCAGCAGGGCGTTGTCGTCGCTGTAGACGATGATGCGGTATTTCTGGCCGTAGCTGCTGATGGCATTATAATAGTGGTTGTAGTCGGCCCCCATCGTCCTGCTGATGACAGTATGGGAGGTGGTGCGCGTCTTTGAGAGCGCTACCACTGGGCTCCCCTCGTTCAGGACAAGCTGGAAGGGCACGGTGATGTCGAACTGCACCCCCACGAGGTCGCTGGCGTTCTCCAGCAGGACCGGCAAGTTGACGGTCTTGCCTGCGGGTGTCTCTACCGAGTCGACGCGCAGCACATTTGCTGCGTTAGCCACACAGCACAGCAGACTGAAGAGTGCTGCAAGTATTTGAAATCTGAAGTGTCTCATAGTCTTCTGCTTTTATTTCTTGACTTTGTATTGTTTGCCGTTCACGTTGATGATATAGATGCCCTGTGCCGACTTGCCATTTGCAATTTTGCGACCCAGCAGGTCGTAGCACTCTACGGATTCATTTTCAATATCCAATTTTCCATTTTCCATTGAAACAATGCCCTGGGTGCCGGTGGTGAAGTTGACACTCACGCCGAGCGGACGGGCCTCGCTGTCGGTCAGCCGCACGTCGCTGATGGTGGCACCTTCAGGCAGACTGCTCATCAGCCTGTGAGTGCCGGCAGCCAGCGTTTGTCCGATGGGCGAGTAGATGACCATCTTCACGCCGCCGTCTACGTTGCGCATGGCCACCTTGAAGCGGCTCTGTACATCGGCGTCGAGGGCCAGCTGGCTGGCCGAAGCACCGCTGACGAAGAGCTGGAGGGCGGCCACGTCGCTGTTGGTGGCGAGCACCACGGCGTCGTTTTCAATTGACATGTGGCAGTCGGCCGTTGCCGATTTGGCTTTTTCGCTGCGTGCGCCGGCGGGCTCCTCGTAGGCCATGATATGGTCTATGGTGATGACCATGTCGGTGACGTTGATTTTCTTGTCGGCATCGCCGTCGGCAGCTGTGTAGTTGAACATCTGGTAGCTGGGCTTGTGCTCGTTCAGGGTATAGTAAATCACGCCCTGCAGGTCGCTCACGTCGACGGTCTGGTCGCCATTCACATCGCCATCCTGCCAGTCGAAGCGGAGGATATAGGTGGCGTAGCTGTTGTATGGCTGTCCGTGAGTGAAGGCCACCAGTTGGCCCTTGGGTGCCATGAAGTCATAGCCAGTGTAGACATTCCAGAGTCCGTCGCTGTTCTTCTGAAGCCCGTCGCTTGCTGTGCTGATGTAGCTGCTATAGCCCTGGAGCCTGTTCAGATAGCTGAACGACATGTTGAAATCGCCATAATCGTGCCGGTAGGTCTGGAATCTGGTGGACTGGATGTCTACGGGCACGCCCGGCGTGACATTGACCACCACCTCTGACAGCAGTTCTTCGGGCACCATCACTTGCTTGGTGGCGTAGTCTATGAACTGGTAGCCGCGATAGAGCTGTGCGTCCTTCAGCTTTTCGTTGGACCATTTCTCAGAGATGTCCGTGAGCCAGTTGTAGCTGACGTTGAGGCTTGTGAGGTTAGGCAGTCTGGATGCAAGTTTGTAGAGGTCGCCCTTGAAGTGGTTGCCCATGATGTTGAGTTCCGTGAGTTGGGCGTTGTCGATTGCCGACTGAGATTTGTCGGTCAGCAGCGTGTCCACTTGTGCCTCAATCTGGTTGTTGCTCAGGTTGAGCGAGGTGAGCCGTGGCAGGGTGAATATGGACTTTGGCAGTTGTCCCTTCAGCCCTTGGCCGCTCAGGTTGATGGCAGTGATGTAGAACAGTTCGTCGTCTTCGCTGTCAGCCTCTGTGGTCACGCCGTTCCACTTGCCGTTTGAGTAGCTCTGGCTGCTGACGTCCCACGGATTGGTCCAGTTGGCACCGTCGAGATAGCGGTAAAGGTCGCGTATGGCGGCGTAGTCGATATCGTTGAGCATATCGTCGGAACTGAAGGCGCGTATTTCCTTGAACTCCTTCCAGATGTCGGCAGCCTGATAGACCGATACCTGTCCTTCGGGCACTTCGAGCACGCAGTTGGCGCGATAGGCCGTTGTGTTGTTCCATGACGAAGTAGACACCGTTGGCGGTGTGCCGGCATAGACGCGCAGCAGCGTCAGGTTGTCGCAGCCTGTGAAGTAGTCGAAGCTGCTGTTTTGCGTGTAGTCCATCTTTCGGCCCAGGCGTGCTGTCTTCAGGCGTTTGCAGTTGGCGGCCACTCCCCCTTCGACTGATGTGACGTTCTTGGGAATAGTGAATTCCGTCAGCTGAGTGTTTGCGAAGGCTCTGTAGCCGATGTTGAGCAGCGACATGGGCAGATGGATGGTGGTGATTCCGCTTTCCTGGAAGGCGTAGTCGTCTATCGTTTCCAGTCCGAGCGGCAGTTCGATGGTCTTCAGTTCCTTGTCGTAGTAGAAGGCGTAGCTGGGCAGCGTCTTCATGTCGGCTGGGAGCGTGACGTTAGCCAGCGAGTCGCATTGGCTGAAGACCTCGGCGCCCATTGAGGTGATGCCTTCGGGCAGGGTTACGCCTTTGAGTCTGCTGGCATAGAAGGCGCCGTAGCCTAAGGTCTTCAGTCCGTTGGGCAGTGTGAGGCTGACGTCCATACCCTTGGTGCTTCTGAAGGCATACTGTCCGATGGTGGTCAGTGCTGCGGGCAGTGTGGTGAGCTTCAGTGCTGTGCAGTATGCGAAGGCATTGTCTGCGATGGTTGTGAGCTGGTCGTTCAGCTGGATGGTGGGCAGGGCGGTGCAGTCGCTGAAGGCATAGCTGCCGATGCTGCGGATGCCGTCGTGCATGGTGACGGTGGTAAGGGCGGTGCACTGCCTGCATAACGAGCTGGGCACGGCGTTGATGCCCGTAGGCATGTTGATGCTCTGCAGCTTTTGACAGGATTCAAAAACGTTGCTGCCGAGTGATGTGATTTGGTCGGGCAGTGTGACGTTGACGAGACCTGTGTTTTGGAAAGCCGAAGAGCTGATGGTGGTCAGCGTAGGCTGTTGGAAGTTGAACGTTGAGAGTTTGGTGCATCCATAGAAGGCGTAGCTGCCTATGTAGGTGGTTCCCTCGGCCAGGGTGACGTTCTCCAGCGACTTGCAGTAGTAGAGCACGCTGTTGGGCACCTGCTTGATGTTCTTGGGGAAGGTGAAGGTCTTCAGCGAGTCGTTATAGCCGAAAGCCTCATCGCCAAGAGAGGTCAGGCTTTCTGGCAGCACCACGTCCTTCAGCTTGAGGCATCTGTAGAAGGCAGAGGTGCCGATGTTGGTCAGCCCTTCATTGAAGGTGACAGTCGTCAGTTTTTCGCAGTAGCCGAAGGCTGTGGAGCCTATGGTCTGGCAGGAGGCTGGGAACGTGAGTGGAGCAGCGAGACTGGTGGTGTAGTAGAAAGCATAATCACCCACGGTTACGAGCTGTGCGGGCATATTGACGGTCGCCAGTCCGTAGCAGTCGTAGAATGCGTACTCGCCGATGGTGGTCAGCGCGTCGGGCAGCACTATGGCCGTGAGTTTTCCGCACTCGGCCAGTGCATATTTGCCAATGGTGGTGAGAGTGGAGGGCAGTGTGACTTCAGCCAGGTTGTCGCAGGAGTAGAAAGTGTAGTCGTCGAGCAGCGTGACTCCTTCGGGAATGTTGATGGCTGTGAGTGCCGTGTTGTAGAAGGCATTCTTGCCGATGGTGGTGAGGCTGTTGGGCAGTGTGAGCTGCTTCAAGACGCCGATGTTGTTATACATATAGAAGGCATAGTTGCCGATGGTCTTGAGCTGTGAGGGCAGCGTCACCTCTTCCATCTTGTAGTTCCTGGCCAGAGCGTATTCGCCAATCTCGGTGGCGCCGTCGGGCAGTGTGATGCGCTTCAGGTTGGGCATGTCGGCAAACATGTATGGTCCTACGACGTCGTTCTGTGTAGACCATGTTTTGCTGCCGTACTGTGTGACGGTGTTTCCGCTGACGTTCCATTGTGCATACTGGTCGCCTCCCTCCACTATCTGTGCGTCCTTGAGGTTGAGCACACTCAGGAATGGCATGGCTTGGTGGATGTAGTTGATGTCGGTGCCGTTGATGGGTCCGATGATGGTGAGGCTTGAGGCGTCAGATGGTGTGTCGGTCTGCTTGGCCAGCTCTATGGGCAGCCGGCTGTCAGCCGTGGTGTTGACCACGAAGTCTGTAGTCGAGCCTATGGCCACGATGTGGTAAGACTTGGTGTAGCTGTTGGTCTTGTAAGTCTCGACCATGCTTGCGTCTACATAGATGGTGAGCGTGGCGGGCAGACCGTAATAATTGGTGCCGAAGGGATAGTTGAGGCCAGGCAGTGTGATTTTCTCC
The DNA here is from genome assembly GCA_902786565.1 of uncultured Prevotellaceae bacterium. Taxonomy (GTDB): domain Bacteria; phylum Bacteroidota; class Bacteroidia; order Bacteroidales; family Bacteroidaceae; genus Prevotella. The sequence goes on along the minus strand of CADACW010000041.1, from coordinate 38,948 downwards.
AAGTTGCTACAGTAGTAGAACAAGTATCTGTTGGTGCCCAGTCCGCCCTCTGCCAGGTTTGGCCCGAAGGTCAGCTCGGTCAGTGCACTGCAGCCGTAGAAGGCAGATGAGCCGACGGTCTGTATGCCGTCTGGCAGTGTGAGCGAGGTGAGTGCTTTGTCGTAGTAGAAACAGTAATTGGGGATGGCGGTGAGCAGCGAGCCGCTTTCGAAGGTGATGGTGGCCAGGTTGGAGTTGTTGGCCAGGGCATAGTTCCCCAATGTCTCTACCGAGGCGGGTATGTTGAGTTGCTTCAGGGCGGTGTTTGAGAAGGTGTAGGGTGCCAGCGTCTTCAGTCCGCTGTTCAGCGTGACGCTCTCCAGCTTGCTGCATCCTTCAAAGGTGTAGCTTGCTGTGCCCTCTACGCCGCCTGTGGAAAGGATGTTCTTTCCGAAGACTACGCTGACCAGGCTGTAACGGTTGCTGAGCGAACCAGCTATGTAGTTCACCACGTGGGTGTTGCCGCCCTCGTCGGTCACCTCATCGTGTATGATAATGCGTCCTGCCTTGTCCTCGTCGTCAGCATACTTGACGATGCCCATCAGCATGGCAGGCGAAGTGGCATTGTTGTAGTGGTAGGTCAGGATGTTGCCGTTGGCATCGGCCACTTCTACATCGCCATATTCTGGTGTCTGGTAAAGGTACATCTGCTGCAGGTATCCGTAGCCGCTGAGTGTGAACTTGGCGGTGCCGTCGGCGGTGACACGCAGAATGGTGAGGTCGTTTCTGCTGTTCCAGAGGTCGGCCTCGGTGTTTTCGCCCGGTGTGATTTTTCCGTTGAGTGTATACAGATAGAGGTATTGTCCGGCTTTCAGGTTGGCCACTGCGAAGGTGCGGTTCACGTCTGTCCTGATGCCGTCGCGATAGGTCATCCGCAACTTGTCGTCGATGTTCTCGTTGGGTGTCAGCAGGTAGCCGCTTCTCAGCAAGCTGCCATCGACCATCAACTGGTGCAGGCCGGTCTCCACCTCGTCGCCCAAGGTGATGGCGGCGGTGGTATAATAGTAGTAGTAAGTCTCGCCCCAGACCTGCTGCAGGCTCAGTTCGGGCTTGGCTGTGAGGGTGACTGTGGGCGAGTTGTTGAAGTCTTCGGCAGAGGCATAGAAACTCAGCGTGCTGCCGTTGGCTATGGCGAAGGTGCCGGTGTAGGCGGTGTACTCGCCGCCGTCTATGCTGTAGTAGATGGCCACATCGGCTGAACCCTCCAAGTCAGTCTGCGACCACTGGAGGTCCACCTTCCATTGTTGCGCCTCGCTGTCGAACCACTTGCTGCCGATGTAAGGCGGTGCCAGCGTCTGCACGACACCGTTCACCTCCTGGACGGCAATGTCAGACGTGCCGGCGTTGTTTTCGGCGTAGGCATAGAGGCGGCCCACTCCGCTCACGGTCAGAAAGATGTAGTCGTCGGTAGTGCTGGCCCAAGCGGAGCCGCCTATGGCGGGTATCTCGTTGGCCACGGCCGTAGTATAATATAAAGTGGTGGCGTTGTAGGGCTTGCCAATCTCGTAGGTGCGATTGGCGCCTTTCACTTCCGACAAGTAGAAATATGGCATATCGGGGGCCCTCTCACCCATCAATTCTATGCCGGAGAGCAGTCCCCCGGCATCGACCACAAACTGGACGATGTCGTCGGTAGTCACCTCGAAGGCATACCGTTTCCATGGGTCGTCGTCGTACACCTCTGAGTTCCAGTCGTCGTAGACCAGACCGTCAGTGGGATTGATTTTGGCATCGAACTCAGTGTAGAGATAGACTATCAGCGCCTGGCCCTTGGTCAGGCCGGTCACTGCAAAAGTGCGTGCCACGTTGTTCCAGATACCATTGTTGGTAAGCAGGAATTCCTCGTTGATATTCTCATTGGGCGTCAGCAGATGTTCCGACAAAATCCTTTCGCCGGCCATCATCTGGTAGAAGCCCTTCACCGTCTCTTTGTCGGCGAGGGTGATGACCTGGCCCGCGTTGTCGTCCACGTAGAAGCCCTCGTACCAGAGGTTGTCCAGCTTGCTCCAGAAGGGAGCCCGTGCTGTGACGGTGACCGGTTTCGTGCTTTCGTAGCCCTCGGCCGTGGCATAGTATGAGAGCGTGCTGCCTACGGCAATGGTCAGAGTGCCGCAGTCAGGGCTGACAGGCTCTTTGTCACCCTCCTTGTCTCTTCTGACGACTCGGAAATTGTCGGGCATCGTGAGGCGTCGAGGCCCTTTCTCCGGCACTTTGACGCTGCCCTCTTCCGTCAGGTAGGCGCGCTGCTCTCCGCCGTCGATGCTGTAATACACGATGGCATTCTCTATGTTAGAGCTGAACGAGAAATAGCAGTAGCCGCCTTTCTCGTCGTAGCCATTCTTGTTGAGGTAGACGTTGAGCGTCTGTTCGCCCTCCTCTCCCTCAATAACCTCTTTGTCGCTTGCGGCGGCGGGCAAGGCCCAGGCGCCCAGCAGAGTGGCAAAGAGTGTGACCAACAGGGTCATTGCCCAGTGTGGCCGGTCATAGTTAAGCGTTTTTTTCATAGTTGTTATAGTGTTTTAGAGTAGTAATTAGTGAAAGATGGTGCAAATATAATAAAAAAAAGTTAAGCCTCCAAATTTTTTTTAAGATTTGACCGATGAAAGACTCAATTTTCCCCAAGGGTGGATAGACCTCCCGACGGGGCACTTGAAACAATGGCCCGGAGGGGTCTCAGAGATAAGTGCCACTTATCTCAGAGATAAAAGGCACTTATCTCCGAGATAAGTGGCACTTATCTCTAAGGGGGGGTAAAGGGGCAATTGACAATTGGCCCCTTTAAAGAGGGTGGAGTAGGGGGCGGATGTTCACCATTCGTTTTCCTCTTCTTCTTCGTCGAAGTTACGCCATCGGTACAGTCGAGTGCCGTTTGGGTCTTCGCCCTCTTCCTCCTGACCCTTCTTTATGTCTTCTGTGTGGCTGCCGGTCTTCACCATCAGGGGCTGGCAGAGCTGGTGGTGGGCCACAGCGGGGCTGATATAGTTCTTTTTCTTCATTTTCTTATGTATTGTTTTTTACCGTTGACAATGTAGAGGCCCTTGGGCAGGCTCTCTGGGCTGCCGTCCATGCGCTGGCCCTGCAGGTTGTAGATGTGTGGCGGTGCGAAGAGGTTCTGCTCGTGCTCCGTCTCTGCTATGCCCGTGGCCAGTCCGCCCGCTATCACCAGGCGTGCGCTGCTGACGGCGGCGGGCAGGACGAAGTAGGCCCTGAGTCCCTTGAGCGGTGCTGTGGCAGCCTTTGCCTTGTAGAGCTTGTTGGTGGTGACGCCGTAGTACCACTCCTCGGCGCCGTCGGTGCGTGCGAGGTTCCACGGCCGGGGTGTGTAGGTGCCCACGAACTGTATGCCGTTGCTCTGCACGGCAGCTGGTGTGTCGCGGATGGCGATGTTGTCGCCGTTGAACTCCAGTCTGGCTATGCTGACGTCGCGCTCCGGCCTGACCAGGTAGGGCACGCCCGCCTTCATGTCGGTGACGTAGTCGAGGGTGACGGTCTCTCCGTCGGCCTCCTTCAGCTGCAGAATCATGGTGGCGTAGCCCCACAGCTTGTTGACCTGCTGCTCAGAGATGGCGAAGGGGAAGCAGACGGGGTTCCACTGCCACGACTTGAGCACGCGGTCGGTGGTCACCCTGAAGTGCTTGCCGTGCGGCTGGTCGAAGACGGAGGTGTTGTCGGCATTGTCCTCGTTCAGGCAGACATCGACGTACTCCACCGGCTCGAAGACGGCGAAGTAGCAGCCCTGCTGGCTGACGGTGAAGGTGATGGTGGGGTCGGTGTGGCTGACCTCGGCGTGCATGGAGCCTTCAGCCCATCCCTTGAAGTAGTAGCCCTCGGCGGGCTGGGCTGTCCAGGTCACCTCGGTGCCGTAGTCGTAGTAGCCGCTGCCGCCGCCCTTGACGGTGCCCCTGACGGGGTTCCAGTCAACGTTCTGCAGGAACTGCTGGGGCGTGAAGACGGCCCTCACGGTCTTTTCGCCGAACATGGTGTAGGTGTAGTGGGGCTGGGTGGAGAGCAGCTTGTCGGCCTCCTTCCATCCGCTGAAGGAGTAGCCGGTGGCAGGCGTTGCCGTCAGTGCCACCTGGCCGAAGAAGTCGTGGCGCGAGTTGCCGGGGGTGACGGTGCCGGCCCCCTCCGGCTCCACCACCATGAGCAGGTTGGCCTTGCCGTCGGCCACCTGCGTCCAGCCAGCCTGCCGTCCGTCGGCCCCCGGCGTGCCGCTGGCGTCGGTGATGCCTGCCATCTGCACGGTGAGCAGGTAGTAGCCGTCGAGGGCGGTGAGGGTGGTGAGGTCGAAGCTGAACTTCTTTTCGCCCTCCTTGGTGATGGTCAGTGCGCTCACGTCCATTGGCTCTCCGGCGCGTGTCAGCGTGAGGTCGGCGGGCGTGAAGGTCTCTTCGTTGATGGGCCTGTCGAAGGTGACGGTCACCTTGCCTACCGGCGTGCGTGTGAACACCTCGCTGGCGGGTATGCCGGTGAAGGCTGTCAGCCGGAGCGGCTCCACCGGCACCGGCTCGAAGTCAATGATGTAGGTCTCGCCCGTGAGCGGCATCTCGTCGGCAAAGTGTATGAGGTTCTCGTAGAGCGGTTCCATCTTGTCCACCAGGGTACGGTCGGTCTGCCAGAAGTTGCCTGTGGGCAGCAGCGCGTCGGTGCTGCTGCGCCTGACGCCCGTGATGCGCTGCAGTCCGCCGGTGGGGTCGGAGGTGTTGCCGTAGCACCATCCGGCGGTCTTCGGCATCACGTGCAGCAGGTAGCGTGTGTCGCTTGCCTTCTGCCAGCGTATGTCGGTGGCCTCGCAGACGGGCTTTGTCTCTCCGCCGGTGGTGTAGAGCTGGTCGGGCGCGTCGTGGTAGTCCTCCTTGTCGTTGACGAGGAAGGCGGCGTTCTCAGGCGCTGTGGTGCCGTCGCTGGTGTCAGGGGCGTCAGGCAGTGTGATTTGGTGAATCATCTCGTGGATGGTCACCTGGTCGAGCAGCGTCAGGTCGGGGTTGTCGTAAGAGGTGACGTGGGTCGCCTTGACGTCGTATTCGGTGAAGTGTCCTGTGAGCGATGACGTGAGCCACCACTGGGCCAGTGCCGACTTGCCTGCGGGGATGGTGCCGAAGTCGGTGGCCACGCTCTGGCCCAGGGCCAGCGTCTTCTCGCCGCCGTTCAGCTGGGCCGACTCTATCTGGATGTCAATGAGGAGGCCCTTCTCGTTGTCCACAATCTCGGGCTGGTTGGTCAGCATCTTCACCTTGGTAGCGTCGCCCTTGCCCTTGTTGTGGATGATGAGCGTGAACTGGGCAGGCACCACAGGCTCCACCTCCTTGGTCAGGGCGTCGTCGCCCCAGACGTCGCGCTCCATCAGGTAGGTCAGGTCGAGCACTGGCGAGGGGTTCACCGTCAGGCGCTCCGGCTCCAGGGCGCGTGTCATGGGCTGGCCTGTGAAGGGGTCGGTGAACGAGATGGACCCTGCAAAGGTGTAGAGCACGGGCTTGTCAGGGGCGGCATAGCGTGTGGGTATGAAGAGAATCTTGGCCACGCCCTTCGCCTTGGGGGCCAGCGTCCAGCCGCTCTGGAAGTCGTTCTCGCCGGTGAAGCCCGAAAGGCTCTCGGTGGTGATTTCCATGATGTGGCTGTCGGCCACGTTGCCGTCCTCGTCGGTCACCACGAGGTTCAGCTTCACGTCGCCCATGTCCTCATACTCGCTGCCGTTCACCACGGTCAGTGTGCCGCGCACGGCCTCGCGGGTCATCGTCATCTTCTGCTCAATCTGCAGCTTCACCGATGCGCATACCGAGCTGCGGGGCTGCTGCAGGTAGTCGGCCAGCTTCTGGTTCTCAGCGTCAATCAGCTGCATCTCGTCGTCGAAGCCGGCACGGTTCACCTCCATAATGGCTTTCTTCACCATTTCTGACAGCGTGGCTATCTTGTCGGTGTTCATGCAGTTGGCTGCTGCCTTTTCGTCGAGCGTCTCGCCGCGTATCTTGCGTATGGTGTTGAGGATGCGCGTTGCCGTGAGTTTTGCCGGCGAGAGGTAGAACCCTGTCTCCGGGTTGACGGTCTGTGGTGTCTGCAATGCCGTGGGGAAGGCAAACATCACTTTCTGGATGGCTTTGTTACGGTCTGTGATGTTGCTCAGGTCGAGGGTCTCGTCGGCCAGCACCACGTCGATGCTGTCGCTCACGGCCTGCATCTGGTCAGCATCCATGTAGAGGAATCCCCAGTCGCCATAGCCCTCGTGGAGCAGCAGCAGGCTGTGGTAGATGACGTATTTGCCCAGTGCGGTGTTGTCTCTCCATGCTTTGACAGGCGAGGGGAGCGAAGCGGGATGCGCCACGTCTCCGATGTCGGCGGGCTTCTCCTCAGAGAAGAGGTGGTTGCTGAAGAAGAGCGGCTCGTCGAAGGTCTCCGTCTGGTGGGTGCGCTGGCGCCACTGCTCCAGCAGCAGCCATAGCTGCTTCATCTTCGCATTGTAGTGCTCCACCATTTCGTCGAAATAGCCCTCCTCCTCACTGCCGTCGTCGCCTTTCCACACGAAGCGTGCCGGGGGCATCACCGAGAACGATGATGAGGGATTGACGGCGGCAGAGGGATTCTTCCTTGGCCCTGACTTGCGGTCGGTGTCGTCAGCCTCGTCGTCGTCATCCCCACCGCTGGCCCGTCGGCTGTCGCCAAACAAGTGACTGGCATGCTCGCCTAAGTCGTAGGCTTTATCAATATAGTCTTTCATCTCGGGCAGAAGCTTTCCGGCACCTTTCTTTATGCCAGTGCCGACACCCCAATTGATCAGGGGCGTGGGGTCGCCACCACCAACGTCGGCACCGGACAGTGCCCAGCCCAGTGGCGGACAACCTCCACCCAGCAGGTCCTTGATGGCATCTTTGCCGTTGTCACGCAGCCACGGGTCGCAAGCCACCACCGTGGGGCCGCTCTCTGTGTTGGTGTAAGAACCGCCGCCGCCACCGGGGCTGCTGCCGCCGGGGCCGCCGGGCAAGGCCCCGGTGCCACCGCCGCCACCGCCGCCAATGTCCATCGGGCCACCGCCGCAGGCTTCGGAGAGCTGCATAATCTTAGACACATGCTCCTCAATGCGGCCGGCGCCGTCGCCACCCGTGCCGCAACTTGAGAAGAACTGGGCCATCTGCCCTATGCCGCAGGCAATGGCGGCGCCGGGGTCACGCTTCGGGGCTGATGCCAGACTGCCGAGCCGGGGCAGATAGTTGGGGCCGACGGTGCGTGCACCGCTGCTCTCCTCCTCTTCCGACTCTTCTATCTTGGTAATCTCCACGGGGATGCTGATGGTCTGCTGGGGCAGGATGTCCTTCGGACTGTCGATGAGCGGCGTGAAGCGGTAGCCGTTCACCTCGCTGGGGATGTGGTAGGAGGCGTCGAAGGCCGTGATGAGACCCACGTTGGTCAGGTGGGCATAGTAGAGGTAGGGTGTCTCTATCTCGTCGAGGATAATCTTGTCGGGCGCATCAAGCAGCACCACGGGCTTGGGCACATTGGTCTCGTAGGTCACCGTGGTCACGATGTTGTACTCGTCCTCAATCTCGGTCTTCTCGTAGTGCATCTCAACGGTGATGGCGCTATAGGGGATGAAGGCCCGCTGGGTGGTGGTCTTTGCAGGGTCCACCATGACCGTCTGCTTCCACGAATCGTGCTTGGGGTGGGTCACGGTGACCAGGTAGTTGCCGGCGTTGAGCATGGTGAAGGTGGCCAGTCCGTCGGCTCCCGTCACCGCCTGTCGCAGCAGCTTCTGCGTCACGGGGTGCAGCACGCTGACGGTGGCACCCTCCACATGGGGCGGGTCTGCCGACTCGGTGTTCATCGTAAACTCATCCCAGACATCGACGACGAGTGTGCCGGTCTCTTCCGACACCGTCTCTATGCGGAACGGGATGGTGATGCCCCGCTGGTTGTCGTCGTAGTTGATGGCTATCTGGCCTGTGGTGATGCTGTTCAGCGGCATGGTCAGCGACGGCGACAGCTGCAGCACCACGGTGGCCTCCTCGCCTTGCTTCAGCGAGGGCATCTTCACTGGCGTGGCCAGGCGCAGCCAGTCAAGACTGGCCAGGTCAACTGTGATGGTCCCGGTCTCCCTTCGGCCTTCGTTGCGCAGGGTGATGGGGTAGTCGCGGGTCTTGCCCGGTGTCATCGTGGTGTTGATGGTGGCGATGTCAGACTTCAGCACTGGCAGCGGTGAGTGTACGTAGAAGTAGATTTTCTGCTCATAGACGGCCCCCTCCTTGCTCTGCAGACGGAGCGTGGTGGTCTGCCATTCGTTGGCCAAGGGGCTTGTCTCGATACCCGTCAGGTGGAAGAACACTCGGGCATGGTTGCCAGCCCGCAGCCGTTTCACGGGGTCTATAGTGATGGTGGCATTGGCGGGCATGTCGGTTGCAGTGACGCTGATGTCGGTCAGCACCATCGTTCCGTGGTTGATGATGTCGAAGTAGCCGTCTTTCGATTCGCCCACCTCGAACTCGCTGAGGATGAAGCCCGTGTCGTAGCGGCGCATGCCGTACATGTCGAAAGCGTCCATCTCTCGCTTCAGCCCCTCGCCTCGTGTGCAGGCCCCTACGATGAAGTGCCCCGCCAGATTGCCCTCGGGGGTCCACTCGGCGGTGTAGTTGCCCTCCTCGTCGGTCTGGGTCTCTACCACGAAGCGCATGCCGCCATTGATGACATACACGTCAAGGTCGGCGTTGTTGGGGTGCAGCCCCGTGGCCTTGCCGCTGATGTGGACTGTTTCCGTGTTGGTGTAGATGTGCTTGTCCACCGCTGCCGTAGCCGTGAAGAGCGGATTGACCACAAAGTCGGTCGTGCCGATGTTGTTCTGGCTGTCAATCTCGTGGATTTTGTTGTAGCAGTCTATGGTGGCTTTCATGGTGTATGTCCCCGCCACCTCCAAGCTGGGAACGAAGGCCATGCAGTGGAGGGTGTGGCCGGGAGCCAAGGGTGCCTCCAGCTCATAATAATGCACATGAGAAGTGTTGCCATAGTTGAACAGCACGCTGAACGACCCGGCATCGGCATAGCCAGTGTTCTTGACATCGAATGTAAGTCCGATGTCTTCGCCTGCGGCTATGCCATCGCCAATAAACAGCTGGTCTATCTCCAGGTCGGGCAGCGTCTGGTCGGTCACCCTCACATAGCAGGTGCCCTCGCCATAGCCGCTCTCCGCCGCTCCTCGGGCATAGAGAGTGATGCGCTTCGAGTCGTCCGACGTCTCGTTGGTGTTCACCGCCACGTTGAAGGTGGCCGAGCGCTCACCGGCGGGAATGGTCACATGGTCGGGCAGCACCACCAGCTCCGGGTGGTTGCTGGTGATGTAGGCATCCACAGCCTCGCCGGTGTTGTTTCGGCTCACCACGAACTGGTTCTCCGCAGAACCCTCCAGCATGTTGCTGTTGGTGGAAGTGAGGTAGAAGTGGGGGGTGTCGTTGTCGGTGATGTGGATGTCGGTGCTCACCAGTCCGCCCTGCCACACATTGGCCGTGCAGCCGCAGCTGTTCACATAGACGGCAGCGCCGAATACGACGTCGCGCTCGCCCTGCTGCTCGGCATCATCGTTCACGCCGATGTAGAACTCTGCCGTCGTCTGACCCTTCTTCAGTACGACGATGGCGGGGTAGCGCAGCTGCCCTTGGGGCGAGTCGTAGATGCGCAGGGTCATTTCAGGCTTCACGTTTCCGCTGCGCTCTATGGTGCAGAGTATGGCCTTGCTGCCCTCGTCCTCATAGACGCTGTTCTTCGAGAGGGTCATCGTCAGATGGGGCATGTCGTTGTCAAAGACGGTGAGGTCATACTGTCCCTGCTTGTAGCGGGGTGCCGATGCGGTGAAGGTGACCACTTCCTCAAGGTCGATGATGTCGTCGTCGGTGCCCGCAAAAGCGAAGTGGGCCTCTGTTTCACCGGGCTGGAACGTTATTGATGCGGGCATGTTGGGGAAGCGCTCCGGCCTGGAGCATGCCAGTTTGACGACGAGTGGCTCGTCGCTGGCCCGCTGCAGGGTGAGGTCAAAGCCAATGCCCTCGCCCTCGTTGAGCTCTGTAAGGGCCGATGTGAGGGTGATGGTGGGCACCTCGTCGTCAATCATCTGCACCGTGGCCGACACAGCGTCGTAGCCATGAGCTGCGGGCACATTGTAACTGAAGGTGACAATGTCGCCGTTGAGCTGGTCGTCGTTGACCATGCCCATTGAGAATCTGGCCGTGGGGGAATATTTCTCAAAGGTGATGCTCGTGGGGTTCACCAGTCGGCCGTCGCCAGCCGTCTTCTGCAGGGTGAAGGTCTGGGCGCTGCTGCGGCTGCCGGAGCGTTCAAGGGTAGCGGCGAAACTGCTCAGGTGTGGGTCTTCTTCTATCTGCTCATCGCGCCAGATGGTGAGGTAGAGTTTCTTGAGCATGGTGTAGGCGGTGCTGCTCAGACTGGTGTTGTTGGCCTGATACTCTAAGCTCTCGCCCGAATCGCTGTTGGGCACCACCTTGATTTGTACGTGGAACTGCCCGTCGATGCCGACGATGCGGGGGACGGCCACATTGGCCGAGCGGCTCACTGACTGCCCTGCGGCCAGCGGGTCGGTGTAGTGCATAGTGGTGAGGGGCAGGGTCTCGCCGGTGACGTCGCTGACGAAGGTAATCTGTTCGCTCCAGCCGCCCTGGCTGTCGCGTGTACCTATATTATTAATAGTCCACTCTAACGAAACGGTGCCTTCAGGCGACACGTCGCCGGAGGTGATGCTGATGTCGCCGACGGTGAAGTCGGGGCACGGCTCCAGCGTCAGGCTGCCGTCCTCCTGGCCAGTGGCGACATCGTTGCCCAAGGAGTCGACGATGACCACATTGTTGATGGTGACGGGATAGGTCTCGCCCTCCTGCAAGGGGGCTGTGGACGACACGGATGTGCGCAGCGACAGCACCTTGCCCTTGTTGGCACGCAGGGGGGTGTTGGTGGGGGTGAGCATCATCACGCGGTAACGCTGGCTGCCCAGCGAGGCCACCTGTATCTGGTGGTCGGCTGTGCGGGTCAGTTCCGGCTTTGCCGTGGCTGTGGTGGTGCTGATGCTGACACCTTGCGGGACGGTGACCTCAAACTGGAGGGCCACTACTTTGGGGTTGGTGTTCTCCAGGAAGAAGGGCATATCGACGGACACGCTCTTCATGCAACTGATGTCGCCGGCCTTCAGCGTGTTGACGCCCTGTGCACCTGCGGCGATGACACCGAGGAGGCAGAAGAGCAACAGGTTAAAAAGTGACTTCTTCATATTTCTTGTGCGCTTTTATTTTTCAACGATTACTTTCTTTCCGTTAATGAGGTAGATGCCCTTTCTCAGGTTCCCGTCGATGCGACGGCCCTGAAGGTCATAGATGCCCTCATCTTCAATTTTCCATTTTCCATTTTCCATTGAAACGATGCCCGTGGTCTTTCCGTCCACGGCAATGGCGGTGGCTATGAGGGCACCCTCGGCATTGGCCAGTTGGGCGGCCCGCACTGCGGCATAGTCGCCCACGGTGCCCAGAACGGTGCGCCCGGCGGGCAGCACACTGTCCATCAGCGAGTAGATGATGGTGCGGCTGCCACGGCTCTTACGGGAGAAGAGGTTCAGGTTGCTGCTCCACGTCACACTGCCGCCATCGATGGTGAGGTCGAGGGCTGCCACGGGCTGCTCGCTGTTGAGCACCAGCTGATTGCCCTCAATGGCGATGGTGGCCTGGCAAGGCTCGGCTGAACCGTATGTCCTGTTGACCCTGTGCCTTCTTGCCAGGCTGGGGTCATAGTCCTGCTCCAGCAGCAGGTTCACTTCGCCCACCACGTCCTGCACGTTGATGACCTCGGGGGCTTCGCCAGTGGCGGCGATGGTGTTGGCCGCTGCCCAGTTGAAGGGCGAGTAGCGTGCGAAAGACTCAGGCTTCAGGGCGAAGTTGATGAGCGTCTGCAGGTCGCCGATGTCCAGGTCGAAGTTATAGTTGATGTCGCCCGACGGGAAATCGAAGATGATGGGGATGCGGATGCGCTCGGCTTCATTGTCGACTAAATTGCTCAGGTATATGGTGCTGCCGCTGGGCAGGAAGTTCCAGCCGGAACCGCTATAGCTGAAAATGCTGGAACTGGGGCCGGTGGAGTGTTTGTCAATGCGGATGGCCCACGGCTCTTCGACATCAGAGGCCCAGAGCATGAACAGGCTGTTGCCATAGTCACGGTAGGTGCTGTGCCGGTAGGAGAGGATGCTGGGGAAGAAGTTGGTCACGTCGTTGTCGGCGAACTCACTGAAGCTGTAGGTCTTCTCTCCTGAGTTCACGGCTTGGCCGGAGAGGTCAAGACGGCTGATGTGTGCAGGCAGCACGGGGCGCACGTCGCTAATCTGGTTGTGGCTCAAGTCCAGCGAGATGAGTGCGGGCAGTTTCTCGTCGGGCAGACTGCCTTCGGGGTCGCCGTTGCCCATTCGGCCGATGTTACCTCTAAGTTGGTTGTATGAGAGGTCCAAGTGTGTCAATGCGCTGTTGGGTGTCATTGCGTCGAAGAACGCACCCATGTCGCTGGTCAGGTTGTTGTGGCTCACGTTGACATACCATGCCTGGGGGAACTGCAACAGCTCCTGGGGCAGTTCGCCGCGAAGCCCATTGCCCACGATGGCCAGCTGCACCACGTGGCCGTCGCTCACCTTCACACCCTCTGGCATGGCTGTCTCGGCCTTGGTGGCACCGAGCGTCCAGGGGCGCAGCCAGCTGGCGCCGTTGGCCTTCTGGTAGATGGCCTGCAGCAGGGCAAACTCACCGTCGTCGAGGGTGGCCAGGTCGGTCAGCTCGGCATAGATGCGGTAGAAGTCCTTCCAGCAGTCTGCCGCCTGATAGTCAGCAATGCTGGCCTCCGGCACGAAGAGCGTCACCTGGTCGGCACGGCTGAAGTAGCTGAATGATGGCGGCGTGGCGGCCAGAACGTGCAGGTCGATGAGGCTGTTCAGGTTGTAGAGGGCCGAGTAGTTAATCTCTGTGATGGTCGAGGGCAGGTAGAGCGACTGCAAGCCCGTGCAATTGTAGAGGAGCTGCGATGGCAGATAGCTGACACCTTCGGGAATTGTAAGCGAAAGAAGACTGGAGCAGCCTTCGAACACGCCGTCGCCAAAGGTGGTGAGCGACGACGGCAGCGAGAGCGTGGCGAGCGACGAGCAGTTGTAGAATGTGTATTGGCCGAGGGTGGTCAGGGTCGGCGGCAGCGTCAGGTCGGTGAGCTTGGCGCAGCCATTGAACGCCCGCTCGCCGATGGTCGTGATGTTGCCAGTCAGACTGGCCGTCCGCAGCGATGAGCAGCCGTCAAACGTGTAGCGGGGCAGCGTGGCGACACCGGCCTGCACAGTGGCCGAGGTGAGCGATGAGCAGTTCTGGAACACCTGTTCGCCCATGGTGCTGACACTGGCAGGCACGTTGACCTGCGGAAGACTGGAACAGTCGCGGAAGGCTTGCTGCCCAATGCTGGTCAGGCCGTCGGGCAGGTTGATGGTGGTCAGCAGGCTGCAGCCGTTGAACATGCCGTCGCTGATGGTCGTAAAGCAGCTGGGCAGCTGCACGCTGGCCAGCTTTGAGCAGCCAGAGAAAGCGTAATTGCCCACGGCGGTAATCTGCGTCTCACTGAGGTCGATGCTTTGGAGCGACGAGCAGTTCTCAAACATCCCATAGCCGTCGCCGGCAATCGTAGTGGTGGCGGGCAGGCTGATGGCAGGCAGACTGGTGCAGTTGTGGAAAGCATAGCGGCCTATCGAGGTCAGGCCAGCGGGAAGCAGCAGCTCCACCAACTGGGTGCACCCATTAAAGGCAGATTCGCCAATGGTGCTGCCAGCGCCACGGGCATCGAGCCAGATGCGGCGCAGCGAGTTGGTGGGGTACATATAAAACATATTGTTGTAAACATCAAACTTGCCGGGGGTGCTCACTTCGAAAACCTCCAGACTGCTACAGTCAGAGATGACCGAGCCGGGGTAGCCGCTGACGGCGATGTCCTCACCTGCTTCAAAACGAATGTTGCGCAGGTTATGGCAGTAGCTGAAAGCACCGCTCCCGATGCTCATTGCACCAGCGGCGACGAGGCTGACGTCGGCCAGCTGCTTGCTGTTGTTGAAGGCATCGCTCCCGATGGTCAGTGCCCCGTTGCTGGTTAAATTAAAAGAGGTGAGTCCACAGTTATAGAAAGCAGAGTTTCCGATGCTGGTGATGCCGTCAGGCAGCAGCACGCTGGTCAGCGAAGTACAGTCTTGGCAGAAACCATTGGGAATGTCGGTTATCGGTATCTGACTCAGGTCAAGGCTCTCTAAGCTGGAGCACTTGTAAAACACTGATTGCCCCACCGAAGTAATGCCATCGGGCAGCAGTATGCTGGTCAGCGATGAGCAACCGGAAAAGAGACTGTTGGGCAGCGCCGTTATCTGGGTATGACTAAGGTCAACAGCCTCCAAGGCCGTGCACCCTTCAAAAGCGTTATTGCCGATGGTGGCAATCGTCGAGGGGATGTCTATGGTGGTGAGGGCGGAGCAGTCCTGGAAAAAGTAATTGTACAAGGCTGTCAACCGGGATGGCAGGGTGACGCTGGTGAGCTGCTTGCAACGATAGAACTTTGTGTTCATCTTGCTGCCCTCACCCCTGGCGTCGAGCACCACCGTAGTGAGCGAAGCCAGCGCGCTGCCGTCAGTGCCGCCTCCGCTGAACAGCGAACTCGCGGTAGCGGTGAGCTTGCCCGGGGTGTGCAGTTCAAAGGATTCCAGGGCAGGACAGCTGGTGAAATTGTTCAGCGTCACGTCACCGCCGGCATTGATGACGATGGAAGTGAGCGACGAGCAGCCATTAAAGGCATTGCTGCCAACAGTCAGTTCACCATCCACATCAATGGTCAGCGGCCCCGTCAACGATGAGCAGTTTCTGAAAGCAGAACTGCCAATGCTGGTCAACGCCGACGGCAGGTCGAGGGTGGACAATGACGAGCAGCCATCAAAAGTATAGCTACTGATGCTGGTCAACGTCGATGGCAGCGTGATGGCCGACAGCATCGAGCAGTTCCTAAAAGCATAACTGCCAATGCTGGTCAACGTCGATGGCAGGTCGATGGTGGACAATGACGAGCAGCCATCAAAAGTACTGCCACTGATGGTGGTCAGATGGTCGGGCAAGCTGATAGACGCCAAACTGGAACAATCGCGGAAGGCTTCACTGCCGATGCTGGTCAGATCTTTCGGCAGGCGGATTGTGGCCAGCGACGAGCAGCCACTAAAAGTATAACTGCTAATGGAGGTAATATGGTCGGGCAACTTGATGTCCGACAGCATCG
Source organism: uncultured Prevotellaceae bacterium (assembly GCA_902786565.1). Classification (GTDB taxonomy): domain Bacteria; phylum Bacteroidota; class Bacteroidia; order Bacteroidales; family Bacteroidaceae; genus Prevotella. The sequence goes on along the minus strand of CADACW010000041.1, from coordinate 23,609 downwards.
AGCAGTTTCTGAAAGCAGAACTGCCAATGCTGGTCAACGTCGATGGCAGGTCGATGGTGGACAATGACGAGCAGCCATAAAAGGTATAGCTGCCAATGGAGGTTAAATTGTCGGGAAAGTTGACAGACGCCAAACTGGAACAGCCGCTGAAAGCATAACCGCCGATGCTGGTCAAGCTTTCAGGAAGGTTAATATTGGTCAATGCTATGCAGCCCTCGAAAATGGAAGAACTGATGGTGGTCAGACCGTCGGGCAGCGTGACGGTGCCCAGCGATGAACATCTCTGGAAGGCACTACTGCCGATGGTGAGCACCTTTGAGGGCAGGTGGACGGCTTCCAGCGACGAGCACTCATAGAACGCAGAATTGTTGATGTTGACCAAAGCCGAAGGCAAGTTGATGGACGCCAGCGACGAGCAGCCGGAGAAAGCTCTGGTACTGATGCTGGCCAGGCCGTCGGGCAGGGCAATGGCCGTCAGCGTCGTCTTGTTGCGGAAGGCTTCTGACGGGAGGGTGCTGAAAAGCGCCTCGGAGATGTCGAGGGCGGTCAGCGTGGTGCTGAGCACATTTTTCAGATAGGAGAAGTCGCTGTCGTTTAGCGGGCCTATGACCTTCAGCGTGGTGGCTCCCGTGGCCTGGACGTCGGCTACAGGATATTCGGCGGCTAATTCGCCGGGAACAGATACCTCGATGGTCAGCACACCATCGACAGGAGTGGGAATCACGACCTCTGCTTTGAGCGAGGCAGTCGTTAGCAGCATGATGCTAATGAGCAGCCTGAGGGGATGACGGGGTGTCGTTGTTGTTCTCATAGCTATGTTTGTTTAAATGGTTCTTCACATTGCTTGCGCTCGGCCAATCTTCCTCCTTGAGCAGTTTTTCAAGATAGTTGCGGGCGTAGGTGGTAGCCACCTCCTGATAGTTGGTTTTTGCCATGTCTGGGTTAACGGGTGTTACATACAGAGAATAGTTGTGGCAAAGTTACGAAGAAATGGCACTTTTTGCGTTATCATTTCGTCAAATATTCTTATCATTTCGTGCAAAATGACACAAAAAAGCCCCCGAAACGGTGCGTTTCGGGGGGCTTGCAGGTGAAATTGCAGTATAATTATATACTTTTATTCATTTTTTATTTTTTTATTTTTTTATTTTTTAAATTTTATCACTTAATCCCCCTCTTTCCTGCGGTCGAGATACTGTGTGGGGGTGATGCCGAAGGTTTTCTTGAAGGCACGCGTGAAGTTGGGCGTGTCGTTATAGGCACAGAGCGTGGCAATTTCTGAGATATTCAGTTCGGGGTGGGCGTCCAGCAGATGGCGGGCCCGCCGCATGCGGATGGTGGCAATAAAGTCCTGAGGCTTCTCGCCGACCACGCTGTCCAGCCGCTGGCGCAGCTGATAGAGGCTTATGCCCATCCGCTCGGCCACGCGGCTGGCGTCGGGCTGCCCTTGGCGTATGAGCTCGTTGACGGTTTCCACCAGGCGCTCCAGGAAGTCGCGGTCGCTGGCTGTCAGCTCGGCGCTGTCACTTCGTTGTGGCGAGCTGCTGATGGCGTGGTCGTAGTGCTCGCTGAGCTGGTTGTACTTCTTGTTCAGCTCGCTGATGTGGCGGCTCAACTCGGCGTTGATGCGTGCCTGGCGCTGACGGCGGCGGCGCGCAAGCCACCACATGCCGGCGGCCACGATGCCGACGACGATGGCCGCGACGATGGCCCACTGCTTGGCCTGGCGCTGCTCGTGGTTCTCTATCTGCAGCCAGTCGTTGCCAAACTCGGCGTCGTACTTGGCCAGCGCCTCTGCCGACATGTTGTTATAGAGCGAGTCCTTGAGCACCTCAAACCGCTTGAGTGATCTGCGTGCCTGGTCGGGCTGGTCTTTCCAAAGACACTCATAGAGCCCTCGCTGGGCCTGCACCTCGTTGTAGGGGTCGCCCATTTGCTGGAAGATGGCTGCTGCTTCGCGATAACAGACGGCTGCCTCCTTCTCGCGGTCCTGCGAGAGTATGGCCATGCCCATCTTGTTGAGAGCGATGCCGAGTGAGTGGCGGTCGGGTGTCTGCCGGAGGAATGGGATGACCTGGCGCAGGGTGGCCTCTGCCTCTTGATATCGGTGCATGCCTATGAGGACGCTGGCCTTCTGTGCGAGGCGCACCATGGCGCGGGGCTCCTGGCCCAGCTGCTTGTCTATCTCGTAGGCCCGCTCTATATAGGGCAGCGCCTTCTCGTCGTCGCCCTGGGCGTGGTACACCTCCGAGGCCATGGCCTGCAGCACTGCCATGCGGCCGGGGTTGTCAGCCTGCTCTGCCAGGGCGATGCCTTTGAGCACAAACTGCTCGGCCTCCTTGGGCTGGTTGGCTCCGAGATAGATGGCTGCAAGGGTGTTGAGGGTGGAGGACATGATGTCGGGGTCGCCGCTGCGCTCGTCTATGGCATAACATTCCTTGGCAAAGCGTGCGGCGGCCTGATAGTCTGACAGGCGGATATTGATGATGGCAAGCAGGTTGAGGCAGTCGGACTCGCTGTCAGTGCCCTTGGTGAGCGGCAGCGCCTCAGTAGCGGCCTGCAGGGCCTCGCGGTATTGCTGCACGCCATAGAGACTGTCGGCCTGCTCCAGCAGTTGGTCGCCCTTTATGTCGGCCATTGCCATGCAAGGCAGCAGCAACAAAGCTATGGCTGCAATATGACAAAAAGACAACCTAAACAACGAAAAACAACTTACTGCAATATGACAAAAAGACAACCTAAACAACGAAAAACAACTTACTGCAAAAGCAAAGAAATAGTTGTTCAAGTTGTTTAGGTTGTCTTCAATTTTCTGCGGCCTGCGGCCTAAACGAGAAATGAGAAATGAGAAATGAAAAATAGGCATTGGGAGGGCTTTGTGAATTGTGAATTATGAATTGTGTATTATTCTTGCTGCAAAGATACTAATAGTTTTTCTTACGGCCAAACTTTCCAAGTGAAATTTCTCATGTGCTCAAATTTTTACAAATGAAGGCCCTTTCCGGCACTCACGTTTAGGGGGCCTCAGAGATAAGTGCCACCACCACCGCCCCCGTCTTCATTTTTTAGGCAGAAACTTTGGTGGTAATGCGGAAAATGACTATCTTTGCGGCCAAATAGCACTTGCCGATGAATCCCGATTTGTATAGTCTGTTGTGTGCCTTCGTGGCGGGAGCCCTGTTCTGCGTGGCCGCTCCGCTGTTGTTCCTGCGCGTTCCCGCCATGGCGGCTTGGCAGTCGTTCAGCCGTGCCAGGTTCTTTACAGCGGTGGCCAGCATCGTTCTGGGCATAGCCTACGGCTCGTCGGCCCTGATGGGGTGGACGTTTGGCGTGCCCGTCCTGTTCGCCTGGTTTGTGGTGGCCAGCCTGCAAGCCCTTCTCTTCACGTTCACCTGCGTCGTCTTCGTGGCCCCGCAGACGCCCATGCGTCGTCTCGTGTTCCGCAACCTCATCCCCATCGCCCTCCTCACCGCCCTCATGGCCAGCGCCTTCTCCGTCGCCCCCGGCTGGGGCTGGGCCCTGTTGGTGGCCGCCGTGGTGTGCTATCTGGTGCAGCTGGCCTTCTACACTCGCTATTTCATCACCGTCTATCGCTCCAACATCGCCTATCTCGAGGAGGTCTATGCCGACGACCTCGCCCCGCGTCTGGCGTGGGTCAGGCGGCTGTTCTGCTCCGCTCTGGCCGTAGGCGTGCTGGCCGTGGCCGTCATCCTGCTCATGAGCCAGGCCATCGATGTGGTCTTTGGTCTCGTCGTGGCCGTATATTATACTTATGTGGCCATCGGGTTCATCAACTACATGTCGCGTGCCGCCTTCGTGGTCAAGGCTGCGATTGAGCGGGGTGAGGCCCAAGCTCGCTTTGTGCCTTCCGGGCGTGAGCAGGCTCTACCCTCGGTCATGGCGGCAGCCTTGACCGAAGCGCCTGCGCCCGCCGAGACGCCAGCGCCCGCCGGCGCGTGCGGGCCCGATGCCACCGATGCCGGCAGCCTCGGCTGCATCCGCCAGGCCGTGGACGACTGGGTGGCCGCCCGCCGCTATCTTGAGCCCGACATATCGGTTGAGGAGATAGCCCGCCAGATGGGCGTCGACCGCCAGGCGCTGAACGACTTTTTTGCCACCGTGCTGCAGAAGCCGCTCCGCTCGTGGCGCATAGAGCTGCGCATCCGCGAGGCGCAGCGCCTGCTGGCCGCCGACGCCTCCATCGCCACGGGCGAGCTCTGCAACCGCTGCGGCTACAACGACCGTTCCAACTTCCACAAGCATTTCCTCAAAGTCACCGGCCAGTCGCTGGCTGACTATCGGAGCACGGTGCAGAGAGGCTGAAGGGCTGTCTGCCGCCGCGCCGCCTGGCGTGGAGAAAAAGAATCATTCACGATTACCGACTGCTCAACTCCTTTGACGCCTTACCCTGAGTGTCAATTTTTTTTACCAAATACCCCCCTCAGAGATAAGTGCCACTTATCTCCGAGATAAAAGGCACTTATCTCCGAGATAAGTGGCACTTATCTCTGAGTCCGCTTAGTCCTTATTTTAGGGATGTAAAATATTTTCCAATCTTCTCCATGCTTGCTAAAGTTGAATAAAATCGTTTGTTGTGGCAGGTTGGCTTTTTTGTGCTGATCTTTTTCCTGCTCGCATGAGTGCTAATGGTGGGAGGCGATTTCGAAAAAATCCCCGAAACCTTTGGCGGTTCGCGGATTTTTTCGTATTTTTGCATCGCGTACGTCTGTGGACCAGCCTCCGAGGCGGTGTGACAAATAGAAAATCGAAAATCAGTAAATCGTAAATCAACGCACGATGGGCATATACATTGACAAGGGGAACACTAGGTTCCGACAGAGCCGCAACGGCGAGTATGTCGACAAGAGCGGCCTTATAGGTGTGGTGAACAGGACACTCTTCACCAGGCAGAAATTCACCTGCGTGACGCGCAGCCGTCGCTTTGGCAAGTCGCTGGCAGCTGAAATGCTGGCAGCCTACTACGACCGCTCGTGCGACTCGCGGAAGCTCTTCGCTGACTTAGAGATTGCTGGCGACGCCACTTTTGAGGAGCACCTGAACAAGTACCCCGTCATCTACCTCGACCTCTCCGGCTTTGCCGGCAGGATAGGGCAGGGCGGCTTGGTGGACCTGATGGACCGGAAGCTGCGGGCCGACGTGGCCGAGGCGTTCCCCGGCGTGCCGCTGCGCGACGACGACGACCTGATGGAGCTGCTCATGCGCATCCACGACAAGCAGGGCGACACCTTCGTCTTCATCATCGACGAGTGGGACACCATCCTGCGCGAGTGTGCCCAGGATCCGCGGCTGCCCAACCAGACCGACGAGTACGTGAACTGGCTGCGCCGCATGTTCAAGAGCACCTCGGGCATGGACGTCTTCGCCGCCGTCTACATGACCGGCATCCTGCCCATCAAGAAGTACGCCACGCAGTCGGCCATGAACAACTTCCGCGAGTACTCCATGGTGGAGCCAGGCCGCATGGGGCGCTACTTCGGCTTCACCAAGGACGAGGTGAGGGCCCTGGCTGAGAAGCACGGCATGGACTTCGACGAGCTGGAGAAATGGTATGACGGCTACCAGATAGGGCCGGAGAAGTCGATGTTCAACCCCAACAGCGTGATGCAGGCCGTGGATATAGGCCGCTGTCGCAGCTTCTGGGGCAGCACGGGCGCCTTCGATGCCATTGCGGGCTACATACAGATGAACTTCGACGGGCTGAAGGAGAGCATCGTCGAGATGCTGTCAGGCGGAGAGGCTTTTGTAGACCCAACGGGATTCCGCAACGACCTGTCGGAGATTCGCAGCCGCGACGACGTGCTCACGGTGCTCATACATCTGGGTTACCTCACTTACGACTGGGAGCGGAGCAAATGCTTCATTCCCAACCGCGAGGTGTACATTGAGTTGGTGAACGCCGTCAAGAGCGGGCGCTGGACTTCAATTGTCAATGCCCTGCAGGAGTCGGAGCGCCTCCTGGAGGCCACCCTGCGCGGCGATGCACAGCTGGTGGCCCGCATGGTGGGCGAAGCGCACCAGGAGAACACCAGCATCATCAAGTACAGCGACGAAAACTCCATGGCCTGCGTGCTCGCCATCGCCTACTATTACGCCCACGGCGACTACATCTTCCACCGCGAGTTCCAGACGGGAAAAGGTTTCGCCGACCTGGTGCTCATCCCCCGCAAGCGCGTTGCGAAGCCCGCCATCATCGTAGAGCTTAAATATGGTGACACCACGGGCACCGCCATTGACCAGATACACCAGCGCCAGTATAACGCCAAGGTGTCGGAGTACAGCGGCGACATGCTCCTCGTGGCCATCAGCTACGACAAGCAGACCAAGGAGCACCAGTGCCAGATAGAGACGTGGAGCAAGCCCTGATGAATGTATGCACTCGGAACACGACACCAGGTAGGCACACTGCGCGAATGTTTCGTCTATGAGGTGCAAAATGTTGAAAGTAACAAGAAAGCCCCGATTAAGAAGGACCTCATCGATGTGGACGGGCAGGAAATCTCTTTCAGCGACTCTCTCTCTTCAAACTATGGCTGAAGCGACAGACGGTTTACGATCAGGCATATCATTTGCCTGAAAAAACAGCCCTTCTGCGCGTGGTATTTCGCTGTTTTTGAGAAATACCACGCGCCTTTGTGTACGTGTTTCCGCGGTTTTCCCTATCTTTGCAAAGAAATTTGAAACTATGTGAAGAAATAAAAAACCAAAAAACACCGAGACCATGACTGAAAGAAAGCTTTTATCGCCGCCCGCTGCTGTGGGGCGTGCACCGAGGCAGTGCAGCCGGTGGCTGTGCTTCTTCGCACTAATGTTGATAAATGTTGTGGGGTGGGGGATTTCGCCTGTCTCTGCACAGAGTAAAGACATCATCACCTTCACGGGTGGTCAGGCCGACCCGCGAGACCCCAACATCTATGTCATCGACGCGGGTACTCAGACCTGCGACGATGAAAACTATCCCGAAGTGACCTTCACCCTCAGTCGCCCACTGGGGGCTTCGGCCACCCATAAGGCCAGCATCACGCTGAACAACATCCTGCACTGGGATAACGATGGAACCACCATCACGTTTGAACCAGGCGAGACGACGAAGACTGTCACAATGGCCTTAGACGCTTATGACAATTCTTGTAGCGGCAACATTCCCACCATCTTTGGCGTGCTCCGGACGAACTATGCCGAAGCAGGGTATCAGCTACTGGTGATCAACACCAATTTCATCGCCACAGAAGAGCCGGAACAAAGCACCTACACCTCGAACTTGGAGCTGCTGCGTGAATATCCCTACGGTTTTCTGGATACATATACTTTCCGTTTTGGAGAGTACGTGGCATTCAAGTTTGGGTTAAACACCGCATGCAGAATTACTGCCGACAGCCGATTGGTGCTGAAGGCCCACTATACCGACCACACGGGGCTGGCCCTTGATGCCGACGACTACGGTATGTCGAAGACCCGCGAGGTGGTGCTGACTCCCGTCAACGCAGGTTCTGTCTGCTATGAGGCTTGGTACATCTACCAGCCTAAAGACGATGAGTATATGTACTCCTACCATGATGACGACAATGAGGCAAGGACGGTTGACAACAGGCTTAGTACCGAGAGCTCAGAAAAAGTAGTAAACTATCAAACCAGTGAGGTAGGACCCTTCGAGGTGGTGAACCCCGCCCCGGATGCCTTGAAGACCTTTTTCTTCTCACGGGCAGACTTGAACGACAACTTCAACTTCGGATTGTTGCTCTATCCGGAGCATTTCCAGCCTACGTTCTCAAACGTCAGAATCAACAAGACCACCTTCAAGAGCGGCGAGACCATGGTCATCACCGCCACGATGGACAACTGGCATCTGGTCAAGCGTGCACGGCAGGAAGGCTTCATGTCCAGCTTCGCCGTGTCGCTCGATGGCGGCCAGACCGCCGAACCGCAACGTTTCGACTTCGACGAGCAGACAGGCACCGTGACCTGCTACGCCACCGCGCCCACCGTCACGACGGATAGCACCGTCCAAGTGGACTTCGGACCGCTCATTGAGGTTCCTGTCATTGACGACTTAGGCTTCCTCGACCACCATGTCTACGAGGTAGCCCCCGGCAGCGAAGGCTTCTTCACCGTCACCGTGTCGCCTACCCAGGCAACGGCTATTCCCGCCACGTCGATAGACTTTGTGGACTTGCCGGCAGACGGCAGCAACATCGAACTGTATCAGGATTTTTACGACAATATCGAAGAGAGAATATTCCCGCTTGCCATTTCGTGTGTACCCGCCAATGCCACCGACGGCGGCACGGTGACCTACAGCGTGGAGAATGTGGCAGGCCCGGGAGCTTCCATCAATATTAACGAGATAGGCAACGCAACGCTCCATTCAGGTACGTATGCCGGCACCATCATCCTGACGGCCACGTTGGCCAGCGGTGTCAGCACGCAGCGAACCTATAACCTGACGACGAAGCCGAGCAGGGTCATTCACACAGCCAACACTTATCTGGCCGGAACAACATTGCCCAAATTCCAGTTTGAAATCAGCGGCTGGGACCAGCTGCAACGGTCGTGGGAGTGGACGGCAGTCAATGACGACGTCACCGTGAACTACACCCATGCCAACGGCTCCACATGGACGGAGCACTATCATTTCAGCAAGTTGAGCTCATCCGTCAAGCCTGATAATTATTATTGGTCAACCAAGGGCTCAGGCGGAATATCCAAGTTGTTCGACCTGCCCTTTGTCTTCACCACCGAGCACCCCGATGCCACCGTCGACCAGATAGGCCAGCCCATCGTCACGGCCGAGGTGCAGCTGACCATGCAGAACACTTCGGGCAACAGGATAAAGGTGGTGTCGACGGCCTCGCTGGAACCCCGCCTGAAATACATGTCGTTCCAGGGCTACACCCGCTTGAAGGAGCACTACCACATGAAGTCTGACCCCGTACTCACGTCGGAGGTGATGTACCTGCCCACCCGGGGCTTCAGCGTGGGCTACGAGATTCCCGAACTGGGCATGAGCGCAACCTACAACAACCAGACCGACGGCGACAACGTGCCCGAATGGCTTGAGCTGCAGGAAGATGTTGACGGGCTCTATACCACCGCCACCATCAAGGTGCATCCCAACCTGGACAAGTCGCAAAGCTACGACCTCACGTTTTACACCCTGGCGCAGCGCACCTGTCTTCCCGACGAGGTGATGGAGCGCAACCTGACCTACAACGTGAACTACTCGCCCATCAGTACTAAGGGCAATATGGTCTATCGTGTGAACGCCCAGGATGTGACGGGCGACCTGACCTTCGACAACAGCGCTGCCGTCGAAGCGGTCACCAACAAGCTGAAGACCAACGGATTCATCAGCAGATTAGATGCCAACAATTACGCAATGCTACAAGACGTGTTCAACCAGACGGAGGCTTACTTCACCATTTACGACAACATCTTTGAAGGTGCCGAGGTGACGCTGACCCGCCAGGGCGAGGACGAGGCGCTCCAGACGCTGACCAACTTCAAGGGCACGTTCACGTTCATGCCGCCTGCCGACGGACGTACCTATATAATAGATGTGTATTACGCCGCCTTCGACAAGCACTACAAGAGCACCTTCGTCAGCCATCCGTTGCCGGGCATCCGTACCGTCTGGCTGCAAATGACGGGAATGTATTATGGAGATACGGGCCAGAGCTATGTCTTCACCTATACCAACAACGATACAGACTACACCATACCATTCAAGGATCGGCTCATGGGGTATATCTATGTCGAGGATGCCGATGCCTTCACCCTCAAGAGGGACGACGTGGATTTCCAAGCCCGCATCGATTTCCCCGAAGAGTTCCAGGCTATAGTTTACAACATTACGCCGGAACTGAAAATAGACAAGCAATTATACTCCCAAAGTGAGGCAGCATCTGGAAGCGCAGACATGTATTACCTGAACCGGCTCACTTGGAATTATAAAGACGCTACCGCACATTGGCGGCAGGTGTCATTAAATTGGGATAACATCACCTCAAACAACACCTTGATAACGCTGGTGGACAGCAAGGGACAGCCCGTCACCAATGCCACACTCAACTATGCCTGTGTGGACAAAGACATGGCCAACCCCACCAGCATGGGTTCCGTAGGCTATGACTACAGTAATGAGGGCTACCAAATAGGAACCGACCCGAAGCAGTATGCCGAACTCATAGAGGTGAATCTCCCCGGACGCAATCATCCCATGCTCGCCAAGATGAACCTGTGGAACTATGGTTACAGCTATGGGGTGAACCGTGGCAAAGTGCGCCGCCATACCATTGTGCTGCAGGAGAATGACGAGGAGGTGTCCGATGCCGCCTTGGAGACCTTGACGCTCACAGGCCGCTACGGCCGTTACTCTCAGTTTGTAGGAGCCGTAAAAGCCCAGAATACCCCTACCAACCTGCTGACGATAGAAAAGAACGACACGCTGAAGTATTCGGATACCGCCGACTACCCGACCGTGAGGAAACTCTTCAGCGATGAGCGGTTTGGCCCCTTATCGAGCCGGGCGCCTTTCAGTTTTGCCCGTTTGACCTTCAACCTGCACTCTGACAATATCCAAAATACGGATGACATCAAGTTGGTGAACAGTGATGGAAGCATCCAGCTGACGCCCGATGCCACCTACACCCGGTTCATCGGCAAGGATGTCTTCACCAGCTTCAGCACCAACCACTGTCTTCTGGATTTCGACCTCAGCAAAAAGATTGCCGAAGGTGCCACTGAGAAGCTCATGCTGGTGAAAAACGGCAATGAGACATTGATGGAACTGCCCTCGCTCCACAACAACAGCGTTGACATGCTTGCCATCACGGAGCAAACCAAATTCGACGGCGAACTTGATGGCTACGACCTGACCCAGGTGGACGACAAGATTGAAGATGAGGGTACCGACATGAAAAACATTGGCAATGGGATGGACAAATTCAGCCAGTTCCATTTCAATACGCCTCCCACACTTCCCTTCCAACTGCACATCGAGCGCAAGGACGACTACTTCATCGTGCGTGGCATTTTAGAGGGTAACTTCATTCCTTACGGCCAGTATGCAGACTTGATGGATGCGGCAGAATATGCCGAATGGTTTGATGACCAGTTCAGGGAATGTATGAATGCCGTGAACAACAATAGGAACGATGCGGTAGAGCGAGTCCATGAAATGCAGAAAATGACGGGAGCCTTCGTGGGCTTAAAGGGCTACCTCTCCGGCATAGGGCACTACAATCCCAAGACGGGGAAGCTTGACGTCAACTTCTACGACGGCGGCGTCATCATGGAAGCCTCGGCACACGTCATGGTGAAAAGGAGTCTTTGGATTGCACATTTTGGCATTTCGATTGATTGCGGAGTTTACTCTACGCTGGGCTTCCTCAACCGTGCAGCAGCACAGGGCAACGTAGCGTCGAAACCGCTCATCGACATGATTACCGATACGCGGTTCAATCTCACCATCGGCGCCTGGGTTGAGGCCAGCCTCAATCTCTATGTGGTCTCGGCTGGCATTGGCGTAGCGGGCAGTGCCGGAATCGACATACGCACGGGCACCGTCACCCCGACCTACCAAAAGGAGGCCTACGCCGGAAGCCAAATCTCATTCGACTTCAACCTGTGGGCCTATCTGAAGTACAATATTTTCTTTTGGGGCGGGTCAACAGACTTCACCATCCTGAAAGGCAATAAAACATTCTGGGATCCAAACAACTCAATGAACCCCTATCATCCAGACTTCAAGCTCGGAGAGCCCATATTCTCAGGACCTAATAACGTGCCCCAAAACTACAGGAAGCTGAGCCGCAAGACTCGGCGGGCACTGGATGGCACAAAACTCCTCGACAATGTGAGCGGCATAGCCCAGCCCACTTATCTGATGGGAGGCACGTCGCTGCTGTTCAACAACCTGAAGACCGCCAGCGACTACAACGACGACCGCCTGCAGATGTTCACCAGCGGCAACAAGAGCGACTTGGTGAACACGGGCGTTGAAGCCCCGATGTATGACTTTGCAGAAGACCACGCCGGCAAGACAGAGCTGGTGGCCTTTGAACAGCTGAACGGCAAGATCAATGACGAGATAATGGCTTCGGCAGACGAACTCAGCCAGCAGAAAATAGTCAGTGAGATGAGCGACATACACCTGGCTTGGCGCACCGACGGAGGCGACTGGCAAACCCAGACGATAGGCTCCATGGAAGGGGCTGCCTGCGTCATGCCCGCCGTGGCGGTGTCGAAGGAGGATATGTATGACACCCACGCTGCCGTCATCTGGCAGCAGGGCAAGGCCAAGTTCAACGATGACGGCGTGCGCTACATCGATGGCAGCCTGATGCTCTCGCGCTTTAACGGCAGCTGGTGGAGCGCCCCCGTGGAGATCATGCGCATCAACAGCCGCAACATGCCTGTAGAGTATAAGATGACCATCCAGAACGCCGCAGGCAGTAAGGACGAAGTGCTGGTGGCCATGACCCTGAAGCAGGATGCCAACAACCCGACAGAACCCACCAAGCTGGTTTACCTCAACGTGTCTGCCGACATCTTCGACAACTACAAGGTGCAGACGCGCTACACCAATGTGGAAGCCAATATGGTACAGATGGAGCGGGTGATTGACCCCAACTCCAAGCAAACCATCGACGCAGGCGAGAGTTACCACTTCACCGACGGCACCAACCTCGTGGCCTATATGGCGACTACCGACAACGGACGCGACATGAGGCTGACCGCAGTGGACATGAAAGGCGAGCCGACAGGCAAGCTGAACGGCAACGTGGGAATGATGGGCCGCATCGTGAACGACTACCGCATGGTGGTAGATGACAATGCCCGCGACCTGAGCGGCGTGGCACTGCTGTGGAGCCAGAGCGACCAGGAAACCACCGACAACGGCGACGGCACGGCAACGGTGAAGTTCATGAACCGCATCTATGCGTCGAAACTGTGCAGCGAGGAACAGCAGATATACTTCTCGTCGCCCATTGCAGTGGCTGACATCCCAAGCGTCGACGAGAAAATGGTGCTCGCATCGATGGACGGATACCTGGACGGCCTCGACATGAAGGTGGCCTACAGCGCTGCCAACTACAGCGACGCGGCCTCCGTGCGTGAGGTGACTTTGGACTTCAACAACGACATCGAGCACACAGCCCGTTTCAATCCCTACGACGTGAACAGCGCAGAGCAGGTGCCCGTCACCATCACCGTGGAGAACAAGGGCTTTGAGCCTATCGACCGCATCGACGTGACCATGAATGGCAACACCACGTCATACGACGTGAGGGTGATGCCGATGGGCAAGACCGATCTGAAGGTGCTCTATCCTGTCACTGACAACTTCGATGGCACCGTCAGCTACGACGTGACGGCCAACTTCGTTGCCGGCAACAGCAATGCGCTGAAGGCACCTCGCAGGGGAGCCGCAGCCAAGGCTCCGCGCCGCATCGTCAGCCAGAGCGGCACGCAGCTCGACGTGCGCCAGGTGGACATGGCACTGAAGGTGCTGAGCAAGAAGACCGACACCACTACGGGCGTGACCACCATCGTGGCCGAGGTGAACAACACCTCGCTGCTGCCGCTGGCCTCGGACATGAGCGTGAAGGTGGGCCTCTACAACTCGCCGGTGGGCGACGAGAACGCCGTCTCCTTCGCCGAGACCACCGTCAGCGCCGCTGACCTCTATGACGCCACGGGCAAGCAGAACAAGGTGAAGATTGTCACCCTGACGGCACCACAGCCCGACCTCGCGCAGACGTTATACCTGCGCACCACGCCCATGCAAGGTGGCGAGACACTGAAGGACGTGCGCCCGCTGGACAACGTGCTGCCCGTGAGGCTCGTGGGCAGGTATCTGCTGGGCGACGCCAACGTGGACAAGCGCGTGGACCACACCGACATGCAGGCCATCATAAGCCACATCAGCGGCAAGCCCACCGACCAGTTCAACAAGAAGACTGCCGACGTGAACGGTGACGGCAAGATAACGATTGCCGACATCATCGGAATTGTCAACATCATGAAACGTTGAACATGAAGCGATAGAAATGTGAAAGTGACAGAGGGTAAATCCTAATTTATCACAAAACATTTTGCGAATAGAACCGTTTTTGCTAATTTTGCCTGCAAATTAAGCGAAGCGGAAACTCTGCGGAGCGGAATGAACGGATAAATTATGAAGAAACTCTGTCACTACATTTCTGAATATATGGGCATACTGGTGCTTGCAGCGGCATTGCTGGCACTGGCATTCCCAGACCTGCTGGCGCAAGTGCGCCCCACAGTCATCAGCTATCTGCTGGGCGTGGTGATGTTCGGCATGGGCCTGACCTTGAACCTCCGCGATTTCAAAATTGTTTTCAGTCGTCCGAAGGATGTCATCATCGGCTGTCTGGCACAGTTCACGGTGATGCCCTTGCTGGCCTGGGGCCTGGCCTGGCTGTTCCGCCTGGACGAGGCCCTGGCGCTGGGTGTGGTGCTGGTGGGCTGCAGTCCAGGCGGCACCGCATCAAATGTCATCACCTATCTGGCCAAGGGCGACCTGGCCCTCTCTGTCGGCATGACGGGCGTCTCCACCCTGTTGGCACCGCTGCTGACCCCGCTGCTGACATGGGCGTTGGCGGGCAAGAGCGTCGATGTCGATGTGGTGAGCATGTTCATGAGCATACTCTGCGTAGTCATACTGCCCATCGTGGTAGGATTGCTGGTGAAATGGCTCTGGCCCAAGTTCACAGAGCGGGCCACTGACTACCTGCCGGCTTTCTCGTCGGTGGCCATTGCCTTCATCGTGGCCATCATCATCGCTGCCAATGCCGACAAGCTGCTGGCCGGCGGACTGCTGATAGTCTTCGTGGTCATGCTACACAACGTCTGCGGCCTGAGTCTGGGCTACCTGATAGGGCGTCTGCTGCGATTGGCGGAGCCAAAGAAGAGAGCCATATCCATAGAGGTGGGCATGCAGAACTCAGGACTGGCAAGCAGCCTGGCCACCATCCATTTTGCAGCCTATCCGCTGGCCACCATTCCGGGAGCTATCTTCAGCGTGTGGCACAACCTGTCGGGTGCTGCCGTGGCCTATCTTTACCGGAGGAAAGCAATTGACAATTGACAATTGACAATGCACAATTAAGCATATCTGACCTATGAACAAGGAAACCATCAAGTTTTGGGGGCTTTGCCTCATGTTGACCCTCTGCAGCGCTGGCGGTCTGATGGCCTGTTCAAACAGCGACAGCACTGCCGAACAGGACCGCAAACCGGCCACAGCCGGAAAGATAGCTGAGGTGACAGAACGAGGCACGCTGCTCGTAGGCACCACCGGCGACTACTGCCCTCTGTCGTTCTGCGAGCCAGACGGCACCTATTGGGGCTTCGGCATCGAGATGGCCAGAGCAATAGCCGGCGAATTGGGCGTCGGCGTGGAGTTTGTCAAGACCTCGTGGCCCACGCTGACGGCCGATGTGCTGGCAGAGCCGCAGACATTCGACCTTGCCATCGGCGGCATCACCATCACCGACACCCGGCGCGAGACGATGCTGATGAGCGAAGGCTATCTGGCCAACGGCAAGACCATACTCTGCAGGGCGACGGAGAGCGGCCGCTACAAGTCGCTGGACGACATAGACAAGCCCGAAGTGCGGGTGATGGTCAATCCCGGCGGGCTGAACGAGAAGTTCGCCAACGAGCATCTGACGCACGCCAGCATCACGGTGCACCCGAAAAACGAAGAAATCCCCACGCTCATTGCTGAGGGGCAGGCCGACGTGATGATAACGGAGATTACGGAGGCCCCCTATTATGTGCAGACCGACTCCCGGCTGGCAGCACCGCTGCTGGACCAGCCTTTCACCCACGGGCAGATTGGCGTGCTGATGCGGCAGGGGCAGGAGGACCTGTTGCAGATGGTGAACAACGTCATCCGGCAGATGAAGTCAGACGGCACCCTCCGCCGACTGCACGAGAAATACGGACTGGTTTATGCCTATTGACACCGGTGAACAGAGTCGTTTTACGTCTGAGCCGTCTTCATGTTGACCGCGTTCCAATCGGGCGCATAATTACTAAAAAATGGCTTAAATCTGTCATTTTGCAAGTGAATGTATGTTATTTTTGGCATGAAAGCTGGTGCTCACCGCTTTCTTCTAAAGAAAATTGAGTAATTTTGTCCCCTGATAGAAAGAAGAATGATTCTTATGAAACAATTTGCAGAGCCGCTCGGCCCACAAAGCCGCTTGTTTGAACAAGAACTACACCAGGATTTGCACCAGTTCCTTCAGTCAATAAAGGAGATTGATGCTCGACTGCCTGAGTGTCCCGATGTTGAAGAGAAGTGGGAACAGATAGCGAAAGCCTATATTCCCGATGGTATCAAGGAGTTCAACGACTTCCCATCCGCTTCCCTCGGTTGGATGATGTATATTGGCATGGCCGTCGCTAAGTTTTGGGATACGGAATGGACAATCTACTCGAAGATTGAAGATATCTACGCCTACATGAGAGACAAGAGAGGCTATGACAGCATGGATGAATATATCCGTGAAGATGTGCTGTTGCTGAGAGGCGTTGACTATACTGGGTTGGAGAAACTGGTAGGTGCGCTCGGCCTTTGGCCGCTTGCTACCGAAGGGACGCAAGAATGTGCCTCCCGTGTCTACAATGCACTCCGTCATCAGAACATAGAGCCGGGAACCAAGGAGGCTTTCAATGCTTATGTTTCCTGTCTGCATCAGCTTTACTTGTTTGGAGCCGCTATGCAGTTCTTCGACGAGCGAAGCGGCAAAGCCGAGCGGAACAGGATGGGCTATCACATGACTAAGATGAATTAGGATGAAGAAGATTCTGTTCCTGCATGGTTTCTATGCCAGTGGCCAGTGCGTACCAGCTGTTGCACTGAAAGAGGCTTTCGAGGGTGAGGCGGATGTTATCACGCCTGACTTGCCAATGCACCCGAAAGAGGCTGTCGGTTTTATTCGTGAACTGATTGACAGTGAGAAGCCTGACCTCTTGATTGGCAATAGCTGCGGTTCCTTCTATGCTCAGATGGTGGCTCCCGTCGTGGGTGTTCCTGCTTTGCTCGGTAATCCTCACTTCCAGATGACGGAGTTTCTGAAACAGCGTATTGGTGAACATCAATACAAATCGCCTCGAAGGGACGGCAATCAGAACTTTGTCATTGATGAGACCTTGATTGAAGAGTTTGCAGAAATGGAGGCTATTCAATTCAGCCACTGCAATCCCGACTTCAAAGACCGAATTTGGGGATTGTTCGGTGAAAAGGACACGTTGGCACACTTTGAACCAACCTTCTTGAAGTATTACACCAAGTCGTTTCATTTTCCAGGAGGTCATACTCCGACAGCAGATGAAGTCCGCAACTGGTATGTACCTTTGGCTAAGAAACTGCTAAAAACCAATTTGGATAGTAAATGAAAGGACAGAGTCTCCTACATGTTGTCCTTATCTGTCTCGTTGTCATAAACATGGTCACTTTCTTCGTGTACGGTATCGACAAGCGGCGCTCAACCTCAGATTGCTTGCTACCAACGGGACGCAAGAAAGCCAAGAAGTCCAAGAGGCGTATCAGAGAGACGACATTATTAGGTTTGGCTGTACTTGGAGGAAGTGTCGGAGCTTGGCTTGGAATGAAGGTTTGGCATCACAAGCCCCTCAGTTCTGCTGGCAATCTCATCCCAATCTGAGGTAAAATCCGCTCTTAATCCTGGCAACACGGCAAAGTTCCTCTACCAGTTGACAGTTGGCCTTGGATAAACTTTTGCCGTAATGACCGTAAATGCAGGATGCCGAAAGATTCTGTCTTCCTCTCCATGTGGGTCAAGTACGGCCACATCCGCAAGCAAGGTGGGAATTAGAAAATAATTTACACCCCCAAAATAAGGACTAAGCGGACTCAGAGATAAGTGCCACTTATCTCCGAGATAAGTGCCTTTTATCTCCGAGATAAGTGGCACTTATCTCTGAGGGGGGTATTTGGGCTGTTTTGGGGAAAGATGAAAAAAAATGACATTCCAGTTAAGGAGTTGAGCAATGGCGAAACTTGGCGGGCCATGTCGCCAACAGGCCGTCTATGGTCACCTCATTATTTGGGGCTAAGGCTTAGATGCAAGCCTTGATGCTCATCCTCGTTGAAAACTTGGCTCATAATGGTATAGTTTTGATAATATTTCGTAACTTTGCAGCAGAAATGTTCAATCAACAAAATCATACGAGTCATTAAAACGAGGCAAGAATGTACGAGCAAGAGTTTCAGGGAGATATTACGTATATGATGCTTTATGCGATAGTGGCGGCCTTGAATTTGGTTGCCGGCTGCTATCTGTTATTTCGCCGGGGCAATGCCTTTGCCCCAGACATTAAATCGCCAATACGCTTGCGGCGGTGGACGGGCGTCTTCTTTACTGCTATGACTCTGAGTCACTTGTGGTATATGCCGGGCATTTATCTCACCTCAAACGAGGATAAGATGCTGTGCTATGATATTGGCGGAATGCTCGATTGCATGTCTACCTTTCCCTTGGCGATAGTTCTCTTGCTCGCCATGCTGCAAGACCGCAGCCGACCGCTGTGGCTTGCTTTCGTGATGGTAGCACCTTTGGTTGTGATATTGGCCTTGAACCTTGGCACCCATCATGAAGCCCTTTTGCCGATGTTTCATGCCTATTTGCTTTTGTTGGGTATTGCCTTAATATTATATATGGTACGCGAGGTCAGGAGGTATGGGCGCTGGCTTCGCGACAACTATGCCGATTTGGAGCACAAGGAGATATGGCAGAGCTTTGTGGTTCTGGCCGTCATTCTGCTGGGGTTCGGCATCTATGCATTTGAAATTGGCAATTTGGCTAACAAATACATTGTTCAGGTGCGCAGGCCGCAGAAAATTGAAGACAACCTAAACAACTTGAACAACTATTTCTTTGCTTTTGCAGTAAGTTGTTTTCGTTGTTTAGGTTGTCTTTTTGTAATAACATCATACTGATTTGCTATCTCCTGTGGCGGGTGGAAACATTGAGTGACCTCAGCATTTCCTCACAGCAGAGAGAGAGTAAAGAAGCTGCAAGTTCCGACGCTGTGGATGACGACAATGGGCTTTCGCTGGCATGCCACGAAAACATTGGTGATGCTGTCGGCGGCAAGCGCTCTTTCTCCGCTCGGCAACTGGCCCAGGAGAGCGGTTTCCACAGCTACCGCACCTTCAGCGATGCCTTCAAGCGTAAGACAGGCCTGTCAGTGACTGCATGGATGAAGTCCGAGCGTGAAAGGCTGAAATTGAATATTGAAAGCGGGCATGCAGACACCTCCGAAAGTTTAGGTTGAAGGGCAAGGCCCTCACCAAGTGGCAAATATTTCAAAAAAAGTAGTAAAATCTACAAAATCACCACTCTGTTCAGGGGCTTTGGCTCATGGTTCAGGGGGAATTTGTTACCTTTGCCAACAAAATAAATCAATATCCTAAACTTTTTTATATGAGAATAATTAGAAAATGGATGATGGCCGCCATCCTGATTTGCGGCGGGGCAACGGTATTAAATTCATGCAGCAGTAATGACAACCCAGCACCCAAAGACTCTAAGGAAGCAGGTGCGCCAGACTATTCACAAAAGTCCTGTTGGTATAATATTCCAGAAATCACCAAGGACTTCGACACGTTCTTCATCTACCCTACAGAGTACATGGGGGGCAACCAGGGCGACCCCGACTACGCTCCGCTGGACAATCCCGATATGGTGGCGGGTGCCAAGAACGACCACATCATAATGGCGAGCGCATTCGAGGAATCCACAAACCTGTTTATGCCATACTACCGGCAGGCCAGCGCAATGACCATGAAAAGTGCCTACGACAAAACAGGGGATGTGCGTGCGGCACTTGTTGGCACACCCTACAAGGACATAACCGCCGCCCTTGACTACTACTTCAAGAACTGCAACAACGGACGTCCGTTCATCATTGCAAGCCACAGCCAAGGGTCAGCCATCAACAGCCTTGTCTTGAAAGGCTACTTCAAGGAGCATCCAGACTACTACAAGCGCATGGTCGCCTCGTACATGATCGGCTTCTCCATCACGAAGGACTGGCTGAGGGACAACCCACACTTGAAATTTGCCACTGGCGAAACCGACACGGGCGTCATCGTCAGTTGGAATACGGAGGGCAAAAAGAACATCGAGCAAAATGCCAGGAATGTAGTGGTGATGCCAAACGCTATTAGCATCAACCCGCTGAACTGGAAACTCGATGACACGTATGCGCCTGCAAGCGAGAACAAGGGGTCGCTCATCATAGACGAGGAGGCAGGCACGGTCAGCATCGGCGACATCGGTGCTGACGCGCAGGTGAACACTGCACGTGGCGTGGTCGTGACAAACGCCAACTCAGAGCCCATTGCCTTGACCGACTTCTTTGGCCCGCAAAGTTTCCACAACGGCGACTACACCTTCTACTACAACAACATCAAGGACAACGTAGCCAAAAGAATTGCGACCTATCAAAGATTAAATGGACGATAGAATCAATCTTATGAACAATGAGCAGTTAAGACGATGTCTCCAACGCTTCAGCCGCTGGCAACAGGCAGGCCCTCATTATGTCAACCGCTATATGGACATCGTCCAGCATTGTCATAACTGTGGTACGGAGTTCCGTGATAATTTCTGTCCGCGCTGTGGGCAGCGTGCCGGGGTAGGTCGGGTGGGGTGGCACTCCGTCAGGGAGAACATCACACTGCTCTGGGGGCTGGACTCCCGCTCGCTCTCCTATACGCTCTTGCAATTGATTGGTCGTCCGGGCTATCTGGTGCGCGACTATGTCAGCGGCCATCGGCAGGTGTCGTTCCCTCCGGTCAAGGCGCTGGTCCTCGTATGTCTCTTCGTGGTGCTTTTCGAAACGGTCTTTCAGGTAGAGAACGAGGTCCTGCCGATTAAATTCGACGTTCAGAAAATTGATGCAATTGTAGAATGGGTCAATTCCCAGAAGAGTTGGGCTACGCTCTTGTTCCAATCCTTATACATACTGCCCACATGGCTGGTGTTCCGCTTTGCCCCAGGCTACCCCCGGCACACGCTGCCGGAGGGCTTCTTCCTGCAAGTGTTCCTGAGCGTTCTGAGTCTCCTCCTGTGCTTCGTAGGCTATTGGAACGGACATGCCGAGACCGTGATTTGGATGGTCTATATGTTTGCCTCCTACCGGCAGTTCTTCGGCTATGGCTGGTGGAGCACGCTGTGGCGACTGGTTGTCGTCATGCTGTCACAATTGGCAATGGTGACGGCAGTGCTTGTGACAGTAATCCTATGCTCTTATGACGAACAAGATATAGCCGATACTTTTGATGCTTTCCTGATGATTATTGGTGCCTTAATCTTGCTAACGGCTGTCATGCTCTGTGTCACTCATCTCATCAACAAGCGCACTTGTCAAAGCAATAAGAATAAAGAGACTCTTTCAAATTCATAAATCCATGAAACGTACACTCATGATAAAAATGACCCAATGGGTGATTGCCGCCACGCTTATTTGCGGCGCTCATGTGGCAGTGTCATCATGCAGTGGCAACAAAGACAAAGCAGTCCCTGCAAATCCAGAAAGTGAGCCATCTGAAGCACCTGAGGACTCCTGCCTCGCGAGTACAAACTGAATAAATGTTAAATATTCGCTTCTAAGGCAAGATATTTACGGAATTATTTGGTTTATACCATAAACTTGTCTATCTTTGCAGCGTGAACCGGACACAATTGGCCGAAGACGTGCTTTCTGCAGGAGCGCGGACGAGGCCAGAGAGCAGTAAACAAAAAGTAGAACATCACTTAAAAATGAAACAACAATGGAAGAAAAGAATAACATGACTGCCGAGCGCAGTCTGGAGATTATCACGGAGCAGATAGAGCGTAGCCGCCAGGTGGTGGCTAAGGACACAGGACTGTCACTCTACGTGGCAGGGCTATGCACAATGGGGATGGCCATTCTTATAGGCATCCTCATCTATTTTACGTCCAACACGGCTTGGTATCTGATGTACATCCTACTGCCTGTCATTATCTTCGCTGCCGACCGCTATGCAAAGAGAGGAAAACCGAAAGTTCCTGCCAGTCTGGTCGGCTCGATGGTCGACAAGACTTGGCAGACGTTTGGTATCTTCGTATTCGCATACTTCGTGTTTGGCATCCTGTATAACATGCTGATGGCACACTTCGAGCAGCCCGAAGTCTATTTGCGTCTGGCGATTCACCCCCTTCGTGTCGTGCTCCTGCTTATGGGCATGACCATTACCATTAACGGTTACATATTGAAGAGTCGTTGGATGGTGTGGTGCGGCATTGTGGGTGGAATAGGTGGCTTCATCTGGGAGTCGTTCTACGTCACGCAGACACTGGCCGGATGGTTGGTTTATTATACCAATGCTCACTACGTTGGCGTAGCCCACGGCATTATCCCTGCCCTCATCGTCACTGTCTTAGCATTCATCGGCCTGATGCTCCCAGGCATGAAACTAAAAAACTCGTAGCCCATGTTCAAGCCATTAGACCCCCTGCTGCATGCCGAGCTGCGACTGGCCGTGATGTCGCTGCTCATCAGTGCCGAGGAAGCCGAGTTCCCCTACATCAAGGAACAGACGGGCGCCACGGCGGGCAACCTGAGTGTGCAGATAGACAAGCTGTCGGCGGCAGGCTACATCGAGGTAGAAAAGACCTTCAAGGGCAAGAAGCCCTGTACCCTCTGCCGCATCACGCCTGTCGGGCTGAAAGCCTTTGAGGATTATGTGAAAGCGCTGAAAAGCTATCTGAATGTAAAAAAGACGTGATAAGCAGACTGTAAGAAAAGGGAACCAAGTTTGCTTGGTTCCCTTTGATATAAAGTTAGGTGTTGGACTTACCTGATGAACAACAGTTCGCGATACTTTGGCAGAGGCCAGAGGCCGTCGTCAACAATGAGTTCGAGCTTGTCTATCTGGTAGCGAATCTTGTCGAACATCGGGGCGATGGTGTCGTGGTAGGCGATGGCTTTCTGGTGCTCGTCTGCAATCTTGTTGGCAACCTTGCGGGCCTCGACAAGCTCCTCCACCTGTGTTTCAATGGTGGCTGTGCGCTCTGCTATCTCCTCGATGAGCTTAAGGTTGCGCGCATTCAGCTGGCTGGCCTTCTCTTTAGGGAATACGCCCGACATGTGCTCAACGTTCCTTAGGAGCTGGCTCTGATAGCTGGTGGCAATGGGGATGATGTGGTTCATGGAGAGGTCGCCTAACACACGAGCTTCAATCTGAATCTTCTTGGTGTAGGTTTCCCACTTCACTTCGTTGCGAGCCTCCAGTTCCTTCTTTGTCATCACACCGAGACTCTCGAACATACGGATGCTGTCCTCGTCGAGATAACGCTCGAAGATGACGGGACAGGAAGTTTCTGTGTCCAGTCCACGCTTGGCGGCTTCTGCCTTCCATGCGTCGCTGTAGCCGTTGCCATCGAAGCGGATGGGCTTGCACGCCTTGATGTCCTCGCGGAGGATGTCGATGATGGCGTGGAACACGGCGCTGTGTTCTGTGCCTGCCAGTTTCTTCTCGAACTCAGGGATGCGGGCATCCA
>CADACW010000040.1 GCA_902786565.1 uncultured Prevotellaceae bacterium | reverse complement strand
AGCGCATCGGCTAAAGAGATTCACGTATTTTTTTCACCACGGATTACACGAATGACACGGATTCTTCATTCTTCACTTTTCATGTCAGAGGACAAGAATCAATCAGTTGGCCGAAGTGGTCTATCTGGGCCATGCGGGGGTGCTCGAAGTGGTCGGTGTGCTCCAGCTGCCACGTGACGTGAAAGGGGATGTAGACCGCCTGGCAGCCGATGGCCAGCGCCGGGGCGATGTCGCTCTTCAGCGAGTTGCCCACCATCAGCAGCTCTTGCGGGGTCACGCCAAGGCGGCCACATAGGCCCAGGAACTCACGCTCGCCCTTGTCGCTCGTTATCTCCACATGCTGGAAATAGGGGGCCAGGCCGCTGCGCTCCAGCTTGTGCTCCTGGTCCAACAGCTCGCCCTTGGTGAAGACCACCAGCCGCAGGTCGGGCCTGTTGGAGCGGAGCCAGGCCAGCGTAGACTCCACCTCAGGCAGCGGCGTGCAGGGAAACTCCAGCAGCGTGTAGCACTGCTGCAGGATGCTCTCCAGGGTGGCGCCGCTCATCTCTCCGCGGCTCACCTGCAGGGCCGTCTCTATCATCGAGAGTGTGAAGGCCTTTACGCCATAGCCCAGCAGCGCCATGTTCTTCCGCTCGGTGGCAAAGAGTTCGAGCGCCGCCGTCTCGCGGTCCACCCACGGCACCAGCTCGTCGTAGAGCCGCTGCATCACCACTTCAAAATGGCCCTGGCAGTCCCACAGCGTGTCGTCAGCGTCGAAGGCAATCACTTTCAATGTCTTTCTCATATTCCAATTATGAATTGTGAATTGTCAATTGTCAATTGTGAATTATTAGTCTTCTCTTTTCTTTACAAAAGCGGGTTGCTCCTTTCACCCCCCCGTAAGGGGCTTTGGAGATAAGTGCCTTTTATCTCGGAGATAAATGCCTTTTATCTCGGAGATAAGTGGCACTTATCTCTGAGGGGGGGGTATCCGGCCCTAAATCGTGGGTGGCAAAAAATTCTTACTTGACCTCTCATTTTTTGGTTGATGAACAATTATGGGTGCAAAATTACTAAAAATATACGAAAATGGCCTCCTTTTCCACAAAAAAGACCAAAATGGCAATTTAATGTGAAAAAATGGAAAGCACTTTTTGATAAAAATTGCTTAAATTTGCCCCGAAATATCTTATTATAATATAAATTGTTCAATAAAACTTAAAATGCGTATGAAACGATTACTATTTCTCAGCCTTTTGCTGCTGGCCCTGACGCCACGCTTGCAGGCAGACAATCACTGGTCGCTCTCATTTGACCCCAACGACCAAGGTCAGGCCAACTCAACCGTGGTCTATGCCAAGCTCAACCTGGGCCAACTGCCCAACGAGCCTGACTGGACGGCCTACGAAGTGGCTGCCTTCTTCGGCGAGGAGGTGAGAGCCGTGGTAGAGGCCGGACGCCATGCCAACCCCTCGGTGGCCACGTTTGTCGACAACAACTACTTTGCGCTGAACGTGAAGGGAAACTTTGACCAGCAGGGAACGTCAGATAACGGCAAGCCCATCACCTTCAAGATGTGGAACACCAATACGGGCATTGAGTACAACCTCACTTGTGCCCAGTCCATCACCTTCGGCAGCAACGAGACCACCTACGGCAGCAGCTCGGACCTGATTGAGCTGAGCGCCGTAGAGGTGACCGCCCTCTCGTTCAGCAACTCGACCTACACCATGAATGTGGGCGAGAAGCTGGACCTGGCCGCTCAGTTGGAGCTGTCGCCGCAAGGTGCAACCCAGCCCAACAACCTGACGTGGGACTATGAGCAGACCTACTTCACGATGACCCCCGACGGTGTGTTCGAGGCCCTGGCTCCCACGCCGCAGAGCACGATGGTCACCGTGCAGGCAGGCAACGTGAGCTACAACTGCTATGTGCGTATCCTCCAGCCCGCCACGAGCGTCAGCCTCAGCCAGACGGCCATCGAGGTGACCCGCGACGAGTATATCAGCGACATCCTCACCAAGATTGTGAGCCTGCAGCCCCAGGGAGCAACCGACGAGGTGCTCTGGGAGAGCGCCGACGAGACCATCGTGCAGCCCCTGCAGGGTGGCTACGTCTGGCTGGCCGCCGCTGTGGGCCAGACCACTATGAAGGCCTACGCTGCCTACCGCACTGAAGACGGTATGCTGGTGAAGCGCGAGGGCGTGGCCCCCGCCACCCTGACCGTCACCGTGGTGGCCCCCGTCATCCCGGTGTCAGGCATCACGCTCAACTTCACCGACGTTGAGTGCGCCGTGGGCGACGACCTGATGAGCGTCATGCCGCAGCTCTACACCGTGGTGAGCGAAAGCGGGGAGACCCCCAGCAACACCAGCGTGAAGTATTCGCTGCCCGAAGGGGTAACTCCAGGCGTCATCCAGGTGTCTAACGACGGTGCCACAGTCAGCGTGGTGGGCAAGGGCAGCACCGTGCTGCGCATCACCTCCGTGGCCAACGCCCAGGCATACGCCGACATCAACATCACGGTGCACAATCCCGCCAAGGATGTCACCCTGCCTAACAGCGGCATCACCGTGACCTACAACGGTAACGCCCTCGACATCACCAACCAGGTGAACGGCGCCATGAACTTCTCGCCCACCGGCTACGACCCGTTCACACGCGGCGAAATGACCGTCAGCCTGACCGACAACCAGCAGATTGCCAACGTGACGATGGGCTACGACAACAGCCAGAACTGGCGTCTCCAGCAGTTTGTGGTCAACGCAGCAGGCACAGCCACCATCCAGGTGTGGTTCCGCTATCCCAACTATCTGCAGAACTCGCTCAACAAGGAGGCCATGACCTATACCGAAGTGACACGCACCATGCCCCTCGTGGTCAAGCAGGGACTCACGGGCTTCGACTTCAGCTTCAATGTACCGCAGCCCTTGAAGGTGGGCCAGACCGTCACCCTCGCGGTCACGCCACAGCCCCAGGGCGTAGAGTTCGACGCCCAGAGCCTCGTGGCCAGCTTCATCAGCTACGACCTGCCCGAGGGGTGGGAGTTCATCGAGGTGCTTGGCAAGACCGTGGCCAATGGCAGCGTAGAGTTCACACTGCGCCCGAAGATGCCTTTCACCGGTGGTCTGAACCTGACCTACGAGGGCGCAGAGGTACTGCCCAATGCACCCCGCGTGAGCGCCAACTACGCCGCATGGCTCAGCGAGGGCTGGCAGTGGCGCACCTATCCTGTGATGAAGGGCGTCGCCGTGGACGAACTGTTCCCCAACCATGAGGCCGACGAAGTGCGCTCGCAGCAGGCCCTGATGGCCTACGACGCCAACGCCGGATACTTCGGCGAACTGTACGAGCAGGGTCTGAGCGGCAACACCGCCTACAAGATGAAGGGCAGCAAGGCCATCAGCCTGGCCGACGCCAATCCTATCTACGGCGCACAGTATCCCAACAACGACTGGGCCGTCAGCCAGCGTTTGCTCAAGTCGTGGACTTGGCTGGCTTATCCTTACTTCAACTCATATCCCCTGTCGGCACTGACTTGCCTCAATCCGCAGGAAGGCGACCGCATCGTGTCGAGAGCCAACGGCTTTGCCAACTACGACGGCACAAAGTGGGTGGGCTCGCTGACCGCCCTCTCGCCCGAGGAGGCATACCTCTATTATAATAATAGTGGTGTAGTGCGCGAGATGACCTGGACTGCCGAGACAGAACTCTACCCGCAGCACGTGTACGTGGCACAGGTAGACCCCGCCGGCAGCCGCCGCTACGCATCGCCCCTGCTCCAGGGCTGGAACTATGAGCCGAAGTCCTATCGCGACAACATGTCGGTGGTGGCTCGTCTGGACGGCTTTGCCGACCTGACCCACTACACCATCGGCGCCTATGTCGACGGCGAGTGCCGCGGCGAGGGCGTGGCCATAGACGGCCGCCTCTACATCACCGTCCATGCCAACAGCGGCGAGCAGGTGAGCTTCCGTCTGCGCAACACCCAGACGGCAGAGGTGCAGGTCATAGACCAGGTGGTGGCCGTGCAGGCCACACTGGGCACACTGCAGCAGCCACTGGTGCTCACCATCAGCGGCAGCGAGTCGCAGGGCATCAGCACCGTGGCATCCGATGCCGCCACTGAGACTACTGAGGCCACATTCGACCTGAACGGCCGCAGAGTGAGCCAAGCCGCAAAGGGTGTGGTCATACGCCGCACCGCCGACGGCAAGGTGAGCAAGCACATCCTCAACGCCGAAAGGTAAGAGGCAAGAGGTGAGAGGTGAGGGGTAAGAGGCACTCTCCCTCACCCCTCACCTTTCCCTTTCATTATTTATTCAATTCTTTACTGTTCCAACTATTCAACTTTTCCCGATGAGCATCAGTCGACCATCTTATGCCTACATTATACCCATTATAATGTGGTTGCTTTCACCCCTGGGTGCAAGGGGTCAGTCGTTGTCGCAAAACACGATAAGCACCATCGCAAAGAGCGACCCGCTCATCATCACCGGCTCCATAGGCACACAGAACACCTACTACCACTCCAGCCTGGGCAGCGGGTTCCGCTCGCCGTGGGCCAACTCCATCTATGCCAACCTGAACGTCTCAGTCTATGGCATCTCAATGCCCTTCTCGTTCTACTACTCCAACAACAACACCAGCTGGAACTTCCCGCACTTCTCGTTCCACATAGACCCCACCTACAAGAACTGGCGCGGACACATAGGCCGGTCGACCATGGCCTTCTCGCCCTACGTGATGAACATGTCGTTCAACGGCGTGGGACTGGAATACACCTCGTCGAAACTGCGCTTCGGCGCCTTCTACGGCCAGCTGCGCAACGCCATCAACGACAACCCCGACAACCCCGGCGCACGCGCACCGCAGTACAGCCGCATGGGATGGGGCTTCAAGGCCGGAGTGGGGTCGGGCACCACCTATATCGACCTCTACCTGCTGCGCGCCTACGACAAGCTGAACAGCGTCGATGTGCGCTGGCAGGACCGCATCAACCCACAAGACAACATTGCCATAGCCCTGCGCGGCGGACTGGGCATCACCAAGTGGCTCTCGCTGCGCGGCAACCTGGCCTACTCGGCATTCACCAGCGACAAGCGCGCCGAGCGCATACACTCCAGCCAGCTGGACAAGTGGGCCGGGGTGTTTGAGGCCAAAAACACATCGCTCATGCGACTGGCCGCCGACGTGAGCGCCAACCTCAACCTGAAGGGATTCACTTCGCAAGTCTATTATAAGATGGTGCAGCCAGACTACACCACCCTCGGCCTCTACTACACCAGCAACAACTATCAGGCGCTGGGCATCAACGCATCGACAGTACTCTTCCGCAAGATAACGCTCTCTGCCAACTTCAACGGGCAGGAGGACAACATCACCCGCAACCAGCTATACACCACACGCGGACTGGTCTATTCGGCCACTGCCTCCACCAATATCGGCAACAACGTCAACCTCTCCGCAGGTTACAACGGCTACCGCCAGTTTCAGAGCGACGGCAAGGCCCGCGTCAACGACACCACACGCGTCAACCGCGTCATGCACTCCCTCTACGTCACACCGTCGCTCACACTCGAAGGCGAGCACTACGGCAACATCGTCTCGCTGACGGCCAACTTCACCCAGAACAAAGACCTCAACCGCTTTGCCACCGGACAGAGCGACGTCACCACGCTGGCACTGGGCCTCTCGCACACACTCAGCGTGAAAGACTGGGAGATGGACGTCACCTCCAGCTTCTCACACCAGCAGTCGAAGGGCTACCAGACACGCTACAGCAGCGAGGTGCTCACCGTGGGCTCGTCGCGCTCGTTCCTCAAAGAGAAGAACCTGCAGGTGGGCGCCGACTTCTCGCTCTGCTACAACGACGTGCGCGACCAGCAGCGCATGCTCTCAGTAGGCGCCGACCTGAACGCCGGCTACACGCTGGCCAAGGTTCACCACTTCACTCTGTCGGCCGCCTTCAACAAGTATAGCGACACCAATATCTCCAACGACTTCTCGTCGATGGGCACTACCGAACTCACTATCTCGATGGGCTACAACTACACCTTCTCGCTCCTGGAAATCAAACGGAAGGCCGAAAAATAATCTTCAGTGTTCAATCTTCAATCTACAATAATATGACAACGATGATACGACAGTTGATGATAGCCGCCCTGACCGTGCTGCCACTGTGCGGCATTTGGGCACAGGACGTGTCGGTGCTGGTCACACCCGTGCAGCAGGTGCTTCCGCCACAGGCAGGACAATACATCGACAACCCCGGAAAGTTCTTCACCGTCAGGCTCATCAACAACAGCGACGACGAGCAACTGGTGCACATGGGCATGCACATCGACATGACCTATCCCGAGGCACAGTCGATGGTCGTCACACCCACCAACCACATACCGCGCCAGCCCATCGTGCTCGCACCGAGACAGGCGAAGGTGCTCAACCCCGTGGAGATGAAGAACCTCTTCACCCACTTCGACCTGAGAGACATCTACATTCGCGACGGACTCTACGACAACTACGAGCGCGGCGTCTTCGGACTCTTGCCCGAAGGACAGTACGAGCTGTACCTGCAGGCCTACAAGTGGAACCCCGAACTGACCTCGGCCGTGCAGCTCAACTCGCCCGACAACGGCTCCTGCCGGTTCACCGTCTGCTATACGGCCCAGGCACCCACTTTCCTCATGCCCTTGCAGGACCTGAACAGCGACCCCATGGCTCTGCTCAACGTGGCTCGCCTCGACATCAATGCACCCACCATCACATGGACGCAGCCCACGATGAACTGCAACCCCACATTCTTCTCCTGCACCTACAACGTGAAGATTGTGAAGCTCGACGGCCTGCTGCCCGACGAGGCCATCGAGAAAAACCCCATAGAATTTTCGCGTGAGCATCTGACCACCACCACGCTCACCATCCCCACGGCCTACATCACCCGCATGAAAAACGAGAGCAAGGCCAACAAGGATATCATCTACGCCATGCAGGTGACTGCCAACAGCAGCTATGCCAACCAGAACCAGCTGGGCTTCACACTCATCGAGAACAACGGCAAGAGCCCCGTGCTGCTCTTCCGCCTGTGGGACCCCAAGGAGGTGGACGACTATGTGGCAGGCAGCGCCACCGACGGAAAGAAGACGGAGGACGACGGCGACTCGCTCTACGTCTTCGAACAGCCCACGCTGACCGCCCCGCAGTTCTCCAAGAAAACGGCACGCAAGGTGTTCGTGGGCGACAGCATCGCCTGCGAATGGCGCAAGGCGTGGTTCAAGAAAGGACGCGGCGAGAAGCAGGACACCATCAACTTTGAATACACCCTGGCCCTCTACCGCGCCAACTCGGCCGACACGCCGGAGGCCATCTTCACCACCAAGCCCGTATTCGAGCATAAGACGGAGAACCTGAAAGACACCATCAAATGGAAGGACATCAAGGACAAGGTGGAGAGTGGCGACTACCTGATGCTGCGCGTCACGGCAAAGGCGAAAAACGAGAAGTCCATACGCATGCTGCCCGACTCGCTCAACTACCGCGACTTCGTGATGACCGAGCACTTCGACCTGGACTACAACTGCGGCAGCGACATGGCCGAGATTGAAAACCAGACGCCCATCGAGACGTGCCCCAAGGCCGGCACACAGCTGACCATCGGCGAATGGACGCTCGAACTGGGCGACGACGTGAAGCAAGACCCATCGACCAAGGGCCTCACGGGAACGGGCTTCGTGCTCTGGACGCCGGGCATCATGAAAATCCGCGTCGCCGTGAAGTTCGAGAACCTCATGGTGAACACCGACAACGTGGTCTACAAGGGCGTGTGCAACACCTATCCCGACCCCAACGGCAAGAACTTCGTGGACAAGGAGTACTCGGCACAGGAGGCCGTCAACGAAATGTTCTCCGACTGGGGCCTCGACAACATCTGGGGCGACCTGGGACTGCCCGAAAGCGTCAAGAAGAAGGTGAGCGACAGTGCGGGCGGACTGGCCGAAGACTACGATGTGGGCAAGTACTACAGCTACTTCAAGCAGGCCGAAAAGCAGTGGGACAAGTGGAAGGCAGGCAACTGGCTCGACCTCTACTTCCCCACCGAGCTGCCTGACACCATCGCCAATCTGCTGCCCGACGACTTCTCGCTGCAGATTGCCAGCCTGGTCTACTCGCCAAAGGCTGCCGTGATGAACGTCATCGGCGAGTTTGTGCTGCCCAAGGTCGATGTCATCAAGAACGATGTGCTCGTCTTCGGCGCACCCCGCCTCTGTATAGAGAAAGACCGGTTCCTGCCCGCCACGGGAACGCTGGCTCTGCTGCAGAACTTCACCATCAAAGACCCCGACAGCGACTGGGACCTCACCTTCAAGGCTCCCGCTGAACCGCTGCGGCCCACCGACGGCTGCTTCGTCTCGTGGGAGGACGATGAGTTCGGAGGACTCGGCATTGAGGTTGCCATGCACATACCAAACCTCGACCGCGTGGTTGACGGCAAGGTGCAGAAGGGCGTGGCTCCGCTGGCCGACCTGAAGGCCACCATCGAGAACAACTGGGGCGACTGGATAGGCAAAATCACAATGGACCCCTTCCAGGTGCGCGACCTGCCGGGGTGGACCTTCTCGCCAGGCAAGGTCATCATCTACGACCATAGCTACGAGCGCAACGACCGCGACTTCCCCTTCAAGAACGTGGACGCCGCCGTCAAGCAGTATGGCGACACCTACGACCCGTCGCTCTGCGGCAGCCACGTCAAGACAGAGTGGAAGGCTTGGCAGGGTCTGTACATCGACGAAATCAGTGTGCAGTTCCCCAAGTGGGCCGTCTTCGGCAAGGGAGACGAGGGCTTCAAGATTGCCGCCGAGAAACTCATCTACGACGACTCCGGCATCTCACTCGGCATTGCAGGCCTGAACATCCTCGAAGCCAAAACGGGCAAGGCCGGCGGATGGGAGTTCGACATTGACAGCTGCGTGGTGCAGATTGTGCAGAACAACTTCGACAACTGCCACATCACCGGTCGCTTCGCCGTGCCGCTCTTTGGCAAGAAGGAGGGCAAGGACGACGGCAAGATGAAGTTCACCTGCGACATACGCCACCTGACCGACCCGTCGCTGAGCACCGAATACTATACTTACGAACAGAAGTTCGACGACAAGGGCAAGCCCATAGCCGACCAGTATGAGAAGGTGAAGCACACCCGCCAGAGCTATGGCGAGAAGAGCCGCTATGCCTACCTCTTCCACACCAAGCAGATGGGCAAGCTGCAGATGGACTGCTTCGTGGCCGACCTTGACTTCGACGCCGACCAGACCTACTTCGCACTTGCTGCCGAAGAGCAGACTGACGGCAAGACAACGACCCACCTGGAGCTCTCCATCGGTGGCGACATCACCATCGCCAATGCCAACAGCGTCAACGAGAAACTCAAGAAAATATCAAAGAACCTGCCGCTCGAACTGAAGCTGCCTGGCATACACTTCACCAAGCTATATCTGTCGAACTTCAAGCGCTCGACGGCCGATGCCAAGAACAACATGATCTTCAAGTACGACAAGATGATGGGCAATCTGGAGGCCAAGCGGCAGGCATCGGAAGAGAAATGGCAGAAGGAGCACAAGAAAGTACTCAAGCTGGCTGACGCCAAGGAGATAGAGCTCAGCAAAGCCTGCTACCTCAGCCTCGGAGAGTGGTCGCTGGCCTCGCTGCAGAAGAAAATCGGCCCCTTCAACCTCGAACTGTCAAGCTACAAGTTCAACTACGCTTCGGGCGAGAAGAAGCTCTCGCTCGACGTAGAGGGCAAGGTGGGCTTCTGCGGCGATGTGGTCACTGCCGGTGCCGGCATCGGCATCAGCACAATCGTCACCATCCCATCCGACTACACCAACCTCTCAGGCTATAGCCTCAGTGACGGTAAGGTAGAGTTCAAGAGCGTCACACTCAAGTGCGACTTCGCAGCCCTCAAGCTCGACGGCAGACTCGACGTGACCGACGGCTCCGACGGCACTGACAAGGGCTACGCGGGAAAACTCGACATCGACATCGTGGGACTCTTCGGCATCAAGTGCAAAGGAGGATACTTCAAGCACGAAGGCGCCACCTACGATGAGAAACAAAAATTGAAGGCAGAAGCTGAGGAGAAGGCCAAGAAGGCCAACGCCGAGACGCCGGGCCTTAACGCCACCGCAGCCGACTACTACGACGGCGACCCAAGCTACGCATGGGGTTACTTCACCATCGACATACAGAGCGACGCCGGCATACGCATAGACCCGCTCGTCATCAACCGCATAGCAGGAGGCTTCTATTTCAACAGCCGTCCGAAGATACAGGAAGACCCGAAGACCAAGAAGGTGACCTATCTGGACCCCGTGGGCGAGTATGGCATGATTGGTGTGTCGCTCGGCATCGGCATGTGCACCTCGGCCGGTGAAAACACGCTCAGCGCCGACATGGACCTGGCTGTGGTCTACAACAAGAAGGCCAACTGCCTCTCGACATTCCTCTTCAAGGGCAACGTGAAGGCGGTCAACGGCATTGTCAATGCCAACATGACGCTGCTCTACGAGAACAACAGCAAAGACCGCTTCCTGCAACTTGACATCACGGTGGAATCATCGTTGGAGATGAGCCATCTGAAGCAATACGTCACCAACGCCAACAGCGTGCTGGGCGACCTGCAGAATGACCTCGACAAGTTCAAGAAAGACCTCTCGTCGAAGGTGAAGAGCAGCAACCTGAACGTGTGCGGCGCCCTCAACGGCATGCTCGACGACGACGGCGACCACGACAAGCACACGGCCAGCGAGAACACCGGCAAACTGAACAAGGACGCCTCGAAGAAGGCGGACACCTCGAAGAACGGGCGGTTCGGTCAGATGAGCATATCGTTCCAACTGAAAGTGACGTGGCGTGAAAAGAACAAGAACTACTCCCCCGTGCGCTGGCACCTCTGGCTCGGCCAGCCTCAGAAGGAGAAGCGCTGCAAGATACAGCTGGTGGACTACAAGTCGCCCGGCGGCATCATCAATGTGGACATCGGTGCCGATGCCTATCTCTGCATAGGCAACGAGCTGCCTGACGACGGCAAGTTGCCTGACATCCCGCAGGAAATCACCGACTTCATATCACCAAACGGCGTAGACACCAATGCCGACATGGCCAAGGCAGAACGCTCGCGCAAGGCCGCCATGCAGGCCATGCTCCCGCAGGGTGACAACGTGAAGGGCGGACTGATGGTAGGCGCATCGGCTTGGGGATTCATCGACATCAACCTGGGCCTCTTCTACGGCGGACTGAAAGCCATTGCCGGCTTCGACATGTCGCTCATCAACTACGACCCGCCCGGCTATTGCGCCAACCTGCACCGCTCGATGGGTAAGGACGGATGGTACGCACAGGGACAGTTCTATGCCTACCTCGCCGCCAAGTTCGGCCTGCACATCAAGCTGGGCAAACTCGTAGATAAGAAGATTGACATTGTGGACGCAGGCATCGGTGGTGTCTTCTCCGCCGGTCTGCCCAGCCCCACATGGATAGACGGCAGGGCGCGTGTGAAGCTGCGCCTGCTGTCCGGTCTGGTGAACATCAGCAAGACATTCCACTTCGAGTGCGGCGACTACTGCGAGGCATTTATGGGCAATGCCCTGGACGGCTTCTCGCTCTTCGGCGACCTGAGCATAGCCAGCGACAGCCTGCGCGAGGGATGGAACAAGGAGAACGCCATCCTGACGCGCGAGCGCAACAAGGCCATCCTTCAGACCGAAGCGTCGCTGAACAGCCAGTACCGTCTCGTTGACCCCACCACCCAGAACACGCTGTCACAGAATTACGGCGGCGATGCAACGGAATACAAGCTCAACGCTGCCCGTACCTATATCTTCGACATCGAGGACAACTATAATTACGGCTACGGCGTAACGGGTGTCAGGCTCTTCGAGTTGACGGAGGAGAACAAGACCAATTTTTTGAGGACAGTATCGGGAAGGATTCTGACCAACTCAGGCAGCACCATCGAGACCAACATCGAGATGAAGAACAAATCGCTGAACAGCAGTGTGGCCAAGAACGGCGACGACCGCTACAACAACTTCAACAACATCCTGAACGGCACACTGCGCAATTACTCCAAGGAAATTGCCGTGAGCCTGAGTGAGAAGCGGGGCACTAAGTTCCACGTGAACATGACACTGAAGCCGAACCGTTACTATCTGATGGTGCTCACAGGCACCGGCTACGAGGTGGAGAACGGCCAGCGCGTGTGGCCGACGCTGACTGAGAAGAACTCAAAGGGCAAATACGAGGACCACGTGTATCACTGGATCCAGCGCAAGCTGTACTATTTCTGCACGAAGAGCGATGAGGAGATACCTGCTCGCATCGACGACCTGCAGCCCTACGTGGCACTGGCCATACCGGCAGGTGCTGAGAGCAAGCTCTTCAATACTGAGGACGATGGTGACTTCGCATACTATGAAGACATCTGCTTCCCGACCATCGCCCTGAAGCGCGACATCAGCAACGCAGCCTACAAGGAAGGCAAACTGGCTTGGGAGCTGACCAGCAAGGACAGCTATAGCGGAAAGGCGAAGGAGGAGAAGCTCGACAACGTCTACACCTGCGGAAAGAGCCAGTCGAGCAGCTACAACAACTATGTGAATATGGAGCCTAACGGTCGCTTCACTCCCCTGAAGGGTAGCAGCGTGAGATATAATCTGCGCCTGGGCTATACTTACAAGGTGCCTGTGGACTGCGACGAGAACAACACCTACCGTGTGGGCAACTACACCACGACGTACAGCAATGCCCACAACTACGCCAAGTGGACCTTCTACAGCACGTTCTTCAGGGAGTACTCCCTGTTAGACGCTTTCTACAGCTGGTACCGCTCCATCGGTCGCACACCCCATTACGGTGGTACCGTAAACGACTACGAGTATTACCTGCAGGCCGTCTATGCCAGCATCTGGACCAACAACGACAAGGGGAGGAAGGACGACTATGCAGAGTTCCTGAAGAACCACAAGTGGAGTCAGGGCAAATGCATGAAGGACACCACCGTCTATCTGGCCAACTGGCACTTCCGGGCTTCCGCCAAACAAAGCTGGCAGGCTTCCGGCTACCACAGCAAGGATGAGTACTACACTACGATGCTATACGAAAGACCGTTCCTCGGCGTCAGGCCAGCCGAGGCACCTCAATACGGCTACGACCTGTATGACGGCTATTACCTTAACAATATCGACTATCTGAACACCATAGACACCAACGAGAGCATTTACGAGAACAGCGACGGCTACTCCTACCGCAAATACGACCCCTATCTCTATTTCGCCTACCTCTCGAACTGGGTCTTCATCGGCGGTCCGTCGAGGAAGTCATACGACTTCGACGAGGTGCCTGTGTCACATGCTATGGAGACGCTCACGTTCTCATACAACGGCATCGACGTGCAAGGGTCGGCACAGATAGAGGGACTGAGGAAGTCGATGTTCAGTGTACGTAATGAGATGTACAACTGCTGGAACAACTGGCACTACGACGACTACAACCAGCGCGGCTACGACTGGCATCAGCCCTGCTACCCTCTGCCTGCCGGAACAGGAGTGGAGTATGAAGCCACCATCCCCAACCAAGACGGAAAGGCGTCGAGGCTCTATACTGGCAACGCCAAAGGGTCCAACTACGAATATCACATGAGCGTGGCAGAATACTACAAGGACTTTATGGCACCCTACTTCATTGCAGAAAGACTCTGTGAAGAGATGAAGAGCATTGCAGAAGAACTCTACAAATACTACATCGACAACAACAACAGCAATGACAAGATTAACCAAAAAATGAAGGAGTGGAGCAACAAGCACCGTGGGCAATATCTCACCTTGGAGAGCCGGGGCTTCCAGGTCAAGGTGCCATACTACCAGTTCCCACTCATCTTCGGCGATTGCTTCGGAAATGGAGGCACATCGCAAAAAGATGAAAAGGGAGGCAATCCAGACCGCAAAAGCCGCTCATTCGGCTCATCACTGGGAACGCGACTGCAGAACGACCGTTGGGAGACACCTACCTCCAATCTGCTCTTCTTCCGTCTGTTCGGAGGCTTCCCCTTCAAAACGTGGGACAAGAACAGCCTGCCAAAGAAAAAGAACTACACCCGAAACGGATATTATTATTATGTCTACCACGACAAGTTCGACGCACTGTTCGCACTCAACGGCTACCTCAAAAACATGCCACTCGTCATCTACCGCTGCAACTCCTACAATATGGAAAACGGACAATACTACCCCTGGGTATCCGTAGGAGCCAACTACAACAACAAGAACTTCAGAGAGAAAAACATCAACCCGCTCAAAGACAATACCAGCCCCGTCAAGAATAATATGAAATCTCTTGTTGAAAAGATTGGCAAGCCATACGTCAAGGTGAACGGAGGAGGAAACTACGATCTGCAGAACGACATCGACGTCAAGGATGGCGGCGTGAAGTAGAATTGACATAATTGATAATTGACAATTGATAATTGATAATTACAATGAGAATAGACATTAAGACGAAAACGATAAGGCTCAGGCGGCTGGTGCTCACGGCACTGCTGCCCTGCCTCGCTCCACTCAGCCCACTGATGGCGCAGCAGGTGGTGCCCGAACTCGACGATTCCATTTCAGTCGAGGCAGCCACCGACACCACCACCGCCAAAGCTCCTACCATCAAGGAAGTGGCCCCGCCCAACGAGGGAATGGTGCCCGACAGCGCCTTCATCAGGGAGATTATCAGGCAGCGCATGGAGGCCGACAGCCTGCGCCGCGCAATGCCCGACAGCCTGCTCACCAGACCGCTTATCACATCGCGCATACACCTGATGACCCGCTCCTACGGCGACCGCGTCTATCTGCGATGGGTGCCCGAAGACTATGTGTCGTGGATATTCCTCACCACCGACGGCGTGAACATTCTGCGCGACAACAGGGCCACTGGCAAACTCGACACCCTGGCGTGGGCACTCAAGCCGCTCACCGAGCAGCAGTTCCGCAAGAAGTACGACCTGGAGCGCGACAGCAATGCCGCCGTGGCCGTAGGCGTGCTCTATGGCGAGGGCCGCATGAAGGAGGGACAGACCCGCGACAAGCCCGGCTCTATGGGTGCCAACGTCGAGGTGAATGGCGAGCAGGACGTATCATTCGGATTTGCCATGCTCGTGGCCGACTGGCGCCCTGACCTGGCCCAGGACATGGCTGTGGGATTCATAGACCGCACCGCACGCCGAGGCGAGACCTACGACTACTACGTGCAGCCTACGCGCTGGGACAACGGCGGCAAAATCATCTTTGAGCCGGGTGTCCGCGAAAACGTGGAGAACACCCCCTATAAGCGCCAACCCTACGACCCGCAACTGGAAGACACGCTTGCAGCGCCACAGCGCTTCACCCTCTCCTGGGTAGACGGCCGCCACAGCAGCTTCGAGGTGGAGCGCCGCGAAGTGACCGACCCCAAGAAAGGCACCGTCACGGCGTGGGAGCGCGTGAACGACAAGCCCTACGTCTCGATGGTAGAGACTGACTTCGAAGGCCTCACACTTTTCAGCGACTCCGTCAGCCACGACGGCACCTGGGAGTACCGCATTATGGGCCACGACCCATTCGGAGAGCTCACCGAGCCGTCGCCTGCACACCGTGCCTACGCCCGCGACATCCTGCCGCCTGTGCCGCCACAGATGAAGTACATCGTCATTCACCGGCCCGAAGCCGACCCCATGGCCAAGATCATGGCCGACGTGGTGTGGCAGAACCCCGAAGTGCCGTCGGCAGACTGCCAGGGCTATCTGGTGAAATACTATAACGACAAAATCTACGGCGAGCAGTGGCACGTGATGACCGACCAGCTCATCGCACCCACCGACACCATTGCCCACCTCGACGTGACGGGCCTGCGCACGGGCCTGCTCTGCGTGGCCGCCTACGACAATTCGGGCAACGAGTCAACCTCAATGCCCCAGCTTATCCGCATCACCGACTACAAGGCGCCGGCGGCCCCCGACTCGCTGCGCGTCCACATCATCAGCGACCTCGATGCCGACAGCCTCATCACCACGGCCTACGCCATCCTCACCTGGCTGCCCTCAAAGGAGGATGACGACATCGCCTACTTCGACGTGGCCTTCGCCAACGACTCCACCCACGAGTTCATGAAACTCAACGGCCCCGGCATCCTGGAGACGGGCTATGTCGACACGCTCGCCATGGATGTCAACCAGAAGTATGTCTACTATAGGGTGCGTGCCGTGGACTACTCAAACAACATCGGCCAGTGGAGCCCCTATATCCGCGTCATGCGCCCGCACAACTCGCCCCCCTCGCAGCCACACCTCG
The DNA here is from genome assembly GCA_902786565.1 of uncultured Prevotellaceae bacterium. Classification (GTDB taxonomy): domain Bacteria; phylum Bacteroidota; class Bacteroidia; order Bacteroidales; family Bacteroidaceae; genus Prevotella. The sequence goes on along the minus strand of CADACW010000040.1, from coordinate 16,515 downwards.
GCGAGTCGAGCCACGACGACAAGACGGGCATGCACATGGACTGGATTGTGGGCCGCGATGCCGACATGGACTACCACATCCTGTGGCGACGCACTGGCGAACAGGGCGACTGGCAGATGCTGCGCCGATGGGATGCCGACTCGCTGGCACAGGTCAAGAACTGGAAGCTGCACGTAGACGACAATCCCTCGCACAACCGCAGGGAACGCTACTACTATATGGTCGAGTCGTTCAACTCGTCCACCTTCACCTCGCAAAGCCTCGCCGTGAGCTGGCTGCATCAGGGGCCACGCCATTTCGACATACCCATCAAGCTGAATGGCGACTATGTGAAGCACGACGGCCTGGTGCGACTGGTCTGGGACCATCCACAGGTGCCGGCCGCCCTCAAAGAGGTGCCCTTCTACTACTGCGTGTTCCGTAAGACCGATGCCGACAAGCGCTTCCGCTACGTGACCAACGTCGCCAGTGCCAACTGCGAGTTTGTCGACGCCAGCCTCAGTCCGGGCCAGCAAGCCCAGTACTACGTCCTGCTTCGCTTCGAAGACGGTCGCGAGGGCCAGCCCTCCAACACCATCACCGTGGCGCGTAACAACTGATTATCAAACAAAAAGGAAACACTAAACATTCAGCGGATATGCGAAGATTATCGATTATAGCCTTGTGCGCAGTGCTCGCATCGTGTGGCGAGTTCTTCGACTTCGAGACCCAAGCACTGCTCGATGGCGGCGAGATGCACCTGGGCCGCAAGGTGGTGACCATAAGCGTGGGCGACCGCTATGCCATCCCCGTGACATTCACCCCCAAAGAGCTGTCCAACACCGGCGTCTTCTGGCTGCTCGACAACGACAGCGTGGCCCGGTTCGACAACGACACTCTCGTGGCGCTGGCTGAAGGTCACACCCAGGCCATCGCCTTCAGTTCCATCGACCGTCTGCGCGACACCTGCACCGTCGTTGTCATACCCCGCTTCTATGTGGCCCCCGACACCTATCCCTACGACATGGTCATCTACGCCTCGGTCAACATCCACGGCACGCCTCTCACGCGCAACAACAGCGCCCAGTACGCCATCGGCGCCTATGTGGGCGACGAGCTGCGAGGGCTGGGCCAGATAGAGCGTCGCGCCGACACCGACTATCTGGTGCTGCGCGTGTGGAGCCCCTACCCCCAGGGCGAGCAGGTGCAGCTGCGCTGCTACTTCCGGGGCCAGGCCCGCTGTGAGTTGTTCGCCGACGAGTTCACCTTCGACGGCGAGCGCCACGGCAGCCTGAACAGCCTCTATCCCCTCATCCTCGGTGAGGACGCCCAAGAATATCTGCCCGACATTGACTTTGGCGATGACAATCCCATCATCGAAGACCCAGACACCATACAAGGCTGGATAATAGACGGACAGCAGTGAGAGGATTTAGAGTTAAGAGATTTAGAGTTAAGAGTTTAGAGCTATGAGAAAAGCACTTTCCTTCCTACAGATATTTGCCGTCACCGTGTTCTTCACCTCGTGCAATCTCTTCATCGACGAGGAGGCACTGGAGAGTGAAGACCCCGTGTTCGACAACGTTCCCGAGCATACTGGCGAGGGCTACGATGCCCCCGTCACCGTCAACAGCGGTGGCTGCGAGGTGACCTATCAATTCAAGAGTGACGTGCGTCTCATCACCAAGGAAGACCAGCAGCGATACATCGTCAGCGCACAGCACGATGCCACCAACGCCTTCATCGAGATTCACTACGACCCGAAGACGCCCGAAGACCATCTGCCAGTGCCGGGCGAGGTGCTGCTCTGCAACGATGTCACCGACAAGTTCCCCATGGGCTGCAACCACCGCGTGCAACACCGGGTGGACGAGGATGGAGTCATCAAGTTCGTAGCCACCTTCTGCACGCTGGAAGACACCTACGAGAAACTCGACATCAACGGTACGGTCACCCAGCAATATACCGACGAGTTCGACGTCGTGAGCACCGGTCCTGTTGAGATAGACGCCAATCATGATCCCATCGTCGAAGAAGAGGACCCCAACGCCCCGGCTGGTGCCCGTAGAGTTAGCTTTGACGTGGATGGCAACAATGTGTCGGCCCACGTGGAGCTGACTGAAGAGAAGATGGAGTTCAAGATCCCCTTCTCCTTCACCGACCAGCTTAATTACGGCAACATCCACGGCGGCATCACGATAGACAAGGAGAAAAACTTCTATAAGGTCACCAACCGCCTTGACTTCTCCAGCTTCAGCCTCTCTGACATGCGCTTCACTGCGAAACTCTATCAGACGGTGGAGGAGCAGTCGAACATCGTCATCAGTGGCGGCTACACCAAGAGCTGGCGCCTCTTCCGCATTCCCGCAGTACGCGGCAAGGCCATCGTCGTTGGGCCTGTTGTTCTGGTTCTGTTTGTGAACATTGACCTTGACTTCAGCATCGACCTGTCAGTCTCTACGACCATCACCAAGCATAAGATTACCGAGTACACTTACACGATGGACTTCAAGGAGCTGACGCTGAAGGAGGAGAAGAAGGTGGTGAAGAACGAAGACTGGCGTTTCGGCGACGGCAGCATCACGCTCTCAGTATCGATGGACTTGAAGTTCAGTTTCGGAATAGGTATATACGGCAAAATCATATCCGTGAGAATCATACCCACCTTTACGGCGAAGATTGAGGCCACGCAGCCTCTCTTCACCACCGACTCCAACGGCGACAAGACCTTCGCCATTCACGACAAGCTGGGGCTCACCTTCACCCTCGACTTCTCAGTTACGGTAGGTGTCTTCCTCGACCTCTCGCTGAAAAACATCATCGGCTCGCTCAAGCAGGTGGGCAGCGATGCCCAAAAGCAGCTGCTCAAGGACTTGGAGGCCGATGCCAAGCAGTCGAGTGAGTATTACCAGGCTGTGGTGGACTCTGACAACGACATGTACGACCCGTCGAAGAAGAAATACGAGCGAGCGGACAAGAATAAGGAGAAGCCCGGTGACACGGAACTGGGCCTGAGCCACACCTTCGGCCCTTGGCACATCATCGGTCCGCTCAACATGACGTGGTTCCCCGTCATCAAGGACAAGTCGTTCAAAGTGGAGAAACTCTGGGATAAGGATGCTCAAAAGATGACCTTCGTAGCCCAGTTCACCTGCGACGGCATAGGCTTCTTCGGCGGGCTGGGCTTCCACTATGCCCCAGCGCTGATGATCAGTCACGGCTCTTCACGCGATGCCGTCCTCTTCCCCGATGAGGGAGGCGAAAGTGCCAATATGCAGAAGGGGAAGACCTACAGGTTCACCATCCCCGCCGTCGAAGACGACAAGACCTACACGGCCACGCCCTGCTACTACTGCCGCCCCATCAGCAAATACAGCCCCGATGCCATAGACAAGGGACTGCCCTTCTGCTTCACATCACCAACGATGGCCATTACTGACATTAAGCCACAATACATCGTTAAAGATTACAATGAGGATGGGTTCCTTTTCGCGCCCAATGGCGAAGGATATATGTACTCATGGGATTTCCATATCAAGACGTACACGGCAGGAAAGGGTATGAAGAACATCTCCAGTTGGTATCTCAAAGAGATAAACACAGGCTTGGAGCACAATTTCAAGAAGAGCAGTTCTTTGGACAAGGAGAAAGACGGCACATACGAGCAGAACTGGGTGATTTCCCTCTATTCCAACGACGGCAGCAGCGTCAAGTCGATGCGTCTCTCGTTCTACCCCATGTATATGGTCAACAAAACCGCCAACTCAGGGCCTACCTATACCATCAAGATTTATACAAATTGGACCTACGATATCGTAAACGATGGCAACGAATTCGCTATGAATGGTATCGATTTCTTAAATTCGTCCAGACGAGAAATGCCTTTCTCGCCAACGGCCCAGTCTTCCCCCAATCCTTTTGCGACTGCTGAGAACTGTCAAGACATCAGTTACGTCAAGCAGCCCAACGGCGACTTGGTGGTGGCCCGTCTTATGTCCACCGAATACGTCGGACATTGAACGTGACTAAAATTTTCCGTCTCGGCGACGGTTATGTCACACTTTTTTCGTACTTTTGCGGCGCGAAAGTATAAAAGAAGATGATTGTTTGTATTGCAGAGAAGCCGAGCGTGGCGCAGGACATTGCCCGCATCATAGGGGCTGGCTACCGCCACGAGGGCTATTTTGAGGGCAACGGCTACCAGGTGACGTGGACGTTTGGGCATCTGTGCGAACTGAAGATGCCCGAGGACTACACGCCGATGTGGAAATCGTGGAGCCTCTCCTCGCTGCCCATGATTCCCCCCAAGTTCGGCATCCGGCTGAAGGAGGACGAGGGGGTGAAGAAGCAGTTTGCCGTCATAGAGAAGCTCTTCAGCCAGGCCGATGCCATCGTCAACTGCGGCGACGCCGGGCAGGAGGGTGAGCTCATCCAGCGGTGGGTCATGCAGAAGGCACAGGTCAAGTGCCCCGTGCAGCGGCTGTGGATATCATCGATGACCGACGAGGCCATCCGCGAGGGATTCGCATCGCTGAAAGACCAGAGCGCCTACCAGTCGCTCTACCTTGCCGGACTGAGCCGTGCCGTGGGCGACTGGCTCCTGGGCATCAATGCCACCCGCCTCTACACCATCAAGTACGGCCAGAACCGCCAGCTGCTCTCCATCGGACGCGTGCAGACACCCACGCTGGCCCTCATCGTGAACCGCCAGAGAGAGATTGACAACTTCAAGCCGGAGCCCTACTGGGTGCTGGCCACCATCTATCGCGACACCACGTTTACGGCCACAAAGGGCAAGTTCACCACCAAGGAAGAGGGCGAGAAGGCCTTCGCCGCCATTGCCGACAAGCCCTTCACCGTGACCGATGTGCAGAAGAAGAATGGCAAGGAGACACCGCCAAGCCTCTACGACCTCACCTCGCTGCAGGTGGAGTGCAACCGCAAGTTCGGCTACTCGGCCGAGACGACGCTGAACCTCATCCAGCAGCTCTACGAGATGAAGTTGACCACCTATCCCCGCGTTGACACCACATTTCTCAGCGACGACGTCTACGCCAAATGCCCGCAGACCATGAACGGCCTCTTCCAGGTCAAGTTTGCCGGCGTGGCCCCCTATGCCGAGCTGGTGCGCCCATTGGGGGGCAAGCCGCTGCCCAAGTCGAAGAAGGTGTTCGACTCATCTAAGGTCACCGACCACCACGCCATCATCCCCACGGGCATCATCCCCGGTGCTCTGACCGATATGCAGCGCCATGTCTACGACCTGGTGGCCTGCCGCTTCATCGCCGCGTTCTATCCCGACTGCAAATTTGCGCAGACCACCGTGCTGGGCACCGTGGGCGAAGGGGGCGAGGCCGTTGAGTTCAAAGTCACGGGCCGCACCATCCTCGACCCCGGCTGGCGTGCCGTCTACGCCAAAGATGCCAAAGAGGCCGACGATGACGATGAAACCAAGAAAAAAGAGGAGGAAGAGGAGCGCACGCTGCCCCCATTCGTCAAGGGCGAGAGCGGCCCTCACACGCCCACGCTGACTGAGAAATGGACCACGCCGCCTCCTTACTACACCGAGGCAACGCTGCTCCGCGCCATGGAAACGGCGGGAAAATTTGTCGACGACGAGGAACTGCGCGCTGCCCTGAAGGAGAACGGCATCGGACGGCCCTCCACCCGCGCCGCCATCATCGAGACCCTCTTCAAGCGCCATTATATCCGCAAGGAGCGCAAGCGGCTGGTGGCCACGCCTACGGGCATTGAACTCATCAGCCTCATCCACGAGGAACTGCTGAAAAGTGCCGAATTGACTGGCATTTGGGAGAAGAAACTGCGCGACATCGAGGCCAAGAAATACGACCCTGTGGTCTTTGTCAACGAGCTGAAGCAGCAGATCACCGAGATTGTGCGTCAGGTCATTGCCGACCAGAGCAACCGCTTCATCCCTGTGGTCACCGAGGAGGCCAAGCCCGCCAAAGCCGCCCCCCGCAAGAAGGCCAAGACCACCAAAAAAGGCTCTGCCCCGCAGGCACCCGCCTCTCAATCACCCGCCCCGCAGGCCCCCGCCTCTCAATCGCCCACCTTGCCCGACGGGCCCGGGCAGGCCGCACCCCTGCCCGCCGACCCACTCGTAGGTCAACCCTGCCCCCTCTGCGGCAAAGGCCACATCATCCGGGGCAAGACCGCCTACGGTTGTTCCGAATGGAAAACGGGGTGCACCTGGCGACAGCCCCTTACCCCCCAAAATAGATAAGTGCCACTTATCTCGGAGATAAAAGGCACTTATCTCGGAGATAAAAGGCACTTATCTCTAAAGGGGGGTTAAAGTTTCTTTTCTTTTTCTTTGTCGTTTGTTGGAAAATTTGTAATTTTGCGGCAGAAAAACTACGACGATGAAGATGCGCCTGCTTCTTTTTTTCTTGTTCTGCACAGCCTTAACCGTCAGGTCACAGACAGTGACCATTAGCGGCACCGTGGCAGATGCCGAAACAGGCGAATCCATCGAGTTTGCATCGGTACTGCTTGACGAGAGCGGGCTGTGGGCCGTCACCGGCGAGGGCGGACGCTTCACCATCAAAGGCATTCCCACGGGCAAGAACACCGTCACCGTGCAGTGCCTGGGCTACCAGAAACGCAGTTGGCCGATGACCATTGAGCGCGACATCAGTAACTTGACGCTGCGCATGAAGGCAGGCAACCTGAAGCTCGACGAGGTGACCGTGACGGCGCGCCGCAAGCAGGACGAGGCCACCACCAGCTATACCATCAACCGCACCACCCTGGACCAGCAGCAGCTGATCAACATCAGCGACCTGGGCGCACTGCTGCCCGGCGGCAAAACTGTGAACCCCTCGCTGATGAACGACACGCGACTGGCCCTGCGCAGTGGTTCGCTGGAGAAGGGCAATGCCTCGTTTGGCACCGCCGTGGAGGTGGACGGCTTGCGTCTGGACAACAATGCCATGAGGGATGAAACAGCAGGTGCCTCGACACGCACCGTCAGCACCAGCAACATAGAGAGTGTCGAGGTGGTCACGGGCATACCGTCGGTAGAGTATGGCGACCTGAGCAACGGCATCGTGAAAGTGCAGACACGCAGGGGCAAGTCGCCCTTCATCGTCGAGGGCAGCCTGAACCAGCACACCCGCCAGATTGCCGTGAGCAAAGGCTTCAACCTGGGCCGGCGGTTGGGCGTTCTCAACATGTCGGTGGAGCACGCCCGCTCACTGTCCGACCCCGCTTCGCCCTACACTTCATTCCAGCGCAACATCCTCTCGCTGCACTATATGAACACCTTCTTCACCGCCTCGACACCGCTGACGCTCAACGTGGGCCTGACGGGCAACGTGGGCGGATATGACAGCGAGGCCGACCCCGACGAAGAGCTGGACGACTACAGCAAGGCCCGCCACAACACGGTACGGGGCAACGTGGACGTGCGGTGGCTGCTCAACAAGCCCTGGCTCACCAACCTGCAGTTCAGCGCCTCGTTCTCGATGGAAGACCGCAAGCAGGAAAACCTGACCCACACCAGCAGCGCCTCTACGCAACCCTATCTGCACACCACCGAAGAGGGCTATTTTATGGCTCTCAACTCTCAACCCTCAACCCTGAACAGTATTATCCTCGGTCCGACGGGCTACTGGAACGTGCTCTCCTACAACGACGCGAAGCCACTCTCGTGGTCGGCCAAACTGAAGGCCGAGAACAACCGCCACTTCGGCGCCGTGGTCAACCGCATCGCCGTGGGCGCACAGTACAACGCCAGCCGCAACAATGGCCATGGCACCTATTACGACGACCTGCTGCTGGCACCCACCTGGCGCGAATACCGCCTGGACCAACTGCCCACGATGCATAACGTCGGCCTCTATGCCGAAGAGAAGGCCGTGGTGCCGCTCACGTCGCTGCTCGGTCCTGCCTTCCGCAATGCCTCGATAGAGATGACCGCCGGCCTGCGCGACGACATCACCATGATTGGCGGCAGCGACTACGGCACGGTGAGCAGCCTGTCACCACGCGTAAACTCGCGCCTCGTGCTCTGGAAGGGCAAGCGGCACCAGTGGGTGACGGCCCTGGAACTGCATGCCGGATGGGGCAAGAGCGTCAAGCTGCCCTCCTTCCAGGTGCTCTATCCGTCGCCGGCCTACAGCGACCTGCTGGTGTTCGCCTCGACGTCGACGGCCGACAACGTGTCGTACTACGCCTACCACACCCAGCCCTCGAAGGCGCAATACAACCCCTCGCTCACCTGGCAGCACACCAACCAGACCGACGTGGGCATTGAGCTCGACATCAAGGGCACCCGCGTGAGCCTCTCGGCCTATCACCACAAGGTCTACGGCACCTATATGGCCAACAGCACCTACACGCCCTTCACCTATCGCTACACCGGCCAGGCCGCCGTACAGCAGAGCGGCATCGCCGCCAGCGACCGCCGGTTCAGCATCGACCGCCAGACGGGCACCGTCACCGTGAGCGACGCCAGCGGCGCCGTCGGCCCAAAGCAACTGCCCTACACCGACAAGCACACCTACGTGGCAAACCAGCACTACACCAACGCCACGCCGCTGGACCGCTACGGCCTGGAGTGGGTGGTCGACTTTGCACAAATCAAGGCGCTGCGCACATCGCTGCGCCTGGACGGCAACTACTACTATTATAAGAGTACCGACGACACCTTCTTTGCCGACGTGCCGCTGGGCATCAGCAACGTGACCAGCAGCGGCCAGCCCTACCAGTACATAGGCTACTATCGGGGCACCAGCGTGACCGCCAGCGGCACCAGTGCCTCGGCAACGGTGAGCAATGGCGCACTGGCCCGCCAGCTCAACCTGAACACCACGCTCACCACCCACATTCCGCGCATCCGCTTAGTGGTGTCGCTGCGGTTTGAGGCTTCGCTCTACAACTACAGGCGTGCGCTGTGCGAGTTTGCCGACGGCTCATCTCGCGGCTACATGCTGGAAAGCAAGGAGGGCTACACCGGCCAGCCCTACGACGGCAGCACCACCGACCGCTATGTGGTGGTCTATCCCGACTACTACGCCACATGGGAGGAGCCGTCGCGGCTGATTCCCTTCGCCGAGGCGTTCCGCAATGCCCAGGAAAACGATAAGCAACTGTACAACCAGCTGGCACTGCTGGTGGTGCGCTCAAACTTTGCCTACACGCTGAACCCCGACCGGCTGTCGGCCTACTATTCGGCCAACCTGAGCGTGACCAAGGAGATTGGCGACCACGTCTCGGTGTCGTTCTACGCCAACAACTTCTTCAACAATATGCGCCGCGTCCACTCGTCGCAGACCGACCTGGAGACATCGCTCTTCGGCAGCAACTATATCCCCAAGTTCTACTACGGACTGTCACTCCGACTAAAAATTTAGAAAGCTATGCGTCTCGCCAGTATCGTCAGCATTGTTTGCCTTGTGTGCCTGATGGCCTGCTCCTACGCCGAAGAGCCGACCACGTGCACGCTGTCTGTGCAACTGGTCTATCCTGAGAACACCATCGACCCCTATGCCGGTGCCCCCGTAGAACTGAGGGGCCTGGGCAAAACCGCAATTTTTACCGATTCCACCGATGCCAAGGGGTGCGTCACCTTCGTTGTCACTCCCGGCATTTACGAGGCCAGCTCGTCGGCACAGTTCATTGACAGCACCACCAACATCTGGTGGCGCTACAACTTCAACGGCGTAAAGAGCATGATCATCGTCGACCCCGACAGCACCAACCTGGCCAGCATCGTCCTGAAGTCGTCGAGAAAGCGCATTGTACATTGAACATAATCACAAACACTATATAAATAAGATGAGACAGATACCATTGCTTATTTCTCTGCTGGTGGCCGCTCCATTGGCCGCTCAACAAGAAGACCAGAACGCAGACCAGATTATCATTAAAGAGGTTTACTGTGGCGGATGTTCAAAGGACGAGGGCAGCGACGCCTTCCATATGGACAAGTGCATCGTGCTCTACAACAACTGTCCTGAGCGCGTGGTGGCATCCAACCTGTGCTTCGGCATGGCCACACCCTACAATGCCGAGGCGGGCAACATCGGCTCTATCTACAATAACAGTGGACAGCTGGTCTACGAGGACGAGGGGTTCATTCCGGCTCAGAACGGCATTTGGTATTTCCCGTCGACACTCGTCATCGAGCCCTTCCAGCAGGTGGTGGTCAATGTCCACGGCGCCATCGACAACACCAAGACCTACTCGCAGTCGGTAAACTACGCTTTCAAGGACTACTACTGTATGTACGACCCTGAGAGCGGCTACACCAACACGATGTACTACCCCACACCCTCTGACGTGATTCCCAACTCACACTACCTCAAGTCTGTGAAATATGGTCAGGGCAACGCCTGGCCCTTGAGCACCACCGCTCCAGCCCTCTATCTCTTCCAGCCGCAGGACGTGTCGCCCCAAGACTTTTGCGACGATGCCGACAATCTGTGGTATGCACCAGGCATGGCCCAGTCTCCCGTCTATGCCTGCGTGAAAGTGCCAACAGAATGGATTATCGACGGTGTGGAGGTGTTCAACGCCGCTAAGAAGGAGAGCTGTATGAAGCGCCTCACAGCCGATGTAGACGCCGGCTATGTCTATATGACCAACAAGCTGTGCCATTCCATCTACCGCAATGTGGACAAGGAGGCTACCGAGGCACTAGCCGAGAACCGGGGCAAACTGGTCTATGGCTATGTACTGGGCGTGGACGGTTCGACCGACCCCAGCGGCATCGACGCCGAAGAGAGCATCAAACAGGGCGCACACATCATCTTCCGCGACTGGGACAACTCCAACGAAGACTTCCACGAGCGGCTGCGCTGTTCGCTCAGAGACTATCTGCCGCAAACCACACCCAACAATGGCGATGTCAACCAGGACGGAAACATAGACGTGGCCGACATCTCGACTATCCTCACCGTGATGGCCAGCTCCGGCACAGAGCCGCTGGCCGACGTCAACCAGGACGGCACCGTCGACGTGGCCGACATCTCCTCCGTGCTCACCCTCATGGCCGGAGGAACCGTAGAAAACTGACCTCTCACCCCTCACCCCTAATCCCTCACCCCTTGAAAACTCCCGCACTCCTCCCCCTGCTCCTCGCCAGCCTGGCAGCCACGGCACAGACTGCCGACCCGTGGCTCTGCTCGCAGAACGCCGCCGCCCTGACGCGCTTTGCTGGGCGCAACGTGGCCACGGCAGAGCTGTCGATGGCCAAGGGGAAGGGCGGCTTCACCAACTACTATGACTCGCCCGACGCACTGACCGTCAGCGCCACTGTCTCATCGGTTTTCAGGCTCAACCAGAAGACGGTGGCCTTCGGCGCAATGGGTTACGACAACTTTTCCGGCCGCGACATGGCAGGCTCGGCTTTCTCACCTCTCACCCCTCACCTCTCACCCCTCACCTCTCACCCCGACCGCCATCTGCCTTTCGACATCGTGGAAGACTCCCTTACCAACACGGGCACCAAGCACCTCGATGTCTACAGACTGTCGGGTGGCGTAGGCATCGACGTCTGCCGTGGCATCGCCTTGGGCGCACGCCTCGACTACACCGCCGCCAACTATGCCAAGTACAAGGACTTGCGCCACCAGAACAAACTGATGGACCTGCACCTCACGGCGGGAGTCTACGTACCCCTCACACTGGGCAGCAGGACTACCGTTGGACTGGGTGCCAACTATGTCTACCACCGCACCACAGAGAGTCTGCTCTTCAAGACCTACGGCAAGAACGAAAAGGTCTACAAATCGCTCATCGACTACGCCAACTTCACCGGGCCGCTGGAGCAGTTCACCACCAGCGGATACACCAACAGCAACCGCGAAATGCCACTTGTCAGCGACTACAACGGTGCGGCGCTCCAACTCTCGGTGGCCCGTGCCATCGGCAGTGCCACGCTGACGTTCTACAACGCCGCCACATACACCCACCGCAAGGGCTACTATGGCCGCAAGTCGCCCTTCACCATCACCTATACTGGCCATGAGAGCGACGTGTGGCACTACGACGCCCGGCTGGAACTGGCCTGCCCGCAGTCTACACTCCACCTCGACCTGGCGCTCAACGCTGAGAATCTGGTCAACAACGCCGCCAACTACAGGGAACTGCAAAACGAGTCGGGTGCCAGTTACTATAGTTATTACACGCCCAACAAGGCTGCCAACAAGGTTTGGGTAGACGGTTCGCTGACGGCAGGAGCCGACTTTGGCCAAGTGGCCGACCCCACCGCCTGCCAAGATGCAGAAGAGACCGTCCGTGCGTGGACGCTGCAACTGGCCTATGGGTGGATGCACCGTAGGCAGACGGCCTATGTCTATCCCTTCTACCGCCGGCAACACTTAGACAACAACGCATTTTCGGTCAGCGTGGGCCGTCGGTTTGCCGTAAGGCGGGGCGCCAAGGGCCTTTGGGCGGTCACGCTCGACGCCGTCTTCGGCAAGGGCAGCGGCGAGCCCTGCGAAGACCTCACCTTCCAGACACCCAGCGAAAAGATGGAAGTGCCCGCCTCGATGGACCATTATCTCTGGCAAGAATACCTGTGGCTCACGGCGGCCCAATACCGTCTGGGCGGCAGTGTGAAATACACTTTCCTCTTCCCCACAACACAACTCAGAACCTATGTCAAGGCTTCGTTCCACCACCGCAAGTGCAACTCCGCTCCGGCCGAATGGGCCACGGGGCGCGACCACAGCACGGCCACCCTCGCCATAGGTTGCCATTTCTGACAACTCCAAAACACACATGACAATGCTGAACAATATCGTTACTGACGTACAACTGCAACAACTCAAAACGCTGATTGAAGAGAGCGAAAACATCATCTGCGTTTGCCACCAAAACCCCGACGGCGATGCCCTGGGCAGCTGCCTGGGCTGGGCCGAAGTGCTCAGAACCTGCTTTGGCAAAAATCCCGTGGTCATCGTGCCCGACCAATACCCCGACTATCTACACTGGCTGCCCAACAGCGAGAAAATCATCCGCTACGACAAGCGGCGCGAGGAGGCCGACGAGCTGCTCAAGCAAGCACAGCTGGTGTTCTGCCTCGACTTCAACTCACCCGCCCGCACCGCCGACATGGAGACGGCACTCTGCCAAACATCGGCACAGCGCGTGCTCATAGACCATCACCTCGACCCCATCGTCGAGGCCGTCGTGGCCATCTCTAAGCCCCAAGCCAGCAGCACCTGCGAACTCGTGTTCCGGCTGGTGTGGCAGATGGGCTGTCTGCCGGAACTGGGGCACCATTTCGCCGTACCCATCTACTGCGGCATGATGACCGACACGGGCGGCTTTACCTACAACTCCAGCGACCCCGACATCTACTTCATCATCTCGCAACTGCTCACCAAGAAAATCAATAAAGACCGAATCTACCGAAACGTCTACCACACTTTTTCGGAGAACCGACTGCGCCTGCAAGGCTTCGTGATGTGCCACCGGCTGGTGGTAGACGCCGACCGCCACGCCAGCTATTTCACCATCACACGCAAGGACCTGAAGCACTTCCGCTTTATGAAGGGCGACGCCGAAGGACTGGTCAACATGCCGCTGCAGATGAAGGGCCACCGTCTGAGCATCTCTCTGCGCGAGGACACCGAAAAAGACAATCTGGTGTGGGTGTCGCTGCGCAGCGTAGACCAGTTCCCCTGCAACGAGATGGCGGCACGCTTCTTCAACGGTGGAGGCCACCTGAATGCCTCCGGGGGCAAACTGTTCTGCTCTATCGACGAGGCCGTCAAGGTGGTGCAGCAGGCCATTCTCGCCTTTGAAAGCCAGCTGGTGTAGGCATCGCCGCGTGCAAACGTTTGCGCGTAAACTTAGCCCTTTAGCCCTTCGTTCTGTGCGGCATAGTTGCAGGAAAGTGGTACTTTTGCAGTAGAATAACTAAACTATCAGCAACTATGAAACTATTATTCAACCTGGAGTACCGCACCGTCTTCGGTGAGCAGCTGACGCTGAACATCGTCGGCATAGACAACAGCGAGACTGCCTATACGATGCAGACAAGCGACGGCATAAACTGGATGCTGGAGCAAGACATCACAGCGCCTCACCACGCCCAAGCCCTGACCTACTACTACAGCGTGGTGCGCGGAGGGCAAATATTGCGCACAGAGTGGCTGCAGCTGCCCCACAAGTTGCAGATAGGCAGTGGCGACTGCGTGGTCTTCGACCGTTGGAACGACAATCCCGAAGACAGCTACCTCTATACATCGGCCTTCACCGAGTGTGTCTCGCCACACCCTGTCTCAAAGACCTCTAAAGTGCCTGGCTCACAGGCCAGTAGTCGAATGGTGCTGATGAAGGTGCATGCGCCCCAACTGCGACAGACCGAAAGGCTGGCGCTGGTGGGAGCCCCCACCTATCTGGGCGAGTGGAACACGGAGAAGGCGCTGCCCATGGAAATACACGAGGGTTGCGAGTGGCAGATTTGTCTCGACACCGACCGGCTGCCCATCTCTTTTGAATATAAGTTCATCATTGTCCGTGAGAGCAAGCAGGGTCGCGAAACAGTCTGGGAGAACGGCCCCAACCGCTATTTCGACCTGCACTACTGCCTGTCGCGCAGCCATATCTCCATGCACAGTAAGGGCTTCGCGGTGGTGGCAGAGCTGCCGCAGCCGTGGTTCTCGCTGGCACAATGGAAGGGGGCGGGCACCGTCGTCCCCGTCTTCGCCCTGCGCACTGAGGGCAGTTTCGGCGTAGGCGACTTCGGCGACCTGAAGCGCATCATTGACTGGTGCGCACTGACAGGGCAGAGCGTGCTGCAGGTGCTGCCTATCAACGACACCACCATCACCCACACCTGGCAGGACTCCTACCCCTACAACAGCATCAGCATCTATGCCCTGCACCCACAGTATATAGACCTGCGGCAACTGCCCGAAATAGCCGATGAAACCGAGAAAAGCCGAATGGAGCAACTGCGCCGGGAGCTGAACGCGCTGCCCCAGATAGACTACGAGCGGATGATGGAGGCGAAGATGGCCTACCTGCACCTTACCTATGCCCAAGAGTGGAGCACCTTGAAGCGAAGGGCCACCTATCGCCAGTTCTTCGACGACAACTGTCAGTGGCTCGAGCCATACGCCCGCTTCTGCTGCTACCGCGACATCTACGGCACGGCCGACTTCAAGCAGTGGCCCAAAGAACTGCCCCTGCCCAAGAAGGAGACGGTGGAGTTCTGGTACTACGTGCAGTACCACCTCGACCAGCAGATGAGGCAGGCTCACGACCACGCCCGCAAGAACGGCATCATTTTGAAGGGCGACATACCCATAGGCATCTCACGCGACGGCGTCGAAGCCTGGATGGAACCACGTTACTTCAATCTGAACGGTCAGGCCGGAGCGCCGCCCGATGCCTTTGCCGAGGACGGACAGAACTGGGGCTTCCCCACCTACAACTGGGACGAGATGCTGGCCGACGGCTGCTCATGGTGGGTGCGCCGATTCCGCAAGATGCAGGAGTATTTCGATGCCTACCGCATAGACCATGTGCTGGGCTTCTTCCGCATCTGGGAGATTCCCGTGCCGCAGAAGAGCGGACTTTACGGTCAATTCCAGCCATCGCTTCCCCTCACCAAGGAGGAGATTGCCGGCTGGGGGCTGCCTTTCCGCGAAGAGCTTTATCTTGAAGACCACAAGCGCCACGATGCCTGGCATCCGCGCATCAACGCCCTCAAGCTGGACGCCTTCAAGCAGCTCGGCGACGACGAGCGCCAAGCCTTCACTGCCCTCTACAACGACTACTTCTACCGCCGCAACAACAACTTCTGGTACCAGGAGGCCATGAAGAAACTGCCGCGCCTCACTCAGGCCACCCGCATGCTGGTCTGTGCCGAAGACCTGGGCATGGTGCCCGACTGCGTGCCCTGGGTGATGAACGACCTGCGCATCCTCTCGCTCGAGATACAATCGATGCCCAAGACGCCGGGCTTGGAGTTCGGGTGCCTGCAGAGGAACCCCTACCGCTCCGTGGCCACCATCTCCACCCACGACATGCCCACCCTGCGCCAGTGGTGGGACGAGGACGAGGCGCGCACACAGCGCTACTACAACAACGAACTGCGCCGTGAGGGGCCCGCACCCCACCCGCTCAGTGGCACCCTGGCGCGAGAGATTGTGGCCCGCCACCTGGTGTCGCCATCCATGCTCTGCCTGCTCTCGCTGCAAGACTGGCTCGCCATCGACGAGCAGCTGCGGCTGCCCGACCAGAATGCCGAGCGTATCAACATCCCCGCCAACCCGCGCCACTACTGGCGTTACCGTATGCACCTCAACATTGAGCAATTGATGCAGGCCGACAACCTGAACCACGAAATCAGACTGCTCATCCGCCAGGGAGGCAGGATGTTAGCCTGAGCGCAGGGCGCAGGGCACAGAAAATTCCCACCGTGGGAACGTTTTATTCCCACGGTGGGAATATTTTGGTATGCTCGGCATGAGCAATGTCTAACGGGTGCAAGTCCCGAGTGAGCCCTAATAGCGGGAATCACACAGCCAAAGACAAGGGTGTCCATCGCGA
>CADACW010000039.1 GCA_902786565.1 uncultured Prevotellaceae bacterium | reverse complement strand
CGATGGACACCCTTGTCTTTGGCTGTGTGATTCCCGCTATTAGGGCTCACTCGGGACTTGCACCCGTTAGACATTGCTCATGCCGAGCATACTAAAACATTCGGCGGAGCACCGCCAAGTGCCCCGCCGAACAGCAGTTTTGCCCCCTCCAGGCCGATGGCTGACGAGCCATCGACCGCTATTGCTCTCTTTCCCAGCTTCACATATCGTCCCTATCTCCCGAGGCTCTGCTTCAGCTTCAGAATGCGACGCACGCTCTCGTCAATTCGCTTCTCTGTGATTTCGCCGGCTTCCACAGCCTTGACCACCGCATCGAAAGCCTCTGTGAACACCTGCGGGCCGAGCACAATGTCGACACCGGCCTTGATGCAGCCCACGGCAGCCTCGCCGTTGGCGTACTGCTGGGTGATGGCTCCCATCTCCATCGCGTCGGTGATGATGAGGTTCTGATAGCCCAGTTCGCGGCGCAGCTTGTCTTGCAGGATGACGCTCGACATCGTGGCAGGCATGTCAGCACCCGTCACATTGGGCGCACTGATGTGAGCCGTCATAATGAGTTGACACCCCCACTGGATGCCTGCCTTGAAGGTCACCATCTCGCACGAGAGCATCTCCTCCCACGTCTTCTGTGAGCTGGCATAGCCGAAGTGGGTGTCGGCCTTCGTGTCGCCGTGACCAGGGAAGTGCTTGATGCAACCCACGACATCAGCATCCTTCAGTCCCTGTAGATAGTTGGTCACCATTGGGGCGGCTATCTCTGGTTTGTCGCTGAAGGCACGTGCACCGATGACGATGTTCTCAGGATTGGTGTTCACGTCGGCCACAGGCGCGAAGTCGATATCGAAGCCATAGCGGTGGAGATAGGTGCCGATGGTGTTGCCGCACTCGTAGGCATTCCGTGGGTCGCCGGTGGCGCCGATGGCCCCCATCGACTCGTAGGTCTTCACCTTGAAGTTGCTGTTGCGCCCGATGCGAGCCACACGCCCGCCCTCCTCGTCGATGCACAGCAGGGGTGAGCCTTTCAGTGCCCGAATCTCGGGGATGAAGCGTGCGAGCTGCGCCTCGTCCTCGATGTTGTGTGCATAGAGTATGATGCCACCCACGGGATAATTCTCATTCACCTTCCGCATCATCTCGTTGACGGCCTGCAACCTGATCTTGGTGAGGTCATCCACACTCTGGTCAATACCGCCAGAGCGGTTGAAGTGGATGGTAGTGTCGAGACATTCGGGTCGCACATAGAACATCTGTCCCACCTTTTCGCGCAGCGTCATCCGCTGCAGTTGTGACTCCACCTCATCTGCCGGAGGCGTATCTGTGTTGTCTTCATCTGAACATGAACTGAGCATCATCAGGCCACAAAATGTAAGGATGGTGGCCAGCATCCAAAGTTTCAGCTGTTTCATGGCTGCAAAATTACTCATTTTCTACGAAACAAACCGCAAATACATACTTTTTAACACCAATTTCTGCCCACCGGGCTTAACGTCTTTAACTTCAACAACAGTCAAGCCCAATGCCGCTTATCGGCACATTAATCGAGTAGGAGGTAAACGCTAATCGTAGGCGTTTATTAATCTACAAAATGCACACAGAATTACATCAAGATTCAGCTCACTTGTAGCTGATGCGGCGGACGGTGAGGTCGCTGTCGGCACTGGAGGTGCCGATGTAGAGGTCGTACTGGCCGGGGAGTACGCGCATGGTGTTGGTCTGTGCGTCCCAGGTCTCGAAGTCGTTGCGGCCGAGGGTGATGGTGACCTTGCGGGCCTGGCCGGGCTTGAGTGAGACGCGCTGGTAGCCGCGCAGCGTCTTCAGCGGTCCGGCGGTGTCGGCAATACGTCGCAGATAGACCTGCACTATCTCTGTGCCCTCACGCTGTCCGCAGTTCTTCACCGTCAGGCTCACCTCTGCGGTGCCGTCGGCCTTCACCTTGGCCTTCTGACCCTTCAGCTGGAAGGTGGTGTAGCTCAGTCCGTAGCCGAAGGGGAAGAGGGGCTGTCCCTTGAAGTAGCGGTAGGTGCGGTTCTCCATGCGATAGTCGTCGAAGGGCGGCAGCTGACTGTCATCCTTGTAGAAGGTGACGGCGAGCTTCCCCGACGGGTTGTAGTCGCCGAAGAGCACGTCGGCCAGTGCGTGTCCGCCCTGTTCGCCTGCATACCAGGCCTGCAGGATGGCGTCGCAGGTCTCCATCTCCGGCGTCAGTGCCACGGCCGAGCCGCTGCAGTTGACGAGGACAATCTTCTTGCCGGCCTGGTGTAGCGCACGGAGGATGTCGCGCTGACACTGCGGCAGCTCTATCGATGTGCGGTCGCCGCCGTCGAATCCCGGTGCGTCGACACGGGCCTGCTCACGTTCCAGGTTGGGCGATATGCCGCCCACGAAGACGATGGTCTCCACGCCCTTGGCCTTCTCTACGATGTCGGCGGTGGTCAGCGTGCGGTCGCGGGTCAGGTCGGCCTTGAGCGTGGCGTCGTCGGCCAGCTGCATATAGTTCAGTTCCAGGTCGTAGCGTTTGCCTTTCTCCACATTGATTTTCACGTCTCTGGCGATGGCCCAGTCCTTCCGCCACCTGTTGTGCAGTGTGTCGCCGTTGACGATGATGCGCATGCCGTCGTCGTTGGTGAATCCGAGTGTGAGGGTCTCTGTGCGCCCTGCCACGAAATGGCCCTTCATGCGCACGGTGAAATTCTCCAGTTCCACGCCGGGAGCGAAGACCGTTGCCCCGCCGTTGTCCAGCTGGAGGGCTGTGGTGTAGTGGGCCTCAGCGGCGGGAGTGCCGGCCATCTCGGTGTTGTTCCAGTATTGGGCGTACAGTCCGGGTTTGCCGTCGCTGCCCACGATGGTGCCCATCAGGCTCTCTTTCTCGGTGAGGGCCGTTATCTCGCAGGCCTTGGTATAGTCTACCTTGCGGCCCAGCCGGGTTTCGATGCCCTCCAGGGGTGTGACGGTGTGCGACGGCTGTCCGAAGTAGATGCCCCAGAGCATGGTGGAGTCGGCGGCGTTGGGCCCCATCACCATGAATTTCTGAGTGGTGCTTAAAGGCAGTATGCCATTGTTCTTGAGCAGCACCATCTGCTCGCGGGCCATCTGCCGGGCCATCTGCTTATGCTCCTTCGAGGCCACGCAGCTGATGGGAATCTTGGTCCAGGGCACCAGCTCGTCGGGGTCGAACTCGCCCAGTTCGAAGCGCCCTTTCAGCAGTCGGCGCACACTGACGTCAATCTCGCTCTCCTTGATGTCGCCGCGCTTGACGGCCTCGGCCAATCGCTTGAAGTTGGCGCCGCACTCTATGTCGGTGCCGCTCAACACGGCCTTTGCCGATGCGGCGGGGGCATCTGGCGAGACGCCGTGGCGGCCTTTCTGCCAGAAGTCGTTGATGGCGCCGCAGTCGGTCACCACCAGCCCTTTGTAGCCCCACTCCTGGCGGAGTATGTGGTTGAGCAGACGGTCACTGCCGCAGCAGGGCTCGCCCTCGAATCGCTGGTAGGCGCACATCACCTGTTGCACGTCGCCCTCCTGCACCAGCCTTTTGAATGCCGGCAGATAGGTCTCCCAGAGGTCGCGCTGCGGCAGGTTCTCTATGTCGAAGAAGTGGCGCGTCTTCTCCGGCCCTGAGTGCACGGCATAGTGCTTGGCGCAGGCGTGCAGCTTGTAGTATTTATGAGAGGTGAGAGGTGAGAGGCGAGAGGTGCCTTGCAGCCCTCGCACCACGCAGAGGCCCAGCCGGCCGTTCAGGTAGGGGTCTTCGCCGTAGGTCTCCTGTCCGCGGCCCCAGCGCGGGTCACGGAAAATGTTGATGTTGGGAGTCCAGAACGACAGTCCCTGATATTTCCCCACGGGCTTGCCCTCGCGCCGCAGTTGGGTGTTCTTGGCGCGTGCCTCGTCGCTGACGGCCGTATAGATGCGCTCCAGCAACTCGTCGTCAAACGAGCAGGCCATGCCTATGCACTGGGGGAAGACGGTGGTCAGCCCGTTGCGCCCCACGCCGTGCAGGGCCTCGCTCCACCAGTCGGTCTGGGGGATGCCCAGTCGGTCTATGGCCCTTGAGCCGTTCATCATCAGTTGCACTTTCTCCTCCAGGGTGAGTCGGCCCAGAAGGTCGTCTACGCGCTGGCTGACGGGCAGTTGCGGGTTTTGCCAGGGTTGTTGCTGTTGGGCGCCGGCGGTGAGCGTCGTGGCCAGTGCCAGCATCGGTAGGATGTTTCTCAGTTTCATGTCAGTAGTTGTTGTTAGTATGGTTAGTTTTCTCGTTGTCTGTTAGCGTGTATGAGGCGGTCGAGCGATGTCTGCTCGCCGACCACCCAGATGATGTCGCCCTCTTCGAACCGGTACTGCGGCGTGATGGGCGAGAGGTTCTCCTTGCCCTCCTCCATGCCCACCACCATACAGCTGTACTGGCTGCGTATGCCGCTCTCCTGCAGTGTCTGCCCCCTGAACGGGCTCTCGCTGCCCACCATGATCTGCTGCAGCTTCATTTCGCGTTTCTCCAGTTCGTAGTCTTCGTCCAGCACCTCGGTCTCTATGGCCTGCTTGAAGTTGGCCAGCTGCGTGTCGGAGCCAATCACCTGCAGGCGGTCGTTGGGGAAGATGACCGAGTCGCCGTCGGGGATGTTCAGCCGCCTGCCGCCACGGAGTATGCTGCTCACGTGGACGCCGTAGTGCTTGCCCAGACTGAGCTGCTTGAGCGAGCTGCCCATCCAGCGCGAGGTGGCCGGCACCTCGAAGTCGGCAATGTGTATGTCGCGGTCCAGCAGCTTGCCCTCGTAGAGGGGGCGCTTGGTGCCCTTCACCTGTGCGGCAATGTCGCGTGAGTGCAGATTGTTCACGAAGAGTCTCTCCAGGAAGATGCTGCGCCGCTTCACGCTGCGCGAGGCCACGATGACAAGTATGGAGGCCACGCCCACGGTGAAGAGCACGGCGGGCCCGAAGTCGAACATATAGTGGACGATGTAGAACACGAAGGCCACGGCCAGCACCACCCGCACCAGGATGGTGAAGAGCAGGGGCAGACGGTTGCGGTTGCTCTCTGCCCACAGGGTGCGGAACTCTTCGCTGCGGTTCTTCTTCATCACCATGGCGCGCAGGAAGGGCGCTATCATCATGATGGTGAGCAGCGTGGTGACAATGCTGCCCATCGAGAAGTGGTAGGAGCGGAAGGTGAAGTCAAGGGGCGTGGACATCCGGCTGATGAAGGGGTGGAAGAGGGTGAACATCAGCGTGACGGTGGCCGACGAGAGGATGGAGTAGACCAGCGTGTTGAGGCCTATCTGGGTGAGCAGCGACTTCCACTTGCTCTTCTCGGCCGTGTTGGGCTTGCTGGTCGACAGCTGGTTGAGCAGCCGGATGAGCCTTTTCGGCAGGCGCTGCTCCAGCGCATTATAAGCCGGTGTGGCAAGCCGTATCATGTAAGGTGTGAGAAAAGTTGTGATGACGGATACGGCTACCACCACCGGATACAGAAACTCGCCGATGACGCCGAGCGAGAGGCCCAGCGAGGCGATGATGAACGAAAACTCGCCTATCTGCGCCATGGAGAAACCACAGCGCATGGCCGACTTGAGCGACTCGCCGCCGAGCATGAACGAGAGCGACCCCAGCACGCTCTGGCCCACAATGATGGTGAGCACCAGCACGATGATGGGCACGGCGTAGTCCACCAAAATCTGCGGGTCGACCAGCATGCCCACGGAGACGAAGAAGATGGCGCCAAACAGATTCTTCACCGGCTCGACCAGCCGCTCTATGCGCTCCGCCTCGACCGTCTCGGCCAGGATGCTGCCCATGATGAAGGCACCGAAGGCCGACGAGAAGCCCACCTTGGTGGAAAAGACGGCCATGGCGCAGCACAGGCCCAGCGACACGATGAGCATCACCTCGGCGTTGATGAGCTTGCGCACACCACGCAGGAACAGCGGGATGGCAAAGATGCCCACCACAAGCCACAGCACCAGGAAGAACACTATCTTCAGCACCGACCAAACCATCTGGCTGCCGTCGGGACTGCTGCCACCGGCAATGGCCGAGAGCATCACCATCATGACAATGGCCAGGATGTCTTCCAAGATGAGCACGCTCATCACCAGTCCGGCAAACTGCTGCTGTTGCAGACCCAGGTCGTCGAATGCTTTATATATAATAGTGGTGGAACTCATGGCCAACATGCCACCCAGGAAAATGCAGTCCATGCGGCTCCACCCGAAGGTGTGGCCCACCAGCATGCCCAGCACCGACATGGCGAAGATGATGCACACCACGGAGATGACGGGCGAGGCGCCCATCTTCAGGATTTTCTTGAACGAGAAGTCCAGTCCCAGCGAGAACAGCAGGAACATCACGCCGATGTCGGCCCACAGGTGGATGTTAGACATATCGACCACCGAAGCCGTGTAGGGCATGTGGGGCGAAACCAGGAAACCGGCCACGATGTAGCCCAGCACGAGCGGCTGTTTCAGGGCCTTGAAAATGAGGGTCACGATGCCAGCGACCATCAGTATCAGGGCCAGGTCCTGTATCATTGCGGGGAGTTCTGCCATAGCGTTGACGTTGTTTTGAGCGTGCAAATGTAATAAAAATAATCGTAACCGCCAAATTTTAGCGAAACAACGGGGATAAATGTCCCGATGGCCGGACATAAAACTTAAATTACGACGTAATTTATCTGTATTACGACGTAATTTATATAAATTTCGACGTAATTTATATAAATTACGACGTGCTTTTAACTTTATCCCCATCCATCGGGGTAAATTGGTGCGGGGGCCCCTGTTTTTTCCCGGTCGCGATTTTTTTCTGCCCGCAAGCAGTTTTTCGGGTCCATTTCTTGCGAGTCTGCTTTTTTTTCCTTACATTTGCGCATTATTTTATATATGAACGGATTATGAAGAGAGCAAAGCATACGTTTGGCGGCAGCCTGATGGGGCTGGCGCTCGGTCTGCTGACGTGCCTGCCGGCACAGGCCGGCGACGACGACGTGGAGACCCACCGCCAGTACCTGAGCGGCACGGGCTGCGACGATATGGTGGAGTGGGACTTCAGGTGCACCGACGGCCGCCGCAGCGGCCAGTGGACCAAGATTGGCGTGCCCTCGTGCTGGGAGCTGCAGGGCTTCGGCACCTTCCAGTACGGCATGCGCTTCTACGGCAAGGCCGCGCCTGAGGGCATTGCCGACGAGAAGGGCTACTACAAGACCGAGTTCAACCTGCCACTGCAGTGGGCGGGCCGACAGATAGAGCTGGTGTTCGAGGCCGTCTTCACCGAGGCCCGCGTCACCATCAACGGGCGCAAGGCCGGGACCGGCACGTATCAGGGTGGTTTCACACGGCATACCATCGACGTGAGCGACCGCGTGTTCTTCGGCACCAAGAAGAACCGGCTGGAGGTGGAGGTGCTGAAGGAGAGCACCAACGCGCAGGTGAACCTGGCCGAGCGCCGCGCCGACTACTGGAACTTCGGCGGCATCTGGCGCCCTGTCTTCATAGTGGCCAAGCCGATGCAGAACATCCGCCGCGTGGCCATCGACGCCCAGGCCGACGGCCGCTTCCGCGCCGACGTGTTTCTCAGTCGCGCCCTGCCCGGCTGTTCCGTAAGCGTCTGTATCACAGACGCCAACGGGAAAGAGGCTGGCACCAGCCCTGCCTCGGCCACGGCCGGCGACCGCGCCCACATTGATTTCGCAGTGAAAAGCCCGAAACTGTGGAACGCCGAGCAGCCCAACCTCTACACGGCCGTCTTCACCCTGAAAGACGCGGAAGGCAAGACGCTTCACACCGAGCGCCAGCGTTTCGGCTTCCGCACCATAGAGTATAGGCACAGCTACCTCGGCGACAGCGACGATGGTGTCTTCATCAATGGCAGGAAGGTCATCTTCAAGGGCGTGAACCGCCACTCGTTCCGCCCGGAGACGGGACGCACGCTCTCGAAGGCCAAGAACATAGAGGACGTGAAGCTCATCAAGACGATGAACATGAATGCCGTCCGCCTGAGCCACTACCCCGCCGACCCGGAGTTTCTGGATGTGTGCGACTCGCTGGGCCTCTACGTGGAGTGCGAGCTGCCGGGCTGGCACAACGCACATGGGACAATAGTAGGCTCGCAGATTGTGGAGGAGATGGTCACCCGCGACGTGAACCACCCCAGCATCATCTTCTGGAGCAACGGCAACGAGGGCGGCTTCAACTACGAGCTGGAGCCGGTCTTCAACAAGTTCGACCCGCAGCAGCGCGTGGTGCTCTACCCCTGGGCCAACCGCAATGGCTTCGAGACCAAGCACTACCGCTCGTGGGGCGAGACCGCCGACTATATGCGGCAGAAGGAGATATTCATGCCCACCGAGTTCCTGCACGGCCTCTACGACGGCGGCCACGGGGCCGGACTGGCCGACTACTGGCGGCTGATGATGTCGAACCCCCGCTGTGCCGGCGGTTTCCTCTGGGACCTGACGGACCAGGCCGTGCTGCGGACCGACCAGGGCGGCATACTCGACCCTGTGGGCAATTTCGGCTCAGACGGCATCGTAGGGCCCCACATGGAGAAGGAAGGCTCGTACTACACCATCCGCGAGGTGTGGAGCCCCATCCAACTGACGCTGACCGACAGCGGCATCTGCCTCGACAACCGCTACGACTTCACCAACCTGAAGGACTGCAAGCTGGGCTACCGATGGATAGACATGCCCCACTACGGCGGAACGGAAGAGAAGCCCGTGGCCGAAGGGACCATCGCATTGCCATCGACAGAGCCGGGACAAAGCGCCACCCTGCCGATGCCCAAAGGCAATGGTGCACTGCTCGAACTGACCGCCACCGACCCGCACGGCCAGCAGGTGATGACGTGGCGACACCTGCGGAAAAACCAATTCCCTTCGGACTTCATTCTGGGCGGAACGGCGATGGCCAAGACGGAGACCGGCCAGGCGCTCACGGTGACCGTGGGCACCACTTCCTACGCTTTCTCAAAGAAAGACGGACGGCTCATCGGCGTCAAGACGGCCAACCACAGCTACAGCCTGGGCAACGGCCCGCGATTCGTGGCCGCCAAGCGCGCCGACCGCTCGCAGGACGGGTTCTACAACCACGACGACAAGGAGGCTTTCCAGAAGAAGACGCAATACACCGAATACCTGGACCAAGGGGCCTTTAGCGGTTTCGAGCTGGCAGACGGCGGCCAACTCACAGTGCGCTACCGCCACGGCAGTCTGCAGACCGTCTGCTGGCACTTCTTCAGCGACGGCAGCGTGTGGCTCTCGGCCGATGTGGACTTCAAAGGCGTTGTAGACCTGATGGGCATCTGCTTCGACTATCCTGAGGAGAAGGTCAGCCACAAGCGGTGGGTGGGCCGAGGCCCTTACCGCGTGTGGCAGAACCGCATGGAGGGCCCGCAGTATGGCTACTACGAGACCGACTATAACGACCCCATCCCCGGCGAGTCGTGGCAATACCCGGAGTTCAAGGGCTACTTTGCCGGGGTGGAGTGGATGCAGCTGCAGACCAGCGAGGGCGCCATCGGCATCTCACCCTCGCACGCACTCCAGCAGCCCCTCTACGTCGGCGTCTTCACCCCACGCGACGGCCGCGACCATCTGCTCTACGACCTGCCGCAGACGGGGCTCTCGCTGCTCAGCGTCATACCCGCCGTGCGCAACAAGGTGAACACTACCGACCTGAACGGCCCTTCGGCACAGCCGCATTGGGCCAAGGGCAAAATCAACTTTAGCGCCATCCTTCGCTTCGAATGAAAAGAGTCACCACTATACTGTCTGTCCTGCTCCTGGCGCTATCTGCCCAAGGGCAAGACACCACCCGCCCCTGGACGTTCTGGTACTGGATGTACGGGGCTGTCTCGAAGGCAGGCATCAAGGCCGACCTGCAGGCTATGAAGGACGTGGGGCTGGGCGGCTGCTACCTCATGCCCATTCGCGGCGTGGAGGAAAAGCCAGAGTTTGAGGGCAAGGCGCAGCAGCTCACGCCCGAGTTCTGGACGATGGTGGACTACGCCTTTGCACAGGCCGACAGCCTCGGGCTGGAACTGGGCATCCACATCTGCGACGGCTTCGCCCTGGCCGGCGGGCCGTGGATAGCGCCCGAGGAGTCGATGCAGCGGGTAGTGTGGAGCGACACCATCGTCGATGTGGGCAAAGGCGGGGCGGTCGCTCTGCCGCAGCCCGCAGTCACCAGTGGCTATTACGAGGACATTGCCTCTTTTGCCGTCCCTGTATGGTGCGATATCATCGCACCCCACATCTCCGGCACCATCCCCCTTGATGACAACGGCACGTTCCGCAGCAAGGAGCCGGGCTATATCCAGTTCGACTACGACGAGCCGCAGACGGTGCGCAGCCTGACCGTCGTGCCCAGCGGCAACAACATCCAGGCACAGCGCCTGCTGGTCCAGGCCAGCGACGACGGCTCCACCTGGCGCAACATCCGCCAGCTGGCACCGCCACGCCAAGGCTGGCAGAACACCAGCGAGAACTATACCTACGCCCTGCCGGAGACCACAGCCCGCCACTTCCGCTTCAGCTGGACACCCGAAGGCACCGAGCCAGGTAGCGAGGACATGGATGCCGCCAAGTGGTCGCCTGTGCTCAAGCTCAAGCAACTCACCTTGTCGGCAGAACCCCGCATCGACCAGTGGGAGAGCAAGAACGGCAGCGTGTGGCGCATAGCCGTCGACCCGGCTCCAGCCTACTTGTTCGATGCCTTTGAACCTGTCAGGCTCAAAGTAGAGGACGGGAAGGTACGGTTCCCGGAGGTAGTGTCGGCTGGTGGGAAGATTCGTGTGTTGCGCTTCGGCCACACCACCACGGGCCACCAGAATGCCACGGCCGGTGGCGGCAAAGGGCTGGAGTGCGACAAGTTCTCAGCAGCGGCGACAGAGAAACAGATTGCCCACTGGTTTGGTGAGTTCAAAAAGCGTCCGCACTCCCAGGTGGTGAAGTATATGCACGTGGATTCATGGGAGTGTGGCTCGCAGAACTGGAGCCGCAACTTTGCCGAAGAGTTCCAGCGGCGGCGCGGCTACGACCTGCTGCCCTATATGCCCGTCTATGCCGGCTATCCGATGAAGGACTGTGACCGCGTGCTGCGCGACATCCGACTGACCATCAACGACCTGCTGCAGGACGGCTTCTTCGCCACCGTGGCCCGGCAGGCCAAGGCTTACGGCGTGCGCCTCTCCTGCGAGAGCGTCGCCCCGACAATGGTGAGCGACGGCATGCAGCACTACCGCCACACCGACGTGCCGATGGGCGAGTTCTGGCTCAACAGCCCCACCCACGACAAGCCCAACGACATGCTCGACGCCATCAGTGGCGCCCACGTCTACGGCAAACCCATCGTGCAGGCCGAGGGCTTCACCGAGGTGCGTGGCGTGTGGGACGAGACACCCGCCAGCCTGAAACGGCTGCTCGACCGCAACTTCGCCCTGGGCATGAACCGCCTCTTCTTCCACGTCTTCACCCACAACCCGTGGCTCGACCGGCGACCCGGCATGACGCTCGACGGCATCGGCCTCTTCTTCCAGCGCGACCAGACATGGTTTGCAGAGGCACGCGGACTGGTGGACTACGCCACCCGCTGCCAGCAATGGCTGCAAAGGGGATGGCCGGTGGTCGACATCGCCGTCTTCACGGACGAGGAGATGCCCCGACGCGCCCTGACGCCCGACAAGCTGGTGCCCCTGCTGCCCGGCCTCTTCGGAGCGGAGCGCGTGGCCTCGGAACAGCGGCGGCAGGCCAATGCGGGCTGCCCGATGGAGGAGAGCCCCGTGGGCGTGCGCCACAACGCCAACATCCTCGACCTGAAAGACTGGGTGAACCCGCTACACGGCTACAACTACGACTCGATGAACCCCGACGCCCTGCTGGCCTACGCGGCCAATGAGGGCCACCAGCCCCGATACCGCGCCCTCGTCGTTGCCGACCCGGCAGCGCTTTCGGACACGGTGCGCCAGGCTGTCAGCCTCCTGCAGCGACAGGGCATCGCCATCATCGACAAGCCCTTCAGGGAGGCCCGGCTCGACGGCGTGGCACCCGATGTACAGGTGCCTGCCGACGTGGCTTTCTGCCATCGCCGCGACGGCCAGTGCGACATCTACTTCCTGAGCAACCAGAGCGACGCGGAGAACGACTTCACGGCCGTCTTCCGCACCACGGGCAGCGTGATGGTCTACGACCCGCTGACCGACCGCTACACGTCGCCCATCGACGACATACACGTACACGACTCGCTGACCGCGGTACGTCTCAACATGCAGCCCGGACAGGCCCTCTTTGTGCTCTTCAACGAGAAGGAGGGCATCACGCCCCACGTGGTGTCAAAATGGCACGCACAGATAGCGCCTGACAGCCCCAAGCCGGTCTTCGAGTGGCGGCAGAAGGGCGGCTGGCTGCTGCACTTCCGCGAGAACGGCCGGCAGCTAAAGAGCCAGGCGCTCCTCTCGTGGACAGCCAGCGACGACCCGGCCATCCGATACTTCAGCGGCCACGTGCGCTACACCACCACCATCCGCTACAAAGGGAAGAACGTCAGCCAGAACATCGTGCTCGACCTGGGCGATGTGCGCGATGTGGCCCACGTGTGGCTGAACGGCCGCGACATGGGTCTGCTCTGGACGGCGCCCTACAAGCTGGACGTGACGGGATGGCTGCAACAGGGCAACAACAAGTTGGAGGTGGAGGTGGTGAACACCTGGCACAACGCCCTGCGCGGTGCCGACAAAAACACCCCACCCTACGGCGGCATCTGGACTAACGCCCGCTACCGCACGAAGGGTGAGGAGCTGCTGCCCGCCGGACTCTTAGGCCCGGTGGAGCTGAAACTGGAATAGAGAGGTCACTTGGCCCGATAGCCAAGCATTGTGAAGACGACAATCTCCACAATGAGGACGGCTACGCACAAAAGGACGAACAAAGGGCTCTGCGAGACCAGCAGCGTATAGGCCAAGGCCAGCGGCAATAACATCAGGGTGAGGCCGGCCACGCGGGCGCTGCGGATGGCTGTCTCCACGCGGCGGATGCTGTTCACGGGGAAAGGCATATTAATAAACCGTGGGAAATAAGCCACCACCATGCAGCCCAAGGCGGCAAGCGTCAGGATGATGCAAGGGATGAGTATGCCCAACGGCGAGCCGTAGGCATTGGGATTCCCTGCCACATCGAAATGGGTGGGCACAACGTCGGGTGCACGAAGAACCATCCAGATGATGACTCCCCAGACAATGGCGGCCACGATGGCAAAGGCCAACTCAAAGACAGTGGCCTCGGTGGTGCGATGCACCTTGACAGACTTCAAATCAAACTTCTTCTGTTCCATTTTCTTTCTTCTTTTTAGGCAGGCGCTTGGCTTTGCGAAGGGCCTCAGTGATGATCCACTGCAGCTGGCCATTGGTGCTGCGGAACTCGTCAGCAGCCCAGGCCTCTATCGCATCCATCGTCTCTGCATCGACACGCAGGATGAAATTCTTTGTCTCTTTCTTCGCCATACCTTAATGATTCAGCGTACCGGTGTTCACCACAGGCTGGGCACTGTCGTCGCCACAGAGCACGACGAGCAGGTTTGAGACCATTGCCGCCTTCTTGTCGTCGTCAAGATCCACGATTTCTTCTTTCGAGAGTTTGTCGAGGGCCATCTTCACCATCGACACGGCACCCTCCACTATCTTCTCGCGGGCAGTGATGATGGCCGACGCCTGCTGGCGGCGCAGCATCACGGCAGCAATCTCGGGGGCGTAGGCCAAATAGTTGATGCGGGCCTCGACCACCTCGATGCCAGCCAGGGCGAGACGCTCGTCGAGCTTCTCTTCCAGCTGCTGATTAATCTCTTCGGCGCTCGAGCGCAGGGTGAGCTCGTCGTTCTTGTTGTCCTCGTCGTCGTAGGCATACTGACCGGCCACCTGGCGCAGGGCGGCGTCGCTCTGCACACGGACAAAGGTCTCCAGGGCCTTCATCAGCCCCTTGGTGTCTGCGCCTACGGTATTGGGAGCAGCGGCCATTGTCTGCGTGTCGACCTCGAAGAGGGCCTTGTAGGTGTCCTTCAGTTTCCAAACCAGCACCAGGCCAATCATCACGGGATTGCCCGTCTTGTCGTTCACCTTGATAGGCTCGGCGTCGAGGTTGCGCGCACGCAGCGACACCTTCTTGGTGCCATAGAAAGGCACTATCCAGTAGAAGCCAGTCTGGGTGAAGGTGCCGCTATACTTGCCAAACCATGTGGTGACGCGGGCCTCGTTGGGCTCCAACTGCATCAGCCCGCACCACGCGATGATGTCGATGATGAGCAGCAGGATGCTCCCTCCGAGCAGCCAGCCACCATGGGCGCCATTGCTCTCGTCGAGCAGAATGATGCTGTATATCACTCCCACTATCGACAAAATCAGCAACGCCGAGTTGACGAACAGCATCAGAAAGCCGTTGAGCACTAAACCTTTGAAATTGAACTCTTGATTCTCCATAGTCTTTAATCGTTTAGTTGGTTATTGTTAATTTGATATCAAAATGATATTGCAAAGATAGGCATCTCTCTTGGAATGGCAATGGCTTTGCCCTAAAGTTTAACAATAATTAAGGGGGGCGCATCACCCATTCGTGACGCGCCCCCCAAGAATAAATAAGAGGTTCTATGCTCCGGTCTTTACTTCACCACGACCTTCTTGCCGTTGATGATGTAAACCTGACCCTTGCGGACATCGTTCACCTTCTGGCCGCCAAGGGTGTAGACCTTGACGTTCTGGCCAAGCTGGGCCTTGACGGCAGCGATGCCGACCACAAGCGGATCGTCGGTGACGGTAACGCCTACCCACTTCACGCCCTCAACACCGGCTACGTAAACCTGCAGCTGGTTCTTGAAGGTGCCAACCTCGGTATAGGTCTTGTTGACGGTGACGGTGGCGGTCTCTTCTGCGCCAGCAGCGACAGTGGCGATGGTCTCTGTGCCAAGCAGAGCGCCAACCTCATCGTAGACCTTCACCTCTACAGACTCGGCATCGGTCTTGCCGGTATTGGCAACGTTGACCTTCACGATGAACGAATCAGCATTTTTCAGAACTGCGACATCCTCGACGCTGAAGCTCAACTCAGGAGCGGGAGCAGCGATGGTGCAGGTCTTCTTGAACTGGTTGTCCTCCGGATTTGCATCCTCGATGGTGCCAATGAAAGCGACCTCGAAGTTGAACTCCATATCGCCGACATTCAGGTCGTCGGCAGCGATGTCGAAGGTAATCAGCTTCGACTGTCCGGCAGCCACTGCGATGGGCTTGCTTTCTATGACAGAACCAGACTTCTCCGACTGGAACGACAGTGTGACTGTGGCATTGCTTTCGGTGGCATCCTGGTTACCCTTGTTCTCCACATAGACATACAGCTGGTTGGTCTCCTGGTCGAGGCTCAGCGAACCGCTGACAGAGGTGATGGCCAGGTCGTAGACCTCGGCTTCAGGCTCTGCCTCGAAGGTGACGTTGACCTCGGCCTGCTGGGTGCCCACCTGTACATAGTACTTGGCAGTCTTGCCAGCCTCGAAGCCGCCTTCGGGAGCGTCAACAGTGAAGGTGACGGTCTTCTGTGCACCGGCAGCGAGCTTGACGATGATATTCTTGTCGACGAGTGTGATACCATTGAGGAAGTTCACCTCGACGTTCTGAGCATCGATGTCGCTGGTGTTGGCCACAGTGGCAACGACGTTGAAGGTCGTGGCCCCGAAGGGAACAGTCACATCGGCAGCAGCAATGCTGAACGTAGGCTGGGCCACGTCGGCAGCATTGACGGTGATGGTCTTCGTCAGGGTGTTGTCGGCAGCAGTGGCGTCGGCAGCCACCTCAACGGTAGCAGTGGCGGTGGTCTCGCCAGCGGTCAGGCCCTCGGCAGCCACCTGGAAGAAGGCATAGCCGGTATCGCCAGCCTTCAGGCTTGCGATGGTGGCAGTATATTCGGTCTCAGCCACAGTCAGCTTCACCTCGACGGCTGTCATATCCTGGTTGCCCTTGTTCTCGACGGCGACGCTCAGAGTGCTCTGCTCGTTGTTCAGGTCGATAGAGCCGATGATGTCGGTGATGGCCAGGTCGAAGACAGGCTCGACGGCAGCCTCCTTGACAATCACGTTGACAGTGCCCACAGCCTTGCCGTTGACCATGACCGACATAGCGTAGACATCGGCCTTGGTGAAGGTGTTCACCACGTCGGCGAAGGTCACGTTGGCCTCGGCATTGCCGTTCAGGGTGGCGATGGTCTGCTCGGCAATCACGCCGTTGTAGTACAGCTGCACCTTGACATCGGCAGCGTCGATGCCGGTGGTGTTCTTCACGGTAGCCACGACGTCGAACTTCTCAGCGCCCAGCTCCACCTCAACGTCGGCAGCGCTCACCTCGAAGGCAGGCTCGGTGGCCACGGTGCTGTCGATGATGTCAAGCTCTTTGG
This sequence comes from uncultured Prevotellaceae bacterium, assembly GCA_902786565.1. Classification (GTDB taxonomy): domain Bacteria; phylum Bacteroidota; class Bacteroidia; order Bacteroidales; family Bacteroidaceae; genus Prevotella. Next base: position 16,870 of record CADACW010000039.1, on the reverse strand, counting down.
TCAGGCTGACGGTCTCGGCGGTATTGCCCTCCACGGCGACGGTAGCCACCACTGTAGCCTTCTGGCCAGCCACGAGTCCCTCGGTGGGCAGGGTGAACTGAGCGAAGCCGTTCTTGCCGGCAGCCACGCTGACGGTCTGAGCCTCCAGGGCAGTGCTGTTCAGGGTCACGCTGATGGTAGCCTCGGCAGCCTCGGTGCCGGTGTTCTCAACCCATACGGTGATGGTGTTGGAGGTGGCAGCAAGGTCAATCTGGCTGCCCTGAATCTGCGTCAGAGCCACCTCTACCTTCTGCTCGACAGCCTCGGCCACCTTGACGGCGACGCTCTGCGTATTGTTGTCTGCGTTGGCATCCTCGCTGGTGATCATCACGGTGTAGTTGTAGGTGCCAATCTCCAGCTTGCCAAGGCTGAACTCGACGTTAGCCTCTGCGCCGGCAGCCAGCTCGTTGATTTTTTGGCTCTCGCCCACCTGCTCGGTGCCCTTGTAGAGGGCCACCAGCACGTCGGCAGCATCGACGGTGCTCACGTTCTTCACCGTGGCAGCGATGACCACCTCGTCCTCAGTGGTGGCGTTGATGTCGGCAATCTTCTGCACAGCCACGTCGGCCTTTGGAGCCGGGCAGCTGATGGTGAACTGCTGCATCTGGTTGGAGGCATCGGCATCGGAATAGTTGGTAAAGGCGGTGAACTCATAGCTCTTGCCCTGCTCGAAGGTGTAGTTGAACTTGAAGGTCACGAAGGTGCTCTCGCCAGCCTTCAGGCTCTCGATGGTCTGAGGCTCGCACAGGCCGTCGCCATAGCTCTTGTAGAGCTCAATCTTCACGTTCTCGGCATCGGCCTCGCCATTGTTGAAGACGGCCACGGAGACGCTGATTTCCTGCTCGCCAGCCTCAACCTCCCAGCTGCTGATGGGGTTCAGGGCAATCTCGGCCTGAGGCTCCACCTCGCCAGAGACGATGTTCAGGGTCTTGCTGACCAGGGCCAGGTTTTCGGCCTTGTTGTTCTCAGCAGTCAGCGTAGCCACCAGCTCGGCGGTCTCGCCGGCCACAAGGGCGTCGGTGGGCAGGGTGAACGACTTGTACTGCTCACCCTTGGCAATGGTCTCGGTGCCAACCTCGGCGCCGTTCATCTTCAGGGTGATGCTGGCGTTCAGTTCGTCGGCGGTGCTGTTGTCGGTAAACCAGACCTGCACGGTGTTGGTCTCCTTCAGGTTGATTTCAGAGATGCCGCGGATGTCGACCAGAGCGATGTCCACAATCTTCTCTTCGGGCTCCTTCACGGTGATGGTGAAGCTGGTTCCGAACTTGTTGCCATCGGTCATAGCAGACAGGTTGTAAGTGCCGGCGGGCAGCATGGAAGCATCGACGCCGGGGATGGTGACGTCGGCAGCCGTGAAGACGAGGTCAACGCTCTCGCCAGCGGCCAGCTTGGCAATGTTCTTGGTGGCAATGGTGATGATGCCACGATAGATGATGTTCACGTTCACGTTCTCAGCGTCTACCTCGCTGGTGTTCTTCACGTTGACGGTGAAGTTCAGCTCGTCTACGCCAAGGGTGAACTCCTTGTCGGCAGCGGTCAGCACCAGCGTGGCCTCAGGCACGGGAGCGGCCTCTACGGTAATCTCGGCAGTCTTCTCGGCAGTGGTCTCTGCATCAACGGTAACTACAGCCTTGACGGTGATGGTGCCAGCCTCCAGGCCGGTCTTTTCTACGGCAATCATGGTCCAGCCCTGCTGTCCGGCGGTGGCACTGACGGTGCCCTGGCCCAGTGTGGCCTCGCCACAGGTCAGCACCACGGTGGCGTCGGTGATGTCGACCGTACCAGTATTATTAATGGTGACGCGGAGGCTGTTGCTCTCCTCGCCCAGCTTGATGGTGCCGTTGATTTCGGCAATCTCCAGGCTCTTCACCTCCTCGACGGGCTGCTCGGCAAAGGTCACCTCGACGGTAGCCTGCGACTGGTTCTTCGGAGCCTGCACATAGTAGGAAACGGTGCGGCCGGGGGTGAAGCCGCCCTCAGGAGCGGTGACGGTGAAGGTCACCTGTGTCTCTGCGCCATGAGCCAGCGAAGCGATGGTCTTGGTGTCGACGGCACCATTGTTCCAGAGCGTGATGACCACGTCGGTGGCATCGACGGTCTCGCTGGTGTTCGTGACAGTGGCAACGATGTCAAAGCTCTCCTGGCCATACTCCACGTTGATGGCTGCGGGAGCCGTCACGGTGAAGGTGGCCTCGGCGGCCTTCTTGGTGAAGTTTACGGTCTTCTCGACGCTGGCGGCCTCGGCATCGTCGGCGGTCAGAGCCAGCTTCACGGTGTGGCTGCCAGCCTCAATGGTGGTCACGTCGAACTTCATGTTCTGCCACTTCTCTTCGCCGATGGCCAGTGTGCCCATCTCCCAGGCGGTGTTCTCAGCGCCGTCTACGAGCACGCTCAGCTTGGCATTCTGGGCAGCGGCATTGCCGTCGTTCTTGGCATAGACCACAAACACGCCGTTGGCGTCCATGTCGTAGGTGTCGCCCAGCGTGGTGTTAGAGATGTTCAGCACGGGCTTCTTCTCCACGGGGCCGGTTGTGCCGCCGGTGTAGGTCACCTCGATAGAGCTGATGTAGCGGTTGTTGGTCTGCTTGGCAGCGCGGAAGATCAGGCTGTTGGCCTCGCCGGTCCAGGTGGAGGTCATGCCTGAATAGCTGTTCACGATGCCGGTCTTGTCCTCGTTCTTGCCGCTCTTGTCGCAGAGCACCAAGCTGGCGCTGCCACTGCTGAATTTGAAGACAATCTTCTGGATGGTCACGTCTGTAGTGACACCAGCCACGGTCAGACGGTTGCCATTGTAGAAAAGGACGCTACCATTAGAATACTGGGGAGCACGTTCGCCACCGCCCTCTTCCCACTTCAGCGAGATATTGGCATCGGGATAGATGGTGGTCAGTGCGTCGCCCGATGAAGCTTCCCAAAGCACGGTGGTGGCTTCGTCCTGGGCCAACAGATTGCCGCAAACCATAGTGAGGGTTGCGAGCAACATCAATCGTAAAGATTTAAACATTTTGTGTGGTTTTAATAAAAAAGATTTGTTGATGCCTGTCTGTTCCTGCAGAACATCGGTGGTTGTGTTGATTGCTGAAAACATCTGCGGAACAAGCGACTCTCCAGTCTGAGTGGTAGAGGCAGATGTGTGATTGCTTTCTCTACTGATTTTCTTTGCCGTTTAGTTAATGTTTTGAGTTAATAATCTTATTTGCGGCGCCAAAATTAATAAAAATCAGTGAATTATGCAATTTTTCCTCCGTTTTATTTTCTATAACTCACTATTTCTTAATTCAAGTTCAGCAATCGTTTTACTTCTTGGATTTCTCTGGCAAGCAATTGACCAAAGGGCGCAGGCGCACAGGAGTGCAGCCGACAGTTCATGTCCCTTACTGCACGATGTAAGATTTTTTCATTTTTCCCAAAACTGCCAAAATACCCCCCTCAGAGATAAGTGCCACTTATCTCGGAGATAAAAGGCACTTATCTCGGAGATAAGTGGCACTTATCTCTGAGTCCGCTTTACCCCCCTTTTGGAGGTGTAAAGCTTTTTCAAACACGGGGGATGGCCGCAGCGGCGGGCGTGCCTTTAGGTACGCGACCGGGGCGCCGGGTGGGCTTGTCGGCTGACAAAAAAGACAGGATGATTACAGTCTGATGAGGGTGGAGCCAGTAGTCTGGGCATGGCCGGTGGTCAGCTGGACGGCATAGACACCTTTCGGCAGATGGGCCAGGCTGATGCTGGCCTGGTCGGCCGTGGTCAGCAGCAGTTTTCCGTCGGTGGAGTAGATGCTGACACGGAAATGGTCGTCAGGAACGCCGCTGAAGAGCAGCGACAGCTGTCGGTCCTGCAGTCTGAACTTGACATCGGCTGGCTGATGGCGGCTCAATCCCTTGATGTCGGTGGTCAGCAGCAGGTAGAGCAGCCCCTGGTAAGCGTCAATTTCGCCGTGGCCGTACCAGTTGTTGGGATAGGTCAGCTCGGCGTCGGGCTGACGCGACGAGTGGGCAATGACATCCTTGATGCGGTCGGTGGTCAGTGTGGGGTCGGCCTGCATCCACAGGGCGATGGTGCCGCTGACGGCGGGGGCCGACATGGATGTGCCCGTCTGGGCCAGCGTCATGGAGTAGCCGTAGTTGGGCTCCCACTCGGTGTCGAGGTGGGAGATGAGCCATCCGGCATATTCCATCTCAGTGTCTTCGTTAATAAAGTTGTTGAGGGCCGAAACGACGTTGACGCCCGGCGCGCACACATCGGGCTTGACACGGCCGTCAATCGACGGGCCCACCGACGACGAGCGGGCCAGATAGCCGGGGCCTTTGGTGCACTCGTATGTAGTGAGGTCGGTAGAGTCGCGGCCGGAATACTTGTCGACAGCGGTCAGAATCTTGAACCTGTGGGCAATATTGCCCACGGCGATGACCTGTTCCAGCTCGGCAGGCCACGTCATCGAGGCGCCCTCTTGTATCACCGCTTGGTTGGCGGCAAGCCTGTCGGCACTGTCAAGCTGGGCGCACATTGGGTCGGCGTAAATCCAGGCACCGCCCTCGCCACTGATGGTGACAAGCACGCGCTCGCCGGTGGTGAAGGTGGTCCGGCCGGCAGTGATGTAATAGACATAGTAGCCGTCGGCGGTCTGTCCGCGGCTGACCACGGTGAGCCGCTTGCCGCCCATGAGCAGGGTGGACTTGGTGCCCAGTTCCTGTGCGCTGACTGTCACTTCGCCCTTCACCGACTGATAGACGCTGTCGGTGTAGCAGAGGCTGACGGTCTGCGTGGGCAGCAGCTTCAGCTCCAGCCCAAGATAGCGGCCATACTGCTCGTAGGTGTTGAAACAGACACCGGCGCCGGCGATGGCCATATCGCCAGGCTTGCAGGCCAATCGGGTTGTGCCTCCGGCGTTTCCGGCAGCCACCACCAGTGCGCGGCCGGGCTTCTCAAGCAGCGTGGCGATGGCCTCGTTCTCCAGTTGGCGGTTGTCGGCAAAACTCATGGCGTCGCCCATGCTGTAGTTGATGACGCAGGGCTTCTGCTGCCTGTCGGCATAGTCGAAGATGTCGGCAAAGGCCCTGAGCGAAGTGGCCGACGAGAGGCCGGTTCCGTCGGTACTGATTTCTGTATCGACGGCGGCCAGAGCAATGTCGGCTTCGGTGGCGATGCCCGAATAGACCACGTCGTTCACGTCGTTCACCTCTCGGCCGGCGGCAATGCCGGCCACGTGGGTGCCGTGCAGCATGGTGGCGGCGTCGCTGCTGTGCTGGGCTGAAGTGATGGCTTCGGTGGTGGTCAGGGTGGTGCCCTGCAGATAGTCGGCAGCCCACCCTACGCGGGTGGTGCCATTGGCGTCGCGCAGGAATGGATGGATATAGTCGAAGCCTGCATCGACGACGCCCACGACGACGTCCTTGCCGGTAAATGCCTGCGGCAACTGCCCGCCGGCATTGGCTGTGGCCTTGTCGGCACCAATCTGCGACGGCACGCGGTCGAGCATGGGGCGCGGTGCACGCTCGGCCTCAATGCGCAGCACGCGCTGGTCACGGGCCAAGGCGGTGACCTGCGACAACGGCAGACGGACAATGAGCACACGGCCGATGCGGTTGAGCACCCGGGCGCCATAACCCGCCAGCACTTCATCAGGCTCGTCGGCACCGTCGGCCAGCTTGACCAGCACGTCAAGGCTCTCTTTCACATTATTTGACAACAGGCGCGTGGCGGCTTTTCCGTGTGCCACACTGGCATCGGCCACCTTCAGTTTCAGCCAGGGCGACAGCTTCGCTTCGGCGGCGTCTGTCTGAGCATAAACATTTATCACACAGACCAATAAGGCCGCAACAAATAGACTTTTCATAAAAAACATTTTTGATTTGGGTGCAAAAATAGTGAATGTCTTCTCATTTTGGAAATATTCCGTAGTTAAAAACACATAAAAAACGAAAAAATATTCTCCACTATATTCTGTAGAACCAATAAAAATTGTACTTTTGTAGGCAAATATAACAAAAAACATAGCATTTTGACACAAAAAAGATAAAAACTTATTACAGCTGATGCAACAGAAGAATATGATGAACCATCTATTCAGCAAAACCAACATACTGCTCATTGCCCTTGCCATACTGCCGATATTTGCAGGAAAGACGGGCGCAGAAACCCTCTACGAAGACTTTGAGAACCTGACGCTGGTGGACGCCGAAGGCAACGCCCTGGCCAGCAACTGGACACCGGGGGCGGGGCTGTCTAACGGATGGCGCGTCGTAGAAGGAACCATCTATGCCAACGACAATGGTGACTACGGACTCATACACGCGGCAGGACAGGGGTTCGCTTACAGCGACTACTACCTCACATCGGCCAGCACCAGCGTGAACGGCGCCTTTGTGTATATACCCGAAAGGCTGCAGGGAAGCGTGACGCTATGGGGCAGGTCGAACCTGAGCGAGAAATCGAAGAAGACGAGCACGCTGAAGGTCTACGAGGCTACTGCCGACGGCAACGTGGAGACCGAAGCGCTGATCTACTCCACCACACTGCCGAAGGGCAGCAGCAACTGGCTGCCATACACCTTCAACATTGAGGGCAGCGAGGGAAAATACATTGCCATCAACTTGGTCTACACTGATATTGACGACTTTACGGCCACCAAAGCCGACGGGGCGGAAGTGGAGCCCGTGCTGACCGTGTCAGCCGAAGTGCTTGACTTCGGCACACTGGCGGAAGAAGGCTCGCTGTCGCTCACCGTCAAGAGCAACATCACCACCAGTGTGTCATTCGACATCAACGGCTCTGACCAAAGTGCGTTCCGGGTGGTCAACGCCCCCGCAACATTGCCCGCAGGGGTGGAAAAGACGGTGGAGGTGACGATGAACGCACCAGAGCCCGGCGACTATCGCGCCACGCTGAAGATAACGGCGGGCGAACAGACGCAGAAGGTGACCCTGACCGGCATTTGGGAGGAAAAAAACAACGACCCGGCACAAGGCGAGCCTGCCGACTGGAAAGGCGAGGACTTCAGCGGGATGGAAGAGATACCTGACAACTGGACAATCGGCGACGATGCCAGCTGGGGCATAGACGACTGGTGGACCGACTCGGCACCCGCACTGAAAGGATACTCAGGCTTCATCTGCACGCCGAGGTTCAACATCGGGCAGGACCAGACACTGGAGTTCTACTTCCAGAAGGGTATGTCATACAACTGGGGCAGCAGCTGCACAGTCTATTACTCGACCGACAAGAACGACTGGACTGAGGTGGAGAGATATGACCAGTCTGCCGAAAACGGCATGAAGACCATCCTGTTCCCGGCAGAAGGCAACTACTATCTCGGACTGCTGGTCAATGCCACCACCTACTTCGACAACTTCAGGATAGTGGGAGGAAAGTCGGCCACCCTCAACGACGTGCAGGCCGCCATTGAGGCCATTGCCAACGGACAGAACGGCGGCACCAACGATGCCAACAATGACGGGAAAACCGATATAGGAGACATTGTAACCATCATCACTAACATCAAATAACTAACTATAACAGACAAATGAAGAAATCAAAATTTTATGTAGCAGTGCTGGCAGCCGCGATGGCCATGCCGGCATTAGCACAGGATGGGCCGGTCGTCATCAACGGCTCGCTCATCAACTGGTATTATTTCGGAAAAGACTATACAGGCAGCACCAGCGGTGAAGGCTGGCACCAGCAGCCCACCGGCGGCGGTGCCTGGATAGAGTGGAAGGAAGACGGAACGTCGGTGACACACCCCACCGGAGCCGCCAACTACGGACTGCTCTCGCTGACGCTTGACCCGGGACAGGCAAAACCACTACTGCCCAACTTCCTCATACGCAACCATGTGCTCTACAGCAATTGTGGCGGCCTTTATATGGGTGGAAACGAATACTATTCATTCTTCGGACACGAAGCCGGATTCGGCGACGACCTGGACGGAGAATATGGCTCGGAGGAGTATGAAATCCTGGTGCGCAAATGGACCTGGGACGGTGTGAACCCCGACGGCACATACAGCAATGTGAAATATGAACAGGTGGGCAAACTCTACAACCAGCCTACCGACCTGACCTACGACCCGGAGAACGACATCGTCTACGGAGTCTTCAGCACTTCCGACGGCAACTATAAGCTCGGCACACTCAACATGAGCAACTTCCAAGTCAGCTGGATTTCACGCGAGGCAATGCCGCTCCTGGGCGAACTGCGCACGCTGGCCTGCAACTCGAAAGGTGAGCTTTACGGAACGGACAAGAGCGGAAACATCTTCCACGTAGACAAAACCGACGGCAAACTGACCACCATCGGCAATATGGGCTTCAATAGCCAGACCATGATGATGTCGGCCACATTCGACTATCGTACAGACAAGATGTACTGGCTGGGATTCGTGAACAACGGCAAGAACTCGGCCGCCACCGACGGTACCAACACCACACTCAGCGTGGCTGACGGCGGCCGCGATACCGGACTCTACGAAATCGACGTGGAGACGGGAGAGGCAAAGCTCATCGGCAAAACAGACTTCATGGACGTGGAGATTGTCTACGATGAAGACGGCATCACCCCCATTGACGCAAAGGTTAACAAGTATGGCAAGATGCAGATGACTGGCATCTACGTAGAAGGCAGCATCGTGAAGTATGCCAACGACCTGAAAGTCAGCATAGACAGCTATCCACAGCAGCTGAAGGGGGGCGAAGAGGCACAGGCAAAGGTGACCGTGAAGAACCTGGGCACGGCAAGAGTGCGCGGCAGAAACTATAGCGTAAGCCTATACGCCGACGGAAAACTCATGGGAACCATCGACGACAGCGACGACGAGGTCTATACTGACAATCTGGCTGCTGGCCAGTCACAGACGTTTACCTTCAGTTTCAAAACACCGAACAAGTCGGGCGACTGCGTGCTGAAGGCAGTGGTGGAGTTTGCCGCTGACGAGCGACAGAAGAACAACACCGCAGAGGCCATCATGAATGTTTTGGCCAACAAGATTGAGCAGGAACTGATACTGTCGGCTACTGAAGGGGCAAAAGGTCTGTTGCTGAAGTGGAATGCCCTCGACGGAAACATTGTTGATGGAGCAGAGGACTACGTGGCATTCAGCTACGACAACCTGTGCGACTGGACGATGATTGACGGCGATGGCGGCTATACGCAGAAGCCACAGAATATGTTCTCTTCTGTCGATTATCCCAACTGGAACACGCCGAAGGCTTTCATTGTGATGAATCCGGAGAAGGCGGGTCTCAGCCCCGACGTCAACATGGGCGGAGAGAAGTTCATGCCGTATGCCGGCAACCAGTATTTTGCTGCCTTCTACGGTGCTACGCTGGATGGCATAGAGGTGAACAACAATGACTATATGGTTTCGCCCACATTGAGCGGAGAGGCGCAGACCGTCTCGTTCTGGGCAAAGGGCTATCGCGGAACAGAGGCTCCGGGCTACGAAACCGACATGAGGTTCAACGAAACGATTGAGGTGCTCTATACCACCGACGAAGCCAATCTCGACCCCACCACTTACGAGGTGGCTGTTGAGGAGTTTGCCATCAACGACAAGGAGTGGCAGAAGTACACTGCCAATCTGCCTGCCGGCGCAAAGCATTTCGCACTGCATCGCACAAGCAAAGCCCGAGAGACGCAAGAGACCGAACTGGGCACCGTGGAGATTCCCGGCACGGGCAGCTTCATTATGATGATTGACGACATCAGCTTCCGCATCAAGTCCGCAAAAAGCTACAATGTCTATCGTGGAAGGGAAGTGATTGCAAACACCACAGACCTGAAACACATCGTTCAGGGAACAGTGAAGAATGGGGAGCGCTTCGTCGTGGCTGCTGTCGACGCTGACGGCAAGGAGTTCGCTACCTCCAACGTCTTCGTCTTCAATACCGGTGACGTAAACGGCGACAACCAGGTCAACAATATGGACTTCGAAGCAATGATCGAGTCCATTGCCAATGGAAACACTTCCACCGCAACTGACGTCAATGGTGATGGCAAGGTTGACATCGCCGATATCATGACCATCCTCAACAAGGTGTCGAAATAACCGCTTGACATAAGCACAGAAAGACACCTACGGCAAGCGGCCAGAAACCAATTGGTTTCTGGCCGCTTGCCGTAGATGTTGTTTTTTTATAAATCAGAGGGAACGGGTCATCACTGATTGTGTTTATTGGGCAAACAAAGGATAATCCTTCATCGTATCGTTCACACGCTGACGTACAGAGGCAATAACCTGCTCGTTAGTGGGGTCGTTGAGCACCTCTTCAATCCAAGCGGCTATCTGCACCATCAGGTCTTCCTTGGCACCACGGGTAGTGATGGCGGGAGTACCCAGACGAATACCGCTGGTCTGGAAAGCAGAACGTGTGTCGAAGGGCACCATATTCTTGTTCACCGTAATATCGGCAGCCACAAGGGCATTCTCAGCAACCTTACCTGTCAGTTCAGGGTACTTGGAGCGCAAATCAACCAACATAGAATGGTTGTCTGTGCCTCCGCTGACGATGGTAAAGCCGCGCTTCACCAACTCATCTGCCAAAACCTTCGCATTCTTCTGCACTTGCTTGGCCCACTCCTTGAACTCAGGCTGCAGAGCCTCGCCAAAGGCAACAGCCTTGGCTGCAATGACATGCTCCAGCGGCCCTCCCTGCTGACCAGGGAACACGGCACTGTTGAGAAGAGCAGACATCATCTTCACTTCGCCTTTTGGAGTCTTCAGGCCCCAAGGATTCTCAAAGTCCTTACCCATCAGGATAATACCACCACGTGGGCCGCGAAGTGTCTTGTGGGTCGTCGAAGTCACAATATGAGCCCATTTCACAGGGTTCTCCAGCAGACCTGCAGCAATGAGTCCAGCAGGGTGCGCCATATCAATCATCAGCAGGGCACCCACCTTATCAGCAATCTCACGCATCCGCTTGTAGTCCCACTCACGGCTGTAGGCAGACCCACCGCCAATAATGAGCTTAGGCTTGTGCTCAAGGGCCAGAGCCTCCATCTCATCATAGTCAACACGGCCCGTCTTCTCCGACAGATTATAGCCTACAGGCTTGTAGAGGATGCCGCTTGTATTCACCAGCGAGCCATGACTCAAATGACCACCATGGGCCAAATTCAAACCCATAAACGTATCACCAGGCTTCAGCACGGCCAAAAGCACGGCAGCGTTAGCTTGTGCACCGCTATGAGGCTGTACGTTGGCATACTCGGCTCCAAACAGTTCGCACACACGGTCAATAGCCAGCTGCTCCACTTCATCTACAACCTGGCATCCGCCATAATAGCGCTTGCCAGGATAGCCCTCGGCATACTTATTGGTCAGATAGCTGCCCATGGCCTCCATCACCTGGTCACTCACAAAATTCTCACTTGCAATCAACTCAATGCCTTTCAGCTGGCGTTGATGCTCGCGCTCAATGAGTTCAAAAACGGTCTTGTCTCTTTTCATTTGTGCTTTAATTATTAATAAATGGTGTAAATACAAGCGTGCATTCTGCTTGGATGCTGCAAAGGTACGAACTTTATGGAAACTGACCAAATATGCGAACATCTTTTTGCCTAAAAACAGGAACTCCTTAATCAATCTTTAAACCCAAATCGGTCATTCCTAAAATCCGCGGATTTTTTTCGAGTGTCTGATTTAGCCCTTGCGTGTGACGATTCTGTCTGCGAAGTCACAGATGGGAGTCTATCACAGACGACAGAATAGAGTAGAATTTGTCCTAAACGAAAAATAATCCGCCAAAAGCGGCGTTTTTCTCAGATTTTTGTTGTACCTTTGCCATGTCATTGATGATTTTGCTTGTCTTGATGATGGCACATTCTCGCCATCATCAATAAGAATTTGCCAATCCACCTGTATAGATTATTGTAGTATTATTCGTATTCGGTAAAAAAAAATTGTTCTTCCCATGCAGTCTTTTTCTCCATTGTAGGACTATATAAATAGAGATGTTATGCTGACAATGGAGATAACACGGCTGATAGAACGGTGCAGACAGGGGGACGCTGATGCCCTCGGAGAACTGTACAAGGCATACGCCCAAAGGATGAGGGGCGTGTGCCGACGCTATATCAGCGACGAGCAGACGGTGGAGGATGTGCTGCACGATGCTTTCGTGATTATCTTCACTTCGTTTGACAGGCTGCGCGACGGCAATAAAGCAGAGGCTTGGATGGTGGCCATCACGAGAAACGTGGCATCCAAGTACAAGGATCATCTGGAGGCAATGCCAACGGTTTCGCTTGACGAGGCGAATGAAACAGAGCTGATTGCTGCCGAAAACGAGGAAAAGGATGTGAGAGGTGTTCCGCTGAGTGAGGTTGTTAGGATGATTGACAGATTGCCTAATGGCTACGCGCAGGCGTTTCGGCTATCGGTGTTCGAAGGCTTGTCGCACAAGGAGATTGCCGACATGATGGGCATTGAGCCACATTCGTCATCATCGCAACTGGCACGGGCAAAGAAAATGCTGCGCAAAATGATGCAGCAGTATTGGGTGGCCATGCTTTTGTTGCTACTTGTTCCTATTACGTTCTTCCTATTCAGAAAAGGAGATACTGCGGTCAAGGATGAAAAGCCAGTTGTGGCTAAACAGAAAGAAACACCAAAAGAATTGCTGACAGACCAGCCACAAAAGCCTGTGATTGTTCAAAGGCGACGGGTAGGCGACGGCACGTCGGGAATTTTGCCTGTGCATAGTTCCACCGTCATTGCTCCTGACACCCTGCAATCGGCCATCGCCCAGGCTGTGGATTCTGCCAAATCCGACACCTTATCTAATATAATAGCGCAGGAGCAGATAATCCCTGACACCATTGCGACCGACACGACAAAGGCTATACGCAGGGTGGAGATACCGCATTACGATATGGCCGAGTTATTACCGGAACAGCCAACCATGGGCACTAATAAAGATAAGAAATGGTCGTTAGAATTGGCATACGCTGGGCAGCTCGATGAGCAGAACCATTATAACCAGCCGTTCAGCTATAAGCCCACACCGTCAGATGCACAGTCTCTGCCTGAGCCATCCCCCAGTCTGATAATCCCAAGCAGTATTGACAACTGGACGGACTATGCTGTCTATCTGGCCAACAATCCTGATGCCGTAAGCGAAAAGACTCGTAGCGTCATCATGCGCATCGCCCTGAACAATGCCAACTGTCCGGGAGGGGACAAAATCATGCGCACAAGCCAACATCAGATGCCTGCAATATGGTCATTGGCTCTGAAGTACAGATTGAATCGTCGTTTCGGACTGGAGTCTGGCATCAGTTACAGCCGCCTGACCTCTGACTTTGAGACGGGAGCCGACGGTAATACCATCCGCGAGCAACAGAAAATCCACTACCTTGGCATCCCCATGAAGGGTATATATAATATGTATGACGGAAAACGATGGGGCATCTACGGCAGTATCGGTCTGATAACCGAAATTCCTATAAATTCTATTCTCCAGTCTGACTTCTATGTAAATGGAAAGTATGAGTCCAACGACAAGACTACCATCCGCGCACCATGGCAGTTCTCCACCACATTTGGTGTTGGCCTACAATACCAAATGACGCCCAACGTCGGTTTCTTCTTGGAACCAAGTCTACAGTACTATATCCCGATGAAGTCTGACATTGAGACCTACCGCACGGAGCACCCGTTCAGCTTCTCCTTGCCGCTGGGCATCAGATTCACGTGGTAGCACCGTAGGTCTTTCATAATTTTTGCTAATAATTCGGGCGGTTTACAAAACATTTTGTATATTCGCAGCGGATTTATTGAATATTCAGAAATTCTTTTTCTTCTACATGCAGTCTTTTCAGAGTTCTGCGGACTATATAAATAGAGAAACTAACATTTTAACCCTGTGGAATATGAAGTATTACAAACCCCTCGCTTGGATGATGGCGATAGCCATTGCCAGCACGACGTTGACTGCTTGCAACAGTGACGACAACGAAACGGAGAAGCCTTTCACAACTGATCCAGTAGAATCTTCCATACTCTATGCCACTGGTATAGGCCAGTCAGAAACGCGCTCGGTTGCCGATGCGCAAAATGTGCTCTTCACTGAGAATGACATAGAATGGTTCAATGTGACCACACGCGAAATCAAATTCAAGGGCATGGACGAACCGCTCTACAGGCGTATGCAGCCCTTCAACGAAATAGAGTTTCATTTGGGCGACAATGTCCTGTTCGTGGTCAGCAGTTTCGTTGGTGATTGGGACAGCAGGACATTTACCAACCTTGTCTTGCATTATGATGTGATTACTGACCCTAACCAGGGGCACTATTATCTGCACGACTGCTATCCTCTGCAGTTCGCCGATACTGACGAGGTGAAAGCAAACATCAAGAAGCATGAAGGACAGTGGAAGTTGTTCACTTACTTTCTGGAGAGTAAGGGAAAACTGAAGTAATCGGCTTGCCGCTTGGCTTGTCCAAGAAATAATCATTCGTCCTGTGCAGTCATTGGTTGCAGTTTCAGACTATATAGATAGAAACTGCAACCAATTTTTATGTACACGATTTACGATTATGCCTACAATGGCTACCTCTATCTGAACAATATCATGCGTCCGCGCCACAAGCGCCTGTCGCAACTGATGATTTACTCGACAACCGCCTGCCAGTCACAATGCAAGCACTGCAATATCTGGCAGAAGAAGGTGGAACATCTATCGCTTGATGACATCCGACACATCATGCAAAGCAAGTGCATCACCAAGCGGACAACCGTAGGACTGGAGGGCGGCGAGTTTATCCTGCACCCACAGGCTACGGAAATTATGGCGTGGTTCAGCGAGCATCACCCGAACTACACGCTGCTGTCTAATTGTCTCGCGTCCCGGCGTGTCATTGATGCCGTCCGTCTCTATCAACCCTTGCACTTGTACGTCTCTCTCGACGGTGGCCGCGAGACTTACCAACGAATGCGAGGGCGTGACGGCTATGACCGGGTGATTCAGGTGGTGGAGGCATTGAAGGACGAGGTGCAGCTGTCGCTGATGTTCTGCCTCTCGCCGTGGAACAGTTTCGATGATATGGCCTTTGTCATCGACATTGCCAAACAATACGGCGTGGACGTGCGCATCGGCATCTACGGAACGATGGCCTTCTTCGACACGACGAGCGAACTGCTGACTGCTTCGGACTTTATGGGTCAGATTCCCAAGAGCATTCACCAGACGCAAGAGAACTTTGACTTTGTGGCACTCTATGACCAGTGGCGCAACGGGCATTTGCGTTTGCGCTGCCAAAGCATTATGAGCAGTCTTGTCATCCATAGCAACGGTGACGTACCGCTCTGCCAGAATCTCGACGTTACTCTTGGCAACATCCATCGCCAGTCGCTCGACGAAATCTTCAACGGCGTGACATCCTGCCAGACGCAGTGCCATTATTCCAAGAACTGCAACGGCTGCTGGATTAACTTCCACCGAAAATATGACATCATTCTCATGCGAAACTTTGAGCGCCTTCTGCCCAAGCGCCTCATTGAGAAGTTCTACGGCCCATATCAGTGGACAGAAAACCCGCACACCACCTATCACCAATATTTCAAGACATTATGATACAGCAATTGATAAACCGATACAAACGGTATCGTACAGAGCGATTCTTAGCCCAAACGTACCAATATTCTTATGCCTTCGTGGGCATGGGCCAACACTCGCTCACCAATCTTTACCCTGTACTTCACAATCTCGGTGTGCCGCTGAAATACATCTGCGTCACCTCGGATAGGAAGGCCAGACTGATAGAACGGAAGTTTCCTCATGTGAAAGCCACCACCTCGCTTGATGACATCCTTGCCGATGAAGCCATCAAAGGTGTTTTGGTCTCAGCATCTCCCTCTGCCCATTTTTCCCTTGCCTCGCGCATCCTGCAAAGCGGCAAGTCATTATTCATTGAGAAACCGCCTTGCCAGTCACTACAGGAACTTGATGCGCTTATAGACCTGCAGCGACATTATGGCTCACCTATTGCCATGGTCGGCTTGCAGAAACGCTATGCCCCTGCCGTGCAAATCCTTCACAAGCGTCTGGACAAAGAACATCTTATCAGTTATGACCTCCATTACCTCACAGGCAACTACCCAGAAGGTAAAGCACTGCTCGACCTTTTCATCCACCCTCTCGACCTTGTCGCCTATCTCTTTGGCAAGCCGGAAATCCTTGCCTGCCAGCAAGTCTCCCCAGCGTCCTACATCATTATGCTCCGTCATCCCAATATCGTCGGCACACTTGAACTCTCCACCGCTTACACCTGGACTACTGCCGAAGAATCGATTAAAGTCTGTACGTCAAAAGGAATCTACAGCTTCTCTCAGATGGAACTGTTGACTTTCGAGCCAAAGCCCTCTTCCATCCTCGGTATCCCATACGAGAAAATCCACAAGCATAACAAAACTATCGAAGACCTTTATGCCCGTAACAACTTTAATCCCATACTTCCTAACAATCAAATATATTCGCAAGGCTACTTCAACGAGATACAATCCTTCATAACATCTATTGAGCATGGCCATTCAAGTATCCTCAATGATTTTACAACAATTAAACCGACTTACGAAATCTTGATGGGTATAGACAGATTTTTACAGAATCCAGTGGAAATACACATAGAAAGCAATCTCCAACACAATCGCAATAATTGACAGCAGGGAAAAAGAACCGACGATATAAACCACTTGCGCTTGCGCACACAGAAATCCCCGAATCACGTAATTCCATTAACCCACATTGCAGGGGTAGCCAATGCAACTGACTGATTTTCAGTGGTGGCTTTTTTCGGGAGGTATCTTTGGAGGCCCTACAAACTTTCTGGTT
>CADACW010000038.1 GCA_902786565.1 uncultured Prevotellaceae bacterium | reverse complement strand
GACAAGCTGCTTGACGCGGAAAAGATTGATGAGCGACGACGGCGTGCCCGTGGAGAACCAGTAGTTGTCTATCCATCCCTGCTCAAAGGCATAGAAGAGGCTCCAGGGATTGTAGATGTCGGTCATCTGGCGGGTGAAGTGGTAGCCGTCGTACATGCGCTTCAGTTCTTCCACAGTTTCGTCGTAGCTCACGGGGCGGCGCATCTGGCGGCCCATGCGCTCGGCCAGCGACTCTATGTCGGGCTTCAGCTGCGTAAAGAGTTCTTCTTCGGTGATGCCGCAGATGCCCTCGTACTCAGGATTGAAGGTCAGGACGTTCAGGTTGTTCAGTTCGCTGAAGACGGAGAGCTGCGAGAACTTCGATATGCCCGTGAGGAACACAAAGCGGAGGTATTGCTCCATAGCCTTCAGCGGCGAGAAGAGGTCGCGCACGCGCTCCCGCAGATGATCCTGCAGCTGCGGGTTGTGAATGCTGTCGAGCATCGGCGCGTCGTACTCGTCGATGAGCACCACCACCTGTCGGCCTGTCTGCTCATAGGCCGCCAGGATGATTTCGGTCAGGCGGTCGCTGAGTTTTTCGTCTTTCCCAAACGTTAGTCCGTACTGTCTGCCTATGCGCCGGAGCATGCCGCCGCAGATGTCTTCCACGCTGGTCTCGTCGTAGTACTTGCCGCCGGAGAGGTCGAGGTGAATCACGGGGTATTGTGTCCACTCCGTCTCCATCTGCTCAATGGCAAGTCCCTTGAACAGTTCCTTGCGCCCCTCGAAATAGGCTTCCAGGGTGCTCACCAGGAGCGACTTGCCGAACCGTCGTGGGCGGTTCAGGAAGAAATTATTCCTGTACACATACGCCGTCTTGTCCACATAGACACATTTGCGCTCAATGATGTTGGGGAACCACTGTAGCCCGATGCCGTATCGTCTCTTCTCTGCCATAGTCTGTTTGCTGCTTTTTTTGTTTTCTCGCTGCAAATTTACTGTGTTTTTGCTGAACGGCCCCCGAAAGAGTGGGGGGAATGTGAAATCACTTTATCGTCACCTTGCGGCCTTGGTGTATGTAGAGGCCGCTGGTGGTGGGCCTGCCCTTCAGCTTCCGGCCGTCGAGGGTGAACCACTCTGCGGTTGAAGCGTAGCGCGAGGCGTCTGTTTCCGTTTCGGCTATTGCGCTGGCCTCGTCGTCGCCGAAGTTGAGGACGAAGGTGCGCACTGCCGAGGCACCGCTCAGGTCGAAGTAGGCACGGAAGGCATTGACCCGGAAGCCCTCGTCGGTGGGGTAGTAGAGCTTGTTGTCCATGCCCAAGTAATATTTGTCGTGGTCGGCGCTGTAGATGCCGGTGGGGTCGTAGGTGCCGCAGAACTTGCCACCGCTGAAGGCCACGTCAGTCGGCGCTGCCACGGGGATGGTGGCCGGGTCTTCGTAAGAGTACTGGTAGGGATTGTCTATCTCCTGGGTGCTGGTGGTCACGGTGACGCCGCGGAACACGGGGTTGACGATGTCTGCGCCCGCGGCGGTCCACTTCACGATGTAGGGCTTGCCGGCTTCGAGGGCGGTGGCGGGCGTGAAGCAGAGGTAGAGGGTGGCGCTCCGCAATATTCTTGTTGCTCTGCAGCAGTACAGCAAGGCTGCAGCGTGTAAAAAAGTCAAGTTTGCATTCATATTGAAAAGAGTTTTTGGCTTAATGTCTGTTTCTGGCCTGCTATCGGTGTGGCAGCACATCGCTGCAAGGCGTCAATGTGGATAATCGACTGCAAAGATAATCATTTTCTGCGAAACAAGTGGCCTTTTTCCGATAAATCTTCAGTTTTGTTCTCATTTTCGTTGCTGTAGCCCCCAAATGCTGTTGATTTGCTACAGTTTGGTTCGATGCAGGCAGCATAACGTTTCATTGGCCTACGACTCCTTCTTTGTCAAATTTTCAGAAGCAGCCCAATTACCCCCCTATAGAGATAAGTGCCACTTATCTCCGAGATAAAAGGCACTTATCTCCGAGATAAGTGGCACTTATCTCTGAGTCCGCTCCGGGCTCCCCTTTATGATGTAAAATATTTTCCGACATCCGCCTTGCTTGCAGCGTGAAGGCGTATAGGCTGCGGGGCGTAAAATTTCAAATTCAAAGTTTGGCTATCTCGGAAAGTATTCGTACCTTTGCACGCAGATTAATAATATAATAATGTCATCATACAACACAATGGAACAGAAGAACTACAAACGCTACACCGTCACCTCGGCCCTGCCCTATGCCAACGGCGGCGTGCATATAGGGCATCTGGCAGGCGTCTACGTGCCTGCCGACATCTACGTGCGCTATCTGCGCGCCAAGAAACGGGAGGTGATGTTCATAGGCGGCAGCGACGAGCACGGCGTGCCCGTGACCCAGCGTGCCCGCAAGGAGGGCATCACCCCGCAGGACGTGGTGGACCGCTACCACACCATGATTAAGCAGTCGTTTGAAGACTTTGGCATCTCTTTCGACGTCTACGGCCGCACCACCTCGAAGACCCACCACCAGTTTGCCGCCGACTTCTTCCGCAAGCTCTACGACGACGGCAAGCTGATAGCCAAGACCGAGCCGCAATACTACGACGAGGAGGTGGGCGAGTTTCTCACCGACAAGGACATCATGGGCGAGTGCCCCTACTGCCACAACCCCGGCGCCTTTGGCAACCAGTGTGAGAAGTGCGGCCACGAGCTCTCGCCCGAAGAGCTGATAAACCCCTACAGCAAGCGCAGCAGCAGCAAGCCCGTGATGAAGGACACGAAAAACTGGTATCTGCCCCTGAACGACTATCAGGAGTGGCTGCGCCAGTGGATTCTGGAGGGCCACAAGGAGTGGCGGCCCAACGTCTACGGACAGTGCAAGAGCTGGCTGGACATGGACCTGCAGCCCCGCGCCATGACCCGCGACCTGAACTGGGGCATACCCGTGCCCGTAGAGGGGGCCGAGGGCAAAGTGCTCTACGTGTGGTTCGACGCACCCATAGGCTATATCTCGAACACCAAGGAGCTGTGCGAGCGCGACCCAGAGCGCTGGGGCACCTGGCAGCAGTGGTGGCAGCAGGAAGACACACGCCTGATACACTTCATCGGCAAGGACAACATCGTGTTCCACTGCATCATCTTCCCAGTGATGATGAAGGCCCACGGCGGCTACATCATGCCCGACAACGTGCCGGCCAACGAATTTCTGAATCTGGAGGACGACAAAATATCGACCTCGCGCAACTGGGCCGTGTGGCTGCACGAATACCTGGTGGACTTCCCCGGCAAGCAGGACGTGCTGCGCTATGTGCTCACGGCCAACGCCCCGGAGACCAAGGACAACAACTTCACCTGGAAGGACTTTCAGGACCGCAACAACAACGAGCTGGTGGCCATCTACGGCAACTTCGTGAACCGCGCCCTGCAGCTCACCCAGAAGTACTGGGGTGGGGTGGTGCCCGCCCGCGGCCAGCTGCTCGACGCTGACCTCAAGGCCATTGAGGAGTTTAAAAACGTAAAAACCAAAATAGAAGAGCTGCTGGAGCAGTTCAAGTTCCGCGACGCCCAGTTCGAGGCCATGAACCTGGCGCGCATAGGCAACCGCTACATCACCGAGTGCGAGCCGTGGAAGGTGTGGAAGACCGACCCGCAGCGCTGCGAGACCATACTGAACATCTGCCTGCAGATAGTGGCCAACCTGTCTATAGCCTTCGGACCCTTCCTGCCCTTCAGCAGCAACCGCCTGCGCTCGCTCATCAACACCAACGACCTGGACTGGGAGCAGCTCGGCAGCATCGACCTGCTGGCCGCCGGCCACCAGCTGAACGAGCCGCAGCTGCTCTTCGAGAAGATTGACGACGAGGCCATCCAGCGCCAGATGGACAAGCTCGAAGCCACCAAGAAGGCCAACGAGGCCGCTGCTTGGGCTCCTGCTGCCATCAAGGACACCGTCAGTTTCGAGGACTTTGAGAAGCTGGACATCCGCGTGGGACTGGTGAAAGACTGCCAGGCCGTGAAGAAGTCGAAGAAACTGCTACAGTTCACCATCGACGACGGCACAGGCCAGGACCGCACCATCTGCTCCGGCATCGCCCAGTTCTATGCCGACCCCGCCGCCCTCATAGGCAAGCGCATCCTCTTCGTGGCCAACTTCGCCCCGCGCAAGATGATGGGCATCGAGAGCCAGGGCATGATACTGAGCGCCGTCGACGCCGACGAGAGCTTGAGCGTGGTGACTACTACTAAAGACGTGAAGCCTGGCAGCCAGGTAGGGTAAGTTATGCAGGCAATTATCTTGGCGGCAGGAATGGGCCGCCGGCTGGGAGAGTACACCAGGGAGAACACCAAGTGCATGGTGCCGGTGAACGGCGTGCGACTGATAGACCGCCTGTTGCGCCAGCTGCTGCGCCAGCCCCTGCGCCGCATCATCATCGTGGTGGGCTACAAGGGGCAGGCGCTGCGCCACTATGTGGCGGAGGCCTATCCCGACAGCCCCATAGAGTTTGCCGAAAACCCCATCTACGACCGCACAAACAACATCTACTCGCTGGCACTGGTGAAGGACAGGCTGCAGGAAGACGACACACTGCTCGTGGAGAGCGACCTCATCTTCAGCGACCGCCTCATACCCATGATGGTGGAGAACCCCTATCCCAACCTGGCGCTGGTGGCCAAGTATGAGTCGTGGATGGACGGCACAATGGTGCGCATAGACGACGACCACAACATCGTCAACTTCATCTCGAAGGACGCCTTCAACTATGCCGAGGCCGCCGACTACTACAAGACGGTCAACATCTATAAGTTCAGCCGAGAGTTCGCCCGGCAGAAGTATGCCCCCTTCCTCGAGGCATACACCAAGGCCGTGGGACTGAACGAATACTACGAGAACGTGCTGCGCATCATCTCCCTGCTCAACGGCAACCACGACTTGAAGGCCCTGGAGATAGGCAACGAGAAATGGTACGAGATAGACGACAAGCAGGACCTGGACATTGCCGAGGCCCTCTTTGCCGACGAGCAGGACGTGCTGCGCAAGTACTATGGACGCTATGGCGGCTACTGGCGATTCCCACAGATGCTCGACTTCTGCTATCTGGTGAACCCCTACTTCCCCTCGCCCCGGATGAAGGACGAGATGCGGGCCCAGTTCGACACACTGCTCACCGAGTACCCCTCGGGCATGAAGGTCAACACGCTGCTGGCCAGCAAGTGCTTCGGCGTGAGCGAACCCTATGTGGTGCCTGGCAACGGCGCCGCCGAGCTCATCAAACTGCTGATGGAGGACTGCTCGGAGAGCAAGGTGGGATTTGTGCGCCCCACCTTCGAGGAATATCCCAACCGCTACGACTGGCAGCGGCAGGTGACCTTTGTGCCACGCAACGCCGACTACCGATACAGCGCCGACGACCTGACGGAATTTTTTGCCGACAAGGGCATCGGACAGCTGATGCTGATCAACCCCGACAACCCCTCGGGCAACTTCATCGCCAAGGCCGACGTGCTGCGCCTGGCACGCTGGTGCGGAGAAAGGGCCATCAGGCTGGTGGTGGACGAGAGCTTCGTGGACTTCAGCGACGACTTCGCCACCAATTCATTGCTCGACGACAGCACCCTGGAGGACTATCCCAACCTGGTGGTGATGAAGAGCATCTCGAAGAGCTATGGCGTGCCAGGACTCCGACTGGGCATACTCGCCTCGGCCGACAAGGCGCTGATAGCCAGCATCAAGAAGGATGTGTCGATATGGAACCTCAACTCATTTGCCGAGTACTTCATGCAGATATACAACAAGTACGAGAAGGACTATGAGAGGGCCTGCGAGAAGTTCGTGCGCGAGCGTGCCTACTTCTACAGTCAGCTGCAGCAGGTGCCCTTCCTGCGCGTCATGCCCTCGCAGGCCAACTATTTCCTCTGCGAGGTGCTGCCGCCCCACAGGGCCAGCGACATAGTGGTCCGTATGCTGAAGCACCACAACATACTGACCCGCGACTGCAGCCTGAAGCCCGGACTGGACCCCAACCGGCAGTACATGCGCATTGCCGTGCGCAGCCGTGAGGACAACACCAGGCTGGTGGAAGCGCTGAGGAAATTGACAATTCACGATTGAATTAACTTTAGCAACTATGGATACCACGCGCAGCCAAAATGCCCCGTAGGGGCGAGACAGCGGTAGCCAGCCGTTTCAACGGCTGGGAAACGCCGGGAATATGGGGAATGCGTGCCGTAGGTACGCGACCCACACCCTGTCAGATGCCCATGGCAACGGCTGCGCAAAAACTTGAGTAATTGACAATTGACATGATGAATGAGATGGTTGCGGTGATTCAGCAGAGCGACATCAAAGGGCTGGGCATCAGTCCGGCAGTCTGTGTGGCGTGGGCCAAGGAGGCTTTCCTGCAGAAGGACGCGGCACAATTGCCGGCCAAACTGAGCGTCCATCCACAGGGCGAAGACTTCATCACCTCTATGCCGTGCCTCTTGCCCGAAAGCAATGGCACCAAGTATTTCGGCATTAAGGTGGTGAGCCGCATTGAGGGGCAAGTGCCCGTGCTCCAGAGCAGCATCATGCTCTACGATGCCCTGACGGGACAGCTGCTGGCCATCCTCGACGGCGACTGGATAACCGCCATGCGCACAGGAGCCGTAGCCGCCCTGGCGGCCAAGACGCTGCAGCGCAAGGGCACCGACAGCTATTCCATCATGGGGCTGGGCAATATTGCGCGGGCTGTGGCCCTCTGCCTGATTGACGACAACCGCCACCGGCACATCAACATCCGCCTATTGCGGTATAAGGACCAGGCGGAGCAGTTTGCAGAGCGCTTCAAGGATGCTGGGAACGTGACGTTTGAGATAGTGGACGACGGCAACAGGTTTGTCTCAGAGGCCGGCGTGCTGTTCTCCTGCGTCACCGTGGCCCCCCAACTGCTTTTCCCTGACGACTCGCTGTTCAAGGCCGGCATGACGCTGATTCCTGTCCATGTGCGCGGCTTCCAGAACTGCGACCTCTTCTTCGACAAGGTGTTTGGCGACGACACAGGGCAGATAGAGCGCTTCAAATATTTCAGCCGCTTCCGCCAGTACGACGAGCTGCACCACGTGTTGCAGGGCAAGAGCGCCGGGCGGACTGGCGACGACGAGCGCATCCTGAGCTACAACTATGGCTTGGGCCTGCACGACATCTACTTTGCGGCCAGGATTTATGAAATGACCAAAGGCAAGATGCCTGCTTTCCGTCTGGAAAAAGAAAGAGCGAAGACATGGGTGTAAACGTGTTGGCAAAGACGTTGAACTATCTATGGCTGCACCTCTGGCAATACCGCGCCACGGAGCGGCAGCATCGCAGGCTGGTGGAGCAGTTGCGCCACGGGCGGCGGCCCCTGAGGGTGGTGTTCATAGCCATCGACGTGGCCTATTGGCGCTACCAGCGCGTCTACGAGCTGATGGCCGCCGACGGCCGCTTCAGGCCCACCATCGTCCTTTCGCCCTGTCTGGGCCATAAGAATCCGGAGCAGGAAATGGAGCGGCTGCGGCGGTACTTCGACGGAGCGGGCTGCAGCTATGTCGATTACGACTTTGGCCGCGAGCCCTTCGACATCCGCAAAGAGCTGGCGCCCGACATCATCTTCTTCCCGCAGCCCTACGAGCACCTGCTCTGCCCCGAGCACGACTGCCTGAACTTCTACGACCGCCTGGTGTGCTATATGCCCTACGGCTTCTGGACATCGACGGGAAAATTCTCTTACGACCTGCACTTCCACAACCGCGCCTGGCGCATCTACCACTGCAGCGGCCTGCACCTGCAGGAGGCCCGGCGCGTGGCCACCAACCGGGGGCGCAACGTGCGCATTGTGGGCTATGCCAACGCCGACGACTATCTGCGCCCCGACCACGAAGACCCGTGGAAGCACATGGCCGACGGCGTCAGGCGCAAGCGCATAGTCTGGGCACCACACTTCTCAATCATCGCCAAGAACGCCTCGATGCCGCCAAGGGCCAACTTCCTGTGGATGGCGGACCTGATGGTGGCCTTGGCCCGCGACTATCAGGACCGGATACAGATGGCCTTCAAGCCACACCCGGCCCTGCTCACCCAGCTCTACCAGCACCCCGACTGGGGCCAGGAGCGCACCGACCGCTACTACGACCTGTGGCGCACCATGCCCAACACGCAGGTGGAGACAGGCCAGTATGCCGACCTCTTCATGACCAGCGACGCCATGATTCACGACAGCGGCTCGTTTGCCGCCGAATATCACTACTCGCGCCAGCCCGTGATGTTCGTGGCCAAGGATATGGCGCCCGTGCTCTCCACCCAGAGCGAGTTTGGCCGCCGCTGCTACGACATGCACTATATCGGGGCCGACGAGCGGGACATACGCCGGTTTGTGGAGCAGGTGGTGCTGGGCGCCGACGACCCCATGCGCCGGCAGCGCGAACAGTTCTTCAGCGACTATCTGCTGCCCCCCGGCGGCAAGAGCGTGGCCCAGAATGTGGTCGACGACATCGTTGACAGTTTAGACTTAGGAGGAGAGAGAGACCGATGACAGCACGTAAGACCCGTGACAGCAACATGGAACTGCTGCGACTTGTGGCCATGCTCCTCATCATGATGGTGCATGCCAGCTATCGCGCCCTGCCCAAGCCCACGCCCGGCAGCATTGCCGACGACCCGCTCTCGGCCCTGCTGCAGATAGGCGTCGAGAGTTTCACCGTGGTGGGCGTCAATGTGTTTGTGATGCTCTCAGGGTGGTATGGCATCCGACTGCGCTGGTCGCGACTGCTGGAGCTGCTCTTCCAGGTGGTGTTCTTTGCCCTGCTGTGCCTGGGGGCCGTCTGTGTGGCGACGGGCAGCCTGCCGCAGGGCGCTGCCCTCAGTGTGCTGATGCTCAACGAGGGCGACTACTGGTTTGTCAAGACCTATGTGGCCCTCTACCTGCTCTCGCCCGTGCTCAATGCCTTCGTGCAGGCGGCATCGCAGAGGCAGATGGCCGTCACGCTGCTGTCGCTCTTCGTCTTCCAGTGGGTCTACGGCTGGGTGTTCCAGTCTACGGCGTGGCTGCAGAACGGCTTCAGCCTGCCGTCGTTTGCGTGCCTCTATCTGCTGGCGCGCTACATGAGCGTCTACAGGCCGGCATTCACCCGGCTGAGTGCCCGTGCCGACCTCGCCCTCTATGTGATTATTTGCGGACTGGTGGCCGCGGCCCTCTTTGTCCTGAAGTGGCAGCTGGACCTCGGCGGTGTGCTGCTCTTCTACAGTTCGCCAACGGTCATCGCGGCAGCCGCCTTCCTGCTGCTCTTCTTTAGCAAACTGTCGCTGCGGAGCCGCGGGGTGAACTGGTTGGCCAGTTCGGCCCTGGCCGTCTATCTGACCCACAGCAACAGCTACCTTTGCCAGTACTACGACCAGGCCATCCGCGACTGGCACGCCGACCTGTCGCGGCCGGAGTTCCTGCTGCGCTGCGCCGTGCTCATGGCCGTTGTGTTCTTCGGCTCCATATTGATTGACAAGGTGCGCCAGGCGCTGTGGTCTCTCGTGCTCAGACTTTCAGGAAAAGCTCAACAATAGGCGTTATGGCACAGCAGGAGACACTCAAGCAGAAGACAGCCTGGGGGCTGATGTGGGGAGGCATGAGCACCGCCGCCCAGCAGTTGCTCAACCTGGGCTTTGGCATCATCCTGGCCCGGCGGCTGTCGCAGGCCGACTATGGCATGATAGGCATGCTGGCCATCTTCTCGGCCATTGCCGCCTGTATGCAGGAGGGTGGCTTCATTGCCGCCCTGAACCGCAAGAAGGAGGTGACGCAGCGCGACTACAACGCCGTGTTCTGGACCAGCGTGCTCACCAGCATCTTCTTCTATGTGCTGTTCTGGCTGTGCGCCCCGCTCATTGCCCGTTTCTACGACGAGCCGCGGCTGACCAGCCTGGCCCGCTACTCGTTTCTGAGTTTCCTCTTTGTCAGCTTCAGCATTGCGCCCCGGGCCTACATCTTCAAGAATATGATGGTGCGCCAGAGCAGCATCATCAGTCTGGTGGCCCTGTTGCTCTCAGGCATAGTGGGCGTGGCGATGGCCTACGGCGGCTACGCCTATTGGGGCCTGGCCACGCAGACCATCGTCTATACCCTCTCGGTGAGCATCCTGAACTATTGGCTTTCGGGCTGGCGGCCGTCGCTACAGATAGACCTGCGCCCCGTGGGCGAGTTGCTGGGCTTCAGCAGCAGGCTGATAGTCACCAATATACTGACCGCCGCCAACACCAATCTGCTGTCGGTGCTGCTGGGCCGCTACTATACGGCCAGCGAGGTGGGCGACTTCACCCAGGCCAGCAAGTGGAACACCATGGGCCACTCGCTCATCACTGGCATGCTCTACAGCATTGCACAGCCCGTGCTGACCAAGACCGACGACGACCGCCAGCGGCAGAAGCAGGTGTTCCGCAAGCTGCTGCGCTTCACGGCCTTCGTCTCGTTCCCCCTGATGCTGGGCCTGTCGCTCGTCAGCGAGGAGTTCATCGTGCTGCTCATCACCGACAAGTGGCTCTCCAGCGCCTCGCTGTTGCGGTGGCTGGCCGTGGCGGGGGCCGTCATGCCCGTGAGCTACCTGTTCAGCAATCTGCTCATCAGCCGTGGCCGCTCACGTGCCTATCTGTGGTCTACCACCGCCCTGTTGGTGGGCCAGCTGGTGGTGGTCGGCCTCTGCATCCCTTTGGGAATAGGGCGCATGGTGCAGGCCTTCACCGTCATCAACATTGTGTGGGTGGCCGTATGGTTCCTGCTGGCCCGTGGCGAGATAGGCCTCCGTACCACCGAGGTCCTGAGCGATGTGCTGCCCTATGCCCTGCTGGCCCTGCTGGCCGTGGGCGTGGCCTGCGTCGTGACGCTGGGCATGGACAGCCTGCTGCTCTCGCTGGTAGTGAAGGTGCTGGTTGTGGCCGCTCTCTATCCTGCCGCCCTGTGGCTGATGGGGTCCACCATCCTGCGCGAGAGCTTACACTTCGTTACTAAATTGAAGATTGAAAATTGAAAATTGAAAATTAATAGACGACCTTCAATCTCATAATCTCATAATCTCATAATCTCATAATCTTCAATCTTCAATTTTCAATTTTCAATCTTCAATCTTCAATCTTCAATCTTCAATCTTCAATATTCAATCTTCAATCTTCAATCTATGAAAGTCCTGATAGTGAACACCAGCGAGCGCAGCGGCGGTGCTGCCGTGGCGGCCAAGCGGCTCTCCGAGGCATTGGCCCACCACGGCATGGAAGCCCGGATGCTGGTGATGAACAGACAGACCGACGCGCCCGAGGTGCTGCAGGCCGGCACCTGGCTGCAGGCCAAGTGGAGCTTCGTCTATGAGCGGCTGGTCATCTGGCTGCACAACCTGTTGAGCAGGACAAACCTCTTCAAGGTGTCAATCGCCAATACGGGCATCGACATCACCCGGACGGAGGCTTTCCGCCAGGCCGACATCATCCATCTGAACTGGGTGAATCAGGGCTTCCTGTCCATCAAGGGGATAGGGCGCATCCTGCGCTCAGGCAAGCCCGTGGTCTGGACCATGCACGATATGTGGGAGATGACCGCCATCTGCCACCATGCCTACGACTGCTGCCGCTATCAGAGTGACTGCCACGACTGTCCTTTCCTGCGCCGTCCGGGCCGCCACGACCTTTCCGCCAAGGTCTTCAGGCAGAAAAGGCAGCTGCTGGGCGCCGATGCACCCCTGACTTTCGTGGCCGTCAGCGAGTGGCTGGCCGACAGGGGGCGCAGCAGCGCCTTGACGGGCCGATGGCCCATTGAGGTCATCCCCAACGTGTTCTCGCTCTCCAGCTTCACCATCACCGCACGCTCCGAGGCCCGCCGACAGTTGGGCATCGACGAGGCGCACGTCATCGCTTTCGGAGCCGCCCGCATCGACGACCCCATCAAGGGCTTCACGTATCTCTGCCAGGCCCTCCGCATCCTTGTGCAGTCGGGTAGGGTGGGGCAGAGCGCCATGAGACTGCTGCTGTTTGGTGGCGTGAAGGACACCTCGGTGCTGAACCAGATTCCCATACCCTATACACACTTGGGCTATATTGCCGACGAGCGCAGCCTGTCGCTGGTCTATTCGGCTGCCAGTGTCACCGTGTCATCATCGCTCTACGAGACCTTTGGCCAGACGCTGATTGAGGCCCTGGCCTGTGGCAGTGTGCCCGTGTCGTTTGACGGCAGCGGCCAGGCCGACATCATCCACCATCTGCAGAATGGCTATCTGGCACACCGCCTGTCGGCCCAGAGTCTGGCCGACGGCATAGAGTGGGCATTGGCCGCCCCGCCGGCGCAGAGCCAGTTGCGTGCCAGCGTAGCATGTTTCAGTGAGGATGTGGTGGCCGAAAGATATGCCAATCTCTACCGCCGCCTCTTGGGCCGACGGCCAGTCTGAGCTCAAGGTATGGCAAGTGTCATACCGTCGTAGGCCAGTTCCACACCTTTTGGCAACCGGTTGTTGGCGGCATGGTGCAGGCCGATGTCGTGGCAGAGGTGGGTGAGCAGCGTCCGCTCTGCACCAATGCGGCGGGCGAAGGCCACGGCATCGGCGACAAGCTGGTGAGAGTGGTGCGGCTTGTCGAAGCGCAGCGCGTTGACCACCAACACCCGGACACCCTGCAGGAGCAGCAGTTGGTCGTCGTCGATGGTCTTCATGTCGGTGATGTAGGCAAAGGTGTCGAACCGGAATCCAAGTATGGGCAGCTGGCCGTGTATCACGCGCAGTGGCATGATGTCGATGTCGCCGATGGTCATCGGCACTCCGGCGCTGATGGTGTGCAGGCCGATGGCTGGCACGCCGGGATAGCGGTGCTCGGCAAAACAGTAGGGCAGCATCTGCAGCATGCCCTCGCAGGCCAGTTGGTCGGCATAGACATTGATTTCGCCAAACTGGCAGTAGGGCCTGATGTCGTCCATACCGCCTACGTGGTCGTAGTGGGCGTGGGTGACGAGGATACCGTCGATGCGGCGGAAAGGCAGCGGCAGGGCCTGTTGGCGGAAGTCGGGCCCGCAGTCCACCAGCAGGCGGGTGGTCTCCGTCTCTACCAGGATGGAACTGCGCAGGCGCTTGTCCTTGCTGTCGTGGCTCTGGCAGACCTCGCATTGGCAGCCTATCACCGGCACGCCACACGAGGTGCCGGTGCCAAGAAAAGTGATTTTCATTGTCATTGGGATGCTATTTTGGCGCAAAGTTACACATTTCTGCTGAAACACAGAAATAAAAGCCCGCCTTTTCCGTTATTATCAAGATAATATAACCTTTTTTTGAAAGAACTATGGCAGCAGAAGGAACAAGAGTGAGGGCTTACGGCGGCCCGGTGAAACGCTATGTGCAGACCATGGAACTGAGAGACGACCCTGAGTTGATAGCCCTCTACCGCAAGGCCCACAGCCGGGAGGAGGCGTGGCGCGAAATACTCGACGGCATCCGCCAGGTGGGCATCCTCGAAATGGAAATCTACATCTTGGGCACCCGCCTGGTGATGATTGTCGAGACGCCCCTCGACTTCCGGTGGGATGAGGCCATGGCCCGTCTGGCCACGCTGCCCCGCCAGCAGGAGTGGGAGGCCCACGTGGCCCGCTTCCAGCAGTGTGCCGAGGGTGCCACGAGCGCCGAGAAGTGGCAGTTGATGGAGCGTATGTTCTGTCTTTATGATGAATAACAACCAAAACACACTGTATATTATGATTTACAACGAACTGGGAAAAACAGGCCTGAAGCTCTCCAACCTGGGCTTCGGGGCATCGTCGCTGGGCGGCGTCTTCCGCGGCATTCGCGAGGAGGAGGGCATCGAGGCCGTCTTCACCGCACTCGACAATGGTATCAACTTCATCGACGTGTCGCCCTACTACGGCCACCTGAAGGCCGAGATGGTGCTGGGCAAGGCCCTTAGGCAGGTCAAGCGCGACCGCTACGTGCTCTCCACAAAGGTGGGCCGCTATGGCCAGGACGGCAAGAACACGTGGGACTATTCGGCCGAGCGCGTCACCCGCAGCGTCTACGAGAGCATGGAGCGCCTGGGTGTGGACTATATAGATATTATCAATGTACACGACGTGGAGTTTCAGGCCGACCTGCCCGGTGGCCTGCAGAAGGTGGTCGACGAGACGCTGCCTGCCCTGGTGGCCCTGAAGCGCAAGGGCGTGGTGGGTCATGTGGGCATCACCGACCTGCAGCCTGAGAACCTGAAATGGGTCGTCGAGCACTCGGAGGAGGGCACCGTGGAGAGCATTCTGAACTTCTGCCACTACGCCCTCAACGACACGCTGCTGGCCGACTATCTGGACTTCTTCGAGGCGCATGGCGTGGGCGTCATCAATGCCTCGCCCTTCTCCATGGGCCTGCTCTCCGACCGCGGCACGCCCGACTGGCACCCCGCCCCCTACAGCCTGAAGGAGGCCTGTGCCCGCGCCGCCGCCTACTGTCGTGAGCAGGGCTACCCCATCGACAAACTGGCCATCCAGTTCTCCACCAGTCTGAACCCGCGCATCGCCTCGACCCTCTTCAGCAGCGCCAACCCCAAGAACGTGCTCAAGAACATTGCCTACGTGGAGGAGCCAATGGACGAAGAACTGGCCCACAAGGTCCAGGACATCATTGGCGAACAGATGTTCGTCAGATGGAAAAACTCGTAAGTAGAATGAATACTGAGAAACAAATGGCCTTGGCTGGGGCCGAGTTTGCCCGCCGATGGAAGGGCAGGGGATATGAGAAAGGCGACACGCAGACATTCTGGACTGAGTTGCTTACTGAGGTGTTTGGCGTAGAGAATATCAGCCAGTTCATCCGTTACGAAGAGCAGGTGAAGGCTGATACGACAAACTTCATCGACTGCCACATACCCTCGACCAAGGTGGTGATTGAGCAGAAGAGCATCGGCAAGAGTCTGCGGGAACCTTTGGCCCAGTCGCGTGGCGGCAGGCTCACCCCCTTCGAGCAGGCCAGGCGCTACGCTTTCGAAATGTCGTATTCGGAGCGCCCGCGGTGGATAGTGACGTGCAACTTCCAGGAGTTCCTCGTCTACGACATGGAGCACCCCCACGCCGACCCGCAAAGCATACTGCTGGAGAATCTGGGCCACGAGTACTACCGCCTTCAGTTCCTTGTAGACGAGGCCAACTGCCATTTGTCCAAAGAGATGCGAGTGTCTATGCAGGCCGGCGAGATTGTGGGCCGCATCTACGACGCTCTGCTTGCCCAGTATGATGACAACTCTCCCGATGCCTTGCGTTGGCTTAACATCCTGTGCGTGCGCATCGTGTTCTGTCTTTATGCCGAAGATGCCGGCATATTCGGCAGAGACCAGTTCCACAACTACCTTGCTGCGTATGAGGCCAAGGATATGCGCAATGCACTCATCCGCCTGTTCGACACCCTCAACAGGCCGGAGGAAAAGCGTTCACGCTATCTGCAGGACGACCTCAAGGCTTTCCCTTACACCAACGGCGGATTGTTTGAAGAGGAAATAGAAATTCCGCAATTCACAGAAGAGTTGAAGAGCGTCATGCTGCAAAATGCATCGCTCGACTTCGACTGGAGCGAGATTTCGCCCACCATCTTCGGAGCCGTCTTCGAGAGCACCCTAAACCCCGACACACGCCGTACCGGCGGTATGCACTATACGTCGATAGAGAATATCCACAAGGTCATCGACCCGCTTTTCCTCAACGGCCTGCGACGCGAACTCGACATCATTTTGGAGGAAAAGGTGGAACGTCAGCGCCAGCACCGCCTTGATGTCTTCCAGACCAAACTGTCGTCGCTGACCTTCCTCGACCCCGCCTGTGGCAGCGGCAATTTCCTGACCGAGACCTATCTCTCCTTGCGACGGTTGGAGAATGAGGCCATCCGCGAGCGCTATCATGGGCAGACAATGATGGGCGAGTTTCTCAATCCTATCAAGGTGAGCATACAGCAGTTCTATGGCATCGAAATCAACGACTTTGCCGTTACCGTGGCCACCACAGCCCTTTGGATCAGCGAGGCGCAGATGCTGGCAGAGACAGAGCGGATCATTAAGCACGACATTGGCTTCCTGCCGCTGAAGTCTTATGCCAACATTCGCGAGGGCAACGCCCTGCGGATGGATTGGAACCTGATGGAAGTGCCGTCAAACATCCCCACTATCTATGCCAAGCATGCCCACATCATATTAGAGAACGAGGAGAAATGGGCAGCCCAGGAGCCAGAGGCATACGATGAGGTCAACATTGTGACTACGAGAACAGACAGCCGCCTCGGACAGAAGACGGTCAGATATACCGTAGACTTCGACTATATCATCGGCAATCCGCCGTTTGTGGGGGCAAGGATGATGAGCAAGAGCCAGAAAGACGACATTATCCACGTGTTCGGCCAGCACTGGAAAAACGTGGGCAATATGGACTACGTCTGTGGTTGGTATCGGCGGGCAGCTTGGCTGATGAAAAACAACAAGAAATGCCGGACGGCCCTGGTGTCGACCAACAGCATCTGCCAAGGTGAACAGGTGGCCTGTCTCTGGCCCTCTCTGCTGGAAGACGGCATACGCATCGACTTTGCCCACCGCACCTTCCGCTGGGACAGCGAGTCAAGCCAGAAGGCCCATGTGCACTGCGTCATTGTGGGCTTCAGCCATGACGACTATTCGGAGCGGCAATGTCAGCTCTTCGACGGTGACAAGGTGGAGAAGGTGGGCCACATCAATGCCTATCTGATGGATGCGCCTGACGTGTTTGTGCAGAGCCGTCCGAAGCCACTTTGCGATGTGCCGCCGCTTTTGACAGGCAGTCAGCGTATAGACAACGACAAGTTTATGTTCACAGAGGCCGAGAAAGAGGCTTTCATACAGTCAGAGCCTGCATCCGCCAAGTATTTCCACCTTTGGTATGGTGCCGACGAGTTTATCAACAATCGTCCGAGGTGGGTGCTCTATCTTGGCGGCTGTTCACCGGCAGAACTCCGTGCCATGCCCCGTTGTATGGAGATTATCAGGCAGGTGCGTGAATTCAGGCTGGCCAGCAAGCGCGTGCAGACGGTCAAAGCAGCCGTCACCCCTAACCATTTTGGGCTGGAGGTCATTCCCGACCGGTGCTTTATGGTGGTTCCTGTCGTCTCTTCCGAGCGTCGGCAATATGTGCCAATGGGCTTTATGACTCCCGATGTGATGTGCAGCAACCAGGTGAATCTCATTCCCGATGCCACGCTCTACCATTTTGGCGTGTTGGAGAGCAGCACCCACATGGCCTGGATGCGGGCTGTGTGTGGACGGCTCGAAATGCGCTATCGCTACTCCAAGGATGTGGTCTACAACAATTTCCCGTGGCCTATGCCAGCCGATGCCCAGCGTCAGCGGATTGAGCAGACGGCCCAGGCCATTCTCGATGCCCGTGCCAACTATCCCGACTCAAGTCTGGCCGACCTCTACGACGAGCTGACCATGCCTGCCGACTTGAGGAAAGCCCACGAACAAAACGACCGGGCCGTGATGGAGGCATACGGCTTTGACATCAAGAAGACAGGCTGCGAAAAGGAGGCACACATCGTGGCCGAACTCTTCAGGATATACCAGAAATTGGCAAGATAATCTTTAAATCGAAATTCGTAAATACTATGACAATTATCGATGCACACAGCCACCTGTGGTACACGCAAGACACAGAGTGGAACGGCAAGCGCATAGCACCGCTGCCAAACGGAAGGGCAATGTTTCTGGGCGAGGAGCGACAGATGCTGCCACCCTTTATGATTGACGGCCACAACACCGCCGAGGTGTTCCTCTCGAACATGGACTATGCACAGGTGCAGGCCGCCGTCGTGGTGCAGGAGTTCATCGACGGTCAGCAGAACGACTATCTGCGCGAGGTGATGGCCAAGTATCCCAAGCGGTTCTTCTGCTTCGGCATGGCCGACTATCTCAAGGACGGCTTCTGCGACGAGGCCCGCCGGCTGCTCGTCGACGACGGCTTCCCCGGCCTGGCCATTCCCGGCCACCGGCTGCTGGACCGCAGCCTGGTCTCCGACGAGATGATGCAGATGTTCCACCTGATGGAGCAGGAGGGCAAGTTGCTCTCCATCACCCTGAAGGACGGCGACGAGCAGGCAGCCGAACTGAACGAGGTCATCGAGGAGTGCCCGCAGCTGAAGATTGCCATTGGCCACCTCTGCATGGCCGACCAGCCCGTGACGCCGCCCTGGGACGACCCGTCGTGGCTCATGCAGGTGGGGCTGGCATTCAACGACAATGTCTACATAGAGTGCGGCGGCATCACCTGGCTCTACAACACCGAGTTCTACCCATTCCCCTCGGCCGTCCGGGCGCTGAAAGAGGCCGCCAGCATGGTGGGGTGGGAGAAGCTGATGTGGGGTTCGGACTATCCGCGCACCATCACTGCCATCACCTATCGCATGAGTTACGACTTCATCACGAAGAGCCGCGAGCTGACCGACGAGCAAAAGCGGCTACTCCTGGGCGAGAACGCCCGTCGCCTCTATGGCTTCGGCGAACTGCCCGAACTGCCGTATGTCAAGAATATGAGTGAATAACAAATTTATAAAGAGAAAGATGAAAGCAATACAGATTAGCGAACCTTCGGTCATGAAGGTGATTGACATCGACGCACCCCAGATGGGCGACGACGAGGTCTTGTTGAGAATGAAGTACGTGGGCTTTTGCGGCAGCGACCTGAACACCTACCGCGGCGGCAACCCGATGGTGAAGATGCCGGTGGTGCCGGGCCACGAGGTGGGCGCCGTGATTGAGAAGGTGGGCCGCAACGTGCCCGAGGGCCTGAAGGAGGGCATGGTGGTGACGGTGAACCCCTACACCAACTGCGGCAAGTGCGCCTCGTGCCGCAACGGCCGCGTGAACGCCTGCCAGCACAACGAGACGCTGGGCGTGCAGCGCTGGGGCGCCATGCGCGAGTCCCTCTGCCTGCCCTGGGAGAAAGTGATTCCCGCCGGCCTGCTCACCCCCCGCGAGTGTGCCTTGGTAGAGCCGATGAGCGTGGGCTTCCACGCCGTGAGCCGCGCACAGGTGACCGACATCGACGTGGTGCTGGTCATTGGCTGTGGCATGGTGGGCATGGGCGCAGTGGTGCGCTCGGCGCAGCGTGGCGCCACCGTCATTGCCGCCGACATCGACGACGACAAGCTGGCGCTGGCCCGCCAGATGGGCGCCAGCTATACGGTGAACACCCGCACGGAGGATGTGCACAAGCAGCTGCTGACGATGACGAGCGGCTTTGGCCCCGACGTGGTCATCGAGG
Organism: uncultured Prevotellaceae bacterium; assembly: GCA_902786565.1. Classification (GTDB taxonomy): domain Bacteria; phylum Bacteroidota; class Bacteroidia; order Bacteroidales; family Bacteroidaceae; genus Prevotella. The sequence continues at coordinate 14,867 of CADACW010000038.1, read as the reverse complement.
CCGTGGGCAGCGCACCCACCTATCAGATGGCCGTCGACGAGGTGGCCTTCACCGGTCGCGTGGTCTGCATCGGCTACGCCAAGACCGAGGTGTCGTTCCAGACCAAGTATTTCGTGCAGAAGGAGTTGGACATCCGTGGCTCGCGCAACGCCCAGCCCAGCGACTTCCGTGCCGTCATACACTATATGGAGCGCCGCACCTGTCCCGTAGACAGGCTCATCTCGGCGGTGGTCAAGCCCGAGCAGGCCGCCGGGGCCATGCAGCATTGGGCCGAGGCCCCCGGCCGCGTGTTCCGCATTCTGGTTGAGTTTTAGCCTCCCCGTTGACCTTCCCCTCCGCTTCTTGGGGGGCTTACGCCGCTCCCTCCGCTCTTCTATGGGCGGGGGGAGCGGCTATTTGCAGCTCCTCCCGCAGTTATTTGCATCGCCCCCCGCAGCTATTTGCCCGTCAGCCCGGAGATAAAACTTAAATTACGTCGTAATTCAGATAAATTACGTCGAAATTTATATAAATTACGTCGTAATTCAGATAAATTACGTCGAGTCGTTAAGTTTAGTTCCGGGCAGCCATCTATTTATCCCGCACCTCCCGAATATTTATCCCGCTCCTCCCGAATATTTATCCCCGTGGGTTAAAGAACTATAAATTAAGGTGAAAGATGGCTTCCAGTTGGCCAAAAATGAGTAATTTTGCACAGTAATTGCATTTTCTGATAACTAATAACGCTTAATGAAGAGACATTTTTCCACCTTTATAGTGACAATGCTGGTGCTTGCCGCCATGGCCGTGCCAGCCAAGAAAGGTTTGTGGCAGACCGTGAGGCTGGCCGATGGCAGCGAAGTGAGAGCCCAGTTGATGGGCGACGAGCATCTGCACTTCTGGCAGACAGAGAGCGGCCTGAAGCTGGTGGCCGGCGAAGACGGCACCTATGTCAAGGCCGATATGGACCGGTTGCGGCTGAATGCCGCCAAGCGCCGCAAGCAGCCGCTCACCGCCGGCCCCCGCCGCGCCCCCCTGCGGGTGAGCATAGGCGAGCAGACACACTATACGGGCCGGAAGAAGGGCGTCGTCATACTGATGCAGTTTACGGACACCAAGTTCAAGACGGCCAACAACAAGGCCAAATATAACAATCTGCTGAACACCCCTGACTACAGCGAAGGCTCGTTCAAGGGCAGCGTGGCCGACTATTTCAGGGCTCAGAGCGGTGGCCGCTTCGAGCTGGAATTTGATGTGGTGGGCCCCTTTATGGCTGCCAAGAATACCAGCTACTATGGCTCCAATGACTCGGATGGCCTCGACAAGCACCCCGACGAACTGATTGTCGAGGCTGTCAAGGCCGCCAATGCCGAGGTGGACTTCAAGGACTACGACTGGGACGGCGACGGCCAGGTGGACCAGGTCTTCGTGGTCTATGCCGGCAAGGGCGAGGCAGACGGCGGTGCCAATACCACCATCTGGCCCCACATGTTCTGGCTGTCGGCCACCAACAAGAGCCTGACCCTCGACGGTGTGAGGATTGACACTTACGCCTGCTCCAACGAAATAGACCCCAATGGCAGCATCGAGGGCATTGGCTGCTTCTGTCATGAGTTCAGCCACTGCCTGGGCTATCCCGACTTCTACGACACCAGCTACAGCGGATGGTTCGGCATGGGCTCCTGGGACCTGATGGACCAGGGCAGCTACAACGGCAACGGCTTCAGGCCCGCCGGCTATTCGGCCTACGAGAAGTGGATGGCAGGATGGCTGGAGCCCGTGGAGCTCGACAAGGAGGGTGCCACCATCGACAGTCTGAGGGCCATCAGCGAGGGGGGCGGTGCCTACATCATCTACAACGACGGCCACAGAGACGAATATTATATGGTGGAGAACCGGCAGAAGACCGGCTGGGACGCCAGTCTGCCCGGCAAGGGGCTGATGATTACCCATGTGGACTTCGACAAGGCCATCTGGGAGGACAACACCCCCAACACCAGGGTGACGACAAGCGATATGTATGAAAATGGCTACTCAAAGACCAACGACCACCAGCGATTCACCATCTTCCATGCCGACAACACGGCGTCGATCGGCAATATGTCGACCGACCTCTACCCCTATGGCAGCAAGGACTCTCTGACCGACACTTCCACGCCGAAGGCGTCGCTCTACAATGCTAACACCGACGGCTCGAAGCTGATGCACAAGCCCATCACCGGCATCAAGCAGAACTCCGACCAGACCATATCGTTCCTCTTCAGGGGCGGCTACGTGGCTCCCGACACCACGCAGGTGGAGCCTTCGGACACCACCGCGGTAGAGCCCGCAGACACTGTCGAGGTAAAACCTGTGGACCCCGTCATCGTCATCACAGGCGACACGCTCTTCTACGAGTCGTTCAACCAGTGCAGCGGCAAGGGCGGCAACGACGGCAACTGGAGCACCCAGGGCAACTTCAGCGGCAACAGCACCTATAAGCCAGACAACAGCGCATGGGTAGTCAACAACAACAGGGCCTACGGCGGCTACGAGTGCGCCCGCTTCGGCACGGGCGGCGATGTGGGCTTGCTCACCTCGCCCACCTTCAACGTCGATGGCGAGGCCACGCTCGTCTTCCGCGCTGCCGGTTGGTACAAGGACGACATGAGCCTCAAGGTGAACATTGCCACCGACTATGCCGAACTGGCCGACACCACGCTGACGATGGCCTCGTTTGCCTGGACCGACTTCACCGTCCACTTCGAGGGCAAGGGCCACGCACACATCACCTTCCGCCCCAACAGGCGCTTCATCCTGGACGATGTGCTTGTGGTTCGCGGCCGTCAGGAGCAACCTGCACTGGAGGGCGACCTGAACGCCGACGGCATCGTAGACCTGGCCGACGTGGCCACGGCCATCAGCCTCATCGCCGCAGCGCCGGAGGCAGAGCGCCCCGACCTGAACGCCGACGGCCAGTTCGACATTGCCGACATTCTCTGTCTGCTCAACAAGCTCAGACCAAACACCGGCGGAGAGTAGAGCGCCGATTTCTCCGGATATGTAGCATTGGGGTGGGCTTTGTGCCTGCCCCAATGCTGTTTATAATAATTTCTTTCCCCTTTTTAAGATAGTTTTTCAAGATTTCTTCGTTTAAGTGCCGCTTTTTTTGTACCTTTGCACCCTATAACGTTAATATATAATATTGTGGAAGAAGAATTGATACAGCAAGAGGCGGAGCAGCAGTATTCCGCGAGTAATATTCAGGTGCTTGAGGGCCTTGAGGCCGTGCGCAAGCGCCCTGCCATGTATATTGGCGACATCAGTGAGAAAGGCCTTCACCACCTGGTGAACGAGACCGTAGACAACTCCATCGACGAGGCCATGGCCGGCTTCTGCACCCACATCGAGGTGACCATCAACGAAGACGGCAGCATCACCGTGCAGGACAATGGCCGCGGTATTCCCGTGGACGAGCATGAGAAGATGCACAAGAGCGCCCTCGAGGTGGTGATGACCGTGCTCCACGCCGGCGGCAAGTTCGACAAGGGTTCCTACAAGGTGTCCGGCGGTCTGCACGGCGTGGGTGTCAGCTGCGTCAACGCCCTGTCCACACGGATGAAGTCGCAGGTGTTCCGCGACGGCAAAATCTATCAGCAGGAATACGAGAAGGGCATACCCCTCTATCCCGTCAAGGTGGTAGGCGAGACCGAGTTGCGCGGCACACGCCAGCAATTCTGGCCCGACCCCACCATCTTCACCACCGTAGAATTTAAGTACGACACCATAGCCAAGCGCATGCGCGAGTTGGCCTATCTGAACGCTGGCATCACCATCACGCTGCGCGACTTGCGCCCCGACGAGGAGGGCAACCTGAAGGAAGAGGTGTTCCACGCCAAGGACGGACTGAAAGAGTTCGTGCGCTATGTGGACCGCCACCGCACCCACCTCTTCGACGACGTCATCTACCTGAAGACCGAGAAGCAGGGCACACCCATCGAGGTGGCCGTGATGTACAACACGGACTACTCGGAGAACATCCACTCCTATGTGAACAACATCAACACCATCGAGGGCGGCACCCACCTGGTGGGCTTCCGCATGGCCCTGACGCGCACACTGAAGAAATATGCCGATGCCGACCCGCAGATATCCAAGCAGATAGAGAAGGCCAAGATTGAGATTGCCGGCGAGGACTTCCGCGAGGGCCTCACCGCCGTCATCAGCATCAAGGTGGCCGAGCCGCAGTTCGAGGGACAGACCAAGACCAAGCTGGGCAACAGCGAGGTGGCTGGTGCCGTCAACCAGGCCGTGGGCGAAGCCCTGACCAACTATCTGGAGGAGCACCCCAAGGAGGCCAAGCTCATCTGCGAGAAGGTGGTGCTGGCCGCCACGGCGCGCATTGCCGCACGCAAGGCCCGCGAGAGCGTGCAGCGCAAGAGCCCCATGACCGGCGGCGGACTGCCCGGCAAACTGGCCGACTGCTCGAACAAGGACCCCAAGTCGTGCGAGATTTTCCTCGTCGAGGGTGACTCAGCAGGCGGTTCCGCCAAGCAGGGACGCGACCGCCACACACAGGCCATCCTGCCCCTGCGTGGAAAAATACTGAACGTGGAGAAGGTGCAGTGGCACCGCGTGTTCGAGGCCGAGTCGGTGATGAACATCATCCAGTCCATAGGTGTCCGCTTCGGCGTAGACGGAGAGGGCGACCGCGAGGCCAACGTGGAGAAACTGCGCTACGACAAGATCATCATCATGACCGATGCCGATGTCGATGGCTCACACATCGACACGCTCATCATGACACTCTTCTACCGCTTTATGCCCAAGGTCATACAGGAGGGCCACCTCTACATCGCCACACCGCCGCTCTACAAGTGCACCTACAAGAAGGTCTCGGAATACTGCTACACCGACATGCAGCGGCAGCAGTTCATCGACAAGTACGCGGCTGGCGACGAGCGCAACGTGCACACGCAGCGCTACAAAGGTCTGGGCGAAATGAACCCCGAACAGCTGTGGGAGACCACCATGAACCCCGAAAACCGACTGCTGAAGCAGGTCACCATTGAGAATGCCGCAGAGGCCGACGAGATTTTCTCCATGCTGATGGGCGACGATGTGGAGCCGCGCAGAGAGTTCATCGAGAAGAATGCCACCTACGCCAACATCGATGCTTAACCCCAATCTACGCGACGATTTCCCTATCCTGTCGAGGCAGGTCTATGGCCATCCGCTGGTCTACCTCGACAATGCCGCCACCACGCAGAAACCGCTGCAGGTGCTCGACGCCATGCGTGAGGAGTACCTCAACGTCAATGCCAACGTGCACCGCGGTGTGCACTACCTGTCGCAGCAGGCTACCGACCTGCACGAGGCGGCCCGCGAGAAGGTTCGTGCCTTCATCAACGCCCGCTCTACCAGCGAAATAGTCTTCACACGAGGCACCACCGAGGCCGTCAACCTGGTGGCCTCGTGTTTCTGTGAGTCGCAGATGCAGGCTGGCGACGAGGTGGTGGTTACCGACATGGAGCACCACTCCAACATCGTGCCCTGGCAGCTGCAGGCCCAGAAGCGCGGCATCGTGGTGCGCCATCTGCCTATCACCGACGACGGCTGTCTCGTAAGTCGCGATATTATCGCGACATACTTGACAGAAAAAACCAAGCTGCTCAGCATTGCCCATGTCAGCAATGTGCTGGGCACCGTCAACCCCGTCAAGGAACTGGTGGCCCTGGCCCACGAGCGCGGCATACCCGTGCTGGTGGACGGGGCGCAGGCCGTGCCCCATTTCCCCGTCGACGTCCAGGATTTGGACTGCGACTTCTATGCCTTCAGCGGCCATAAGATGTATGGCCCCACGGGCATCGGCGTCCTTTACGGCAAGGAGGCTTGGCTCGACCGCCTGCCACCCTATCAGGGCGGGGGCGAAATGATTGACAAGGTGGGGTGGGAGCGGACCACCTTCGAGCGCCCGCCCCTGAAGTTCGAGGCCGGCACCCCCGACTATGTGGCCACCCACGGACTGGCCACCGCCATCGACTATCTCAGCGCCATCGGCATGGCCAACATTGCTGCCCACGAGCAGGAGCTGACCCGCTACTGTCTGGAGCAGCTCCAGACCATCCCCAATATGCGCATCTTCGGGCCTTCTCTCACCCCTGACCCCTCACCCCTGACCCCTCACCCCTCACCTCTCACCCCTCGCCCCTCACCTCTCACCCCTATTAATAGAGATGCCGTGGTGAGCTTCCTGGTGGGCGACATCCACCATCTTGACATGGGCACCCTGCTCGACCGCCTGGGCATCGCCGTGCGCACTGGCCACCATTGCGCCCACCCCCTGATGGACCGCCTCGGTGTCACCGGCACTGTGCGTGCCTCCTTCGCCCTCTACAACACCAAGGCCGAAATCGACATTCTTGTGACTGGCATCCGCCGCGTCGCCCAGATGTTTTAGGATAGTGTCTCACGTACAAACAGATATTGATATATGGAGCAGCGCATTGCAGGGCACGCTCCACAAGAAAGAACAACAGTATGGGAAAACCTGAAGGGCAATTGTTGCAAAACCATTATCACGAAGGACTGGTGGAGGCCGGGTGTGACGAGGCAGGACGGGGCTGTCTGGCAGGCAGCGTCTACGCGGCAGCGGTCATCCTGCCCGACAACTATGCCAACCCTCTGCTGAACGACTCGAAACAACTCTCAGAGAAACAGCGCTACGAGCTGCGGCCCATCATCGAGCGCGACGCGCTGGCCTGGGCCGTGGGCATCGTGACGCCCGAAGAGATTGACCACATCAACATACTGAATGCCTCCATCCTGGCCATGCATCGTGCGCTGGACCAGTTGGCAGTGCGCCCACAGGCCGTCATCGTCGACGGCAATCGCTTCAAGCCTTACGGCGGCCTGCCCTACGCCACGATTGTGAAGGGCGACGGCAAGTTTCTGAGCATCGCCGCCGCCAGCATCCTGGCCAAGACCTACCGCGACGACTATATGAACCAGCTGGCCGAGGACTATCCCCAATATGACTGGCGGCAGAACAAGGGCTATCCCACCAAGAAGCACCGCGAAGCCATACGCCAGTTCGGCACTACGCCCTATCACCGCATGAGCTACAATCTGCTGGGCGACGGCCAGTTGTCACTCGACTTTAAAGACTGAAAGACATTGAAAATAGGAAACGTTGAATTTGGCCCGCAGCCAGTGTTCTTGGCCCCTATGGAGGACGTCACCGACATAGGCTTCCGCCTGTTGTGCAAACGCTACGGCGCAGCGATGGTCTACACAGAGTTCGTGTCGGCCGAGGCGCTGGTGCGCGATGTCGCCTCCACCGTGCGTAAACTGCAAATCAGCGACGAGGAGCGCCCCGTGGGCATACAGATTTATGGCCGCGACACCGATGCAATGGTCGAGGCGGCGAAAATAGTGGAGCAGGCCGGCCCCGATGTGATCGACCTGAACTTCGGCTGCCCGGTGAAGAAGGTGGCCGGCAAGGGTGCCGGTGCCGGTATGCTGCAAAACATCCCCAAGATGCTCGACATCACGCGCCGTGTGGTAGATGCCGTCAGGCTGCCCGTCACGGTGAAGACGCGCCTGGGCTGGAACCACGAGCAGCTCATCATCACCGAGCTGGCCGAGCAGCTGCAGGACTGTGGTATCCAGGCGCTGACCATCCACGGGCGGACCCGCTCGCAGATGTACACCGGCGAGGCCGACTGGACACTCATTGGCGAGGTGAAGCGCAATCCGCGCATCCACATTCCCATCATCGGCAATGGCGACATCACCTCGCCCGAAAAGGCCCGTCAGGCATTTGCCGACTACGGCGTGGACGCCATCATGGTGGGCAGGGCCACCTTCGGTTGCCCCTGGATATTCCAGGAAATCCGCGAGGCGCTCTCACCCGTCACCCCTCACCCTTCGCCCCTCACTTTCAACGACAAGTTGGACATTATAGAAGAGCTGCTCGACATCAACGTGGCCCGTATCGACGAGACACGCGGCATACTGCACACCCGTCGCCATTTAGCTGCCACGCCCATCTTCAAGGCCATCCCCAACTTCAGGCAGACACGCATTGCCATGCTCCGGGCCACCAAGCGTGACGAACTGGTGCAGATATTAGAGCAAACAAGAACCTTACTGGGATGAATATTCTATTCAGACTAATCATATTGTCGGCTGTGATGCTGTTTGCCCCTTGCCTGAAGGCGCAGACGTCCGTGGAACTGCACCGCTATGACGAGACCAACAGCGCCCTTGAGGGGCACACCACCCAGATCATCCAAGACCGGCAGGGCTTCCTGTGGATAGCCACCTGGAATGGCATCTACCGCTTCGACGGCTATGAGTTCCGCCGCATTAAGCCCCATCCCGACGACGACTGCTCGATGACCAGCGACCGCATCCGCGACATCTGGCTGGCCAAGAATGGCAACATCTACGTGCGCAACGACGAGACGCTGTTCTACTTAGACATCAACAATTATCGTTTCCGCAATCTCAATGGCGACGAGGAACTGCGTGAGGCCGAGCGGCAGCGCGTCGGCCAGTCCACACGTGGCCGGCTGACAGAAGGAAGCGTAGAGTACACTGACCCTCAGGGGCTGCGGTGGATGCTCCATAAAGACGCCCTCTACTGCATGAGCCGGATGGAGTCGCCTGCCCAGCCGCTCCCAATGGACCAGCCCGCCCTGGTGCACTGTTTGGCCCAGGACAGCAAGAAGCGGGTGTGGATGGGCACCAAGGAAGACACAGCCCTGCGACTGCTTGACCAGAACGGGCAGCTGCTGGGATTCCTGCGGCCAGACGGCTCGCTGTCGTCCGCCTATTGCTCTTTCGGCCATGCCGTCTATTGCATGACGGAGACACGCGACGGCCACATCTGGTTGGGTACAAAGCCCGACGGCCTGTTCCGGCTGACCGAAACGTCGCCCATGCATTTCACCGTAGAGCATCTGCCCGAACTCCAGACCTCCGGCATCTATGGCATTGCCGAAGACCGGCAGGGCCGCCTCTGGGTCTCCACTCTGGGCAGTGGCCCCGCCTGCATAGAGCATCCGGCCGACAGCAGACCCACCGTGGTCTGGCCTTTGCCGGGTTATCCCGCCGACAAATGCCAGCGTGTGCGGCATATCCACATCACGCCACAGGGCTTCCTGCTGGCCGCCACCACCGAGGGCCTCGTTGTGGGCAAGACAGAGACCAACGCCCGCGACACGAAGTTCCGGGTGATAGTGAAGGACCCTAACGACTCCACCAGTCTCAGTTGCAATGCTGTGATGGATATTGTGGAGACGCATGACAACCGCATCTTTCTCTCGACCGAGACGGGCGGCATCAGCGAGATGGTCACCCGCGACCTGCTGGCCGACAAGCTCCAGTTCCGCAGGCTCGATATGGCCAACGGACTGCTGCCTACCGATATGACCCTTGGCATGACCGTGGCGGACGACAACCACCTTATCGTTGTCAGCACGACGAAAGTCATCAAGATAGACCTCGAACATGACACCTTCGAGAGCCTTGGCCACCATTTCTTCCATCACGTCTATCATTTCAGCGAGGTGCGTCCGCTGCTGCTCAATGGCAATTGGCTTTTCGGCACGTCCGAGGGGGCCTTTCTCCTGCCTGCCAGCGTTGCCCATCACAGCAATTACCAGCCTCCTCTTCAGCTCACCAGCATCTCCTTTGCCAACAATAGTCAGAAGCTGGCCGTGGCTCTGCTCGACACCCTGCGCCTGGCCCCCGACCAGCGCAGCGTGACCATCCAGTTTGCCGCCCTCGACTATGTGGACCCGCAGGTCATCAACTATCAATACCGGTTGGACACCGACTCACACGGACAGTGGGTGAATCTGGGCCATGCCCACTCCATTTCGCTGCCCGAACTGGCCCCCGGCACCTACAGCCTGTCACTGCGCTCCACCAATGCCGAAGGAGTGTGGACCAACAACACCCGCACGCTGACCATCATAGCCGAACCAGCCTTTTGGGAGACCATCTGGTTCAGGGCATTGATGTGGTTTGTCGTGTTGGCCGTCATTGGCGCAATTGTCTATACAGTGCTCTATATCAGAGCCATCAACCGCCGTCAGCACGAAACGCTGGCCAAGTATCTGGCCCTGCTGGAGGAGAGGGAGAGTGAGCGTGGCCTGAACGCAGAGACTGCCGGTCAGCCGCCTCTGCCCGACGGCAAAGAAACTGCTGCGCCGACAGCCAAAGTGTCGGAAGATGAAGTGATGGAAGACGACCCCTTTATGCAGCGTGTGCTGGCATACGTGGAGCAGAACCTGGGCAACAGCAGCGCGGACATAGGACAGATGGCTGAGGCATGTGCCGTCAGCCGTTCAGTGTTGCAGCGAAAGATGAAGCAGATGATGGGCGTGACGCCTGTTGACTTCCTGCGTGAGGCCCGTCTGAAGCGTGCCTGCCAAATGCTGCACGTCACCGACTTGACCGTCTCTGAGGTGGCCTATCGTTGCGGCTTCAGCGACCCCAAGTATTTCAGCCGCTGCTTCAAGCAGTCGGTTGGCCTGTCGCCCTCAGAATATAAAGGACAGGCACAATAGCGCACCGAGTCGGGGCGCTATTCGGGCTTCTTCGCCTGGCCTTGGCCACCCTTCTTGCCATGGCCACCGTGCCTGCCGTGACCTCCTCCACGGCTGTGGCCGCTGCCTTTGCCGCCCCGGCCTCGGCCCCTCCCTCTGCCTGCGCCTCCAGCCGGACGGCCTGAGGCTTTGTATTCAGGAGCCTCACCCAAATCTTCGGGCAGCGGCAGCTTCTCCACTTCCTTTTTCAGGAAAGTCTCAATTTGCTTGAAGCGGCGAATGTCCTGGTCGCCGCTGACCAGGGTGATGGCCTGTCCGTCGCGGTCGGCACGTGCAGTGCGGCCAATGCGGTGCACGTAGTCTTCCGAATCGTGGGGCACGTCGAAGTTGATGACAATGGCAATGTCGTCGATGTCGATGCCACGGGCCACAATGTCGGTGGCCACGAGCACGTCCACCTGTCCGGCCTTGAAGCGGTACATCACGTCGTCGCGCTCGGCCTGGGTCAGGTCCGAGTGCATCGGTGCACAATTGATTTTCAGTTTCTGCAGGGCGCGGTTGATGTCCTTCACGCGGTCTTTCTTGCCGCAGAAGATGATGACGCGCTTCAGGTCGCCGTTCTTGAACAGATGGTTGATGATGCCCAGCTTCTGCGGTTCGTAGCACACATAGGCCATCTGGTGAATCTTGTCGGCGGGCCGGCTCACCTTCAGCTTCACCTCCACGGGATTGTGAAGCAGCGAGACGGCCAGTTCGCGGATTTTCGACGGCATGGTGGCCGAGAACATCACCTTCTGGCAGTCATTTGGCAGCAGGGCGTTGATTTGCATGATATCGTCGGAGAAGCCCATGTCCAGCATGCGGTCGGCCTCGTCGAGCACGAAGAAGCTGGTGCGCGATAGGTCCAGGTTGCCCACCTTCAGATGACTGAGCAGTCGGCCTGGCGTGGCTATCACCACGGGTGCGCCGCCGCGCAGTCCGCGAGTCTCCTGGTCGAAGCGCGAGCCGTCGTTGCCGCCATAGACGGCAATGGAGCTCACCCCGTCCAGATAGTAGGCGAAGCCCTGCATGGCCTGGTCTATCTGCTGTGCCAGTTCGCGTGTGGGCGCCATCACCACGCAGTTGATGGCATCTTCTGGAAATCCGCCGTCGTCGAGCATCGACAGGATGGGCAGCAGATAGGCCGCCGTCTTTCCCGTGCCTGTTTGTGCCACGCCGAGCACGTCGTGTCCGTCAAGTATTTCAGGTATGCACTTTTCCTGGATGGGCGTCATCTCCTCGAAGTGCATGTCGTAGAGTGCGTCTAAAATGTTATCGTTAAGATAAGTCTCTTCAAATGTCATTATACAACCAAATAATATTCAAATAGTAAGTTAATTAGGTGCCTGTCTGTAGCAGAAGTAGGCAATGAAGGCATAGATGATGTTTGGCATCCATGCGGCCAGCATGGCCGGCCATCCGGCGTTGATGGCGAATGTGGCGGAGACGGTCTGCAGGAGGATGTAGGAGAACGACAGCGCCAGGCCGATGCCAAGGTAGAGGCCCATGCCGCCCTTGCGCTTGCGCGAGGAGAGGCTGGCGCCGATGATGGTCAGGATGAACGAGGCAAACGAGGTGGCTATGCGCTTGTGGTACTCCACCTCATACTGCACCACGTTCACCGAGCCGCGCTCCTGCTGTTTGGAGATATAGCGCCGCAGCTCCGGCGAGGTGAAAGTCTCCTGCTGCCCTTTGTTGAACACCAGGTCCATGGGTTCCATCATAATCATCGTGTCCAGCTCGGCGCCGGTGGTGATGTGCTCCCTGAGTCCCTTCAGGGTGCGTATCTTGTAGTTGATGACTTTCCAGTGGTTGCGGGTGTCGCTGATAGTGTCATACTGTATGACGTTGGCCGTCATGTGGCTCACCAGCTTCTTGTTTTCAAACTGGTCGAGCGAGAAACCGTAGCCGCGCTTGGCATTGTTGTCGTACTGCTGGATGTAGGCAATGATGCCCGGCCCCACCTGCAGCTGCACATTCTGTGCCGAGGTGTGGCGCTTCTTGTTCTTGTAGAGCGTCTCAAAGTTCTGCAGCACCACGTTGCCTTGGGGGATGATGTAGGCACCCAGGCCGAAGTTGACCACGGCGATGAAGGCAGCCGACAGCATATAGGGTCGCATCAGCCGTCGGAAGCTGGTTCCGGCCGCCAGCATGGCAATGATTTCGCTGTTGCTGGCCAGTTTCGAGGTGAAGAAGATGACGGCGATGAAGACGAACAGCGGCGAGAAGAGGTTGGCGAAGTAGGGGATGAAGTTGGCGTAGTAGTCGAAGATGATGGCCCGCCACGGCGCGTGGGTGCTGGCAAACTTGGCCATGTGCTCGTTGTAGTCGAACACGATGCTGATGGAGATAATCAGCACGATGGAGTAGATGTACGTGCCGATGAACTTCTTGATGATATACCAGTCGAGCCTCTTCATATTCTCCTTCCTAAGTCTTCGATGACCGAGCGTTTCCATTGGCTGAAGTCGCCTTCGATGATGTGCTGGCGGGCATCGCCCACCAGGCGCAGGTAGAATGCCAGGTTGTGGATGGAAGCCAGCTGCAGGGCCAGCAGTTCCTGCGACTTGAACAGGTGGTGCAGATAGGCCTTGGTGTGCAGGCGGTCTATGTAGCAGCCGTCGGGGTCGATGGGGCTGAAGTCCGTTTCCCACTTCTTGTTGCGCATGTTCATCGTGCCCTGGTAGGTGAAGAGCATGGCATTGCGCCCGTTGCGGGTGGGCATCACGCAGTCGAACATGTCCACGCCGCGCTCTATGCCCTCCAGTATGTTTTGCGGCGTGCCCACGCCCATCAGGTAGCGGGGGCGGTCTTTGGGCAGGATGGCGTTCACCACCTCTATCATCTCATACATCACCTCCGTGGGCTCACCCACGGCCAGTCCGCCGATGGAGGCACCGCCGCCGTCGTTCAGCTTTGTCAGCTGTTCGCACACATGGAGTGCGGCCTCGCGCCGCAGGTCGGCGTATTTGCATCCCTGCACGATGGGGAAGAGCGTTTGCCGGTGGCCGTAGAGCGGCTCGGTCTCGTTGAAGCGCTTGATGCAGCGTTCCAGCCAGCGCTGTGTCAGCCCCAGGCTCTTCTTGGCGTAGCTATACTCGCTCTCTCCCGGCGGGCACTCGTCGAGTGCCATCATGATGTCGGCGCCGATGACGCGCTGGGTGTCCATCACGTTTTCAGGGGTGAACACGTGCTTCGAGCCGTCAATGTGGCTGCGGAACTCGCAACCCTCTTCCCTCAGTTTGCGGATGCTGGTGAGCGAGAACACCTGAAAGCCGCCGCTGTCGGTCAGTATCGGGCGGTCCCAGGTGTTGAACTTGTGCAGGCCGCCGGCCTTGCGCAGTGTGTCCAGTCCGGGCCGCAGATACAGGTGATAGGTGTTGCCCAGTATGATTTGCGCCTTCACCTGTTCGCGCAGTTCCTGGAAGTGCACGCCTTTCACTGAGCCGCAGGTGCCCACGGGCATGAAGATGGGGGTCTGGATTTGTCCGTGGTCGGTGGTGATAAGTCCGGCGCGGGCGTCGCTGTAGGGGTCTGTATGTTGGAGGGTGAAGGTCACGATTATTTACAATTTACTTATTTACACATTTACCATTTGTATGTGAGTGATGCAAATTCGGCTGCAAAGGTACAAAAATAAATTGAAACCACAAAACTCTAAATGCCAAATTGCAGCACTTCCGCCCCCTTTCCATTAAACTTTGTCACTTTTTCCGTGCGATTGCAGTTTATTCGCGGGCGAGAGGGCACTCTGTTTGGGGGCTTTTAGGCAGAATTATATGATTGAATAGGTAAAAATGACTAAAAAAAGCATCTTCCGTGACTGGTTTTCATGGAAAGTTCGTACCTTTGCACCCGTCTTTTCACAAAGACACCACATTTTATTTTATTGCTCAATTATCCTGCCGAACTGCAACCTCGTAAGGGATTTAACGAGCAAATCCAAATATCCATTGGAGCTGCGCACCACAGCGCAGTCTCCACCATAGGATATTTGGGGCTGTTGCAGGCCTGGCAGGATATATGGACGGGGTCTGCGCTTTCTTTATGCCTTTGAGTTAGTGCTTTCCCCACAGATTTGAGAGACGAAAGTAATAACAAAATAAGTAACCATAACAAAAAGACAATTAAATATGAGAGTTATGATCAGGATTAAACGAACATTCAATCTCATCCTCACCCTCGCCGTGATGCTCACGATGGCGCAGACGGCGTGGGCGACAGACAACGAAACAAAGACGTTTACCCTGTCTTCGGTAACAGGTAGCAGTAATCCTTTATCGTACGACGGCAAAGTTTTCCTCAGCGCAC
>CADACW010000037.1 GCA_902786565.1 uncultured Prevotellaceae bacterium | reverse complement strand
GCCAGCTACGCTCACCATCACCGACAATGGTCATGGCATCCCGCCAGCTATAGCGAAGAATCTCTTCACTCCGTTTTTCTCTACCAAGCCCCAGGGCCAGGGTCTCGGTCTTCTGCTCATTCGCGACATTCTTACTTCTCATCACTGCACCTTCAATCTGCTTACAAATCAAGAAGACCATCTCACTCGCTTTACGATCCAATTTCCTATCCAGAAAACTCAAAAATGAAAGGTGCCGAAGTATCTCACCTCCCACCTCTCATTTAGATGATGAGTTTCACGCGGAAGCCTCGCTTGGTGGGCTCCTCCACTATCTGCTGGCACAGCCCGGAGAGTTGGGAGCGCCAAGCGTCAGTCAGCGGCGTGGTGGCCATCTGCTCCACCATGAAGTCGAGGGCGGTGACGAGCGACTGCTCGCTGTGGGTGATGCGGACGGTGATGGGGCGGTGCTGCGCCATCACGTCGTCGAGCATCCTGTCGCAGAGCCGGTGTGCCG
Organism: uncultured Prevotellaceae bacterium; assembly: GCA_902786565.1. Classification (GTDB taxonomy): domain Bacteria; phylum Bacteroidota; class Bacteroidia; order Bacteroidales; family Bacteroidaceae; genus Prevotella. The sequence goes on along the minus strand of CADACW010000037.1, from coordinate 34,226 downwards.
TCTCCTCCTTGGCGCCGATGCCGTATTTGTGGCAGAAGGCACTGATGGCCGAGTGCATGCCGAGGAAGTCGTAGTCGGGGCCGTCAATCTCGAACACCTCCTTGCGTATGCGCTGTATGAATGCCTTGGTGGCGCTGTGTACGGGGTTTTCGAAAATTTGCTGTGGCGAGCCGTCCTCGTGGATATAGCCGCCCATCATGAAGAAGATGCGTGTGGAGACGTCGTGGGCGAACTTCATCTCGTGGGTGACGATGAGCATGGTCAAGCCCTCGGCTGCCAGCTGGCGGATGACGCTGAGCACCTCGCCCACCATGGTCGGGTCGAGGGCCGACGTGGGCTCGTCGAAGAGGATGACGTCGGGCTTCATGGCCAGGGCGCGGGCGATGGCCACACGCTGCTTCTGTCCGCCAGAGAGGCTCGACGGAAGGACATCGGCCTTCTCGGCCAGCCCCACCTTGCGCAGCAGGGCCAGCCCCTCCTGGCGTGCTGTGTCTTCGGGCACATGGCGCAGCTGGCAGGGCGCAAAGATGACGTTTTCCAGTACGGTCTTGTGCTCGAAGAGGTTGAACGACTGGAACACCATGCCCATCTTCTGCCGTAGTCTGTTGACGGGATAGCCCTTGGCCAGTATATTCTCACCATCCACTATGATGCTGCCGCCAGTGGGCCGCTCGAGCAGGTTCAGACATCGCAGGAAAGTGCTCTTGCCCGTGCCCGACGGGCCGATGATGGAAATCACGTCGCCCCGATGGATGTCTACGGTGATGTCGCGCAGCACGTCGCTGCTGCCATAGCTTTTCTTCAGATGAGAAAGCCTCACCCCCACCGACCCCTTTTCCGAGGAGAGGGGAGAAGTGTGTGGCGTGGAGTGGCGTCTGCGGCTGACGATAAACCATGCACCACCACCTAATATAACTATAAGCAGGCCGACCGCCCACGGCCAAGAGCAACCGCCCCCCTCTCCCTCTGGTGTGAGGGTGGGGGAGAGGGTTTCGCCCTTGCGTGTGATAAGCAAGATGTGCGAGTCGACGTAGCCGTCGGAGAAGAGTACCTGCTTCTGCCGCTCTTCGGTGACGCTGATGGCCCCCATGGCCAGGTCGGCCTTGCCCGTCTGCACGGCAGGTATCTGTGCGGCGAAGTCCATCACCAGGTACTCCAGCTGCCAGTTGCGCCGGTTGGCCCACTCCGTCAGCAGGGCAGGCTCCAGGCCCGACGGCTGCCCCGAACAGATGAAGTTGAATGGTGGCATGGCCGGAAAGGTGGCCACGCGCAGGGTGCGCCCCGTGCCCCGCTGCTGGGGGATGGTCACAGCCGAGGGGTCGTCGGACTGTTGCCAGCGGTCATACATCTGCTGGTAGGTGCCGTCGCGCCGTATGTCGGCCAAGAAACTGTTGAAGTCCTGCTGCAAGTCGGTGTTGTCCTTTCTGAAGCAGGCTGCTATGGGGATGGGCGCCAGCCCGGTGCTCACCGAGTCTACCTTGGCCGCCACCTCCTTGCAGAAGTTCAGTGTCAGGCTCTCGCTGCCCGCTGCGTCCAGCTTGCCGCTCTCCAGGGCAGCCAGCAGGTCGGTCTCGCTCGCCATGCGCAGGATGTTGGCATCGGGGGCGAAGTTGCTGACGGCAATGTCCTGAATGCTGCCTATGATGACACCTACGTTCATGCCTTTCAGCGCCTTGAATACGGGCGGCACATCCTTGTTTCCGGCAGTAGTGCCGGTGTCGGGTCCAGCCAGGAGCGAGGGCACATAGCCCGCCAAGCCGAACAGCGTCAGCACTATGGCGGCAGCGGCAGCCCTTGTCTGCCGGCGCTGCACCAGCGACTGGAGCATCAGCCCGATGAGCCATGCCGTGAGAAAATAGATGATGGCCGTCACGATGAGGGGGAAGAAGGCGTCGAATGTGCGTGAGCGAATCAGGTCGGAGGCCCGCGTCATGTCAGCCACGGCGATGTAGCCCACGATGCTCGTGCCCTTCAGCAGGCTCACCACCTCGCCCTGATAGACAGGCATCACAGCCCTGATCACCTGTGGCAGCACAATCTTGAAGAATGTCTGCCGTGGGGTGAATCCCAGGGCCAGTCCTGCCTCAGTCTGGCCCCGGTCAATGCCCTCGATGGTGGTGCGCAGCATCTCGCTGATGTAGGCCGACGTGTTCATGGCGAAGGTGACGATGGCCACCACGATGCCGGTAGCATCAAGCGGTGCCATCACCACATAGTACATCAGCATGAGCAGCACCAGCACAGGCGTGCCCCGCATCAGGTCTATATACATCTTGGCCACTCTCTGCAGCCACCCGTGGCGGCTCATGCGCATCCAGCACACCAGTCCGCCCAGCAGTGTGCCTAAGACGGCGGCGCAAAGCGTGATCAGGAGCGTCACCTGCAGTCCGTCCAGAATCATCCTGTAGCGGTCTTCGGCTATCAGGTTGTTGGTGAAACTCTCCGTCAGGGAGGCCCAACTAATAAGGGCTGTCATATTTTCCATAGATTTGTCATGTCTGTTGATAATGTTTCAAGACCTTGGCCTTCGGGAGTGCAAAGACGGCGACCCTGTCCCCCTTTTTTGGGGGGGAAGGGTAATTGCCCGGCAAAGACAGATTCAATGCCGCGGAGAAGCAGAAAGCGCTATTTTCCGATGCAGTGGTACTCGAAGTCGTTCTCCTCCAGTTCCTCGATGTCGAAGATGTTGCGGCCATCGATGACCAGGGGTTTCTTCATTGCCTTCTTGATGACACCCCATGTGGGCAGACGGAACTCCTTCCACTCCGTGAGCAGCAGCAGGGCGTCGGCGTCGAGCACAGCGTCGTACATGTCGCGGCAGTAGGTCACGCTGTCACCAATGCGGCGGCGGCACTCGTCCATGGCTATCGGGTCGTAGACACGCACATTGCACCCTGCCTCCAGCAGTTTAGCAATCATCACCAGGGCGGTCGACTCGCGCATGTCGTCGGTCTCAGGCTTGAACGAGAGGCCCCACATGGCTATGGTCTTGCCCTTCAGGCTCTCGCCGGGGTAGGCACGCTGCAACTTCTCGAAGAGCACGCCCTTCTGCCGCTCGTTCACGCGCTCCACGGCCTTGAGCACCTCCATGGAGTAGCCGTTCTGGTCGGCTGTCTTGATGAGCGCCTTCACGTCCTTGGGGAAGCATGAGCCGCCGTATCCGCAGCCGGCATAGAGGAACTTGCGTCCTATGCGGGTGTCGCTGCCTATGCCGGCGCGCACCATGTTCACATCGGCGCCCACACGCTCGCACAGGTTGGCAATATCATTCATAAACGAGATGCGGGTGGCCAGCATAGAGTTGGCAGCATACTTGGTCATCTCGGCCGAGGGAATATCCATGAAGATAACGCGGAAGTTATTGATCAGGAAGGGCTTGTACAGTCGGGTGAGCAGTTTCTTGGCCTTCTCGCTGTCTACGCCCACCACCACGCGGTCGGGGCTCATGAAGTCCTTGATGGCGTTGCCCTCCTTCAGAAATTCGGGGTTCGAGGCCACGTCGAAGGGAATGTCCACGCCACGCTTTTGCAACTCCTCGCTGATGGCATCGTGCACCTTCTTGGCTGTGCCCACGGGCACGGTCGACTTGGTGACCACCACCACATATTTCGTCATGTGCTGTCCGATGGTGCGTGCCACCTGGAGCACATACTTCAGGTCGGCCGAGCCGTCCTCGTCGGGCGGTGTGCCCACAGCCGAGAACACGATGTCCTGGTCGGCCAGTACCGAGGCCAGGTCGGTGGTGAACTTCAGTCGTCCTGCGTTCACGTTTTTCTTCACCAGTTCGTCCAGTCCTGGCTCATAGATGGGTATTTCGCCCTTCTGCAGGCGTTCAATCTTCTTTGCGTCCACGTCGACGCAGGTCACGTTCACACCAGTATCGGCAAAGCATGTGCCCGACACCAAACCGACATAGCCGGTTCCTACAATAGCAATGTTCATATTTAATATATTATGGTTTTATAGTTTTCAAAATATGTCATGACAACTTGGCGTCTTTAAGCAGCGGCTGCCTCAAGTCTTTCTCACTTGTGAGCACCTTGGCGGGGTCAATGGGCCATTCGATGCCCAGGGCGGGGTCGTCCCAGCGGATGCCGGCCTCGGCTTGAGGCGCATACACATTATCTACTTTATAGGTGAAGATGGCCTCGTCGCTCAGCACCAGGAAGCCGTGGGCAAACCCCCGGGGGATGAAGAACTGGCGCTTGTTGTCCTCGCTCAGTTCTACGGACACGTGCTGACCGTAGGTGGGCGACCCAGGGCGCAGGTCGACGGCCACATCGAGCACGCAGCCCTTGATCACCCTGACCAGCTTGGCCTGGGCCCACTCGCCCTTTTGGTAGTGAAGACCGCGCAGCACACCACGTGAAGACTTCGATTCGTTGTCCTGGATGAAATTGACAGGCCCTATTTTCTCGTTGAACTCGGCCTGCTTCCAAGCCTCAAAGAAATAGCCACGTGCATCGTTAAAAACTTTCGGCTCAATGATATAGACGCCTTTAATTGAGGTTTCCTTAAAATCCATTTCGTTGATTATTACGTTAATTTGAGGTGCAAAAGTAAGAAATATATTCGTAACAGCGAAAAATTTTCCCCTTTTTTTCTTTGCCAGTCTCGCAAAAAAGCCGTACCTTTGCAGCGTGATTGAACTTGAACGACATATAGAAATACTGCTTCTGGCCAACGATTGCGTCATAGTTCCCGGTTTGGGAGGCTTTATGGCGCACTATGTCGATGCCCGCTACGACGATAACGACTGCATGTTCCTGCCGCCATTGCGCACTTTGGGGTTCAACCCTCAACTGACGATGAACGATTCGCTGTTAGTGCAGTCATACATAGAGGCTTACGACATCAGCTACCCCGAAGCACTCAGGCGCATAGAGGCCGAAGTGGCCGAGTTGCGCCAGCATCTGGAGGCCGAAGGGGCCTTCGAGTTGAACGACATTGGCATGCTGCGCCTCAACAGCGAGGGTCATCTGCTCTTCACTCCCTGCGAGGCGGGCATCCTCACGCCCAGCCTGTATGGCCTTGGCTCTTTCGAAATGGAGCCCCTTGCCGTTCCTGAGGAGAAGAAGGAGCCGCAGACCCTCACCGCCGAGAAGCCCACCGACCACGCCATCACCATCAAGATGTCGTGGCTCAGAAATGTAGCTGCCGTGGCGGCTGCCGTCATCGCCTTCCTCATGATAGGCACGCCCATCTCCAACAGCGTAGACAACAAGCAGATGTTGCAGAGCGCCTTCATCCCCCTGCCTGCGCTTCAGGCAGAGCCCGAGCCTGTTGCTCCACAGCCCGCAGCCCCAGTGTCTGAGGCCACCGTCGAGAAAGCCGTCGGCGAAAAGGCTGCCAGCGAGAAGACTGCCGCCGTGGAGGAGGCACCCGCCGCACCTGAAGAGACTGCAATCATAACCGACCAGAATCCATACACCATCGTGCTGGCAAGCCAGGTGAGCCTCCGCAATGCCGAGACATTCGTGGGCCAGCTGGGCGCCAAGGGCTTTACCGAGGCATCTATCTTGGAAGGCAAGTTCCGCAGAGTTGTCTATGGCCGATTTGCCACCAACGAGGAGGCCAGCCAGCAACTGCGCCAGCTGCGCAAACAGAACAAACTCTTCGGAGAGGCATGGGTGATGAAGATACACAACAAATGAAGCGAGTACGGTGCCCTAAGTGCGACAACTACATCACGTTTGATGAGAGGAAGTATGCGGCTGGACAGTCGCTGGTGTTCCAATGCCCCCAGTGCGGCAAGCAGTTCGGCATACGTTTGGGTGTAGCCAAGCTGCGCGACACACAGAAGGAGGAAAACCGCAACCTGGCGTCGGCACAGCCAGAAGAGACCCAGTTGGGAAGCCTCGTGGTGATAGAAAACTGCTTCCATTACAAGCAGGTGCTCCCCCTGCAGATGGGCGACAACGTGATTGGCCGATACCAGAAGGGAAACCCCATCAACACGCCCATTGAGACCGTAGACCCCAGCGTAGACCTGACCCATTGCATTGTCAACGTGGGTCGCGACAAGAAGGGCCGACTGCGCTACACCCTCCGCGACACCAACAGCAATACGGGCACCTTTGTGGACAATGTGGAACTTCGGCAGGGCGAACACCGCATCATCGACGAGGGCACACTCTTCACCATCGGTGCCACCAGCATTATCCTAAAAACCCCCTCCGGCGAATAGCCATTATCTGAGCCACATCCCTATGACACAGAACGAACAACTACTCACAGTTATCCGCTATATTGAAAAACGCCGTCTGGGCAATGCCATCACACAGTTAGAAAATTTCCTGCTGGCCAACCCGCAACTGAAACCTGACCTTGAGAAACTCATCGGCATACAGAACGACTACAGACTGATGAGCGAATACTGGCAGAGGGGCTACGACGACCCCCAACGCGAGCAGGTGTTCTCGCAACTGCTGCGCCGGCTCTACGTGCTGGCCACCAACATCATCATCCACGACCGCATCTTTAACGTGGGCTTCCTCAAGAGCATGCACTCCCGTCCGCGCCAGGCCCGCAAAAACTGGTCTATCGGCTCCATACGCCGGCAGCTGGAGGAGTTTGTCAGCGATGTGGCCATGCTGGAGTTTGAGCCGGAGCAGACCCGCAAGGAGAAGGCCACCCAAATCTACATGCGCCACCAGTTGCTCACCCACGACCTCTTCGACTATATTCTTACCTCACGCCTCTGGACCGACGAACTGGCCGAGGCCTTCATCAGTATCCTGCTGTCGCCAACCATCGACTCCATCGACCAGCAGCTCATCGTCAGCGCCATCACCCTCTCTGCCGTCAACCACTTTGGATTCAACAAGTTCCGCATATTAACTGAAGTGTTCCTGAAGTCTTCCGACGATGAGGTGCGCCAGCGTGCCCTGGTGGGCTGGGTCTTCACTTTGGACCAGAGCAAGACGGCCATCTATCCCGAAATAGAGACCATCGTAAGCAACGTCTGCGACAATCCGGACAACTGCGCCCAGCTGGCCGAACTGCAGATGCAGCTCATCTACTGCTTGGAGACCGAGCAGGACCAGCGCACCATCAAGGACGAAATCATACCCGACATACTCAACGGCAACAATATGAAGTTCACCAGCCGGGGGCTGATGGAGATGGAGGAGGACAAACTGGAAGAAATTTTGCACCCCGAAAAGACCGAGCGCGACATGGAGCGCATGGAGGAGAGCATCAACCGCATCGTCGAGATGCAGAAGCGCGGCACCGATGTCTACTTCGGCGGATTCTCGCAGATGAAGCGCTTCCCCTTCTACAACCAACTCTCCAATTGGTTCGTGCCTTTCTATCCGCAGCATCCGGGCATCAGCCAGATTTGGAACAGCACCCGGGCAAAAACCTTCTTGCATACCATCACCAATGTGGGTGCCTTCTGCGACAGCGACAAGTACTCGTTCATCCTGGCCTTCGACCAGGTGCTCAACAAACTGCCCTCCTCCATGCTCGACATGATAGAGAAGGGCGAGGCCACAGCCATGCCCATCGGGGGTGAGATTCCCATGGAGGAACAGCGCCAGACGGCATTTATCCGCAGGCGCTATCTACAGAATGTCTACCGCTTCTACCGCCTCTTCTCCATGCGCAGCGAGTTCCGCATCCCCTTCGACGACAGCAGCCAGTATGTCTTCTTTGCCAACCCCGTCTTCCGCCATACGCAGCTTGCAGGCCGAATGCTGGAGATCGCCAGCTTCCTGATGAAGCGCAAGCGTTTCGGCGAGGCCAAGATGGTGGTGGACAACTGCCCAGCCGAGACCGGCAGCTACGACTATTTCGTGATGAAGGGCACGCTCCTCATGCGGATGCCCATGACGGCCAGCGACTCGGCTGTGGAGTGCTTCCAGCGGGCTCTGGAGCAGAAGCCCGACAGCGAGCAGGCCATCTCAGGGCTGGCCCGCGCCAATTTCCGCATCCAGAACTACAGGGAGTCGCTCAAGGCCTACCGACAGCTCATCGACATCAAGCCCGACCACCGCTCGTATCTGCTTAACGCTGCCATCTGCCTGACCAATATGAACGAAAACCAGGAAGCCCTGAAGCTGCTCTACAAGTTGGAGTATCTCTATCCCGACGATGTCAACGCCAAGAGCGTGCTGGCATGGGTGCAGACCATAGAGGGCAAGTATGAGCAGGCAGAGAAGAACTATCTGCAACTGCTTTCGCAGGAGCAGCCCCATTTGGTAGACATGCTCAACATTGGCTACTGCAAGTGGCTGCAGGGCAAGATTGTAGATGCCATCAACCACTTCAAAATCATTCTCCGCCAGCCTGACGGCGAGCACTTCGACTTTGAGAATGAGTTTATGAACGTTCAGAACGACCTGCTCAAGGCCCACCACATCAGCGACACCGAAATCCAGATGATGATCGAGGCCCTCCTGTCTTAAGGACAGAGGGCCGTCGGTCTTATTTTACATCCAGCAACTCATTGGCACGGGCCAGCGCCAGGTCAATGTGGTTGCAGATGTTCTCGTCGCCCAGCAATTGCTGGAATCCGTTGCGCCGCAACACTGCCTCCACTTTCTCGTTGACGCCCGACAGCACGATGGTGATGCCTTCGCGCTGGCTCATCAGGCACAGGTTCTCCAGGTTGTGCAGGCCCGTAGAGTCGATGAAGGGCACCTTTCGCATGCGGATGATGCGCACCTTCGGCCGGTCGCCATAGCGGGCCATGATGTCGTCGAAGCGGTTGCCGGCGCCAAAGAAGTAGGGGCCGTTTATCTCGTAGACCTCCACACCCTTCGGTATGGTGAGGTGCTCCAGGTTGCCCCGCTCCATGTCGGCATCCACGTTCAGGTCAATCTCGTCGTAGACGGCCTTCACGTCGGTAGTCTCGCTCATGCGCCGCATGAAGAGCAGGCAGGCGCAGATCAGGCCCACCTCGATGGCCACGGTCAGGTCGAAGACGATGGTCAGCAGGAACGTCAGCAGCAGCACGGTGATGTCGCTCTTCGGGTTGCGCAGCAGGGCTGCAAACGAGCGCCAGCCGCTCATGCCGTAGCTCACCACCACCAGCACGCCGGCCAGGCACGCCATGGGGATATACTTGGCCAGCGGCATCAGGAAGAGGAAGATGAGCAGCAGTACGCAGGCGTGGATGATGCCGGCCACAGGCGTGCGCCCGCCATTGTTGATGTTGGTCATGGTGCGGGCAATGGCTCCCGTTGCCGGTATTCCGCCGAAGAGCGGTGCGGCCAGGTTGGCCACTCCCTGGCCTATCAGCTCGGTGTTCGAGTTGTGGTGGTCGCCAATCACGCCGTCGGCCACGGTGGCCGAGAGCAGACTCTCAATGGCCCCCAGCACGGCGATGGTCAGAGCCGGGGCCACCAGCCCTTTGACGGTCTCCCACGACAGTTCGGGCACGATGGCGCCGGGCAGCTGGCTGTTGATGCTGAAGCGGTCGCCGATGGTTTCAATTGATGTGACCCCGGCATATTGCTTCAGCAGCAGGGCGGCCACCGTCATCACGATGATGGCGATGAGCGAGCCAGGCACGCGCTTGCTCAACTTCGGAGCCGTGGCAATGATGGCCACGCTTGTCAGACCGACGGCGGTGCTCCAAGGGTCTATTCCGCTCAGGTTCTGAAAGTAAGCTATCCATCGCTCAATGAAGTCTGCAGGCACCGGCCCGGCTATGTTCATGCCCAGCAGGTCTTTCACCTGAGTGGTGAAGATGGTCACGGCAATGCCGCTGGTGAACCCCACGATGATGGGGTAGGGGATATACTTGATGATGGTGCCCAGCCGCAGCAGGCCGAAGAGTATCAGGAACACGCCTGCCATCAGCGTGGCAATGGTCAGGCCCGTCATGCCATACTGGCCTATGATGCCTGAGACAATGACTATGAAGGCACCCGTGGGGCCGCCAATCTGAACCTTGCTGCCGCCCAGTGCCGAAATGATGAATCCTGCAACAATGGCTGTAATGATGCCCTTCTCAGGACTTACGCCGCTGGCTATGCCGAAGGCAATGGCCAGAGGCAGAGCCACAATGCCCACGATAATGCCTGCCATCAGGTCGGAAATGAATGTCTTTTTGTCGTACTTCTTGACTGCCGAAATCATTTTCGGCTTGAAATCAAACTTCTTCATCTTGTCTTTATCGTCTTTTCTTTTCACTTTTGGGGCTGCAAAGGTACGAAGTTGTTTGCGCACACAAAAGTAAATTCCCCATATTTTTCCCTTAACCGCCGATTCTTTGATTTATGATAGTTGAAGCCTCCTCCGTGACGCCCCCCAAAAAGGGGTCTCAGAGTTAAATGCCTTATAACTCCGAGTTATATGCCTTTTAACTCTAAGTTAAGTGCCTTTTAACTCTAAAGGGGGTAAACCGGCCTGCGGCCATTGCCGGCCCGATTGGCGTGCTGTGTGCGGGCAAGATGCTAAAAAAAGTAAATCTTGCCGCTATTAGAAAAGTTTGCAGTAACTTTGCACTCCGAAAACATGACCCATAGGCCTTGTTGCAATCGTAATCTGAAATCTATTCAATGAGCATTACAAGCATAGCAAGAAATCTGTTTGCGCCACGCTGGCGCGAGTTGGAGCGCCACCAGACGCAGGGCGCAGAGCTGCAGCGCGAAGTGCTGGAGCGGCTGCTGGAGCGGGCCAAGGACACCGCTTTCGGGCGTCAGCACCTGTTTGCCGCCACACATTCATACGATGATTTTGTGCGCAACACCCCCGTGAGCACCTACGAAGAGCTGAAGGACGACATAGACCGCATGCGCCAGGGCGAGGCCAATCTGCTCTGGCCCGGCAGGGTGAAGTGGTACGCCAAGTCGAGCGGCACCACCAACGACAAGTCGAAGTTCATACCCGTCTCATCCGAGGGCCTGCACCGTCTGCACTATCGCGGCGGCACCGATGTGGTGGCCATTTATCTGCGCAACAATCCTGAGAGCCGCCTCTTCGACGGGCGCGGCCTTATACTGGGCGGCAGCCACGCGCCAAACTACAATCTGCCCGGCTCGCTGGTGGGCGACCTGAGTGCCATCCTCATCGAGAACATCAATCCTGTAGTGAACCTCATCCGTGTGCCGTCCAAGAAGACTGCCCTGCTGGCCGACTTCGAGGTGAAGCGCGACCGCATAGCCCGCGAGGCCATGAACAAGAACGTGACCAATCTGTCAGGTGTGCCGTCGTGGATGCTCTCCGTGCTCAACCGCGTGATGGAACTTTCGGGCAAAGAACATCTGGAGGAAGTGTGGCCCAACCTGGAGGTGTTCTTCCACGGAGGCGTGGCCTTCACCCCCTACCGCGAACAGTACGAGCGGCTCATCACCAGTCCCCGTATGCACTATATGGAGACCTACAATGCCTCTGAGGGTTTCTTCGGCATACAGGACGACCCGCAGGACAAGTCGATGATGCTGATGCTTGACTACGACGTCTTCTATGAGTTCCAGGAGATGGACTCCAAGGAGATTGTTCCACTCTGGGGCGTGGAACCGGGCAAGAACTATGCCATGATCATCTCCACCTCGTGCGGCCTGTGGCGCTACATGATTGGTGACACCGTGCGCTTCACCTCCACCAACCCCTACAAGTTTGTCATTTCAGGGCGCACCAAGTCGTTCATCAACGCCTTTGGCGAGGAGCTCATCGTCGACAATGCCGAGCAGGGACTGGCCTACGCCTGCGAGATGACGGACGCCCAAGTGCTGGAATATACCGCCGCGCCGGTGTTTATGGACCAGAATGCGCGCTGCCGCCACCAGTGGCTCATCGAGTTCAGCCGCCCGCCGGCCGACCTGCAGCAGTTCGCCCTCACCCTGGACCGCAAGCTCCAGGAGCTGAACAGCGACTACGAGGCCAAACGCTACAAGGACATCACCCTTCAGCCGCTGGAGATAGTCGTTGCCCGCAAGGGCCTCTTCAACGAGTGGATGAAACTGCGCGGCAAACTGGGCGGCCAGCACAAGGTTCCCCGCCTGAGCAACAGCCGAGAGCACATTGACCAGCTCCTCAGCCTGAACAGTTAAGTTCCTTATGTTTAACTCTTGACAATTCTATGATTGTTTCAGCAAGGCGCAAATACCCCGTCGGGATTCAGAGCTTCGAGAGCATCCGCACCGAAGGCTACGTGTATGTGGACAAGACACCACTCATCTACAAGATGATAACCGAGGGCAAGCCCTACTTCCTCAGTCGGCCGCGCCGTTTCGGCAAGTCTCTGCTGGTGAGCACCCTGGCGGCAGTGTTCGAGGGGCGGCGGGAGCTGTTCGAGGCGTTTTCCACCGACGACGGCATTGAGCAGCCGCAACTTTTCATCGCCCAGACCAACTGGAAATGGGAGTACCACCCCGTGCTGCGCTTCGACTTCAGTGCAGGCGACCTGTCAGACCTGAAGCAGTTGGACACGCTCATCGACTTCATCCTCTCGCAGTATGAAGAGCAGTATGGGCTTACTGTGACGGACAGGGAGGACGTTAATGTGCGAATGATAAACCTCATCCGCACCGCCGAGCGGCAGACGGGCAAGAAGGTGGTGGTGCTGGTGGACGAATACGACAACTTCATCCTTCACAGCCTGGGCAACGAGGAAAAGACCATAGCAGCCCGGCGGCGGTTCCAGAACCTCTTCGGCCCGCTGAAGAGCGAAGACTCGCACTTGCAGTTCGTTTTCATCACCGGCATCTCCAAGTTCTCGCAGATGGGCATCTTCAGCAAGCTGAACCAGCTGAACAATATCTCTATGCAACCGGCTTATGAGACTATCTGTGGTATCTCAGAAAACGAACTGACCACGGTATTGCTCACCGACATTGAGCAGATGGCCGAGAAGCATCGAGTTGATTACGACACGATGTTTGAGAGATTGAAGCAGAACTACGACGGCTACCATTTTGGCGAAGAATTGACTGATGTCTACAATCCTTTCAGTCTGTTCAAAGCCTTTTACTCTGGCAAAGTGTCCGACTACTGGTTCGAGAGCGGCACCACCCGCGCCCTCATCGATATGCTGGCACAGATGCCCCGGCTGGACGTGACCGATGTGGAGGGCACACCCTGTATGGCTGAAGATTTCGACCAGCCCTTCGACAGCTACGAGCAACCGCTGCCCGTGCTCTACCAGAGCGGCTACCTCACCATCAAGGACTACCGCCCCAGTCGCAACCAGTACGTACTGGGATTTCCCAACGAGGAGGTGCGAAAGGGCTTTGCCTTGTGCCTCTATCGCTACGTCACCAACACGCAGGCAGGCAACCGTAACCGCTCGGTGTTCCAGAATGCCTACCTCGACTTCCGCGACGATGGCAATCTCCCCGCTTTCATCGAGGCCCTAAAAGTCTTTTTTGCTGGTGTGCCCTATATGCTCGCCGACAAGAATGAGCACCACTTTCATGTCATGCTCTACACACTCTTCGTCAGTTTCGGTGCCGACGTGGTGGCCGAAGACCTCTCCTCAAAAGGGCGTGCCGACCTGACGCTGAAGATGCCAAAGGGCATCTATGTCATAGAGTTGAAGTACGGCAAGAGCGCCGATGAGGCCCTTCGCCAAATTGACGAGCGCGGCTACGCCCGCAAGTATGCTATGGATGGCCGCCCCATCATCAAGGTCGGCCTCGCCTTCTCGCAGGAGGAAAGGAATATCACAGAATGGAAGAGCGAAGAGGCGTGACGGGGAGTGCCCAGTCTTACAGCTCCATCGTGCTGGCAATCTTGTCGATGTTCATGCTGCGGGCACTGGCATCGAATATTTCCTTGTAGAGACCTCCCTTGCGATAGACCTCGTCGGGCGTGCCACCCTGCACCACGCGCCCCTGTTGGAGCACGTATATCTGGTCGGCGTCGATAATCTGCCCGATGTTGTGTGAAATGATGATGACGGTGCGCCCCTGCTTGATGGCATCGATGCTGGCCTTTATCTGCTCGGTGGCAATGGCGTCGAGACTTGCCGTAGGCTCGTCGAGGAAGATGATGGGCGGGTTTTTCAGAAACATTCGGGCTATGGCGATGCGCTGTTGCTGACCGCCGCTCAGTTGCAGTGCCTGTGTGTCGAACTGGTGCGGTAGTTCCATAATCTGGTCGTAGATGCACGCCTGCTGTGCCGCTTTCACCACGTCGTCGTGGGTGGCCGCAGGGTTGCCGTAGCGAATGTTTTCCTCGATTGTTCCGTCGAAGATGTGGTTCTTCTGCAGCACCAGCCCCACGTTGTCGCGCAGCCATTGCGTGTCCCATTGGCGCAGTTCCACGCCGTCGAGGGTGATGGACCCCTGCTGTGGGTGGTAGAACTTGTCCAGCAGGTTTACAATGGTGCTTTTGCCCGCGCCGCTCAGACCGACCAGCGCCGTAATCTTGCCGCTGGGTATGTGCATCGACACGTCGGTCAGGGCTTTTGTGCCGCCAGGATAAGTGAAGTTGACGCCAGAGAGCACAAAGTCGCCCTTCACCTTGTCGGGGCGGTGGCTGCCGGATCGCTCCACCTCGCCGTCGGCGTGGAGTATGCCAAAGAAGCCCTCCGCGTAGATGAGCGCATCGTTCATGTCGTCGTAGATGCGGTGCAGCTGTCGGATGGGTGCGCTGACGTTGGCGAAGAGCATCACGTGGTACATGATTTTTCCTATCGACATGCCCGGATAGTCGGTCAGCACGAGGTAGGCGGTGAGGATGATAATGAGCACAGTACCAATCTGTTCAAGAAAACTCTTCAAGCCGTTGAAGAAGTAGCTTTGCTTGCGCGTGTTCAGCTGCAGGTCGGTCATGTTGCGCTGGATGTTGGCCTGGCGGTCGGCCTCTATCTGTTCGCGGTTGAACGACTTGATGACGTTGATGCTCTCCAGGATGTTGAGTATGCCCTGGCTCACCTGCTGGTGGGTGCCGAAGATGCCCCTGCGCCCCCCTTTCATCCGGCTGGCCTGAATGTAGGTCACCCAGAAGTAGAGCGGCACGATGCAGAGTGCCACCAGTCCCACATAGACGTTGGCGGCAAACATGAGCACCAAGGCCAAGACGGCACTGGTGAAGAGCGGTAGAATCTCTATGAAGAAATTGTTCACCGTGTTGCTCAGGCTCATGATGCCTCGGTCTATGCGCGACTGCAGCTTTCCCGTCTCGTTGCCCTCCTGTGCGAAGAAGGCCATGCGGAACGACAGGATGCGGTCCACCACTCTCAACGAGAGGTCGCGGCTCACCAGTATGCGCATGCGCTCGCCATAGTAGCGCTGGAAGAAGGTGACTACCGCTCCCGCCAGTTCCTTGCCCAGCAGCACAATGGTGATGACGGTGAGGATGCGTGCGGCAGCCCCCCAGTCGAAACCGCCCTCCTGCTGTGTGAGCGCGTTGATGGCATCCACGGTGCGGTCAAGCACCACAGCGTTGACCTGTGCCATCAGCGAGGCGGCAAGCGTCAGACTCAGGGTGATGAAGATGAGCCACCGGTAGGGTAGTACAAAGGGCAAGATGTTGCGCAGCAGGCCCCAGATATTCATCTTCGACTCTTGTGAGGTAGTTTTTGTAGACATACTGACAGATTATAGACATTATAATAACGTTTTCGGTGCCAGATTATTATTGAAGACATACTACCTTTTTAAGAGACAGAATAACAGAAGAACTTTTTTGAAGACAGAATAACAAAAGAACTGTTTTGAAGACAGAATAACAAAAGAACTTTTTGAAGACAGAATAACAAAAGAACTTATTTGAAGACAGAATAACAGAAGAACTGTTTTGAAGACAGAATAACAGAAGAACTTTTTTGAAGACAGAATAACAAAAGAACTTTTTTGAAGACAGAATAACAAAAGAACTTTTTTGAAGACAGAATAACAGAAGAACTGTTTTGAAGACAGAATAACAAAAGAACTTTTTTGATGACAGAATAACAGAAGAACTGTTTTGAAGACAGAATAACAAAAGAACTTTTTTGAAGACAGAATAACAAAAGAACTTTTTTGAAGACAGAATAACAAAAGAACTTTTTTGAAGACAGAATAACAAAAGAACTGTTTTGAAGACAGAATAACAAAAGAACAAATCTCTGTGTTATATGTTCTTTTGTTATTCTGTCTTTATTGTTCTTCTGTTATTCTGTCTTTATTGTTCTTCTGTTATTCTGTCTTTGAAATTATTCTGTCTTTGAAATTATTCTGTCTTTGAAATTAATCTGTCTTTACAGTTCTTCTGTCTTTTAAAAAATATTATTGTGTCTTTTTGGCTATATGGAAAAAAAGTTGTAAGTTTGCATCCAAATTCAAGTGATGGAACGACTGAGAACTGATACTGGACTGGTGCTGGAGGGGGGCGGCATGCGTGGCGTCTTCACCAGCGGTGTGCTCGATGCACTAATGAAACATGACTGCTGGTTCAACTATGTTGTGGCTGTGTCGGCGGGAGCCTGCAACGGCCTCTCCTATATGAGCCGACAGCTACGGCGGGCACGCTACTCCAACATTGACCTGCTGCGCCGCTACGGCTATATCTCGCTGAAGAGCCTGATTGTGAAGGGCAGCATCTTCGACCCCAATCTGCTCTACGAGCGCTTTCCCAACGAGATAGTGCCATTCGACTATGATGCCTACGCACAGAACCCCGGCACCTTTGAAATGGTGACCACCAACTGCCAGACAGGGCAGGCCGCCTATCTGACCGAGCGTTACGACCACCGCAGGCTCATCGCCATCGCCAAGGCCAGCAGTTCGCTGCCATACGTATCGCAGATTACTCCCGTAGACGACATACCGATGCTCGACGGCGGAATCGTGGACAGCATTCCTGTGGCGCGAGCCATTGAGACCGGACATCCGCTGAACGTGGTGGTGCTCACCCGCAACAGGGGCTACCGCTCTACAGAGCGCGACCGCAAGATTCCCCCCGTCATCTATAAGGAATACCCCCGTCTGCGCGTGGCATTGAGCCATCGGGTGGAGGTCTACAACCGCCAGCTGGACATGGTGGAGCGTATGGAGGACTGGGGCGAAATCATTGCCATCCGACCGCAGAAACCTCTCGAGGTTGACCGTGTATGCCGCGACCCCGAAAAACTGGAGCGCCTCTACGAGGAGGGTTTTGCAGAGGGCGAAAAGTTCTGCGCGAAGTACCGCCTTTAACATTTTCGATTTTCAATCTTCAATTTTCAATTTTCAATCTTCAATCCTCAATCTTCATGCCTACACCTATTTATATTATAGAAGAGGAGAAACTCCGGCGTAACCTGCAGCTGATTTCCGATGTGGCCCGGAGGGCCGATGTCGAGATTATCCTGGCTTTCAAGGCTTTCGCCCTGTGGAAGACCTTCCCCATCTTCCGCGAATACATCAGCAGCACCACAGCCAGTTCGCCCTCAGAGGCACGCCTGGCCTTGCAGGAGTTCGGCGCAAAAGCCCATACCTACTCGCCGGCCTATACCGACGACGATATCGACGGGTTGGCCGAGTGCAGCAGTCACCTGACATTCAACTCGCTCTCGCAGTATGAGCGGTTCCACGAGAGGGTGGGGGGGCGCTGTTCCATAGGCCTGCGCGTCAATCCCGAATACAGTGAGGTGGAGACGCTGCTGTATAATCCTTGTGCTCCCGGCACCCGCTTCGGCGTGAGCAGCGATAAGCTGCCCGAGCGTCTGCCTGCCGACATCGAGGGGTTCCATTGCCACTGCCACTGCGAGAGTGGTGCCGACGTGCTGCAGCGCACGCTGGTTCATATCGAGGAGAAGTTCAGCCGCTGGTTCCCCCAACTGAAATGGCTCAACTTGGGCGGTGGTCACCTGATGACCCGCAAGGACTACGACGTGGAGCTGCTCATCGGCCTGATGCAGGGCCTACATCAGCGCTATCCCTGGCTCCGCATCATACTGGAGCCTGGCAGCGCCTTTGCCTGGCAGACGGGGCCGCTGGTCAGCCATGTGGTGGACATCGTGGAGGACAAGGGCATCCGCACAGCCATTCTCGACGTGAGCTTCACCTGCCACATGCCCGACTGCTTAGAGATGCCCTACATGCCCGAGGTGCGTGGGGCCCAGACAGTGACGCCATCCGACTCAACCCTCGCCTCTGCCCCCTACGTCTACCGTCTTGGAGGCAACAGCTGCCTTAGCGGCGACTTCCTCTCGGCCTGGGACTTCGGCCGGCCGCTGAAGGTGGGCGACGAGGTGGTGTTTGAAGATATGATACACTATACCACCGTCAAAACCAGCATGTTCAACGGCATCACACATCCCGACATCGGCATCCGTCACCTTGACGGTTCGCTGGAGATACTGCGCCGTTTCGGTTATGAGGACTACCGCGACCGTATGGACTGAAACAATAAGGTGAAAATAATTATGCTTCGGAAATAATAAACTGCAAGGCTAAACGTTACAATTATAGTAACCTAACAGGAACAGCCTATGCAGATATTTACTTATGAAGAAATGAACCCAAGCGAGAAAGTCATCCGCTTGATTAAGCAAATCGCTTACACGTACAGAGTAGTAAACCAACAGGCACTATGCCTGAACTAACAAATGTAAGAGTAAAAAAACAAGAGACAGAAATGGCAATTGTTTCACCCTCTATGCTCGCGGCCGACTTCTTGAACCTCGGTCGCGAGATTGAAATGATAAATGCCTCGGAGGCCGACTGGCTGCACCTTGACGTGATGGATGGCACGTTTGTGCCGAACATTTCGTTTGGGTTTCCTGTCCTGCAGGCTGTGGCCAGTGTGTGCAAGAAGCCGCTCGACGTGCACTTTATGATTGAGCGGCCTGAGCGCTATATCCGTGAGACGGCCCAACTGGGGGCAATGATGATGAACGTCCATCAGGAGGCTACGCTGCACTTGCATCGCACCGTACAGGAGATACACGATGCTGGCATGAAGGCAGGCGTGACGCTGAACCCCTCGACACCGGTGGAAACGCTGGTCGACATCATTGGCGATGTGGACATGGTGCTTCTGATGAGCGTGAATCCCGGCTTTGGCGGACAGAAGTTCATTGAGCACACCATCCAGAAAGTGAAGCGGCTGCGCCAGCTGATAGCAGAGGCCGGGGCAGACGCACTCATCGAGGTGGACGGCGGCGTGCAGGCCGAGACGGCCCCCAGGCTGGTGGAAGCCGGCGTGGACGTGCTGGTGAGCGGCAGCTACGTGTTCAAGGCACCCGACCCCAAACTGGTCATCAGCCAGCTGCGCAGTCTGGGCAACTCTCTTGCGTAACACAGAAAAAACGATTATGAAGACAGACATTATACTTTGCGGCGTGGGAGGGCAAGGCATCCTCTCGATTGCCACCATCATTGGCGAGGCCGCCATGCATGAGAATCTTTACATCAAACAGGCCGAGGTGCACGGTATGAGCCAGCGTGGCGGTGATGTGCAGTCGAATCTGCGCATCAGCAGCCAGCCCATAGCCAGCGACCTCATACCGAAGGGTGGGGCCGACGTCATCATTTCAATGGAGCCGATGGAGGCATTGCGCTATCTGCCGTGGCTGAAGGGCGACGGATGGGTGATCACCAGCAGTGCGCCCTTCAAGAACATTCCTAACTATCCTGACATGGCTGTCATCGAGGCCGACCTGGCCAAGTTGCCCCATGTCATCAGTCTGGACATTGAGAAGATGGCCAAGGACAACGGCATCAGCCGCTCGGCCAATGTCATTCTGCTGGGTGCCGCACAGAAGGCACTGGGCATTGACTACCAGATGCTGGAGGCGGCCATACACCGGGTGTTCGGCCGAAAAGGCGAGGCAGTGGTCGAAGCCAATATCAAGGCTCTGGCCCTCGGCCGTGATGCCCAGTAGCCACAATCACATCTCGGTAAGAGAAATTTTAAAGCCAAGCTTGACCTAAAGGTTGAGCTTGGCTTTTAAGTATTGGCCAGTAATACTTTCAGGACATTGGGCTACCGTTTCAGGTGTACCGCAGACAACAAGGTTGCCGCCACGGTCGCCACCGTCAGGGCCTAAGTCAATCACGTGGTCGGCCATCTTGATGACATCCAGGTTGTGCTCGATTATCAAGATGGTGTGGCCGCGCTCAATGAGGGCATTCATCGATTGCATCAATCGGCCGATGTCGTGGAAGTGGAGACCCGTGGTCGGTTCGTCGAAGATGAATAGGGTAGGGTCTTGACGCTCCTGCCCGATGAAGTAGGCCAGTTTGACACGCTGGTTTTCGCCGCCGGAGAGCGAACTGGAGTTCTGCCCCAGTTTGATATAGCCCAGTCCGACGTCATTGAGTGTCTTCAGCCGCTTGGTGATGGTCTCTTCGCCGGCAAAGAACTCCAGCGCTTCGGCTATGGTCATATTGAGCACGTCGTCAATGTTTTTTCCTTTGTAGCGCACGTCGAGAATGTCGTGCTTGAATCGGTGGCCGTGGCAGGCCTCACACTCCAGCACCAGGTCGGCCATAAACTGCATTTCTACGGTGATGGTGCCGGCGCCTTTGCATTCGTCGCAGCGTCCGCCGTCGGCATTGAACGAGAAATACTGCGACGTGAAGCCCATCTGCTGTGCCAGTGGCTGTTCGGCAAACAAGTCGCGAATGGCATCGTATGCCTTCACATAGGTGGCAGGATTGGAACGGGTGGAACGGCCAATGGGGTTCTGGTCTACAAATTCAATGCGCTTGATGGCGTCGATGTCGCCCCCCAGCCCTCCGTATTCGCCGGGTGCATCGTAAACCTCGCCCAGGCGGCGCTTCACTGCCGGGAAGAGGATGCCCTTGATGAGGCTGGACTTGCCGCTGCCGCTGACACCCGTCACCACGGTCATCACGTTGAGGGGAATCTGTACGTCGATGCCTCGCAGATTGTTCATCCTGGCCTGGATAATGTCAATATGCCGGTTCCAGGGGCGTCGGCTCTGCGGTACAGGCAGCGATTCGGCACCTGTCAGATAGTCGAGTGTGTATGAACGCTTCGAGACCTTGTCAGATTTCTCTGGCTGAACGGGACCGGCATAGACTATTTCACCACCCAGCCGACCCGCATCGGGTCCGACGTCGATGAGGTAGTCGGCAGCCCGCATAATCTCCTCGTCGTGCTCCACCACCACCACGGTATTGCCCAATGCCTGCAGTTGCTTCAGCACTTTGATGAGACGGTCGGTGTCGCGTGAATGTAGGCCGATAGAGGGTTCGTCGAGGATATAAAGGGAGCCAACGAGTGACGAGCCGAGCGATGTGCACAGGTTGATGCGCTGGCTCTCGCCGCCCGACAGCGAATTGGATTGACGGTTTAGTGTGAGATAGCCAAGCCCCACATCTACAAGGAATTGCAGACGTGATGTGATTTCGGTGAGCAGTCGGCGGCCTATCTCGGCTTCATGCTCAGGCAAGGTGAGTTGGTCGAACCATTGCTTCAGCCTGACGACGGGCATCTCCACTAAGTCGTTGATGCTGCGGCCGTCTATCTTCACATAATTGGCCTCCGGCTTCAGTCGGGTGCCGTGGCACTTTGGGCAGGTGGTCTTGCCCCGGTAACGGGCCAGCATGACGCGGTACTGTATTTTGTACTGGCTCTCCTTCACCATCTGGAAGAACTGGTCTATGCACGGCTTTTCTTTCATTCGGCGATCGCTGGGCAGTCCGTGCCAGAGCCAGTCTTTCTGCTGTTGAGTCAGATTGAAGTAAGGCTCGAAAATGGGGAAATCGTCGTTGGCGGCGTGCTGGATGAACCAGTTTTTCCACTCGCCCATCTTGTCGCCGTGCCAAGGCTGCACACAGCCGTCGTAGACTGAGAGCGAAGTGTTGGGGATGACCAGATGCTCGTCGATGCCAATGATTTTGCCGAACCCTTCGCACTCAGGGCAGGCTCCGGCTGGCGAGTTGAACGAAAAGAGCTGGTCGGTAGGCTCGTCGAAGGTGATGCCGTCGGCCTCGAAGCGCGTGGAGAAGTCGTAGACCAATCCCGATGGCAGCACCATCAGTCTCATTTCGCCCTGCCCCTCGTAGAAAGCTGTCTCGGCAGAGTCGACCAGTCGGTCAATGGTTTCTTTCTCGTCAGAGGCAGAAAGGCGGTCGATGACAAGGAATATATGGTCTGCCTCAACGTTCTCCTGCCCGTCGAGGGCTGAGAGCCAGTCGTCGATTCTAACCACCTCGCCCTTGACAAAGATGCGGCTGTAGCCCTGCAGGAGGCTGGCTTTCAACTGCTGCACTGCAGTACGTTGCTCTGGTACGATGAGTGGAGCGAGGACTACAAACTTCGTTCCCGGAGAAAACTCCTGAAAGCAGCGTACCACGTCCTCGGTGGTGTGCTTTTTCACTTCCTGTCCGCTGATGGGCGAGAAAGTGTGGCCAATGCGGGCAAAGAGCAATCGCAGGTACTCGTAGATTTCGGTCGACGTACCTACTGTAGAGCGTGGATTGCGGGCTATTACTTTCTGCTCGATGGCGATGGCAGGCGGTATGCCTCGAATGTAATCGCACTCGGGCTTGTTCATACGGCCGAGGAATTGGCGTGCATAACTGGAGAGGCTCTCCACATAACGGCGCTGACCCTCGGCATAGAGAGTGTCGAAGGCCAGCGATGATTTTCCGCTTCCGCTGACGCCGGCAATAACGATGAACTTATCGCGTGGCAGACGCACGTCGATGTTTTTCAGGTTGTTGACCCTGGCGCCTTTTATCTCAATGTATTCTTGTCTCACAATGGGCTGTTGGTTACTTCTTTGTGGACATTGCTGACCACTTCTGCAGCCGCTTGTATTCTTTCTTGGTGAGGCGCATGAACGAGCCGTGCTGTGGGCCGGTCACGCCCTCGATGTCTACGGGGTCATGGAAATTGCGCAGATTCTCATTGGCCTTGCAGATGCGGTAGTGCTTAGGATTGTCGCTGTACTGAATGTAGGCCACACGCCATGTCTTGTCGCCAATCAGCTGGAAAGCGCTGGACCCTTCGCAGTTCTTGCGGCCCTCAAACGACACGTAGTCGTTCTCTACGGGTTCGCCCCAACCGGTGGTCAGATGCTTTGAGGTAGCGGTGTAGATGCCAGGTTTGCCGCCCTCTTTCTTGATGAGCATGTGGTAGAGGCCGTCGTCAAGCAGATTGATGTCGGCATCGATGGTGGCATAGCCCCAGTCGAAGAGCAGTTTGGGCTGTGTCAGTTTGGTAAACGACTTGTCGGCATAGGAATAGTACATGCGGTCGTAGCCTTCCTCAGGACGGTTCAGCATTGAGTAGTATATCAGATAGCCGCCCTTGTCGCCGTTCTCCCAAACATAGTTTGGATCCCAGAATATCTGTGGAGCCCACACGCGGTTGATGGTCGACCAGTCTTTGTAGACACTCTCTGCTTCAGGGTTGCAGAAGATGCTGGTGCCCTTGCGGTAGTCGAAGGTGACGCTCTCCCAATGGATGAGGTCGTCGCTGCGCAGCAGGTCGATGCCATAGTTGTCCCACTTGTGGCTCTTGGCCACGCACATGTCTGTGGTCACCATCACAAAGCCTTTGCCATTCCAGGCGCGGGTGATGAAGGCGTCGCGCTGTCCGCCCTCGATGCGTGCGTGCACTTTGGGGTCCATGATGGCATCTCCTCCGATGATGTCTTCATAATGATAGCCGTCGCGGCTCAGTGCGTAGGCTGTGTATTCTCCACGGTCGCTCATGTGGCAATAGAGGTAGCCGTATGTACCCTTTTGGGGGTTCTGGGCATTGGCGGCAAGGCACATCAGTACCGAGCAAGCCAGCATTGATAATTTCTTCATAGTTCCCATTACGTTTTTATTGTTAGTAGTTCAGTTGATATTACATTGGTAGCGTATAGACGAATCGGGCGCCGCCAGTATAGTCGGTGTCCAGCACAATGTTGCCGCCCAGCCTGCGGGCGATGGAGCGGGCCACGGTGAGGCCGATGCCAGTTCCGTCGTAATATTCGTCAAGTTGCACAAACTCATCGAAGATGCGTTCTGCCTCTTCCGGGGGGACACCGATGCCGTTGTCTTCCACAGCGAAAGCCATCATGGTGCCGTCTTCTACCATCGTCAGCTTCAGCAGCACCTTCTTGTCGGTGACTGCCTCGGCCGTGGCAAGGGCGGCTTCAGCTGGCCG
The DNA here is from genome assembly GCA_902786565.1 of uncultured Prevotellaceae bacterium. GTDB lineage: Bacteria > Bacteroidota > Bacteroidia > Bacteroidales > Bacteroidaceae > Prevotella. Next base: position 10,229 of record CADACW010000037.1, on the reverse strand, counting down.
GGTGAACTTCATGGCATTGTCGAGTAGAAGAACCAGCGCACGTGTGGCTTGCTGCAGGTTTGTGTGGAGCATGGCCATATCGGTACCGTCGTCCATCTGAATGTCGAAAGCAAGATGTGTGGCCATGGTGATGCGGCTCTCGTCGGCGGCCTGTGCAGCAATCTGAACGGCAGGCACGTCGTCGTTGCGCTCTATCTCTTGGTCGCTACCTGCATCGGCCAGCTCCAGCATCTTGTTCACCAGATTGGTGATGCGGTTGGTGTTGTCAGCAATACCTTGACTTACTTCTTTCTGAGTGGCCTCGTCGAGTTCCATACCAGGGGTGGTAAGAATCTGTGTAAAGCCACTGAGAATGTTGAGAGGGGTGCGAATCTCGTGCGAAATCTGCTGGATGAAGTCTGTTTTCATGCGTGACGACTCCATGGCTTGGTCGTAGAGCTTTAGGGCTTCTTCATAGCCTTGGCCCATATTCTCAAACATCATGTTCAACTGGTCATACTCTTCTTGCAGTTGATTCAGCTGGTCTACAACTTTCTGATACTCTTCTTGAGTTACTTCCATATTCTCTTCAGGTCAGCTCTTTTGTTCAACGGTCATGAACTTGGTGAAGCCTGTCATGGCCAACACCTTGTAGATTTCCGGGCTTACGTTGGTCATCTTGAACTTACCTTTCTGCATCATCACCCTGCGCATGGTCTTCTGTATGATACGCAAACCGGAACTGGCCATATAGTTGAGCTCTTCGCAGTCCATTTCCAGGTCTACCCCAGCCTCGGCCAAAGCCGGCTCTATGTCTTTTTCAAACTGAGTAGCGTTCATTGTGTCGATACGCTTGTCGGTCTTAATGATGGTCTTGCCACCTTCTTTCAAAATCTGTGTCATATATAAATTAATGTGTCAAGTTCTTATTTGATTATTGCTTTTTGATGTCTTTCTTCATTGTCAAGAGGTTGCGCCCTTCCAGCCGCTGATAGCTCACCTGGTTCATGATGTTCTTCACGATGAAGATGCCCATTCCGCCCAGGTCGCGCTCTGCCGGATTTTCTTCCATATTGGCACCCTCTTCCAGGGTGGGGTCAAATACTTCTCCCTGGTCGCTCAAGACAAAAGTCAGCTCTTTGCCGTCGTATTCGGCCATCAGCTCAATCTCTGCCTCTGTGCCTTGCGGATAGGCATAGAAGATGACGTTGGTCACCATCTCTTCAAGCACAAGGTTGAGGTTCATCTGCATCTCCATGTCAAGCCCCAACTCCTCGCCTATCTGCTCGACAAAGGCTGCCACATGCTCCAGCTCATCGATATGGTTTTTTATTTTTATTTCCTTTCTCATATCGTTTTGGTTTTTAGTTGGTTCCTTTATCCATCTTGCCTCAGCATCGTCAGTATGTTGGCAAATGCTGAGGCAATTATTCACACATCAAAGTATGACATGATAATGTCTACTGTTAATCTGTCTGGATGATGAGGAAGTTTGAAACGCTCCAGAAACGGTCGGGAGCCAAAATGCGGAGCACGGTGTTCTTACCGTCCTTTTCCAGCTTGTACGACTCTTCGGGCATTGGTGTGAGAATTTGCGGATTCTTGCCGGGAATGTCCAGTTTGTGCAGGTCGCGGATGTCCACACGGTCAAAGAGGTCTTGCTCCACATTGCTGTATTCCACCTTTTTCTTCTTGAGACCGCCGCCCGAAATCAGGCCAAGCTTTTTAAGTTCGCTCTTGGTGCCCATCTTGACAAAACCTTCGTTCATGACTTGGTCTTGCGAAGTGATGAGTTTCTCCTGCTCGTCAATCAGCTGGGCCTGTTTCGTGTTCTTCTGTCGCAGCGAGAGTGTGAGGCTCTTCAGTTCGTCGATGCTCACGTTTTGGTTGCTTATCTCTTCTCGCAACATGTTGATGAGTCCGTCCTTATAGGTCAGCTGCTCTTTCAGCGCGGCAACGACTCCTTTCAGTTTGGCAGCAGTTCCTTCAGAGTTGGCAAGCTTTTTCTCCAAATCTTCTATGCGCTGGGCCTGATTGTGAAGTGTCTCTTGCAGAGCTTGCAGGTTCTCCTTGATTTGTTTGCGGTTCAAGGCCGGGCTCTCATTGGGATTATTGTTTGGCTGCATGATACGGTCCAACTTGTTCTCCTGCTGTGAAATGCTGTCCAATCCTGAGGCTATGATCGACAGATAGCCGTTCAAATCCTCGTAGTCGCCAAGTTGCTGGTTGTACTGGGCCTGTACGGAGTCAAGTTGCTGCTGCAGTGCCTGTTCCTTGCCATTATTGCAAGAAATTGTAAATAGTACAGATGCTAATGCGCACCAAAAAGAGACTTTCTTCATTGTCTTCTGAAGTTTTTGCCTACCTATGCTCCCAAAATCGGCGTTGTTAATGTTGGTTTAACTTTGGTTCTGAAGGCCAGAGGACGTAGGAGTTTATTCTCAGACGGTATCATCGCGGAAACGCCCTCGCAGTATTGTACGGGGCAAAGTTACAAACTTTTTCCCAACTGGCCAAATAATTCTGTCATTTTCTGTGAAATCAGCCTTTTGGCTTGATGCCTACGGCAGTTCTTTCACGGTGGGGAAGGCCTTCCACGATTTGTCGCGGTAGTAGGTGTTTGTCATGCCGTTGGGCACGTAGACCGTGGCCTTGAATTCGTCAAAGGCATTCTCGATGATGGGCGGGTATTTCTTGGCGCAGTTGATGGTTGTCAGGCTGCTGCATCCGGCAAAGGCGTCTTTCTGCAGGCGCTCCACGCTTTTTGACAAGGTGACCTCTTTCAGGGCGGAGCATCCCTGGAAGGTGCCGGGCTTGACGAAACGGACGCCTTGGGGAATCTCTACCGACTCCAGAGCCTGGCAGTCTTTGAAAGCCTCTTCGCCAATTTCGTCCATGCGCTCTGGAAACGAAATCTTCTTCAGATTGGTGCAACCGGCAAAGGCCTGAGGAGCGATATAACGTACTTTTTCGGGAATGACGGTGTTGGCACAACCTGCCACCACTTTCAGGTCGCCCTTCCATGTGCAAATGATGCCGTTGCAATTGTCGCGAGAGTCAAAATGAGTATTGGCGGTGTCTACCTTAATTTCTTGTAGAGCAGGGCAATAGGCCAAAGCGCCTTCATCAATGGTAATGACATAGGCCGGGATGGTGATAGCCTTCAGTTGGTCGCTATGGGCGAAGGCACCAGCGTGTATCTCTTCCAGTCCCACAAAATATTGAAACTCGTTGAACGAGGTCAGACTGCTGTTTTGGAAAGCAGTGCCCAGGTCTTTCACTTTCGACGCGTCGACGCTGGACATTTCAGTGGCTTCTGCGTCAATCCATCCCTGCTGGCGTGCAATGCTGATGAGCGGCTCGTTGGTCTGCGTGGTGGCAATGACCATATCCTCCACATCGGGGCCTTTTTCCTCGTCGGGCTGGCCCACGTAATTGATTCCGATGAAACACAGGGCGAAAATAGCCAGTGCAGCCACGCCCCCGATAAACCATGTTTGTTTGTAAAAAGGTGTCATATGTTTATTTTGTTTAGAAATTTTGCTGCAAAGGTAGCAAATAAGAATGAAATGACCAAAATAAAATAGCAATTCGCCCATTGTCAGCCGTTAAGTTTTGTTTTTTTTTCTTTCTTTTTGTTTGTTGTTGCAGGAATGTTGTGAGATTTGAGTAATTTTGCACACATATTTAATAAAAGATTTATGTTTAGTAAAGAAACTTATATCCGCCGTCGTGCTGAATTGAAACGGCTGGTGGGGTCAGGAGTCATCCTCCTGCCAGGTAATAATGAGAGTCCGGCCAACTATCCTGCCAATGCCTATTCGCCCATGCGGCAGGACTCCACATTCCTCTATTATTTTGGTCAGCACCGCGAAGGGCTCTTCGCCCTCATCGATGTTGACAACGACGAGGAGTGGCTCTTCGGCGACGATATCGACATTGAGGACATCGTGTGGATGGGTTTTGTGCCCAGCATCAGCGATCTGGCCGCCGAGGTGGGCGTCACGAAGACCGCCCCATTCTCAAAGTTGAAGGAAACCGTCAAGCGCTCGGCTGCCAATGGCCAGTCCATTCATTTCCTGCCGCCCTATCGCCACGACACTAAGATTCTGCTGACTGACCTCTTAGGCTTCCGCCCCGATGAGCAGAAGGAGAGGGCATCCGTCGCCTTCATCAAGGCTGTGGTGAAGATGCGCTCAACCAAAGAGCCCCAAGAAGTAGAGGCCATTGAAAGGGCCTGCAACGTGGGCTATGAGATGCACACAACGGCCCAGCAAATCATCTGTCCGGGAGTGACGGAGCGCTATGTCGGCGGACAGGTGGACGGCATTGCCCGCTCGCGGGCCCAGGGCGTCAGCTTCGCCACCATTTTCTCGCAGCATGGCGAGATTATGCACGGCAATCCCAGCGACGCCCGTTTGGAAAACGGCCGACTGGCCCTCTGCGATGCTGGCTGCGAACTGGACGACTACTGCTCGGACAACACCCGTACCATGCCCGTCAGCGGCGAGTTCACCCAGCGCCAGTTGGAGATTTACAGCATAGTGGAAGCCTGTCACGACTATGTGCTTGAGGTGGCCAAGCCCGGCGTGAAATATGCCGATGTGCACTTTGCCGTCTGCCGTCTGATGACCGACCGTCTCAAGGAGTTGGGCCTGATGAAGGGTGACACCGACGAGGCAGTGCGTGCCGGCGCCCATGCCATGTTCTTCCCTCACGGCCTGGGCCACATGATGGGTATGGACGTTCACGATATGGAAGGTTTGGGGCAGATATATGTCGGCTTCGACGACGAGACCCGTCCCAACCTGGAGCAGTTCGGTACCAACTGTCTGCGCATGGGGCGCCGTTTGGAGCCGGGCTTTGTGGTCACCGACGAGCCGGGCATCTACTTCATTCCCCATCTCATCGACCTTTGGCGCAAGGAGGGCCATTGCAAGGAGTTCCTCAACTTCGACCTGCTTGAGACCTACAAGGACTTTGGCGGCATCCGCATTGAGGACGACCTTCTCATCACCGACGACGGCTGCCGCTTCCTGGGCGATAAGCGCATTCCCTATCACCCCAAGGAATTAGAGGAGTTTATGCTGCTGCCGTTTTAGATTTTAGAGGATGTATTGTAGTTAATTAATGACACTATATTTTATTTATGAAGATGATTCTGACACTTGCACTTCTGGCCACGATGGGTCTGGGTGCACAGGCAGAGGAGAAGAAAGACTCTGTCAATCCTAACAAACCAGTATTTACAACCATTAAGGAGAACCCCATCACGTCGATTAAGGACCAGAACCGCTCTGGCACCTGTTGGGACTACTCCACGCTGTCGTTCTTCGAGGCCGAGATTCTGAAGGCGACTGGAAAGACCTACGACCTTTGCGAGAGTTTTGTAGCCAACAAGACCTATATGGACCGTGCCGTCCAGGTGGTGCGCTACCACGGCGACTGCCAGTTCTCGCAGGGCGGAAGTGCCGAGGACGTGCTGTCCACGCTGAAGACGTGGGGCATCTGCCCCGAGGATGCCATGCCCTTCCCCGGTTCGCTCTATGGCGACTCGCTCAACAACTTCAACGAGTTCTTCTCGCTGCTGGAACCCTACGTGGCTGCCATCTCCAAGAGTTCGGCCAAGAAAATCTCAGGCCAGTGGAAGGTGGGCCTGCAGGGCATACTCGACGCCTATCTGGGCAAGTGCCCCGAAACGTTCAAGTATGAGGGCAAGGACTATACGCCGAAGACCTTCATGGCATCGCTCGGCATCAATCTCGACGACTATGTCAGCATCACCAGCTACACCCATCATCCCTTCTACACCGGCTTTGCCGTAGAGGTGCAAGACAACTGGCGCTTCCCGCTGTCGTACAATCTGCCTATGGACGAGATGATGCAGGTCATCGACAACGCCATCGACAAGGGCTACACCGTGGCCTGGGGCGGCGACGTCTCAGAGGACGGCTTCACCCGCAAGGGTCTGGCCTACGCCATCGACAGCAAGGCCACACAGAGCTTGCGTGGCAGCGACATGGCCAAGTGGCTCAAACTGGCTGTCACCGAGAAGCGCAACGTCATCGACTCGCTGGGCGTCAACGTGCCCGAGATTACCGCCACCCAGGAACTGCGCCAGGAGCGCTTCGACAACTGGGAACTGACCGACGACCACGGCATGCTCATCTACGGCGTGGCCAAGGACCAGAACGGCAAGGAGTATTATATGGTGAAGAACTCATGGGGCGAGACCGGCGACTACAAGGGCGTATGGTACATGACCAAGACCTTCATTGCCGCCAACACCATGGACTTCCTGGTCAACAAGAATGCTATTCCCAAGCCCATCCGCAAGAAGCTGGGCCTCTAAGCAAATCTGCTTATGACTACATTCAGAAAGTTTTTCACACTCGCTGTGCTTCTGCTGCCCTTGGCGGCAGGAGCACAGTCGGTTAACCCTATGGCCTACTACATCGACGAGGAAGGCGTAGAGCAGGAGACCACCCAAATAGACAAAGGCGAGGCACCGCTGACGGTCACATTCCGTGCCAACCCGTCGGATATGGACGACTGGACGCCCTCCTACGAGTGGCACTTCTTCCGTCAGGCGCTCGATCAAGACCCTGAAGAGCTGTTCGTCAGGTATGAAGAAGACACACAGTACACCTTCTCCGAGTCGGGCACCTTCAACGTGATGCTCAAGACCTTTCTTGACAACGAGGGCACACAGCTCGACTCCATCACCATCGTGGTGACCATTCCTGACAGCAAGTTGGAGTTCCCCAATGCCTTCTCGCCCAATGGCGACGGCACCAACGACGTGTTCAGGGCTAAGAGAGACTACCGCAGCATCGTCTCCTTCCATGCCTATATCTTCAACCGCTGGGGGCAGAAACTCTACGAGTGGACCGACCCCGCCGGCGGCTGGGACGGCAAGTACAAGGGCACCGACGTGCGCGAGGGCGTCTATTTCCTGCTGTGCAAAGCCAAGGGTGCCGACGGTGTCAACTATAACTTCCGCAAAGACGTGAACCTCCTCAGAGGCTTCACCGAGAGCAGTCAGAGCAGCGGAACTACTACAGAATAAATGAGTGAGAACATTTGCGTCATTGGCGCCCGCGTACACAATCTGAAGAACATCGACGTGGTCATCCCGCGTCATTCGCTCACCGTCATCACCGGCCTTTCCGGCTCGGGCAAGTCGTCGCTGGCTTTCGACACCATCTTTGCCGAGGGCCAGCGCCGCTACATCGAGACCTTTTCGGCCTATGCCCGCAACTTCTTGGGAGGACTGGAGCGCCCTGATGTGGATAAAATCACCGGCCTCTCGCCCGTCATCAGCATCGAGCAGAAGACCACCAACAAGAACCCTCGCTCCACCGTGGGCACCACCACCGAGATTTACGACTACATGCGACTGCTCTATGCCCGCGCCGGCAAGGCATACAGCTACGTCACGGGCGAGCCGATGGTAAAATATACCGAGGAGCGCGTGGTCGAAATGATTCACGACCTCTACAACGACAAAAAAATCTTCCTCCTGGCTCCGCTGGTGCGCTCGCGCAAGGGGCACTATCGCGAACTCTTCGAGGCCATGCGCCGCAAGGGCTACCTCACCATGCGCGTCGACGGCGAGATAGTGGAGATTACGCGGGGCATGAAGGTGGACCGCTACAAGAACCACGACATCGAGGTGGTGGTCGACAAGATGAAGGTCAGCGCGAAGCAGTCGGACGAGCGTCTGAAGAAGAGCGTCCAGATAGCCATGAAGCAGGGCGAGGGCCTGATAATGGTCTACGATGTCGACTCCAGGCAGGTGAAGTATTTCTCCCGCCGGCTGATGTGCCCCACCAGCGGCATCAGCTACAGCGACCCTGCCCCCAACAACTTTTCGTTCAACTCGCCACAGGGAGCCTGCCCCCACTGCAAGGGCCTGGGCGTCATCAGCGAGATTGACCTCGACAAGGTGATTCCCGACCTCAAGAAGAGCATCCACGATGGCGGCATCGTTCCTTTGGGGAAATACAAGAACCAGCTCATTTTCTGGCAGATAGACGCCATACTCAAGAAGTACGAGTGCGACATCAAGACCCCCATCGGGCATATTCCCGAAGAGGCGATGACCGAGGTGCTCTACGGTTCGCTTGACAGTGTGCGCATCGACAAGGAATTGGTGCACACCACGAGCGACTATTTCGTCTCCTTCGACGGCATTGTCAAATATCTGCGCGACGTGATGGAGGCGGACGATAGTGCCAACGGCCAGAAGTGGGCCAGCCAGTTCATGGCCGAGAGCCAGTGCAAGGAGTGCCACGGACAGCGGCTCAACCGCGAGGCCCTCTCCTACAAGATATGGGACAAGAACATTGCCGAGCTGGCCGATATGGACCTCTCGGAGCTGCGCCTCTGGCTGGAGCAGGTGGAGAATCATCTTGACAGCAAGCAGAAGCAGATTGCCGCCGAGATACTCAAGGAGATTCGCACGCGACTCAACTTCCTGCTCGACGTGGGCCTCGACTATCTGTCGCTCAACCGCCAGTCGGCCTCACTCTCCGGCGGCGAGAGCCAGCGCATCAGGCTGGCCACGCAGATAGGCTCACAGCTGGTCAACGTGCTCTACATCCTCGACGAGCCGAGCATCGGCCTGCACCAGCGTGACAACCAGCGGCTCATCCACTCGCTCAAGCAGTTGCGCGACATTGGCAACACGGTGATTGTAGTGGAGCACGACCAGGACATGATGCTGGCCGCCGACTATATCGTGGACATAGGGCCGCGGGCCGGGCGCAAGGGCGGCGAGGTGGTGTTCCAGGGCACGCCCGCACAGATGATGAAGTCGGGCACGCTCACCGCTCGCTACCTCAGTGGCGAGCTGACGGTGCAGGAGGGCGCCCCAGTGCGCCGCGCCGGCACGGGCCAGCAGCTGGTGCTGCGTGGCGCACAGGGCAACAACCTGAAGCACGTCGATGCCGTCTTCCCCTTGGGCACGCTCATCGTGGTGACGGGTGTCAGCGGCAGCGGCAAGTCAACGCTCATCAACGAGACCCTGCAGCCCATCCTTTCACAGCACTTCTACCGCTCGCTCAAACGACCGCTGCCCTACGACAGCATCGAAGGGCTGGAACTGATAGACAAGGTGGTCAACGTGGACCAGACCCCCATCGGGCGCACTCCGCGCTCCAATCCCGCCACCTATACGGGTGTCTTTGCCGACATACGCGCACTCTTTGTGGGCCTGCCGGAGGCCAAGATCCGCGGCTACAAGCCCGGACGCTTCTCGTTCAATGTCAAGGGCGGACGGTGCGAGACCTGCGGCGGCAATGGCTACAAGACCATCGAGATGAACTTCCTGCCCGACATTCAGGTGCCCTGCGAGGAGTGTCACGGCAAGCGCTACAACCGCGAGACCCTGGAGGTGCGCTACAAGGGCAAGTCCATTGCCGACGTGCTCGACATGACCATCAACCAGGCGGTGGAGTTCTTTGAGAACGTGCCCGACATCCTCCGCAAAATCAAGACCATACAGGACGTCGGTCTGGGCTATATCAAGCTGGGACAGCCGTCGACCACCCTCAGTGGCGGCGAGAGCCAGCGCGTCAAGCTGGCCACCGAACTGAGCAAGCGCGACACGGGCCGCACCCTCTACATACTCGACGAGCCGACCACGGGCCTGCACTTCGAAGACATCCGCATACTGATGCAGGTGCTCCACAAGCTGGTGGACCGTGGCAATACGGTCATCGTCATCGAGCACAATCTGGACGTCATCATTCAGGCCGACCACATCATCGACATGGGCCCGGAGGGGGGCCGTGGCGGTGGCACCGTCATGTGCACCGGCACGCCCGAAGAGGTGGCACAGAGTGGGGTGGGTTATACCTCGCAGTTCATCCGCCCATTGGTCAGCACCACTGATTAGCATTGCGGTCAGAATCCTATTCTGGGCCTCTGGCGCGGAGTCTCTATTGGCGCAATGTCTTCAGGCGTGAGCAGGAGAATTTCCTTCTTCCTGTTTTCCGCGCCCCTTTGCCTCAAATTTTAAACTATCCTAAAAATCAGGCAGTTGTGTGCCGAAAAGTTGGAAAAGTGAGTGACCCGTGCTAACTTTGCATCATGTTTATCCGCAAGAAGCCTAACAAGTCAGGGACTGTCAGCGTGTTTGTCCTCACGGAAATCGAGTAGGAGGTAAACACTAATCGTAGGTGTTTATCTCCTACTTTCGTGTTTACCGACCTCTCACACCACCGTACGTGCCGTTCGGCATACGG
>CADACW010000036.1 GCA_902786565.1 uncultured Prevotellaceae bacterium | reverse complement strand
CGGGAACAGGGGGATAATGGGGGCTTGCAGGCCCAAAACATAGAGATTTTAGCAATTTTTCAGAAGTGTATTTGGACACTCGCTGCAATGTGGGTTAAACGGCGACAATGTCATAGACAAGAAAGACTTGACCTCTGTGATCGAGACCATTTCCGGCCTTCACGGCTTGGCGTGGCAAGAGGCAGACGTGAATGGCGACGGCCTGGCCAACATCGGCGATATCATCGACGTGATCAGTGTGATGGCCAATGGCGAAAAGAGCATTGCCACGTATACCCCGACCCTTGGCAGCGGCACCATCGGCGATGCCTTCTTCATCTACCGCAACGACGGGCAGTTCAACGCCTTCTTCCGCGAAGAGATAGACTCCATCGGCTTTTCCCACTACGATGCCGACAGCCTGCGCTACAACAAGATTGCATCGCAGGTGGTATATACCCCCGACAGCACCTATATGATTCCGCTTGTGGCTATCGACAGCGTGGGGTTTGTGACACCTAAGACAGAGTACAAGCCAGGCGTTATCCCACTCATAGGAAATATAAGAGATTATGTCGTTTCGTCAGACTCTATGACGGTGTTCTTCAGGCAGGATACCCCTTTAGCCATTCTCCCAAGGATTGGCGACAAATTGGTGACGGAAGAAATCAGTGATGTGTTCCGCTCTGGATTCATCGGTCGGGTGGAGAGCATAGAAACAGTGGACGGGAAAATAGCTTTTCACTGTTCAAAGGTCGATTTCGAGGATGTATTTGAGTACTATTATTTTGTCACCCAAGGCGATGTGAATGCGAGCAGCAGGAGAGCAAGTGACGGTGGTCAGTTGATTGAAAACACTTGGGAGCGTACATATAGCCCAGGAACAATGAATTTCCCGCTGACCAACTACATTACCCCATATATTTACCCTGACCCGGCTGGTGATTTGGCTTTTCAAATTGAAAACCGACAGAATATCAGCTTTACGCCCACGTTCAAGGTGAAATTTGTCAGGATTGTGTCCCCGAAGTTGGGAACCGTCGTCAGCCTTGACATTACGGAGGATGATGTCATAAAGGAAGATGTCAATATTTCTGGTGTACTCAACTGGTCTCATGATTTCGACGCAGTGGACATTCCACTCGTTGAACTGGGCATTCCCTTCCTGTGGCTGTACGCCAGGGCCGGCGGCTTTGTCAGTGCCGAGGCTTCTGTCAGCATGGAGCAGCACTGGAGCCAGTCCTACAGATATACATTCCACCTTGAGGCGGGGTCGAGAAGTTTCTATGTGCCACATGCATCCATCAACGGCATACAACTGACCAATGACCATGGGGGCCAGGCAATGGTAAAAGGAGAGGCCAGCCTTGGTATTTTCGCTGAATTGGGTGTGGAGTTTGCCGACAGGAATATTGCCAGCGTGGCATATAGGGGTGAGGTAGGAGTAAGTATCAGTGGTGGCGTGATGCTTTATAAGAAAGATATAGAGAATGCGCTACATTCCACCGACTTATACAAGACTTTGCAAGGTGACGAGATAAAGCTGAAGGGGTTCTTCAAGACAGGGCTTCCTGTGAAGCTATTATGGTTTGGATGGCCCAATGAGCACAAGAAAAAGGAGAAAGAGTTTGCACGGGTCAGCCTTGTGCCCAATTTTTCCGACACCAAGCTGGAAAGAGACAAGGACGAGAAATCCACTTTGTTTGCGCAGACGAAGGTAAGCGGCGCTTGTTTCCCTGTAGATTTGGGTTTCACCCTTTTTGAAAAGGAGAGCACTGAAGGAAAGACAAGTTATGCTCGGAGTGGATATATGGGGCCATCAACCGAATTGTATTCCTCATTCTTCAATATGTCAACATCAGAGAAGTACGAGGTATATCCTACAGTCAAGCTGATGGGTATAGAAATGCTTGCCGAGCCAAAGGGTGAGGAAAAGGGCGAGACCTCCTGCCCCGACGAGAACCACCCGCATGCGATTGACCTGGGCCTTCCCTCTGGCACGAAGTGGGCGTGCTGCAACGTGGGGGCCAGCACGCCGGAAGGGTACGGGAACTACTACGCCTGGGGGGAGACAAGCCCGAAGAGCGTGTACAACTGGGCTACTTACAAGTATGGTTACTACAACCTCGATGGAGATTATAGTCACTTGGTGAACATCGGCTCCGACATCGCCGGCACCGGCTACGATGCCGCGACTGCCAACTGGGGCAGTCCTTGGCGGATGCCGACGCTGTCTCAGATACAAGAGCTGGTGAACAATACGACCTCAACTTGGACTACTCAGAACGGTGTGAGCGGTTGTAAGTTCACTGGCAGTAACGGCGGCACGGTGTTCCTCCCCGCTGCGGGCGAAGGCTGGGGTGGCGAGTTGTACGACGCTGGCACGAGCGGTTACTACTGGTCGTCGTCGCTCAACGAGAGATGCCCGGACGGCGCCTACGCCTTCTACTTCGTTTCGGACCTCGCGTTCTGGTACGGCAGCTACCGCCTCGACGGTCAGTCCGTGCGCCCAGTGCGTTAGAACTGCCCGTGCATCCTTTCCCCAACGCGAATCAAAACGCAACGTGAAATTCGAAATCATTTTCCTGACGTAGGCCAGTGGGCGGGGCCGCGCCCCCAAGGGCGCGTTGAGGCCCCGTCCGCAGGCCTGTGTCAGGAAAATGATGGCATCGTAAGAAACCATTAACAAGACAAAACAAAGAAATATGTCACTGACAAAAGAAATAGCAATACAAGAGAACAGCCGCACCACCGCCGACCGCATGGAGCTGCACCTCTGGAAGGAGGGCACCTTCCTTCGTGCATACAACTGGAGCGCATGGCTCTGCTGCTGCTATTTGCACGACGCGGCTCTGCCGTCCTCCGGTGTAGGGGCAGGCCCTGTGCCAGCCCGATTGCCCGCAAGGGCAAGAGTTGCAGCGGTCAGGCAGTTGCAAATGGAACGTAAATGTGGCCCACGGGCCATCGGGCTGGCACAGGGCCTGCCCCTACATATTGTTGATATGCGCGTATATAAATAATAATGTATAATGAGCCATACTGATACATCGTTTCCGACACGGCGGAACAGCTTGCGGCTGAATGGCTTTGATTATTCTGCGTCAGGCTGCTATTTCATCACCATCGTCACGCAAGGGCGAGTGTGCCGTTTCGGTGAGGTGCATAAAGGTGAACTCATACTCAATGAAGCGGGTAGGATGGTGGAGGAGTCGTACCAGCTGATGCTCCTCGCGTTTTCTGGGCTGGATGATGTTGCTCATATCGTTATGCCCAACCATTTCCATTCTCTCCTTTCCAATCAGGGTGAGGCGAGTGTGACGGAGGCGGTGCGGTGGTTCAAGAGCAAGAGCACCAATGGGTATATACATGGCGTGAAGGAGCAGGGATGGCCGCGATTCGACCTCCGACTGTGGCAGACCCGCTTTTACGATGTCATCATCAGAAACGCCGTGGCGCATGAGTATGTCGTGAATTACATTTATAACAATCCTCTCAGATGGCAATACGACCGCCTCAACGTTGAAGCGGAAATCTGTTGCACCGACAATGTTGGCAAGGATTTACGCATGATGAATTGGTAGGTGGTATAGGGATTGCCCCTGCGGGGCATCGGGCTGGCACGGGGCCTGCCCCTACACCGGATTGCGGGCTGGCACGGGGTCTGCCCCTATGGGGCATCGGGCTGGCACGGGGCCTGCCCCTACAGAAGGTTATCAATGGCAGATTATTAATGTTGTATAGTATAATATGCCCCAAAGTTAAACTTTGCGTAAATGTTTGGCTATGTCGATTATTCTTACTACTTTTGCCGCGCAAAAACGATTAATTCGTTTAATTCGTTGTTAGAAATAGAAATAATATGTTTGAAAGTTTCCGTTTTGAAAGCCCGCAATACCTGTGGCTGCTCATTGTAGTGGCCGTTCTGGCTGTCATTCGTGCGATTACTTATTTCAACCAGCGCAGGCGGTTGCAGAAGTTTGGCGACCCGGAGCTGTTGAAGCAGCTCATGCCCGATGTGTCGCGCTGGCGCCCCTTCATCAAGTTCTGCCTGCTGGAGCTGGCGCTGGTGTGCCTCATCCTGATGCTCGCCCGTCCGCAGGAGGGCAACGGCCTCTCGCAGGAAAAGCGGCAGGGCATCGAGACCGTCATCTGTATCGACGTGAGCAACTCAATGATGGCCCGCGACGTCAGCCCCGACCGTCTGCAGCGTGCCAAGATGATGGTTGAGAACATGGTGGAGCGGTTCACCAACGACAAACTGGGGCTCATCGTCTTTGCCGGCGACGCCTTTGTGCAGCTGCCCATCACCAGCGACTATGTTTCGGCCAAGATGTTCCTCAGCAACATCAACACGTCGATGATTCGCAACCAGGGCACCGACATTGCCGCCGCCATCAAGATGGCCAACCACTGCTTCACGCAGAAAGAGCATGTGGGCAAGGCCATCATTGTCATCACCGACGGTGAAGACCATGAGGGAGGCGTCACCGAGGCGGCACGCCAGGCCCATGAGAACGGCCGCAACATCTATGTGCTGGGCATCGGCTCCACCAATGGCTCGCCCATCCCAGACCCAGACACCGGCGGCTATATGACCGACAGCAAGGGCGAGACTGTCATGTCGCGCCTCAACGAGGAAATGTGCCGTGAGATTGCCCAGGCCGGCGGTGGCGCCTATATCCACGTAGACAACAACAGCAGCGCCCAAAGACTGCTCGACGAAGAGCTGGACAAGCTGGAGAAAGGCGAGACCACCGTCTACAGTAACTATGAAGACCACTTCCAGGTGTTCGGCTTCATCGCCCTCTTCCTCATCATCCTTGAGGTGTGCTTGCTCGACCGCAAGAATCCGTTGCTGAAGAACATTAAAATCTTTAAGAAATGAAATACTATTCAGATAACAGGTGGATAAAGCCGCTTGGCTTGCTTCTTCTCGTTTTCTCCTTGACCATAGGAGAGGCTTATGCCGACAACCGGCAGGCTCGCAAATTCATCAGGCATGGCAACAGCCAGTTCCGCACCAACAAGCGGCACGAGGCTCAGGTGGACTACTTCAAGGCCGTCAGTGCCGACAGCACCGACGCACGGGCCCAGTACAATCTGGCCACCTCAATGTTCCCCGAAAACTTCAAGCTGGTGCGTGAGGAGCAGAGAGACACTATGGTGCAGACCTTTATGAAGGCGGGCGAACTGGAGCAAAACCCCTACCGCCGCTCACAGGCCTATCATAATATGGGCGTGGTGCTGCAGGGGGCCAAAGACTTCCAGAAAGCCATCGAAGCCTACAAGCAGGCCCTGCGCAACAACCCTAACGACGATGAGGCGCGCTACAACCTGGTGCTCTGCCAGCGACAGCTGAAGAACAACGGCCAGAATGGCGGCGGTGGCGGCCAGAACGACCAGCAGGAGGACAAGCAAAAACAGGACGAGCAGCAGAAACAGGAGCAGCAAAAGCAGAAGCAACAGCAGCAGCAGGAACAGCAACAACAGCAGCAGCAAGAGCCCCCCATGAGCAAGGAGAACGCCGAGCAACTGCTGAACGCAGCCATGCAGCAGGAGAAGCAGACGCAGGAGCGCATGCAGCAACAGCAGCAGGGCCAGCGCCGCCGCATAGAAAAGAACTGGTGATGACCCACGAATTTCAATAATATCACGAATAGAACGAATTGGACGAACTATGAATAAATTGAGAAGATCAGGAAACTTAGGGAGAGTATTGATGTTTGTGGCCCTGTGGGTTGCATCTTCAGTCTTCAATCTTCCGTCTTCAATCTGTCTGGCGCAGTCCTTCCGGGCCAATGCGCCGCAGCAGGTGGCCGTGGGCCAGCAGTTCAGACTCACCTATACGGTCAGCACCCAGGACGTGTCGGGGTTCCGCGTTGGGCAGATTCCCGAAGACGCCTTCGATGTGCTGATGGGCCCCAGCACCAGCACCCAGTCGAGCTTTACCATTGTCAATGGCAAGACGTCGCAGTCGTCGACCATCACCTACACCTATATCCTGAGTGCGCTCAAGGAGGGGTCGTTTACCATTCCCCCTGCCACGATTAAGGCCGAGGGCAATCAGCTGTCGTCAAACGCAGTCAAGATTACCGTCAGTGGCAGTGTGCCTTCTGGCGGCGGCGGCGGTGGCGGTCGCCATTCCCAGCAGCCGCAGACGGAGACACGCTCTGCCGGTACGCCCATTTCCGGCAGCGACCTCTTCATCAAGGTCAGCGCCTCGAAGAAGCGCGTGGTGGAACAGGAGCCGGTGCTGCTCACCTACAAGGTCTACACACTGGTTAGCCTGACACAGCTTGAGGGCAAGATGCCCGACCTGAAGGGATTCCACACCCAGGAGATACCCTTGCCGCAGGAAAAGAGCTTCAAGGTGGAGCAGTTCAATGGCCGCAACTATAAGACCGTCACCTGGAGCCAGTATGTCATGTTTCCCCAGATGACGGGCAAGCTGCAGGTGCCGCCCATCACCTTCAACGGCATAGTGGTGCAGCAGAACCGCAACATCGACCCCTTCGAGGCTTTTTTCAACGGCGGCTCCAGCTATGTCGAGGTGAAGAAGCAGATACAGGCTCCAGGTGTGGAGATTGAGGTAGACCCGCTGCCTGCACGTCCCGACGGATTCTCAGGTGGCGTGGGTCGCTTCACGATGAAGGCCGAGATTGACAAGGAAGAACTGAAGGCCAACGACCCCTTCACCATCAAGGTGACCGTCAGCGGCACGGGCAACCTGAAGCTCATCAAGCAGCCCGTGGTCAAGTTTCCAAAAGACTTCGACACCTACGATGCGCGCCTGACCGACAAGACACGCCTGACCACCAGCGGTGTAGAGGGCACCATGACCTACGAGTTCCTGGCCGTGCCGCGTCATCAGGGGCAATACGACATTCCCGCCATCGAGTTCGTCTACTACGACACGCAGGAGAAGGCCTACCGCACGCTCACCTCGCAGCCCTTCCACCTCAGTGTGGCCAAGGGTGAGGGTGGTGAGAGCCACATTCAGGATTTCACCGAGCAGGAGGACATACAGCTCCTGGCCAGCGACATACGCCACATCCATCTGGGCGGTTCGCGGTTGCAGACGTCGGCCGGCAGCTTCTTCGCCTCTGCCACCTACTGGATAGCCCTGGCCCTGCTGGTGCTGGTCTTTGTCTCGCTCTTCGTCATCTTCCGCAAGCGGGCCATTGAGAATGCCGATGTGGTGCGCCATGCCTCAAAGCGGGCTGGCAAGGTGGCCAGGAAGCGACTGAAGAAGGCAGCCGGCCTGATGGCCGCCAACAAGCCGGGCGAGTTCTACGACGAGGCTCTCCGTGCCCTCTGGGGCTATGTGGGCGACAAGCTCAACATCCCTGTGGAGCAACTTTCACGCGAGAACATCACCGACCGCCTGAAGGCACGCGGCATCGACGATGCCACCATCGCCCCCTTCATCGAGGCCATTGACGAGTGTGAGTTTGAGCGCTACGCCCCCGGCGACCCGAAAGGCAATATGAACAAAGTCTACGAACAGGCCATGAAGGGCATTACCAGCCTGAATGAGAAACTATAATATAGAGAACAGCTATGGTCGTTTCAGCAAGGCGCAAATATCCCGTTGGGATTCAGAGCTTCGAGAGCATCCGCACCGAAGGCTACGTGTATGTGGACAAGACGGCATTGGTCTTCAAGATGATAACCGAAGGCAAGCCTTATTTCCTCAGTCGTCCGCGCCGTTTTGGCAAGTCGCTGCTGGTGAGCACACTGGCGGCTGTCTTTGAGGGTCGCCGTGACCTGTTCGAGGCGTTCACCACCGACGACGGCATTGAGCAGCCCCAGCTGTTTATAGCCCGGACCAACTGGAAATGGGAGCGGTACCCCGTGCTCCGCTTCGACTTCAGTGCCAGCAACCTCACGTCGATAGAGAAGCTGGATGAGTTGATCAACTATATACTGTGTGGCTTTGAGCAGCAATATGATGTTGCGGCTTCAGAGGCAAGTTTCAGTCTCCGCATGACAAAAATCATCCATGCCGCCGAGCGGCAGACGGGCAAAAAAGTGGTAGTTTTGGTCGACGAGTACGACAATATGATGCTGCACAGTCTTGGCGATGCTGAGAAGCAGGCGTTGGTGCGTGAGCGTTTTCAGGATCTCTTTGCACCGTTGAAGAGCGAGGATGCTCATCTGCAGTTCGTCTTCATCACTGGCATCTCCAAGTTCTCGCAGATGGGTATCTTCAGCAGGCTGAACCAGCTGGAGAATATCTCTATGCAAGCAGCTTATGAGACTATTTGCGGCATTTCTGAGGAGGAAATGACCACAGCCCTGCGCCCTGACATTGAGTTGATGGCTGATAATAACGGATTGGACTACGACCAGATGTTAGCTGTGCTGAAATATAACTACGACGGCTATCATTTCGGTCGGGGCAAGACCGACATCTACAATCCCTTCAGCCTGTTCAAGGCTTTCAAGTCAGGCGAAGTGTCCGACTACTGGTTCGAGAGCGGAACGACCCGTGCCCTCATCGATATGCTGGCGCAGATGCCACGGCTGGATGTGACCGATGTGGATGGCACGCCCTGTATGGCCGAGGATTTCGACCAGCCCTTCGACAGCTACGAGCAGCCGCTGCCCGTGCTCTACCAGAGCGGCTACCTCACCATCAAGGACTACCGCCCCAGTCGCGACCAGTACGTGCTGGGATTTCCCAACGAGGAGGTGCGCAAGGGCTTCGCTCTGTGCCTCTACCGCTACGTCACCAACACACAGGCAGGCAACCGCAACCGCTCAGTGTTCCAGAACGCCTACCTCGACTTCCGCGACGATGGCAACCTTCCCGCTTTCATTGAGGCCCTGAAAGTCTTCTTCGCCGGCGTGCCCTATATGCTCGACGACAAGAACGAGCACCATTTCCACGCCATGCTCTACACCCTTTTCATCAGCTTCGGTGCCGACGTGGTGGCTGAAGACCTCTCCTCCAAAGGGCGTGCCGACCTGACGCTGAAGATGCCTAAGGGCATCTACGTCATAGAGCTGAAGTACGATGCCACCCCCGACGCAGCCTTACGTCAGATTGACGAGCGCGGCTACGCCCGCAAGTATGCTATGGATGACCGACCCATCATCAAGGTCGGCCTCTCCTTTTCGCCGGAGGAAAGGAACATCACCGAGTGGAAGAGTGAAGAGGTATGAGCGTGATATTACAGATTAATTTGATTATAGAACATAGAAGATATATGAAGAATTCGATGTCTAACAGAAGATGGTGGTTGGCAGTCGTTTGCCTGTCATTTGTCATTTGTCATTTCACATGCAGCCCCGTCGGGGCACAGACCAAGGCCGATGCCGATAGCGCTTACGTGCAAGGCAACTATCAGAAAGCCATTGAAGTGTACTCCGCCTTGCTCAAGGAGGGACAGAGTGCCGACATCTATTATAATCTGGGCAATGCCTACTACCGCACGGAGGAAATCACGCAGGCCATACTGGCCTATGAGCGGGCACTGCGGCTCTCGCCCGGCGATGCCGACATACGCTTCAATCTGCAGCTGGCACGCTCGAAGACCGTTGACAGGATCGTACCGCAGACGCAGTTCTTTGCCGTCACTTGGTATCGCTCGCTGGTCAACAGCTTCAGTGCCGACGGCTGGGCCTATGCTTCGCTGCTGGCCTTGGCTCTGGCCATTGTGCTTGCCCTGCTCTATCTGTTCTCTTCGCCCTTGTGGCTGCGCAAGGTGGGATTCTTCGGTGCGGGTCTGATGCTCATAGCCTTCCTGCTGTCCAATCTCTTTGCCTGGCAGCAGCAGCACGACTTGACGCAGCGCCATGCCGCCATCATCATCCAGTCGGCAGTGCCCGTCAAGAGCACCCCCGCCGCCAACGGCACCGACCTCTTTATCCTGCACGAGGGTACGAAGGTGGAGGTGACCGATAACACGATGGAGGAATGGAAGGAGATAGCTGTCCCTGACGGCAATCAAGGCTGGGTGCAGACCAACCAGATAGAACTGATTTGACCGTTCAGGCTAAATACGCTCTACTTGTTTCACACCCTTGACGGTGCGCAACTTCTTGATGAGCGTTTCCAGGCGCGTGTTGTCGTTGATCATGATGACCAGGTTGCCGCGGAAAAGGCCGTCGTTGGCATCGATGTTGATGCTGCGCAGTACCAGTTTCTCGTCTTTGGAGATGATTGACGTGAGATTGTTCACGATGCCCAGGTCGTCGTTGCCGATGACGCGCAGCGTAATCTGGTATTGCGACGAGCCCTTGCCGCTCCATTTCGCCTTTACGATGCGGTAGCCGAAGCGGCGCCGCATTTCGGGTGCGTTGGGGCAGTCGGTGCGGTGAATCTTGATGCCGCCGCCGTTGGTGACAAAGCCGAAGACACTGTCGCCATAGATGGGGTTGCAGCAGCGGGCCAGCTGGTAGTCCAGCCCCTTGAGGTCCTGGCCGATGACGAGCACATCGTCATTGGGAGACTGGACATTGAAGATTGAAGATTGAAAATTGAACTCCTCGGCCGAGCGGGCCACGTTGTCGCCCGTGACGACGCCCTCGCCCTGTTGCATCTCTACATATTTGTCGATGACGGTCTGCACATCGAGCGTGTCGTGGGCCAGGTCGCGATAGAAGTCGCTGTTCTCCTTGTAGCCCAGCTTGCGTATGACGCGCATCATCACCCCCTCTTCCAGTTCAATCTTGCGGTTCTTGAACTTCCGCTCAAGCATCTCCTTGACCAGCAGGGCCTCCTTCTGTTGCGTCTCCTTCAGGGCGAGCCTGATTTTGGCGCGGGCGCGGCTGGTCTTCACAATGTTGAGCCACTCCTGCTTGGGGTATTGCGTCGACGATGTGAGAATCTCCACCTGGTCGCCGCTGTGCAGTTGCTGCCTGAAGGTGACTACCTTGCCGTTGATGCGTGCGCCGGTGCAGGCGGAGCCCACCTTGGAGTGGATGTGATAGGCCATGTCGAGCACCGTGGCGCCCTTGGGGAACTTCAGCAGGTCGCCCTTCGGCGTGAACACATACACCTCGTCGTCGTAGAGGTCCATGCGGAACAAGTCCATGGTGTTGAGCGAACTCTCAACGCCCGTTGTGTCCTCCAGCATTTGGCGGATGCCGTTCAGCCACTCGTCCATTCCGCCCTCGCCCTGCTTCACGCCCTTGTAGCGCCAGTGGGCAGCCACGCCGCGCTCGGCCACCTCGTCCATGCGCTCGGTGCGTATCTGCACCTCCACCCACTTCTTTTCCGGTCCGAGCACGGTGATGTGCAGGCTCTCGTAGCCGTTTGACTTAGGCATCGACAGCCAGTCGCGCATGCGCTTCGGGTTGCTGGTGTACATGTCGGTGATGATGGCGAAGGTCTGCCAGCACAGCTGTTTCTCTTTCTCCAGCGGGCAGTCGATGATGATGCGTATGGCAAAGAGGTCATAGACGCCCTCGAAGCCGCACTTCTGCTTCTTCATCTTCTGCCAGATGCTGTGGATGGACTTGGTGCGCCCCTTCATGTGGAACTTCAGTCCGGCCTCCTTCAGTTTCTGTTCTATGGGCTGTATGAAGTGCTCAATGTAGGCATCGCGGGCGGCCTTGGTGGCATTCAGCTTCTCCTTGATGAGGTAGTAGGCGTCGTGCTCCATGTACTTCAGCGACAGGTCTTCCAGTTCCGACTTCAGCTTGTAGAGTCCGAGTTTGTGGGCCAGTGGCGCATAGAGATAGCAGGCCTCCTCGCTGACGCGGTTTTTTGCCTCCTCGTTCTCTGTGTCTCTGATTTGCCGCATCAGGTTCACACGGTCGGCAATCATGATGAGTATGACGCGCATGTCCTCGGCAAACGAGAGCAGCAGATTGCGGAAGTTCTCACTCTCGATGGCGGGGTTCTTCTTGTACAGCTCCTGTATGCGCTGCAGTCCGTGCAGGATTCGACCTACCACCTGGCCGTACTGGGTGCTCACCTCTTCCACGCTGATGTGGCCAGCATCTACGGCAGGACGCAGCATGATGGCCATCACCGCGTCGCGGCGAAGGCCAATCTCGTCGACAACCAGCAGAGCCGTCTGCAGACTGGTCACGATGGGGTTCAGCCCGAAGAGGTCGCGGTGCACCTGATTCTGCTCCAGCGACTTCAGCAGGTGCTGGCGCAGACGCTCCTCGTCGCCAGGAGCCATCATGGCGCCTACTTTCTCTTTCAGTTCGGCATAGAGACCCAGTGTCAGCTCCCGTTCCTTGGTGGTAAAGTCAAGATGTTCTGTCATACGGGTATTTTGTCTATTCTCTTCTGGTGGCGTCCGCCCTCAAACTCGGTAGCGAAGAACTCGTCCATGATCTTGCGGGCCATCTCCTCGTCGATGAAGCGCCCCGGCATCACCAGCACGTTGGCATTGTTGTGCTGGCGAATCAGATGGGCAATCTCAGGAATCCAGCACAGGCCGGCCCTGATGCTCTGATGCTTGTTCAGCGTCATGTTGATGCCCTCGCCGCTGCCACAGATAGCAATGCCGGGAAACACCTCGCCGGCCTCGATGCCACGGGCCAGCGCATGGCCGAAGTCACTATAGTCGCACGAGTCCTCGGTGTAGGTGCCATAGTCCTTGTAGGGCAGTCCGCGCTCGTCGAGATATTTCTTCACATACTGTTTCAGCTGAAAGCCGGCATGGTCGCTGGCCAGTCCAATCAGCCCGTTCTTGAATGATTCGTTGATGCTGTTCATATCAATTATGTATTATGAATTTAGAATTTAGAATAAAGAGTTGTCGCCTGCGGCGATTATGAATTATGATTTTTATTATTTATTATTAATTTGTTCCGTGCAAAGGTACGAAAACTTTTTTGTTACGGCAAATATCAATTGCAATTTTTGGACGTTTCGGAAAACTTTTGTATCTTTGCACCTATGAAATGTCTTATTTCCTTCCGTCGGGCAGCGGTATGCCTGTGTCTCTGCCTTCTCAGTACATTGTCTGGCTTGTCACAGTTGTATTCTGTGGCAGGGTTGTTCCCTTTGGAGAACAGCGGGCGAGTGGTCTACAACTTCAACGAAGGGTGGCGCTTCTGCCTGGGCGACGCTCCCGGAGCCGAAGCCGTCGGCTTCGACGATTCCGAATGGCAGGTGGTCTGTGCGCCCCACACGGTGCAGCTGGTACCGGCCGAAGCCAGCGGCGGTCGCAACTATCAGGGCGTTTGCTGGTACAGGAAACACTTCGATGTGCCTGCCGACTTGTCGGGCAAGCTCATCCGCCTTCATTTCGAGGCCGTCATGGGCAAGCAGTGGGTCTATGTCAACGGCCGGCTGGTCAAGGAGCATCTTGGCGGCTATCTGCCCATCACGATTGACCTCTCGGCACAGGGCGTACAGGCTGGCCAGAAGTGTGTCATCGCCCTCAAAGCCGACAACAGCGACGACAAGAGCTATCCGCCGGGCAAGAAGCAGGCCCAGCTGGATTTTGCCTACCATGGGGGCATGTATCGCGACGTGTGGCTCTTGGGCCTCTCGCCGCTCCATATCACCGACCCCATCGAGCGTGGCCAGGTGGCTGGCGGTGGCGTGTTCGTCCACTATGACAACATTTCGGAGTCGCATGCCGATGTGCTCGTCGATGTCGAGGTGGGTAGAGACGAGAGTTCTGGGTTGAGAGGTGAGAGGCAAGAGGTGAGAGGTGAGAGACTGGTTTTGGAGGCTAAGGTGCTGGATGCCGACGGTAGGGTGGTGAAGACCTTGCGGAAGGGCCAGACCGTTTTGGGCCAAAGCCGTTTTGCGTTCCGCTTCCCGCTGAAGAATCCCCACCTGTGGTCGCCCGAAAATCCCTACCTCTATCATATCGAACTGCGCCTGTACGAGGGCAAGCGGTGTATAGACGGGGGGATGGTGCGTGCCGGCATACGCAAGGCCGAGTTCCGGGGCAAGCAGGGCTTCTGGCTCAACGGCAAGCCCTACCATCAGTTGATTGGAGGCAACCGCCATCAGGACTTTTCCTACGTGGGCAATGCCCTGCCCAACAGCCAGCAGTGGCGCGACGCCTTGCGGCTCAAGCAGGCGGGCATGGACATAGTGCGTGCCGCTCACTATCCGCAGGACCCCTCGTTCATGGATGCCTGCGACGAGCTGGGCATCTTCGTCATCGTGCCCACCCCCGGATGGCAATACTGGAACAAGGCCCCTGAATGGGGCGAGATGGTGCACCAGAACACCCGCGACATCATCCGCCGCGACCGCAACCATCCGTGTGTGCTGATGTGGGAGCCCATCCTCAACGAGACCCGCTATCCCGAAGACTTCGCGCTGAAGGCCCTGCAGATTACCCGCGACGAATTTCCCTGGCCGGGACGCCCTGTGGCTGCTGCCGACCTGAACTCGGCGGGCGTGAAGGGCCATTACGACGTGCTCTACGACTGGGCCGACAATGTGGGCAAGGGTACCTACGACGATGTAGACAAGTGCATCTTCACCCGCGAGTGGGGCGAGTATGTCGATGACTGGTATGCCCACAACGCCCTGAACCGCGCAGCCCGTGCCTGGGGCGAGCATGCCATGCTGGCCGCCGCCCTCTCGCTGGCCGACACCTATGGCATGATGTTCCGCGGACAGCGCCAGTTCATAGGCGGCTGCCAGTGGCATCCCTTCGACCATCAGCGCGGCTATCATCCCGACGCCTACTTCGGCGGCATCTACGACGCCTTCCGTCAGAAGAAATATGCCTACGAAATGTTCCGCTCACAATTGTCAACCCTCAACTCTCAACCCTCAATTTTCATAGCCCACGAGCTGACCCAGTCGTCGCCCGCCGATGTGACCGTTTTCTCCAATTGTGACAGCGTGCGGCTCACTGCGCTCAACGGCTGGAAGAGCGCCACGCTGCCCGTGGTGCACAATCCTGAGGGCGTGCCCAACGCGCCCGTGGTGTTCAAGGGCTTTTGGGACTTCTGGAAAGCCCGTGAACAGAGCTACACCAACAGAGCCTGGCAAAACGTGAAGCTGGTGGCCGAGGGCATCGTCGGCGGCCGTGTGGTGTGCACGGAGACCAAGATGCCCTCACGTCGCAGCACCCGTCTGCGCCTCTATGCCGACCAGATGGGGCGCCGCCTGGAGGCCGACGGCAGCGACTTCATAGTGGTGGTGGCCGAGGTGACCGACGACGAGGGCCACGTGCGCCGTCAGGCCCGAGAGAGCGTCACCTTCAGCGTCGAGGGCGAGGGCACCATCATCGGCGATGCCGCCATCGGTGCCAATCCGCGGATAGTGGAGTGGGGCAGTGCCCCCGTCCTGGTGCGCAGCACACATCGGGCTGGCAAAATCCGTATCATAGCCCGTCCCACCTTCGAGGGAGTCCACGCCCCCGTCGCCGACACCCTCGTCATCGAGAGCGTGCCCCCGCTGTTCAGGCAGTGCTACAGCGAGGAGAGCCGCCCCGTCGCCACAGCCCACCGTCAGGCCCCCGCTGCGCCCCGTGCCACCATGACCGACGCAGAGCGCCGCCGCAGCCTGGAGGAGGTGGAGCGCCAGCAGCAGGACTTCGGCATACAGTAAAGAGCATAATTGACAATTGATAATTGACAATTAGCAGCCCTCGTATCCCAACACTCGTCTCTGGTACAATAGTGCGGCCAAACCTTTGACCTCCAGCTTACTTCGCGAAAAGTGCAAGATAAGCGGAGGCAAATGCAAAGAAAGGCCTAACGTGTTTAGGAAAGAAATACTTCGATTCATTCTTTTGGCACCACCCAGCCGACGACGCGGATGCTGACTTCGTAGAGAAGATAGAGCGGGATAGTGACGAGAATCAGCGTCATCAAGTCTGGCGGGGTAATGATGGCGGCTACCAGCATAATGACGATGAAAGAATGCTTGCGATAGCGGGCTAGCATATCGGAAGTGACGATGCCCAACTTGCCAAGGAAGAAGGCAATGACGGGTAACTGGAACACCACCCCCATCACTAACGTCAGCGAGACGAATGTGGAGATATACGAATCGAGCGTGATGTTGCTCACCACCTTTGCCGACACGCTATAAGTGCCAAGGAAACGGAACGAGATGGGGAACAGCACGAAATAGGACATCAGCACGCCGAGCATGAACAGCACATAGATGATGCCTGCCACCTGCACCGAATATTTACGTTCATTTTCATAGAGGGCGGGCGAAATGAAGCGGAACAGCTCGTATAATATATAAGGTGAAGCGCCCAATAGTCCCAAATAGACCGCCGTTGTTATATGTGTCATGAACTGGCTCGACAGGTCGGTGGCAATCATATCCACGTGAAACTCTTCAAAACGGAAATCAATTCCGATTTCCCGCATGGCTGTTTCAAGCCAGCGATAGGTACAGAAATCCCATTCACTCGGTGCCATCAAGATGTCCCAAGTGATATCTTTGAAGCAGAAAATGACGGCGGCCATCAACCCTGCCACGCCAAGAATGCGAAACAGCATTTGGCGGAACACTTCTAAGTGACCGCCAAATGTCAACAGATTGCTATCCTCTGCAACTTCTTCATTTTGAAGTTGTACTTGCTCCTGTATCTGGTCTCCTGATACCTGCCTCTTTTCCTCTTTCCGTCTCTTGTTCTTCTTCGCCATTCTCTTCCTGCTCTTCAGGCAATGGTTCATTCATTCCTTTTTTGAAACTCTGTACGCCCTGACCCAAGCCCTTCATCATTTCGGGCAGTTTCTTTCCTCCGAAAAGGAGTAAGGCCAGACCACCGATTAGCAGTAATTCGGTTGTTCCGATAAATAATAGTTGTGTAGTCATACGCCTTATGAGGTCACCAAATAGATTTCACACGTATCAAAGTTGATTTCCCAGTTTCCGTCCTCCGCAGATTCCCATTGGTATTTCTCTGCCATGCGATTCCACCAGTCTTGAAACTTTGTTCCTGTTTCGCCTAAGTCTTTCACCAGTTTCTCGTACAACTCGGCATTGTCTGCTGTGAGAATCTTTGCCAGTTCATTTAAACCATTGCGACGTTCAAAAAGAGTAAGAATCTCATTCTTCTCCTCGGGTGTCACTAGCCCTACAAGTTTCTTGTTCATAAATGATTATTTATAACCTGTTCCAAAGCATTTTATACATTCTTTCCTTTTAAATTCTGAATCATGGCAGATACTGCATATCCTTGAATTATCACAAGATTTACAATGATGGAGGTAATAGTCAGGGTCGTAATAGCATAACATACAACGTCCTGTACCCTTGCATACCCGACACGCCTTAGGATTGATTCCTGTACCATTACAGTTTTTACATTTTTCTACATGAGACGATTTCAACCTCTTTAATAGAGAATCAATTTTCTCGGTATGAAACCCTTCATAACAATAGGATATTAAACTGTCCGCTTCAACAATACACGTAAAAGGAAATGATTTCCCACCTTTTATGGCTTCCAGTAAAGAGAACCTTCTATCAACACATATAGTAAAATCCCTTATCAGCCTATCTGGCCAATCGCCTTTAGGCTTTCTTCCCTCAAATTTGAAAGGAAGTTCTTTGTCTGTAATTAGAATTGCATTTATGTTGTGTGCTGCACAAGAATCAAGAACACCTTTTTCATATAAGTAATCAAATTCCGCTATGGAAGGAGGACACCATGTAGTGAAGAAACAGACAAGCGTTCGTTTGCCTTTTTCCAACAATGAAGCAGATTTAATACTGTTGCCAATATGTTCTTCATTAATAGCCCATAATTCAACATTAGGGAATGGTTTTCCTACTTGGGAGAATATGATGTTTACCTGCAACAATAATAATATCAGAAGCAATACGCGCTTAATCATAATGTATATCATTCGCTTTGAAAATCTGTTATATGTTTTATCGTGTCTGGATTCTCATATTTTGCACTACCCTGACATGTTGCAAGGCAAGTTGACACACATGTCTCCTTACAAGTGTTTGCACATGATGCTGCACATCTGGAAGTACAATCAGATGCGCATGTATGTCCGCATCTTACTGCACATGATGAAGTGCATTTGTCATGACACATTCTCCTGCAAGTAGATTGGCACTCTTTGCTACAGAGACCTTCACAATTGCTATTGCAGCCACTTGTTTTCATTTCGGAAGCAAATGTTGCCAGCATAGGAGAAACGCACATTGCTAATACAGGCAGAGCCTTTGTAACTTTTTTGAACAGTTCTCTTCTACTGATTACTTCCATATTACCAGTCATTTCTCTTGTCAAACGGATCCAGATAGTCAATCTCTTTTATTTCCATTTCTGGCAAGAATAGCCCATGTTTACGAATACTTGTAAGTAAGTCTTGCGATGCATTACGTTCTAAGTGGGTAAATACACACTGTTCATGACTTGGAGTGTTGACTTCCAACGTTGTTTTCCGATTCAACCAAATACAACGTTTACATTGGTATGCATCACAATGACTACAAATAGGAGCGTGGTCAAGTTGATAAAGTTGCTTGTTCTTTATGTCGAGTCCATGCTCTAAATCGCCTATACTGCCTGTTTCATTCTCCAAGTAGAATGCCGGACATACATAGAACTTCCCATTAGGTGCCAGGGTGATATTGGTATCACCAGCCCCACAGTTGTTCATTTCCTTCAGCATCATACGGTCGGTCAGCAGGTTCAGTTGTGGTGATTTGCCGTCAACATACAATTTTTCTATATGCTCTGATAAGGCATTAAGAACTATTTTGTATTTCCCGAAATCGTCATCATTAAAGGTTTCAATGTCAGTTATAACGATATTGAGACGAGCAACTTTGGAGAGAAACTCTTTCAGAAACAAATGCCTTTCGAGCAGCTCAGTCTTTGTTGTCCTTAAAACATAACTTTTGTCGGCATATGTCTTACCATAGCTTATGCCCGACCAATCGTGGAAGACAACAACATCCGCTTCTTCGACTAATGCATCATCTTCACACAATGCCGAAACTATTTTGCAATGATCAATGTTCTCTATAGCATCTTTATACTCCTCGGGTAACTCATAGTCTGGATATACGAACTGAATCATCAGGTTCTCCATCATTCCAAAACGGATACCTGTTTTCAGAACATCCAAAGGGATCAGTTTATTCTCGGTCTGTGAGTTTTCGTAATGGCAGTACGATGTACTCGTATCGTCTAATAGTATAATAAGGTATTGCAGCATAGTCCTAACAGATTTCTTGTTTCACCTCCCGTTTGTTTTTCTCGTACTCTTCGCGTTGGCCATCCAACTCTAATTTGCGATAAAGCTTATTCCAATAGTAATTGTTGGCACGAACTCTTGCTTTATGCATCTTGCAGATAGCCGTACTACGCTGATAAATGGTATTGGTTTCTGCCGCGTCATAGTTTTCTCCCTGACACCAAGCACACCCACTTGCCACTTCGCAATCGACACACTCCTGTTTAGATTGGCTCAGTCGGTCAAGTACAAGGAATGGCCTCAGTTTGTTCTTGTTTATACCGTCATTGATATTACCGATTGCCCATGCTTTCTTTTCACGAAGTGAATACTGTGCAAAGCGTGTACAAGGATAGAAGATGCCATTTGCATCTACAGCAAGCATCCTTCCTGCTCCACACCAGTTCGTGTTTTCAAGCACAGGGTCTAAAGGCTTGCCTATATTTTCTGAATAGAAGGAACACGCATAGTCTTTGTAATATTCTTCAACTATAATAGTGTCTGCAAGTAACATCAATTGTTCTTCAAACAGCTTGTCATCTCCTTCTTGCCAAACATCCTCAAACACTACATTGATGTTGACTTCCTTGATGCCGAGGCTATAAAGATGCAAAACGCTTTCCTTAATATATGGAATATCTGGAGAGCTTATAGTTACCTTTGTGCCGCCATAAGGGAACTGCTCCAACCATAAAGGAATATTTCGTACTACACTCTTGTATGAGCCTTTGCCTGTCACCTTATATATACGGTTTAAGTCATGCTTGACTTCTGTACCATCTATTGTTATACCTATGCTCAGGTGGTCTCTGTTTTTTTTGATGAACTCCTGAACCTTATCGCTATCATAATTGATACCGTTAGTAGAAAAACTGAATCGATAAGAGTTAAACCAGTGATGGTTACGTTTAAACATTTCAACCTTCAGGTAATCGCATATCTTGTCTATCAATTCTACCTCCAGGAATGGTTCACCACCTATGAAGTCCCAGACCACACTTTCTTCTTGCATGTCATCTTCGTGGTCAAGGATATAATCGATGGCCTTCTTCGCCACATCCCATGACATACGCTCCTTTTCATTCTTGCCTACAAGATAGCAATACTTGCAAGCTAACTGGCAGTCTTTTGTGACAATGAAGGTGATGTTTTTGGCCATACCTCCTGCCCAGCTAAGACTGCTCGCTTTTATTTCAGTTTTATCCATTTTTGAGTCATTCACAGTTTGCACATTCTCTTACGCACGTATTCATGCAGTTTCCTGCACATTTAGCCATACAGTCACTCGCACAATATCGCGTACAATCCGTTTGACACTGACTCCAGCATTGGCTTTGGCAGAAGCCAAAGCATGACCTTAGACAGCCTCCCAAACATGTATAATAGCATGAGTACATGCATCCTGCTGTACATCCTAATTGTGGTTCAGCTTTGGCTATTAACGGGAAATTCAGCATTCCTAATCCGCCAATGATTGGCAGCAAGCTCTTTGCAGCCTTCCTAAAGAACTCCCTTCTCGTTTGAAGTTCTTGTTTCTTTTCCTTCTTCATATTAGTTTATATTAAAGGAATGAATAAAAAATGTTGTATTACTGAAATCACAATTTGAGATGGCATAGTAATCACCATACCATCTCATAAATGTTACTTACTGGCCCTCTTGCAACCACCCTTACATTGGTTAGTGCAGCTTGCGCCACAGCTACCGCCGCAGCCAGCATCACATGAGCCTTTACAAGTATTCTGGCATACAGCTGTACAATTGGATCTACAGCTGCCACCACATCCCATGGCAGGAGCATCGGCTTGCATTACAGTGGGCATGTTGGCCAGCACAATAGCACCTATGATCGGCAAAGCACCCTTAGCGGCTCTCTTAAAGAACTCACGACGTGACTGGAGTTCCTCGTTCTTTACATTCTTCTTCATAACGTTAGAAGTTTAAAGTGCCTATGAGCTCCCAAATTCAGCGTTTATATTATTGTTTAGGCATGGAAATAAAAAAGACGTGGGAGTTTGTTCCTCCGCGCCTATCCCTATACTCAGGCTCTCGCATTGCCTCTTCCTAAGGATAAGCAACGCAAGCCAGCCCACGCCGAGCGATATTATATAGTTCGGCGCAGACGAAACCATCAAAAAACAATGATAGCAACGTATAGCCGGGATATAATACACCCCCGCGAACGCTTCGTTGCATTACCGCTGTAGGAAGAATCAAATTTGCGAGATTTGAGTATACAGACAGGTAACGTTCAGAAAACGTCCTTTCCCTTCGGCTGTCCTTACAAACGGTGTTCTCAGCCTCTGGATTCCATCGATGTTTGTTTTGACCCGCCCTGCCCTTAAAGTCTTGCCACTAGTGGCCTCCGACAGTTTGGACTGGCTTAGTCGACCGCAAAATTACACAAAAATCTTCAATTCACAACCTTTTTATATAAAAAAGTGCTAAATTTTATGTGATTTTAGCAGAAAAGGGGGCGGTAGGGGGCAGAAATGGGGGGTGGCATAACGAAAAAAGTCACCTCGCAAGGTGGGGGTGACTTTTTATTGGCTTTGCTTCCCGGTATGTTCAATTAGGAAAATGGTTGCATCAAGTAATGGTTGCAAGTCATCGTTAATAACTTCTGATATGATGTCTACGTCTATGTCAAAGTAGCCGTGGGCAATTCTGTTCCTCAACCCGAAAACTTGATGCCAGGGTATTTCGGGGCGAAGAGGAAGTAATCGTCCTTCAGTAATTTTGTCTATCTTTCTGAATCCTTCGCCTATAGCCATTATTGTCATGCAGTTGCCGGCAAGATCCTGCACTCCACTTGGTGACATAAGTAACTGGTTCATGTCAGTAATGCCCTGATTCCATTTCATTAGGTTTTCGATGGATTCCCTAATCTGTTGAAGAATGTCGAGCGCCACCTCACGCCTGTCCGAAGATATCGATTCCATACTTGCTGATTTGGTTCAAGAAAAAGGGCCGCATGTTGTCATGCTTGCGTATAAGGTCTACAGTCGTACCGAGAATTGACTCCAGATAGTCGGCTGCAGCACATAGTGTGTAAGCCTTTGGGGGCATGACAACAAAGAGGTCAACGTCGCTACCACTATGATGTTGGTCCCTGGCCACGGAGCCGAAAAGCCTCATATAGCTGATGCCGTAGTCTGCCTTTAGTACGTCAGCATGACTACGGAGTATGTCTATGTATTCTTGTCGTGTCCTAAGCGTCATAGAGTCTGTATATAAGTTCAATCGTGATAGAAACCGGGGCTCTCCGTGGTTTCGATTGCAAAAATACACAAAATAATTCTATTTGAAAAATAAAAGAATAAAAAAATAAAAAATAAACCGAAAACCGAAGAACGAAAAACCGAAGATGCAGCTCGGCCTTTGGCTGCTTAACTTGCCGAAGTGGCGGCGCGGCGCTGGGTGTTGGCGTTCAGACGCTCATACAGTGCACAGCTGCCGATACGGGCAGTTGGTGCATCGGCTGCGGTCGGGCGTGGGTGTGAAGGGGAGGTCGGGGTCGAACATCTGGCCGACCACCTCGCGGAGCAGCTGGGAGAAGCGCTGCTGGTCGTGGGCCACATCGTCGATTGGGGCTCTGCCGAACTTCAAGACGGGGTCGTAGTCGTCGGCTCCGGCATGCTGTATGAAGAGCAGGGCAGGGGCTACTGGCGTTGCGGGGTGCTGCGAGCGCACTATGCAGCCATAGAGGAAGGTCTGCAGATAGTAGTCGCTGTGGTTGGCCAGGCTCTCCTGCTTGAAAATGGCGTCCACATCGGCCAGTGGTGACGGCAGCTTGCTGCCCGTCTTGTAGTCGACCACACGAATGCACTCCACGCCGTCTCTCACAATGCGGTCCAAGCGGTCAATGCGCCCGCCGACGGTGGTGTCGAGGTGGGGCGTCAGGAGGGGTGCCACCACGTCGGTCTCCAGTCCGATGATGGTGAAGGGTGCCAGGCGGCGGTCGATGTCGAGCAGCAGGCGCAGGTAGTGGATAATCACTTCGCGGCTGATGAGCTGCAGGCCGTTCAGCTCGGGGTGGAAGGTGGCGTGTGGGTCGCGTATTTGGAACAGCTCGGTGCGGAAGGCCTGGTCTACGGCCCGCTCTATGTCGATGCGTGTCTTCAGCAGCGTCTCTATATCGCTGGCCACTATCTGGTGGCTGCGCTCCATAAGGCGGGTGTAGACGGTGCGCGACGCTTCGTGGAAGATGTTGCCGAAGACGCGGTTGTCTATCACGTCCTCGTCGTTGGTGTCGGGCTCGCGCAGGTCGTACACATAGTTATAGTAGAACATCAGCGGGCAGCGCAGATAGCGGTTGATGGCCGTGGGGGTGAGCAGGGGCTGGCCTGCCGCCTTGCCGGCTGACGAGAAGCGTGCCTGCAGCTTCTGAATAACGAAGGCGGTCTTGGCTACCTCTTTCGGCTGGAACGGGCTGGTCTGCTGGCTGGCCCGAAGCGTCTGGCGGCAGATGGTGTGGTGGTGGTCTTCCACCATCAGCTGGAGCACAAACTGGCTCATCTGGCCTGTCTGGCCGTCGGTGGTGGCGTTGTTGTAGACGATGGTCACGTCGGCGGCCCTCTGCAGCAACCGGTGGAAGTAGTAGCTCTGCAAGGCCACCTTGTGGTCGGTGGTGGTCAGCCCGTAGGCCTTGCGTATGCCGTAGGGGATGAACGAACTGTCGGTGATGCCGCGGGGCATGTTGCCCTCGTTGCACGAGAGCATCAGCACGTGGTCGAAGTCCAGATTGCGCGTCTCCAGCACGCCCATCACCTGCAAGCCCTCGGCTGGCTCGCCGTGGAAAGGCACTGTGGCTGACTGCAGCAGCTGGCCGATGAGCCGCTGCAGGGTGACGGTGTCTACCAGCAGATCGCCGTCGTCGACAAGACTTAACAGGCGGTTCAGGATGGTGTAGACACGGAACAGCGACTCCTGTGTGAAGTGTTGGCCCTCGGTGCTGGGCGTACGGCTGACGGCCTGGAGCAGGTCGCAGAGCCATTGCAGCAGGCTGGCGTTCTGCCTGTCGGAGTCTATCCGCCGGAAGATGAGGCTTGTGCCCTCGTCTATGGCCAGCACTTCGCGTGAGGGATAGTAGATTTTCTTCTCGTTCAGCAGCTTTTGCAGTGCGGGAATCTGGGGTGAGATGAAGGCCAGGTAGGGATGGCGCAGCACCATGTTGACGTGGTGCAGGCGGTAGCGGTCGCGCTGTGCGGCATAGCCGGCGGTCTGCAGACCGATGAGCTGTGTGACGAGCGTGGCCGCCGGCGACTGTGCCAGGGGGTAGCCGGTGGTGACATTGGCCTGGCTGACGGCGCTGGGCAGACAGTGGATGACCGTGGGCAGCAGACCCTCGTTGCAGAGCACGATGGCGGTGCGCCTCCCGTGGGCTGCCCGCTGCTGCTCCGAGAGCCACTGGCCGGCATAGCGTGCCTGTATGTTCTCGGTCGGGGCAGAGACCAGATGGATTTGCTTGGGCCCAGCAAAGCAGTTGTATATGGGGCTGTCAAGGGGCAGTTCGTTGGGATAGTCGGCCAGATACTGGCTGATGAAGTGGCCGGCCTCGTGGGGTGCCTGCGTGCCCTTGCTGGGCATATAGTAGCGGTCGAAATCCCAGTAGAAGCGGGCGCGCCCTTGCCGCTTCAGCGTGGTGAAGAGCCGTTGCTCCACCTGCTGCAGCAGATTGAAGCCCACGAAGATATAGGTGTCGTAGCGGAAATCCACCTCTGCTGCCCGCCCGGCCACTTCTCGGCAGAGGGCGCCCTCATAGGCCAGCTGCTGCTCCTCCAGCCGGCGGTTGAAGTCGTGGTAGATGTCGGCCATGTGGCTCCACAGCTTCAGGAATCGCTCTTTGAGCAGCGTGTTGTGCTCGTCGGTGAAGTTGCTGAAGAATTTGCGGATGGTGTCTTTCTGCTCCTGTGTGAGATAGCTCACGTCGTCCAGTTCGTGCAGGTCGCGCAGGTTGGCCAGCACCTTGTCGGCGTCGGCCATGTGCTTGTCCAGGTCGTCGAAGTCGGAGAGCAGCAACTGCCCCCAGCCGTAGAAGTGGTCCAGGGTCTCGTCGATGCCGGTCATGGCGGTGAAGCTCTTGTGCAGTTCGCACACCAGCTTGATGGGGTCGGCCACGGTGCGCGACGAATGGTTGCGGAAGAGGTCGCTGATGGTGATGTAGGCCGGGCTCCAGATGGGCTTGCCCGCCTGCTCGGCCAGATAGCTGTTGAGGAAGAGCGAGGCCCGCTTGTTGGGGAAGACCACTGCCACGCGTGACAGGTCGGTGCCATGCTTCTGCAGGATGTCTGTGGCGACATGTTGTAGGAAAGTCATGCTAACATCTTTCAAGTGGACTCATCATTGAATGTCAAGAAGGGCCTTGTAGAGGTGCAGGGCCTGCTCAATTTCGCTGAGGAGGATGAACTCGTCGGCACTGTGACTGCGTGCCGACAGGCCCGGGCCCAGTTTCAGCGAGGGGAATGGCATCTGGGCCTTGTCGGAAAGGGTGGGAGAGCCGTAGGGTGTCAGCCCAAGGGCCAGGCAGCGCTGCACCAGCGGGTGGTCCATCGGGATGCTGGACGAGCGCAGACGGTAAGAGCGGGCCTTCAGTTCACACTTCTTCATCTGGCCCTGTAGTTCGGCCAGCACATCCTCGTTGCGGTAATATTCGTTGGTGCGCACATCGAGCACAAAGTGCAGCAAGTCGGGCACTACGTTGTGCTGAGTGCCACTCTCCACCTGCGTCACCGTCAGCTTGTTGGGGCCCAGCAGGGGGCTCACTTTCTCAAACTGGTAACTGCGCAGCAGACACAGGTCGTCGAGCGCCTCGTAGATGGCGTTCACGCCTTCATTGCGTGCGGCATGTCCGCTGATGCCGTGGGCATAGCCGTCTATGACCATCAGCCCCTTCTCTGCCACAGCGGGCTGCATGCCGGTGGGTTCGCCCACGATGGCCACACTGATTGGGGGTAGCAACGGGAGCACGCGGCCCACGCCTTCCTTGCCCGACACCTCTTCCTCGGCAGTGGCCAGAAATATGGTGTTATGATTCCGTCGGGCAGCAGCGTCCTCTTGGTTCAACATTCGGAATATCTGCAGCAGCGTCACCAGACCGCCGCCGCAGTCGTTGGCCCCCAGACCGTAGAGTCGGTCGCCCTCCACCACAGGCTGGTTGGGCTGTCGGGTCCAGGTGCTGACGGGCTTCACCGTGTCGATGTGGGCGTTGAGCAGCAGGGTGGGGCGCTGGGCGTTGTAGCCCCGTGCCACGGCCCAGACGTTGTTGGAGTCGCGGCTGGGCGTCAGCCCCCATTGCTCCATCTGGTGGCACAGCAAGTCGGCGGCCTCCGTCTCCTGGCGGCTCACCCGTGGGATGGCAATGAGCGCCTTGAGCAGGGCAATCGCCTCTTCCGTATAGTTCGTGCTGTTCATTGTGCTTATCCGAAGAAGTCGCCACTGGGCTGGTGGTCGTAGCTGGAGCCGTCGAAGCAGTGGGTGCACAGATTCTCTTTGGGCAGCCCGATAGATTCGACCAAGTCTTCCAGGTGGGCGAACTTCAAGCTGCTCAAGCCCAGCCGACGGCCTATCTCCTGGACCAGCCGCTCATATTCCGGCGAGCCGCTCTGGGCATACTTGTCCAGATTGGTGGGGTCTTCGCCCTCAAAGTCATGGATGATGCGGCGCGCAATGAGCTCCATGTCGCTCTTTGAATTGGTGAAGCCGATGAAGGGGCATCCGTAGACCAGCGGCGGGCAGGATATGCGCACGTGCACTTCGCGGGCGCCGTTCTGGAAAAACTCGCGCACATTGTCGCGCAGCTGGGTGCCGCGCACGATGCTGTCGTCGCAGAACACCACACGCTGGTCTTTCAGCAGTGCCTCGTTGGGTATCAGCTTCATTTTTGCCACAAGGTCGCGACGGCTCTGGTTGCCGGGAGTGAACGAGCGGGGCCAAGTGGGCGTGTATTTAAGCACGGCACGCTTGTAGGGGATGTTCGACCCCTGTGAATAGCCCAATGCCATGCCCACGCCCGAGTCGGGGATGCCGCACACCAGGTCGGCCTCCACGTCGTCGCGCTCGCCCAGTCGTTTGCCGTTCTTCTCGCGTACATATTCAGTATTGATGCCTTCATAGCAGGAGGCGGGGAAGCCATAGTAGACCCACAGGAAAGAGCATATCTGGCAGCGCTTGAAGGCCGGCTGCATCACCTCCATACTGTCAGCCCTGAGGCGCACTATTTCGCCCGGCCCCACGTCGCGCACCGCCTTATAGCCCAGGTTGGGGAAACTGGTGGTCTCGCTGCTGACGGCATAGGCCTGTATGAACTCGTCGGTGCCGATGGGCGAGAGGCGGTGCATCTCCTTCTTGCCGATGACAATGGGTGTGCGACCCAGAAAGTCGCGGGCGGCTATGATGCCGTCTTCAGTGAGTATGAGCATGGAGCACGACCCCTTGATTTTCTGGTAGACGCGGTTGATGCCGTCGACGAAGGTGTTGCCCATGTTGATGAGCAGGGCCACCACCTCTGTCTGGTTCAGGTTGTTGGCGCTCTGCTCGCTCAGGTGCATGCGCTGTGCCAGCAGCTCGTCGGCTATCTCGCGCAGGTTGTTGATTTTTGCCACAGTGACCACGGCATAGCGCCCCAAGTGGCTGTTGATGATGATGGGCTGGGGGTCGGTGTCGCTGATGATGCCCAGGCCCTGACAGCCTGCAAAATCACTCAGTTCGTCTTCAAACTTCGAGCGGAAATAGTCGCGCTCAAGCGAGTGGATGCTGCGACTGAAGCCGCGCTCGCGGTCGAAGGTGACGAGACCAGCCCGTCGGGTGCCAAGATGTGAGTTGTAATCAGTGCCGTAGAACAAGTCGTTTACGCAGTCCTGTGTTGAAATAGTACCAAAAAATCCGCCCATATTATATATATAATAGTTGTGTAAAAGCCGGGAGCATCACTATTTGGCTGCAAAAGTAGCAAAAAAAAGCGATATTTCCAAAAACGGCCCCCATATTTTTTCGTTTACCCGCCTGAAAATTTAAATGCGTCAACGCTGGCGCAAAACATGGCGAGCGCCTGAGCAAAATATCCGTCAGCCCGGACCTATAATTAAAAGCACGACGTAATTTATTTAAATTACGACGAAATTTATATAAATTACGACGTAATTTATCTGAATTACGACGTAATTTAAGTTTTTGCTTTACCCGGAATTATAAATTATTATGATATTTCTCTACTTTTATACGGATTTTTTTTGTAATTTTGCAGCGTCAAACTTTATTTTATCATTTTTATGTTGACACTTTTCAAACTTCTTGGCTCGTTGGCTCTGCTGATGTTCGGTATGAAGTCGATGAGTGACGCGCTCCAGAAAATGGCCGGTCCGCAGTTGCGCCATGTGCTGGGAGCCATGACCACCAACCGCTTTACGGGCATGCTTACTGGTACGCTTGTGACAGCTTCTGTGCAGTCGTCGACCGCCACCACCGTTATGACCGTCTCTTTCGTCAATGCTGGCCTGCTCACTCTTGCGCAGGCCATTAGTGTCATTATGGGTGCAAACATCGGCACCACGCTGACGGCCTGGATTATGGCCTTGGGGTCTTCGTTCGACATCAGCATTGTCTCCTACTTGGGCTTCTTTATTGGCATCATCCTTATTTATATGAAGAAGCATCGCTACATCGGCGACTTTCTCTTCGGCTTGGGCCTGTTGCTGCTGGGACTGACCACCCTGCGACTGACCGGCAACGAGATGGACCTGGGCCACAACCCCAGCGTGCTCAGTTTCTTCCAGTCATTCGACCCCAATTCGTTCTGGACCACGCTCGTCTTCCTGTTCTTGGGCGGTTTGCTCACGTTTTGCGTGCAGTCGAGTGCCGCCGTCATGGCCATCACCATGCTGCTCTGCGGCAGCGGTGCCATGCCTATCTATCAGGGCATTGCGCTGGTGCTGGGCGAGAACATAGGCACCACCATCACGTCGAACCTGGCAGCCCTGTCGGCCAACACACAGGCCCGCCGCGCCGCCCTGGCCCACATGTTCTTCAATGTCTTTGGCGTGCTGTGGATATTGATTGTGTTCCGCTGGTTCATCGACGGCGTGGTGTGGGCGGTAGACTATGCGGGCTCCAACCTCTTCGGTCAGGACATGACACACATGGGCATGCAGTCGAAGCTCACGTTCACGCTGGCCGCCTTCCACACAGGGTTCAACGTCATCAATGCCTGTATCCTCATCTGGTTCATACCGCAGATTGAGCGATTCGTATGTTGGGTCATCAAGCCCAAGAAGGTGGACGAGGAGGAGGACTTCCGCCTGCACTTCATCACCGCCGGATTCATGAAGACGCCAGAACTCTCGGTGCTCGAGGCCCAGAAGGAGATACAGTCGTTCTCAGAGCGTATGCAGCGCATGTTTGGCATGGTGCAGGATCTGCTCAACGAGTCGTCGTCGCTCACGGGCAAGAAGCAGGACGACCAGAAATTCAACAAGCTCTATACGCGCATAGAGAAATATGAGGGCATCAGCGACAATATGGAGCTGGAGATTGCCAAGTATCTGGAGCAGGTTTCAGACGCTCATCTCTCTGACGAGACGAAAGGCAAGATTCGTGCTATGCTGCGCGAAATCAGCGAGTTGGAAAGCATTGGCGATGCCTGCTACAACATGGCGCGCACCATCAACCGCAAGTACACCCAGAAGCAGGACCACTTCACTGAGCAGCAGTACAGCCATCTGCACCAGATGATGGGTCTGGCCGACAATGCCCTGACGCAGATGAACCATCTGATGGGCGGTCGCAAGGAGAGCTACGACGTGAACCGCACCTTCAACATCGAGAACGAAATCAACAACTTCCGCAACCAGCTGAAAGCGCAGAACATCGTGGACATCAACAACCACTCCTACACCTACGCCGAGGGTACGGTGTATATGGACTTGGTGAACGAGTGCGAGAAGCTGGGCGACTATGTGGTCAATGTGGTAGAAGCCCGCATGGGCACCCGCCAGCGCAATTAAGCGTTGTTTCCTTAAACCAGTTGCCGGGCGATGGCAACTGCAGCATTGGCGTTGTCGCCGTAGGCGTCAGCGCCAATTTTGTAGGCAAACGCCTGTGACACAGGGGCTCCGCCCACCATCACCTTGACTTTCTGCCGCAGTCCGGCGGCCTCCAAGGCATCGATCACCACCTTCATATAGTCCATCGTGGTGGTGAGCAGCGCACTCAGACAGAGAATGTCGGGCTGGTGCTGCCTGACGGCTCGGACGAAGGTGTCGGCATCGATGTCGATGCCTATGTCCACCACCTCGAAGCCGTTGCCCTCCAACATCGATGCCACCAGGTTCTTGCCAATGTCGTGAAGATCGCCCTTCACCGTTCCTATCACCACTTTTCCGGCGCTGTGGGTGCAGCCTTCGGCCATCAGGGGCTTCACCACTTCCATGGCTGCCTTCATGGCGCGACCGGCCATCAGCAGTTGCGGTACGAAAGCCTCTCCCTGCTCGAAGCGACGGCCCACCTCGCCCATGGCGGGAATCATCTCGCTGTCTATCAGTGCCTGAGGCTGCTTGCCGTCGGCCAGAGCCTTGCGGGTGGCACCTATGGCCTCGTCGGCATGCCCGGCCACAATGGCATCGAAGAGCGTAGCCACGGAAGACCGCTGAACAGCGCCGGCCTCGAAAGGCAAAGACCGCTTTTCCTCGCGCTCCTCCGAGTCAGACAGCCCTCCGATTCTCCGTGTCAATCCACGTCTCTCCGTGGCAGAAACACCACAGGCGAGCGGGCTGATTCTCACTCCCGGAACAGGCTCCACGGCCTTTGCCACGAGACGGATGTAGTTGTCGGTAGTGCCGCAGCAGCCACCTATAATATTAAGGTGGTGGCCCTCCAGCAGAGGCCACACGTCGTGCAGCAACTGTTCCGGCTTTTTGGTGTAGCGCCCTTGGTCGTCGGGCATTCCGGCGTTGGGGTAGAGGCTCACGCGGCAACCGAAACGTGACAGTTCCTTGACGAGTGGCGTCATCTTCGCGACATCTGTCAGGCAGTTGATGCCCACACTGAACACTTTGACCTTCTCCTTTACAATTACTTCATCAAGGAAATCCAAGACGCTCTGCCCCAACATATTATATCCTTCTGCTGTAGAAACACTGAAACTTAGCATCAGGGGCAGGTGCGGAGCCGTGGCGCGTGCGGCCTCAATGGCAACACGGGCATTCTCAACGTCGAAGATGGTCTCTATGAGCAGTGCATCGACACCACCGTCGGCCAGCGCCTGAATCTGTTCCGAATACGCCTGTCTGAGCGAATCCTTCAAGGAGGGGTCGCCGAAGAGCGTACGGCTGGTGGGGCCAATGCTGCCGGCCACGTAGCGGGGATGGTCGGGCGTGCTGAAGGCATCGGCGCACTCGCGGGCCAGCCGTGCTGCCGCCAGGTTGATGTCGCGGCAATGGTCGGCCAGACCGTAGTCGGCCATAGAGATGCGTTGCGCGTTGAACGTGTCGGTCTCAATCATATCGGCACCGGCCTCCAGATAGCGGCAATGGATGTCGCGCACGATGAAGGGCGCAGTCAGCGGAAGCAAGTCGTTGCAGCCCTTCAGCGCCTTGGGATGGTTGGCGAAGCGTGCCCCGCGATAGTCCTCCTCCCGCAGGTGGTACTGCTGAATCATCGTGCCCATGGCCCCGTCGAGCACGAGCAGCGAGTCGTTGCGCTCTATGTCCCGCCTGCCAGCCGAAGGGGTAGGGTCGATGGATTGGCGGGTGAAACTGTTGACAATCCGCAGCGCTTCCTCCACCTCCTCTTCGTTGTGGAAGTCCATCTCCAAGTGTACGCCCTGGGTGCCGATGGCGTTGAGCAGTGGGCGCAGCTCTTCCACCTTCACCCAACTGCACATCACGCTCTTGCCGCCGTCCAGGATGCGGCGATACAGGTCGTACCACTTCTCGCTGCCCCCCTGCGGCTCACCCACGCCGGGAGTCCACTGGATGGCGTCCAGCTGGTCTATCTCCAGCAGGGCAGGCAGATGGCGAATGGCTCCCACGCCGTCCAGATGGTAGAGGGTGTAGTCAATGCGCTGGCACTGCTGGCGGATGAAGGGCAGCACAAAGCGGCGGTAGTCGTCCTCGCTGATCATCGTCGAGAGGTCGCACTGCAGCTTCGACATCTTGCCGGGCGCCCACGACGAGAAGTAGCAGAAGGCCATCTCGTCGCCCTCGCGGATGATGTCGTAGAGTTCGTCGAACACTTGAAAATAGATGTCGTTGATGGCCTGCAGTTGCTGCTCCACCCTCTCCTGGTGCATCACTGTGTCGAGCAACACTTGGTCGGTGCCGTTCAGGGCCGCCAGCACGTCGAGCCCCTCCATC
This sequence comes from uncultured Prevotellaceae bacterium, assembly GCA_902786565.1. Classification (GTDB taxonomy): domain Bacteria; phylum Bacteroidota; class Bacteroidia; order Bacteroidales; family Bacteroidaceae; genus Prevotella. The sequence continues at coordinate 4,698 of CADACW010000036.1, read as the reverse complement.
AGGTCGGGCATGCCTACGTAGTAATGTCCTTCAGCCTTTTGTTTGCAACGTCTCAGCAAGTCTTTGTGCAGCTGATAGTTATCATTGTCGATAGAAAATGTCAGAGCGTCTTTCGCTTCATTGCCCCGGCCATGAATCCAGATGGTGTCTTCGCCGCCCTCCAGCCGTGCGCCGAGGATGGCTGCCAGCGAGCCGGGCCCCAGCTGCGTGTTGGCCACGGGCAATATGTCGGCCTTCAGGCACGAGTGGGCCACATACCAGTCCAGATAGTCGGCCCGCCACTGGGGGTCGAACCATTTCTGCCGGAGGTCGCGGGGTGGGGCAGGCGGTGCCACGTCGGCATGGGGTTTGACACCCGTTTGGAAATGTTCCCACATGTTGAGCACCAGTCCGCTGCGCTGCCACCAGTCGACGTAATGCTTTTTGGATTCTTCAAGATTGTCTTTCCAAGTGTTCATTCTTGTATCGTTTTATGGTTTTACGCTGCAAAGTTACCTTTTTTTTACAGTCCAATGAAAAAAAACGAAAAGATTTTGATGCAATTAAAAAAAAATGTTTAACTTTGCACCCAATTATATAAACTTTTTAATTACCTTATTTACTAACTTTAATTTTTAAGCTTATGAAACTTTCAAGACTTATGGTTTTGAGCGCACTCTGGCTGACAGGTCTGGGTGCGAATGCTGCCGACCTTATCGAGCGCGAGGCACCAGAAGCTCCAGCTACAATCCCCTCGTTTGTGGAAGGTTTGTCGTTGGACCAGGTCGCCAAGTCGCCTGCCACCTTCCAAGTCGGCAAGAACTATGTTCTCTACAATGTTGGCGAGCAGACTTACTTCTCGCAGGGATGCGCTTGGGCTACACAGGCGTGTGCTTCGGCTACTGTTCCCATCGTAGTGAATTTCTATCTGCCCGAAGGCAAGACACTGGCCGACGCCACGCTGCTTATGCGTGACTACAACCTGTACACCAATGCCTGGAACAACGTGTTCTTCGACAGTGAGACCGCCATGTTCACCGACCGTGGTTCGCAGGCCAACATCTATTTTCAGGTCATCGACCAAGGCGCTAACACCTATCGTATCCAGGCTTCAGAGGCCAACCCCTCTCTCAAGCCTTCCGCTTATGCTGGTTTTGTCGGACGTGACCTGGCAGTGACCTATTCCGGCGATAATAACGGTCGCACGGTGGCTGCCACAGACGCACAGCCCCTCTCCCCGTTCCTTGACGAGAGTGAAGGGCACTATATAGACTGGCAGTTCTTCGAGTTGCCGGAGCTAAGTGACTGGGAAGACTACTTCCAGGCTTTGGACATTTTCAACAAGTCAGAAGAGCTGAAGAAAGTCATCGGCGATGCTGAAGCTGCCGGTGTCGATGTGACTGCCGCTGTTGCTGTCTATAACGACCAGATTTCCACCGTGGCACAGATGCAGGCTGCTATAGAAGACCTAAGCAAGGCCATCACCGAGGGTGCCTTCTCTGGCTTTACCCCAGGCAAGGTTCTTGACGTGACAAGTCTTATTGTTAATCCTGATTTCGCTGGTGACAACCTCTCTGGTTGGAGCGGTTCAGGTTGGGGTTCATACGGACCGAAGGAGAACGCTGAACGCTTCTCTATGACTTTCGACACTTATCAGGACATTATGGGCCTGAAAGCTGGTCTCTATGTGGCTGGTGTAAACGCTTTCTATCGTGCAGGTAACTCCACAACTGCATACACCAACTTCAAGGCACAGAACGAGGAGTCGAAGTATGCTAAGTTCTACTTCAAAGCTGGTGAGAACGAATACACTACCGATGTCGTGTCACCTTACGAAGGTGCTCCCACCGCTGCAACAGGACAGGGTAATGAGTCGAGTGCCAAGGACGAGATAACTGGCGTTACGTACTACATCCCCAACAACATGGTGGCTGCCGAGTACTATATGCACAGCCTCGGACTCTACAAGAACTCCGTATTCGCCGAGATTCCCGCTGGCCAGGCCCGCATAGGTCTGAAGAAGGAGACTACTACAACTGATGACTGGGTGATCTGCGACGACTTCTCGCTCATCTATTGCGGTGAGGGCGAACAGGCTTATCAGGCATACGTGAACTACTATCGTGACAATATGTTCCCCGACTACGAGGCTCTGCGTGTTGACGCTGCCGACCCGTTCACCACGACCAGCGGCATCAACTGCTCAGATATGTATATCGATGCCTTCAAGAAAACCAGCGTCACTGCTACCGACGAAGCAAGCGCTCGTGCTGCCATGGCTGCTCTTGAGAGTGCTTTCGAGCCTCTGCGCCAGAATGTTTCCCTCTGGACTGAGTTCCTGAACACTGCCAAGAAGGCCGCTGCCGTGGGTGATGACGCAAGTCTGAACCAGCAAGACCCCGTTGTTGAGGAAGTTGGCGACTGGGGCAAGTATCTGGCAAGTGAGACCTGGAATGCCCGCGAACTGAGCAACGAACAGCTCCGCGCTCTGATTGACGAGATGGAAGCCAAGATTAAAGAAGCAAAGACAAAAGTCAATCACGACGAATTTGAGACTGTCAGCACTTACCTCCTCACCAACCCCGACTTTGAGGATGGCACAAATGGCTGGACTATCGAGAAGGTCAGTGGTGGTAATGTGGTGCATGGCGGAAACAGCAACAACCACTGCTTCGAAGGCTGGAACAACGCCAACTATGATATCTACCAGATTGTGAAGGATGCTCCTGAGGGCGTCTATCGCATCGAGGTGCAGGGATTCTACCGCTATGGCCGTGGCCATTATCCCGACTACAAGGCCCAGGAGGTTAGCTATGTGAAGCCTGGTGGTGCTCCCGTATTCGTATATATGAATGGTAAGAAGACCCCGTTCACAAACATCTATGGTGACGAAAAGCAGATTGAAGACGCTGCATTCTACGGAAGCGGCTACGAGGATGTGCCCGTTGACGATGACAGGAACCAGGTTGATGCCAACTTGGCTACCGGTCACCTCTACTTCCCCAACGATATGGCTACGGCCGCTACCGCTTTCAATGCCGGTATGTACAAGCAGAGCGCTTACGGTATCATCCGTGCAGGTCAGGAAATGCGCATCGGTGTGAAGGGTAACAGCACACAGCTGGGCGACAGCTGGTGTATCTGGGACAACTTCCAGCTCTTCAACTGCGGTAAGGACGAGACTGCCCTGAACACCGTACTGCCCGACGAGATTGCAAATGCCAAGAGCATGCTTCTCAACGAGGATGCCTCGAACAAACTGATGGGCAAGGACATCCGCACTACCCTTGAAAAGGCCATTGCTGATGCAGAGGCTGCTCTCGGAAAGAGCGGTGAGGTGATGTTCGACGCTCTGAACGACCTCTTCGACGCTGAGGAGAATGTGAATGCTTCTGTTGAGCTCTTCGCCTCTCTGCAGGCTGCCAATGACAAGCTGTTAATTGCTGTGGAGACTTACTCCGACAGTCCTGCTGCCGATGAAGCTTATGCTCTCTATGAGGAGATTTTGACCGGTCTTACGACTTTCAAATATAACGACAGCGACGTGCCCGGACTCATTGAGAAGATCAACATCATTATGACCAAGTTGCGTCTGCCCAACGTTGAAGGTGCAAGCGCAGACAACCCCATCGACATTTCTGCTGTGATTAATCATCCTTGCTACGGTGACGAAGAGAATGGCGCAGGTGTCGCTTCTTCAGAAGGTTGGGCTGGTACACCTGTCGGCACAAATGCTGATTACTTCAATGCCGAGATTTTCAGCGTCACACCGTTTGACCACTACCAGGAGATTGCTGGTCTGCCCGCAGGTGCATACCGCGTGACAATGAAAGGCTTCTATCGCTACGGTGGTGATGGTCCTGCTCCTGACTATGCAGCATATACCGAGAATCCCACTGCCAACGATTACGCCAAGCTTTATGCCACTACCGATGCCGGTTCTTGGAGCACCGCTCTGCATCGTCTGGCTTCGTTCGCTTCTGACATTCATGCAGGCGAAACCGACTGGGCTGAAGTCGTTGAAGGCAGCAACCTCTGGGTTCCCAATATGATGAGCACTGCAAGCACTCTCTTCGAAGAGCAGGGAACAGCCATCGACAACACTATCCTTGTTGCTCTCGGCGAAGGCAAGACCCTCCGTCTCGGCCTCAAGAAGGATGAAGGTGTTGAGAAGGACTGGTGTATCTTCGACACTTGGACACTTGAGTATCTCGGAACCGACACAAGCATCGTTCCCGCTCCCGGTGAGGGCGAGACCATCGAAGGCGACGTGAACGGCGATAACACTGTTGACGTGGCCGACATCTCGGCTATCCTGACCGTTATGTCTGGTGATGTGACAAAGTTCAGCGTACAGCAGGCCGATGTCAACAAGGATGGCGTTGCCGACGTGGCTGACATTTCCTCAACACTGACCATCATGGCCGGTGGCAAAATTGGCGATGAAGAGGCTGCTACAAGCCGCGCTACCCGCGCCGACAACGAGGTGACGGTTCTCACCGCTGCCGACGTCACCACCGACGACAAAGGTAAGGCAAACCTCGTCATCCGCATGGACTATGAGACCACCGAGACTCTTATCGGTCTTAACTTCTCACTGGTTCTTCCTGAAGGAGTAACCATCTCCAGCAATGGCAGACTCAGCAATGAGACTTTCGTTATTTACTCTGACGAAGATGCCTATAATGAACTTGTTGCAGAAGGCGACATTACAGGAGC
>CADACW010000035.1 GCA_902786565.1 uncultured Prevotellaceae bacterium | reverse complement strand
CAGTTCCAATGTGGGGGACCTTCCTCTCAGAACCCCTACTGATCGATGGCTCGGTGGGCCGTTACCCCGCCGACTACCTAATCAGACGCATCCCCATCCCCTAGCGATAAATCTTTGTTCCTCATCAAATGCTATCAAAGGAAAACATAGGGTATTAATCCGACTTTCGCCGGGCTATCCCCTACTACTTGCATGTGTTAAGCCTGTAGCTAGCGTTCATCCTGAGCCAGGATCAAACTCTCCATTGTAAAAATGTATCTTAGCAAAGCCCAAAAGGGCTACGCTCTCTTGTCTGACGGCTTGGACGGACATCCAATCATTATCGAGCCAAAAAGCACCTTCAAATATTGACGGTTCTTGTTTCCTCTACCCGGCGGCAAAACTTGTCTGCCGCCGCTTCTTGTACTACTTCATTCTGTCTATGTAACTGTTTCAAAGAACTCTTTCTTAACGCCTCAGCAGGCACTTTGCCTGTTTAGCGGATGCAAAGGTACGCACTTTTTCAATACCAACAAACTTTTTACCGCTTTTTTTGAAAAAAAAGTGAGAAGTTTTCCGATTAGTTTACAAACGTTATCTGCTACACCTTATTAATATAATAAAGGGGGGCAAACATCAGGGCTTCCTCACGCCGTTCTCTATTCGGCTTCTTTCTCTAAAATAAATAGAATCCCCCTTCCAACAGGTAGGAGGATTCTATTCAAATGCAATTTTACTCCTTATCAAGCAAAATCTTCATCATCTCAACAGCAGCCTTAGCCACTGATGTGCCAGGGCCGAAGATGGCAGCGACACCGGCCTTGTAGAGGAAATCGTAGTCCTGTGCGGGGATGACACCGCCCGCAATGACCATAATATCCTCACGGCCAAGCTTCTTCAGTTCCTCAATGAGCTGCGGTATGAGCGTCTTGTGACCGGCAGCCAGCGAAGAGGCTCCAACCACATGGACATCATTCTCCACGGCCTCACGGGCAGCCTCGGCAGGCGTCTGGAACAGCGGGCCCATATCCACGTCGAAGCCGCAGTCGGCATAGCCGGTGGCCACTACTTTTGCACCACGGTCGTGCCCGTCCTGCCCCATCTTGGCGATGAAGATACGCGGACGCCGACCCTCTTTCTCTGCGAACTCGTCGGTCAGCTTACAAGCCAACTCAAAATCGCTGTCGTTCTTACTTTCTGATGAATACACGCCTGAAATAGTTCTGATTACTGCTTTATAACGGCCCACGATTTCTTCGCAGGCATCTGAAATTTCGCCCAAAGTGCAGCGCAGCTGAGCAGCCTTGACTGCGAGGTCGAGCAGATTGTTTTCGCTCTTACGGCCCTCGTTGAAGTCACGCACGCACTCAGTGATAGCCTTCAGAGCAGCCTGGCAAGCGGCCTCGTCGCGTGTTGAGCGCACCTGTGCCAGACTCTCCTCCTGCTGCTTGCGCACGGCTGTGTTGTCCACCTCAAGGATGTCGATAGGATCCTCGTGCTCCAGACGGTACTTGTTGGTGCCGACGATGGTCTGCACGCCTGAGTCGATACGAGCCTGTGTACGTGCGGCAGCCTCCTCGATACGCATCTTTGGCAGACCAGTCTCGATAGCCTTGGCCATACCGCCGAGTTTCTCAATCTCCTGGATGTGCTCCCAAGCCTTGTGCACCAGTTCGTTGGTCAGCGTCTCTACATAGTAGGAACCAGCCCACGGGTCGATCTGCTTGCACACCTTGGTCTCGTTCTGGATGTATATCTGCGTGTTACGGGCGATACGAGCCGAGAAGTCTGTAGGCAGTGCAATAGCTTCGTCTAGTGCATTTGTATGCAATGACTGCGTGTGTCCTAAGACAGCAGCCATAGCTTCTATACAAGTACGACCAACGTTGTTGAAGGGGTCCTGCTCGGTGAGACTCCATCCGGAGGTCTGCGAGTGAGTGCGCAGAGCCAGCGACTTGGGGTTCTTTGCGCCGAAGCTCTTCACGATCTTAGCCCAGAGCAGACGGCCTGCGCGCATCTTGGCAATCTCCATAAAGTGGTTCATGCCGATGGCCCAGAAGAACGACAGACGTGGAGCGAAAGCATCGACGTCAATACCAGCATTGACACCCGTGCGCAGATAGTCCATACCGTCGGCCAGCGTATAGGCCAGCTCGATGTCGGCCGTAGCACCTGCCTCCTGCATATGGTAGCCTGAGATGGAAATGCTGTTGAACTTCGGCATCTTCTGTGAGGTGTACTCAAAGATGTCGGCGATGATTTTCATTGAGAATGCAGGCGGATAGATGTAGGTGTTACGCACCATGAACTCCTTCAGAATATCGTTCTGGATTGTTCCGGCCATCTCTTCCAGCTGCGCACCCTGCTCCAGACCGGCCACGATATAGAAGGCCAGGATGGGCAGCACAGCGCCGTTCATGGTCATCGAGACGGACATCTTGTTGAGGGGTATGCCTGAGAAGAGCACCTTCATGTTCTCCTCGTTGCAGATAGACACGCCAGCCTTACCCACATCGCCCACCACACGGGGGTTGTCGGGGTCGTAGCCGCGGTGTGTGGGCAGGTCGAAGGCCACTGAGAGTCCCTTCTGACCAGCCGCCAGATTGCGGCGATAGAAGGCGTTAGACTCCTCGGCGGTAGAGAATCCTGCATACTGGCGGATGGTCCACGGGCGGAAGGGGTACATCATTGAGTACGGGCCTCGCAGATAGGGGGGGATACCGGCTGTGAAGTCCAGGTGCTCCATGCCCTCAAGGTCCTCTTTCGTATAGACGGGGCGCACCTCTATGTGCTCAGGGGTTTTCCAGTTCTCTACGATTCCATTGTCTTTAATCCACTTGGCACCATCTTGAGCCTTAATGCCAGCATAGATATCAATATCTTTAAATTGTTTACGCATATTCAAGTCCTCCTAATGATTAGATACCAAGTTTCTGATTATACTCCTTGAGGGTTTCCAAGACGTTGCACTTCACGTGGATGTAGTTTTCGATGCCTGCAGCCTTCAGGTCTTCCATGCAGGCGGGTGCGCCGGCAACTACGAACATGGCGCGCCCGTTGAGGTACTGGAATGCTGGAATGGCATACTCGGCATACTCATCGTCGCTCGAACAGATGACCACGATGTCGGCACCAGCCTCAAGGGCAGCGTCGACACCCTCCTCTACGGTCTTGAAGCCGAGGTTGTCAATCACCTTATAGCCGGCGCAGGCGAGGAAGTTGCAAGAGAACTGTGCACGGGCCTGACGCATGGCCAGATTGCCGATGGTCAGCATGAAGGCGACAGGCACCTTGGCGGCCTTCTCCGTGGTCAGGCGCAGGGTCTCGAAGTCAGAGGCCAGGCGACTGATTGTCAGGGCGGGCACGTCGGGGTCGTCTGCGTGGGTTGCTGTGGTACAGCAACAAACGGGACACGGCTCTTTGCCCTCGCTCTTCTCGGTGAAGTTGGGGAACTGGTTTGTGCCGAGGATGAACTCCTTGCGCTTGGCGGCATCGCCGTGGCGCTTGACGTTGGTGGCGTTGATGTCGGCCTGTACGGTTCCGGCCTTGACGGCAGCGAGGAAACCGCCTTCTTCCTCCACTTTGAGGAACAGCTTCCAGGCCTCCTTTGCCAGCGCATCGGTCAGGTGCTCAATGTAATATGAGCCTGCCGAGGGGTCGACGATGCGGTCGAAGTGGCTCTCCTCCTTGATGAGCAGCTGCTGGTTGCGGGCAATGCGCTCGCTGAAGTCAGTAGCCTTCTCGTATGGCGCGTCAAACGGCGTTACCACCATCGAGTGTACGCCACCAAGTGCGGCGCTCATGGCCTCGGTCTGTGAACGGAGCAGGTTGACGTAGGAATCAAACAGTGTTTGATTATAGGTTGACGTCGTGGCGTTGATAATCATCTTGCAGGCGCAGTCGCACTTAGGCTCGTACTGCTTGACAATCTGAGCCCAGAGCAGACGTGCTGCACGGAACTTGGCAATCTCCATGAAGTAGTTTTCGGAGATGCCCATATAGAACTTGATTTTCTTGGCGGCGAGGTCCACATCGACACCAGCATCGGTGAGCTGCTGCAGATACTCGTTGCCCCAAGCGAGGGCATAGCCCAACTCCTGCACGATGTAGGCGCCGCTGTTGTTCAGCAGGTCGCTGTGCACCATAACGCAGCGCAGGTTGGGCAGGTCCTTCAGTTTCTCCACCAGCTTGGGCATTTCGGGCAGGAGCATGGTGGTGTCCTTGCCCTTCATCAGCATGCGCTCGATAGGGTCGAATCCGATGCCTCCCACTATTTTCTCCTTGTCGTAGCCCTTCTTCTCGATGTAGTCCACGAGGAGGTCGGCCAGTTCCAGCACGTGACGCTGGCAGGTGCGATAGCTCACCTCCACGATGTCCAGGCGGATGTCCTTGAGCAGTTTCTCAATGAAATCGGCATTCAGTTGTTCGGCCTCGAAGCGGAAACCGATGCTGTCCACGCCCTTCATCAGGATGTCGAGAGCCTTTTTGTTGCCCTCCACCGGGTCGTCCACCTTGATGTTCTGACGGACGTACCACTCGTTAGAGTCTTTCTTGTTGCCACGTACAAAGGGGAACTCGCCGGGCAGTGCCTCTGGCGTCTTCAGGTCCTTCAAGTCCTCGCGGCGATAGAAAGGCTGCACATTAAAACCTTCGTTTGTTCTCCACACGAGCCTTTTCTGGAAGTCGGCCCCTTTCAGGTCCACTTCAATCTTGTCCAACCACTCCTGTGTAGTAGGGGCGGTAAACTCGGTGAAGAGTTTTTCTTTGATGTTTGACATAGTTTGGTTGTTAGTGTATTATTACATAAAATAGAAAAAATTCATTGGGATTGCAAAGTTACAACAATTTTGGGAATGGCGCAAGAATATAACAAACTTTAAAACGCAGGTGGTCAAGAACCATTCGTTTTTGTGCGTTATTCCTGCTTCAGGGCCTCCACATATTGCCATAATTTGCGATAGAAGGGGTGGCGCGTCAGTGTCTGGCGGTCTCCCAGGATGATGAGTTTCATCCTTGCCCTGGTGATGGCCACATTCATACGGCGCAGGTCGCGCAGGAATCCTATTTGGCCCTCGTCGTTTGAGCGCACCAGCGAAATGACGATGATGTCGCGCTCCTGCCCCTGGAATCCGTCGACGGTGTTCACGGCTATATGCCGGCGGAAGGGCTTCAGCACCTCGTTTTTCTTCAGCAGATGGCGCAGCAGCTGCACCTGTGCCCTGTAGGGCGAAATGATGCCCACGTCGAGCCGCTCGTCCATGATGCGCTCTTTGCCTATCAGTTCGAAGTAGGCCTGCAGGGCCAGAAGGGTGAGCTGCGCTTCGGTGTCGTTCTGGTGCGACCCGCTGCCCACGGTGGCTTCGGCCGACTCATACAGCCCTGTGTCCACCCAGGTGATGGGCAGGTCAAGGTCCAGTATGCTGCGGTTTTTCACTTCGGGGGCCGCAATCATCATGTTGTGGTAAAACCAGTCTGACGAGAATCGCATGATGTCTTCGTGCATGCGGTACTGCATCCGAAGCAGGGTCACCACCTCGGGCTTCTGGGCACAGATGCGCTCCATCAGCGTCCGTCCGAGACCGCCTTTCAGGGCCTCGTAGCATTTCACCGTCGGTGGCAGCTGGCAGTGATCGCCTGCAAAGACGACGCGGCTGGCCCTACGTATGGGAATCCAGCAGGCGGCCTCCAGTGCCTGGGCCGCCTCGTCTATGAAGAGTGTGCCGAACTTCATGCCGTCGAGCAGCCGGTTGGCCGAGCCCACCAGGGTTGATGCGATGACACGTGCCTCGCCAAAGAGCTGCGCGTTGATGCGCAGTTCCAGCTCTACGGCACGGCCCTTCAGCCGGTCCATCTTCTGGTGCCAGTTGTCTGTGCGCTTCTTGGTCTGCCGCAGTTCGCGTATGGCCTTGCGTATGGCCCACAGCTGCGGATAGTCGGGATGGGCCTCGAAGCGGCGCTCGTAGGTGAAGGAGAGCATCTTGTCGTCGACCCGTGTGGGATTGCCTATGCGCAGCACGTTGAGCCCACGGTCCACCAGCTTCTCCGAAATCCAGTCGACGGCCATATTGCTCTGGGCGCATACCAGCACCTGGCTTTCGCGCCGCAGGGTCTCATAGATGGCCTCCACCAGCGTGGTGGTCTTGCCTGTGCCGGGAGGGCCGTGCACCACGGCCACATCCTTGGCCCGCAGCACCTCGTTGACGGCGTGCTCCTGTGTCTTGTTCAGATACTCAAAACCCATATCGGGGAATGTGAAGGTCTCGGCTTTCTGCCGGGTGTAGAACAGGTCGCGCAGATAGCCCAGACGCCCTTTTGCCCTCATGGTTCGCTCCAGGGCTTCGAACATCAGCCGATAGCTGGTCTCGTCGAAGAAGAGCTGCACGCCCACCTGCCGCCCGTCGGCGGGTTGCAGCAGGTCGGTGATGGGTGCCCCGTCGGCCACGGCCACCACCATGCGGTCGCCGTCGACGAAACTGACGTTTCCGCCAAAGTGGTAAGTGACTGCCGCCTCGTCGCCGACAGAGAAAAACATAACAGGCCGACCAAACTCGAAGTTATGGTCGGCCTCGTCATCGTCTTGTTGCGTGCGGAATGCCTCCACACACAGTTGGTTGAGAGAGTTGTAGTAACTGCGCCCCATGCGCACGGGCAGCCATGCGTCGCCTCGCTCCACCAGTCTTCGCAGACCTATGGCCTCGGCTTGCTGCTTGTAGGCCGCCTTCTCCTGCTCATACTCCATCTGCAACAGCATGCGTTGCCGCTGCAACTCCAGTATGGGCGAGTTTGTGGCTTCGGGCGAAGGGGTCATTTCCCGTCGTATGCCCAGCGGAGATAGTTTGCCCCGTGGGCGAATCCGGCTCCGAAGGCCGTCATAATCACGTTGTCGCCCTTCTTGAGCTGCGGCTCGTATTCCCACAAAGCCAGAGGGATGGTGGCTGCCGACGTGTTGCCGTAGCGCTCGATGTTGACCATCACCTTCTCCATCGGGATGTCGAGCCTGCGGGCCACGGCCTCGATGATGCGCATATTGGCCTGGTGGGGCACCACCCACTGTATGCTATCCTTGTCCAGGTGGTTGCGCTCGGCAATGATGGCGCAGTCGTCGCTCATGTCGGTCACGGCATAGCGGAAGACGGTGCGGCCCTCCTGGTAAGTGAAGTGCATGTGGTGGTCCACGGTGAAGTGGCTGGCAGGACTCACTGAGCCGCCGGCCTTCATGTGGAGGAAAGGCAGCCCCAGACCGTCAGTGCGCAGATAGGAGTCGATCAGTCCGATGTTCTCCTCGTCGGTGGCTTCCACCATCACGGCGGCAGCGCCGTCGCCAAAGAGGGGGCAGGTCTGGCGGTCCTTGTAGTCGGTCACCGACGACATCTTGTCGGCTCCGATGACAATGATGCGCTTGAAGCGGCCACTCTGAATCATGGCCGAGGCCACGTCAAGGCTGTAGACGAATCCACAGCAGGCCCCCCACAGGTCGAAGGCGAAGGCATTGGGCAGGCCCAACTTGCCTATGACGATGCTGGCGGTAGAAGGATAATGATAATCGGCAGTAGAAGTAGCCACTATGAGTGCGTCGATGGACTCCGGTGTGGCGCCAGTCTTCTTCATCAGCAGCTTGGCAGCCTTGCGCGCCATGTAGGAAGTGCCCAGACCCTCTTCGGTGAGGATGCGGCGCTCCTTGATGCCGACACGCGACATAATCCACTCATCGTTGGTGTCGACCATGCGCGACAGCTCCTCGTTGGTCAGGATATAGTCAGGCACATACCCTCCTACGCCGGTGATTATCGCGTTAATCTTTCCCATCAATTACTCAGCAACTTCGTCCTCTTTCTTGATGGCCACCTTGCCACGGTAGTAGCCGCAGGTGGGGCATACGGTGTGATACACGTAGTAGGCACCGCAGTTGGGGCAGATGGCCAGTGTGGGTGCTACAGCTTTGTCGTGGGTACGGCGTTTTGCGGTACGTGTGCTCGATTGTCTTCTTTTAGGATGTGCCATAATTGTATTATTATTAGTTTTTTGTTTTTGATTTTTAAACTTTTAAACTTTTCAGTTTCTCCCATCGCGGGTCGACGGTGGGCTGGGCGTCCGCATCGCTGCTTCGGGCAGCCGAGTGTTCTTCCAACATTCGCATCATAGCATCGTTGCAATCGCCAGGTTGATGAACGTGCTGGATGGGTACCGCCAGTGCTATCGACTCGTAGATGAGCCACGACGTGTCGAGCAGGGCATCCCTCTCGTCCACGACGATGACATCATCTGTCTCCAGGGCTTCGCTCCCCAGCTTCACCACCAGCCGCTGGTCAGTCTCAATGGGCTGCTCCATCAGGTCAAGGCAGCGGTCGCAGGGAATGCGCACGAATCCGACGGTGTGCAGCTGCAACTCAAAAAAGCCGACGGCCTTGCGTATAGACCCCGACACGTGCAATGAGCCTCCCTGCACCAATGTGCTGTCTATCGACTGGAAAAACTGGTCGTCAAGGCTGTACGCCAGGGGCGTCTGCTCCTCGGCAAGTCCCTTCAAATCAATCTTAAACTGCTCCAGGCAACACATACTACTTTGGATTTCGAGGTGCAAAGGTACTAACTTTTTTTTATATACGACTAACTTTTTACTTTTTTTTGTTCTTTTCGTACTTAAAAAGCCTATTTTATGACTGTTGCACGCAAAATGCGGATGTCGTCGACAGGCCGGTCGTAGTCGTCGGTGAAGGTTTTCTGCATGCGTTCCACCACGTCCATGCCCTCTTTCACCTCGCCGAAGACGGTGTACTGGCCGTCGAGGTGGGGCGCGCCGCCCTGCTTGCGGTAGGCCCAGAACATTTCCGAGGTCATCTTGGCCTGGCCACAGGTGGCGGTGTCCACCTTTTCGGCAATGGCCTGCAGCTCTTTCGTGCTGTAGGTCTTGCCGCTGACGATGTAGAACTGGCAGGCGCTGCTGCGTCGCTCAGGGTTGACCCTGTCGCCCTCGCGGGCCATGGCCACGGCACCCCGGCGATGGTAGTGCGTGGGCAGGCGGAACTCCGGCTCCAGGGTGTAGCCCAGGTCGCCGCCGCCAAGCATGACACCAGGCTCGGCACGACGGCTGGCGGGGTCGCCGCTCTGCACCATAAAGTTCTTGATGACACGGTGGAAGAGCAGCGAGTCGTAGAAGTGCTCACCAACCAGTTTCAGGAAGTTGTCGCGGTGCACGGGCGTATCGTCGTAGAGGGCGATGCGGATGTTGCCGGCGGTGGTCTCGAACAGCACTTCGCGCTGTTGGGCCGCCGATGGCTGCCGGCACAGCAGGGCCAGCAGCAGTAGTGCAATGGTTCTCATCGGGCTTGGTCGTTTTGGGTGAGACTGATGCCGCCGTCGTCGGCAATGGTGATGAGGCGGCGGTGATAAAGGTCGCCGATGGCACGCTTGTAGGCTTTCTTCGACACTTTGAAGCGGTCGTAGATGAGTTCGGCGTCGCTCTTGTCGCCCAGGTCGCAGCGGCCGCCGTTCTCGTAGAGATAGCGCAGCAGCGTCTCGGCAAAGTCGAGGGTGTGGCGGTGGCCCGTGGGCTGCAGGGTGAGGTCGGTCTTGCCGTCCTGGCGGATATGGTCTACGTATGCCGTCACGCGGTCGCCGGTGCGCAGGGGCTGGAATATCTGGTTGTCGTAGAGCTGACCCTGATAGTAGCGGCGGGGAGCGTCGTCATCGGCTCTCCACACTATCACCTTGAATCCCAGGTCGGTCTTCTGCCACACCAGGGCCTCCACGGCGTCGCCATGCCTGAAGTGGCTGATGTCGGGCGGCGTGTGCTCCAGATACCGCTCCACCTTGGCGGTGGCCATCAGGCGGTGGGTGGCCTCGTCTTCCTTCACGTAGACAATGTAGCCCTTGTCACGCTGCATGGGCTGCTTCTGCTCGCGGAAGGGGCAGAACAGGTCTTTCAGCAGCCCCCAGTGCAGGAAGGCGCCATACTTGTTGGTCCAGGCCACGCGGAGGAAGGCGAACTCGCCCACCTGGGCCAACGGTGTCTCGGTGGTGGCTATGATGCGCTCGTCCTGGTCGAGGTAGACGAACACGGTGACTTCCTCCCCCACCCTCATGCCGGGGGTGACGTATCGGTTGGGCAACAGGATGTCGCCGGTGGCCTCGTCGCCGCTCAGGTAGAGGCCGTGGTCTGCGCTATGGTCAATGCGCAGAGTGTTGAATTTACCTAATGCTATCATATATATTCAACGGACTACAACGGGCTTTTATTATTACTTCATCCAAAAAGATTACGGAATCAGCAAAATATTATATAAAATATGGTCAAAGTGACATTATTCTCAAAAATCTTTAGTAACTTTGCACGCGATACAAGCAATTGGAGCATGAGAACGGAACATTTGGATTTCATCACATTCTGCGTGGGCAGTCTGTCGGACGCGCTTCGTATGAGTGCGTCGCAGGTTTATGGCGCGTTGCGCTCGTCGGGCGTGCTGAACGACTATATCGTGCCCTGCTACGACGTGCTACATACGTTCAGCAAAGACTATCTTGTAGAAGAATTGACCGAAGTGTTGAAGGAAAAGGGGGCACTAACATGATTCTTTATCACGCATCAACACTTTGCATTGAGAATCCCGATGTGCTGCACTCTCGAGACAAACTGGACTTCGGCCGGGGCTTCTATCTGACCGCTATACGCAATCAGGCAGTGCGCTATGCGGAACGCTTTACACGGAGGGGTAAGGAGGCTTTTATCAACGAGTATGAACTGGACGAGGAAACGCCGGAGTTCGTTACAAAGTCGTTCCCAAGCTATAACGAGGAATGGCTCGACTACGTGGCACTCTGCCGGAAGGGATTGCCAACGGGACAGACGTATGATGCCGTTTCGGGCGGCGTGGCCAACGACAAAGTGTTCAATACGGTTGACCTGTATTTCGCCGGCATCATCACCAAAGAGGAGGCTCTCGGACGGTTGAAATACGTGAAGCCGAACCATCAGTTATGCATCCTAAATGGGCAGATGCTCGACCGCCATCTTCATTTCATCAAAGCAGAGAAAGTGTAATTATGGAGGCAAACAAGACGATATTGCAAATGAAGTATGCAAGGATAGTTGCTATCTTTGCAAAGGAATCGGGGCTGGCGCTGGAGGATGCCCTGGCTTTCTTCTACGATTCCGACACATATAAGTTCATTAGTGAGGGTGTGGCCGATATGCATTGCCGCAGCGACGAATATCTGGCAGACGAACTGATGATTGAATATAAGGAGAAGCAAGCTTAATTGGGAAATTCTCTTAAAACAAATAGTGGAATAATGGAAACAATCAGAATCTACCACTCTCCTTGGCGGATGTTTCTTTTGGTCTTAGCGAGTCTCGCTTTTGCAGTTATGAGTTTCCTCATGATTAGTCACTCTACCAACGGATTCCATATCGTCGTAGGTTGGATAGGTGTTGCGTTCTTCGGCTTGGGTGGCCTCTATATGCTCTATGACACGCTGAAGGAAAGGCTAATGGGCAAGCCGTTCCTGACAATTACCGACGAGGCCGTTATTTGCGAGGGCATGAAGCAGTCGGTTATCCGTTTTGCCGACGTGAAGTCTTTTGAGGTAGTGAAGATGAAAAATCAGCAATTTGTCGCTGTCCACTACAAGCCCGCCGTAGAGCGACAGAAGTTGGACGAAACGAATGTCCTTGACCGCAGCGTCCGCAAGCTGAACCGTCGGTTAGTGAATGCTCAGGAGAACATCTCCACCACCGGCACGAGCATAAAGGTTCAGGAGTTGTGCGACTTACTAAACGAGCGACACAAAGCCCATATCAAAAGGTGCTGACGCCCGCTGCCACCTCCAGCAGGCCATCGCGCATGTGGACGGTGCGGTCGGTGAGGGTGGCCAGGGTCTCGTCGTGGGTGACGATGACGAAGGTCTGTCCGAAGCGGTCGCGCAGGTCGAAGAAGAGGCGGTGCAGCTCCTCCTTGTTGCGGGTGTCCAGACTGCCCGACGGCTCGTCGGCCAGGATGACGGCGGGGTTGTTCACCAGCGCCCGCGCCACGGCTACGCGCTGCTTCTCTCCGCCGGAGAGCTGTGCCGGCTTATGTCCGGCGCGGTCGCTGAGACCCATGAACTGCAGCAGTTCCTGGGCCCGCGCCTTGGCCTGGCGGGTGGACGTGCCACCGATGTAGGCCGGAATCATGATGTTCTCCAGCGCGGTGAACTCCGGCAGCAGCTGGTGAAACTGGAAGACGAAGCCCAGGCGACGGTTGCGGAAGTCGGACAATGCCTTTTCCGACAAGCGGATGACATCGGTGCCGTCTACGGTGACGCTGCCGCTGTCCGGGCGGTCCAGCGTGCCGATGATTTGCAGCAGCGTGGTCTTGCCCGCACCGCTGGGCCCGACGATGCTGACCACCTCGCCCTTGTCTATGTGGAGGTCGATGCCTTTGAGCACTTGCAGGGAGCCGAAGCTCTTGGTGATGTCGGTAAGTTCAATCATTTCTTATGGATATATTTTAATATGGTGTCGTAGATGGACGATTCCTCGTGGTGCTGTGCCTCGGTGAAACTCATGCGGTCTTCCTTGGGCGACCCGTACTGGTCGGGGAAGACTATCATCAGGTTGGTGCCGCTGAAGTGCTGCTGCAGCTCGTCGGGCAGGCGCTCCAGCGCGTTCTTGTAGGAGATGGTGCCTTTTCGGGCTGTCACCACCACAAACAGATGGTCTTTGGCTATGGTGGCGGCCAGGCTGGGCAGCTCGTTCCAGTGGGCCATCGGCGTGTATTGCACGCGCACGCCCTTGTGGCTGGCCTCGATATATTCGGCAATGAGTTTGAACGAGTCTGCCCTGCCGTGGAACTCGATGAGGCACTCCAGCACCTCGGCAATGCGGCACAGCCGCTCCAGCCACCGGCGGAAGCCCGGCTCGTAGTGCGCCCTCGACGGCACGGCCACCTGTATGCGGCGCACCGTGTTCAGAGGCTGCACCAGTCGGATGAGCATGATTTGCCGGTTCAGGCCGTTGTAGAGGCTCTGTATGAACTCGCCCCAGAACTTAGGGTTCACGTCGGTGTGCACGTGCATGCCCATCACCACCTCGGAGCAGGCAAACTCGCGGAAGGCGTGCTTGATGCCGTTGGCAATGTTCGACGCCAGGCGCACCTGTGTCTGCATGCCCACCTCGCTGGCGCTGGCCTGCTGTTGCAGCCTCTCCAACAGCCGCAGCCCCTGGTCGCGCAGCGCCAGCGCCTGCTCGTCGTCGTAGACCACGTTGAGGGCCACCAGCCCGCGGTTCAGCTGCTGGTTGCGCATCAGCAGCGCCAGGTGGAGCAGCTGGGGCGCTATCTCCGGATATTTCACGCAGAGCAGAATCTTCTCGTCGTCGGCATCGGCCTTCTCGCTCTTCAGATGGCTCTTCTCATGCAGGACGATGGCCTGGGCCGACCTCTCGGTGAGCATCGTCGAGATGATGCACGTGACGAGAATCATCATCACCACGCCGTTCAGCATATCGTCGTTCACAATGTCGAGCCGCATGCCCACCATCACCATGGCGATGGCACCGGCGGCATGGGCCGACGTGAGGCCGAACATCATGTTGCCGTCGCGCTGGGGCAGGCGGAACAGCAGGCTCGACGCGTAGGCCGCCAAAGCCTTGCCAAAGGTGCCGATGAAGGCAATGAGCAGCACCACCCACACTACACTGCCACCCTCCAGCACCGTGCGCACATTGATGAGCATGCCCACGCCGATGAGGAAGTAGGGGATGAACAGGGCGTTGCCGATGAACTCGATGCGGTTCATCAGGGGCGACACCTTCGGTATATACCTATTCAATATCAGGCCGCTGATAAACGCGCCCACGATGCCCTCAAGACCGATGGCCGTGGTGAGGGCCGCCGAGAGGAACATGACCGACATGACGAAGACGTACTGCATCACCGCATCGCTGTAGCGTCGAAGGAAATAGCGCGTCAGCCGGGGGATGAAGAACACGGCGCCTGCCAGGAAGGCCGCCAACTTGACCAGGAACAACAGCCAGAACAGCACCTGAGAGGCTGGGGCCGACAGTCCGCCGGACAGCGACGGCACAGGCAGCACAAAGGTGTAGCGGGCCGTCAGAGCTGCCAGCATGACCAGCGCCAGGAAGAGCGAAATCATAGACGACCCCACACTCAGCGCCACCGAGGGGTGACGCTGCAGGCCATAGCGCCCGATGATGGGATAGGCAATGAGCGTATTGGAAGCCATGATGCAGCCCAGCAGGAACGACGTGGCATGGCCATAGTCAAGCGCAAGGCGTGCCACGGCATAGGTCAGGCCCAACGGCAGCAGGCACGTGAGCAGGCCGAAAACCAGAAAGTGGCGCTTGCTCCGCTTCACGCTCTCCATGTCCATCTCCAGACCGGCCAGGAACATGATGTAGTAGAGGCCCACCTGACCGAAGGTGCCAAACGACGCATCGCGCACCAGCACGCCCAACCCGTGGGGGCCGATGGCCATACCTGCCAGCACCATGCCGATGATGTGGGGAATGCGCAGCTTGCTCATCACGATAGGCGCCAGCAGAATGATGAGCAGCACTACGAAAAATGTCAATGTCGGGTCGGTTGTCTGGAACATAAGCGGGTGAAGTCATTGATAGACGCTGCAAAATTACAACTTTTTCCGATAATAAACACGCTTCGCCCCGATTTTTTTACAAAAATGCCCGGAGCGAAAACCAAATCGACCCGGACATAAAACTATAATGACATCGAAACACCGGAAGGTCCCCGCTGCCCGGAGTACCAACTTTGTCAGTTTTTTTGAAAACGGCCCAAATACCCCCCTAAAAGATAAGTGCCACTTATCTCGGAGATAAAAGGCACTTATCTCCCAGATAAAAGGCACTTATCTCTAAGTCCGCTTTACCCTCCTGTCAGAGATGTAAAAACTTTTTTAATTATCGCATTGCTTGCCTTGAAAAGAGGCGGCGATTAGGCATTCATGGCAGGCAGTTCCAGCCACTTCACGTAGCAGAAGTCCTGGCGGTGAGGCAGCAGGCTGTTCTTCGGATAGAGGCGCACGGCACAGCGGTACTCGCCGGCCTGACGGGGCGACAGCTGTGCCTCGAAGGTGTAGTTGTTGCCCTCGCGGGCCACCATCTTCAGCGGCTCAATGCTGTAGATGCGCTCCTCGCCGTTCTTGTCGGTGTAGACGTTCACCTTCTCCAGGGCGACGGCATCGTCCAGACCCTGCTCGTCGATGACGTAGCGCAGGTTGTACTTGGTGCCGGTCTCCAGGCCTGTAGAGGGGATGTCCCACTCGCAGCTCACCACGCGGATGCCGTTCCAGCGCTCGGCCACGGTCTCCTTCCAGAGGGCGATGTCCTTGGCCAGACGGTAGCCGTCCTTCGAGATTTCCTTGAAGCGCTTGGCCTCCTTCTCGTAGAACTTCGAGTAGTAGTCGTCCAGCTGGCGCTTCATGGTGTAGTGGGGGGCAATCTGTGCGATGCTGTTCTTGATGACCTTGATCCAGCCCTCGCTGATGCCCTTCTTGTTCTTCTTATAATAAAGAGGAATAATCTCGTTCTCAAGCAGCGAGTAGATGGTGGCGGCATCCAGCTGGTCCTGATAGCCCTGGTTCTGGTAGGTGCGCTTCTCGGTGAGTGCCCATCCGGCACCCTCGCGATAGCCCTCCAGCCACCAGCCGTCTTTCACTGAGAGGTTCACCACACCGTTCATCTCGGCCTTCTCGCCGCTGGTGCCCGATGCCTCGAGCGGACGTGTCGGGGTGTTCATCCAGATGTCCACGCCAGAGACGAGGCGGCGGGCCAGCAGGAAGTCGTAGTCCTCAAGGAAGATGATCTTGCCCAGGAACTCCGGACGCTGCGAAATCTCGAAGATGCGCTTGATGAGGCCCTGCCCGGCGCCATCGGCGGGGTGAGCCTTACCGGCGAAGAGGAAGATGACGGGATGCTCGGGGTCGTTGACAATCTTGGCCAGACGGGCCTCGTCGGTGAACAGCAGGTGGGCACGCTTGTAGGTGGCAAAGCGGCGGCAGAAACCGATGACCAGCGCGTTGGGGTTCATGCGGTCCATCAGGCCGAGCACACGCGAGGGGTCGCCCTGGTTGCGCAGCCACGTGTCGCGGAACTGCTCCTTGATGTAGTCGAAGAGCTTCTGCTTCAGAGCCATGCGGGTGGCCCAGATCTCCTCGTCGGGGCAGTCGTAGATGCCGCGCCAGATTTCCTCGTTCGACTGGTCGGCCATGTGGTTCTTGTCGAAATACTTGGCGTAGACGCGGCGCCACTCTGTGGCACACCATGTGGGGAAGTGCACACCGTTGGTGACGTAGCCCACGTGGTTCTCCTCGGGGAAGTAGCCCTCCCAGATGTGCGAGAACATCTTCTGCGACACCCATCCGTGCAGCTTCGACACGCCGTTGACCTCCTGGCAGGTGTTGCAGGCAAAGGTCGACATGCAGAACTTCTCGCCGTGGTCGTCGGGATTGGTGCGGCCCATGCCGATGAACTCATCCCACGTGATGCCGAGGCGCTGCGGATAGCCACCCATATACTTGCCGAAGAGGCCCTCGTCGAAGTAGTCGTGGCCGGCGGGCACCGGTGTGTGGACGGTGTAAAGGCCGCTGGCGCGCACCAGCTCCATGGCCTGGTTGAACGTCAGGTGCTCCTCCTCGATGTAGTCGCACAGGCGCTGCAGGTTGCACAGGGCGGCGTGGCCCTCGTTGCAGTGGTATATCTGCTTGCGGATGCCCAGCTTCTTCAGCGTCAGCACGCCGCCGATGCCCAGCAGGATTTCCTGCTTCAGGCGGTTCTCCCAGTCGCCGCCGTAAAGGCTGTGGGTGATGGGGCGGTCGAACTCAGAGTTCATCTCATTGTCGGTGTCGAGCAGATAGAGCTTGATGCGGCCCACGTTGACACACCACACGTAGGCGTGCACCACGTAGTTCATATAGGGCACCTCGACCACCATGGGGTTGCCATTCTCGTCGAGCTGGCGCACAATGGGCAGACTGGTAAAGTTCTGGGCCTCGTAGTTGGCTATCTGCTGGCCGTCCATCGACAGGCTCTGGGTGAAGTAGCCGTAACGGTAGAGGAAGCCCACGGCGCACATGTCGACATTCGAGTCGCTGGCCTCCTTCAGATAGTCGCCGGCCAGCATGCCCAGACCGCCGGAGTAGATCTTCAGGGCCGAGTGCATGCCGTACTCCATCGAGAAGTAGGCCACGGAGGGACGCTTCTTGTCGGGAGCCACGTCCATATAGGCGCGGAACAGCTTGTAGACCTCATGGATGCGCTTCATCAGGGCCTTGTCCTTCAGAATGGCGTCCTTGCGGTTGAAGCTCAGGCGCTCCAGCAGCATCACGGGGTTGTGTTTCACGTCGTGATACAGCTCAGGGTCAAGGTCGCGAAACAGGTCGCGGGCTTCATAGTTCCACACCCACCACAGGTTGTGGGCAATCTCGTCGAGACACTTCAGCTCCTCGGGGAGACTTGATTTCACAGTCAGCTCCTTCCACAGCGGAGCGTTCACGTAGTCTGCTTTAATCTTCATAATTCTTGATTTACCTTAAAAGTGTTTGATATTCGGCGGCAAAGGTAATCATTTTTCCCCTAAAATCAGCAAGAAATGCAAGGATTTTGCATAGACAATCACAAATATTGATATAAATAAAGCAAAAAAGAACAAGAAAACCGCGCCAGAACCAGCACTGCCGCTCAACGATGCTTCCGGGGCCACCCCACCGATGGTTCGGCGGTACGGCCCCGGAAGTTGGGTGTCACGATAACGCACTGCAAATCAGAAGTCTTCTTCGTCGTCTTCCTCCTCGTCCCAAACGTTATGCCGGCGTGAGGCCGGGTCTTTCGTGCCCTCCGTGTCCACGCCACCGTAGTTGATGTCGTCGGCGGCGCCGCTGGAGCTCACGCCCTGCGAACCGCAAACCACAGTTGCTGTGCCTATGTATGCCACCGCCACCGATGGCTCTCTATATGTCCTTATTTCCTACAGAACAAGTGGTTGCTCACAGGGCGGCTATCTCCTCAACAGTCAGTGCCGTGTATCTGGCAATCGTCTGGAGAGGCAGTCCGTCGGCCTTCATCTGGCGGGCTACGGCCAAGGCTTTCTGGTACTTACCTTCAGCACGACCTTCGGCACGACCTTCAGCACGACCTTCAGCACGACCTTCAGCACGACCTTCAGCACGACCTTCGGCACGACCTTCAGCACGACCTTCGACGAGACCTTCAGCACGGCCTTCAGCGCGGCTTTCGTCCCTGATGGTCTCCCAGGCGTCGCGGGCGGCATGGACGCTGACCATATAGTCTTCATAGGCACGGCGCTCCTTGTCCGTCATACTCATAAATGCCAGTTTCTCGCGGGCAGCTTGCAAGCCGGGAGTAGTAGTGTCTTCGCGGATGACGGCATCCTTCAGATACTCCATCCACTCCTCTATGGGTGTGCGGGCCACCTCGTTGAAATGGCTGACGAGCAACAGAAAGTATTCGGGAAACACCTCGCCGGGCATCGTCATGCGCTTGGTGCTCTCGCTGATGTAGCGCTCTTCCTTCTCGTTGTTGTAGCGGAGCACGGACTCTGTCTTCGTCATTCCGCGGAAGGTGGTGACGCCGTGGTAGGCATAGTCGTCGCCGCAGCCGAAGTCGAAATACAGGATGTTGACGGAGTATATCTTCTTGATGACGCCATAGTCCTGCCCCGTACTAATCTGGTCGGTAATGCTCTTGGCCGTGCCGAAGAGGATGCGTTGGAAGAAGTCGCGCTCTTTGGTGAGCTGCACCTCGACGATGATGTACTCCCCCTGGCAGGTCCTGGCTTTCACGTCCACGCGGTTGGTTTTGTCCTCGCGTGCATCCTGGTTGCCCTCGCTCTCCAGAATCTCGGTGATGGTAACGGGGTAGCCCAACAACACGGTGATGAGGCCCTCGAGCACCTCCTTGTTGGCTTTGTCGCGGAGGATGCGCTTGATGGCCCAGTCGAAACGTACATATCTGCTCTTATCTGTCATGTCGGCAAAGTTACGAAAAAAAATCCGAACCCGCAAGCGGATTCGGAAAAAAATGCTTACTTGAACATATATTCAGTATAGTCGCCTTTGCGGCCATTCATGCGGAGATTGCGGATGGCAGAGGTTTTGGCATCGACCACCAGGACAAACGAGGTGAAAAGCTGTCGCTTTTTCGGCGAGGGTGTGATGGTGAGAGTCTTCTGGCCGTTCTTGGTGCTGACGGTCAGTTCGTCGGTTGTAGGGATGGGCTGATTGTTGATGACAGCTTTCAGCACAGAGTGGAAGGTGGCAAACTGGGCATTCTTCCGGCTGTCGGTGACGTGCTGCTTGCCCCCCATCGTCATGGTGAACTTTGTGCCGTCCATGATGAGCTGCTCCTTGCCGCCATCGGTCGAGATGCAAATATATTCAGGTTTGCGGATGGTCACATCGCCGGTGGTCACGGCATCCTGAGCCATGGCAGCACGATGCTGCGTGCGCGTAACGGTCTGTGCCCCTACAGGGCTGAACAACAATGAGCAGATGACGAATAATATAACTTGCAGATGTCTCGCTTTCATATTTATAATCGTTTTTGTAATCGTTGCTATTGACTTATTTCTCATTACTCTTTTAGAGAGTAGCCCGCTAAGTGTACAGTCCGCCATTGATTGAAATGACGTTGCCAGTGATGTAACCAGCCTGCGGCGACACAAGAAAAGCCACGGCTTCGGCCACTTCTTCAGGGGTGCCGAAACGACCCATGGGAATCTGCTTCTTCAGCGTAGCCTCGTCGAGGCCTTCTGTCATATCGGTGCGGATGAAGCCCGGGGCGATGGCGTTGACGGTGATGTTGCGGCGTGCCACCTCTTGTGCCAATGCCTTGGTGGCAGCAATGACACCGCCCTTGGCAGCCGAGTAGTTGGTCTGCCCCGGCAGTCCTTTCAGTCCGCTGACGCTGGCCATATTGATGATGCGCCCGAACTTATGGAGCTGCATAGCGGGCAGCAGCGGCTGGGTGACATTGTAGAAGCCCGACAAGGTGATGTCGAGCACACGATGCCAGTCGGCTTCGGGCATCAGGGCCATCACATTGTCGCGGCGGATGCCGGCATTGTTCACTACCACGGAGATGTATTCTCCCTCGTGCCGACCCTGCCAGTCGGAAATAGCGGCACGGGTCTGCTGGCTGTCGCTCACGTCGAAGGGCAACAGTTCACCCTGTCCGTTGCAGAGTTCCAGCGTCTTTTGGGCCTCGGTCTCATTGCTGGCATAGTTAATCAAGATGTGGTAGCCCTGCTGGGCCAGTCTTACTGCAATGGCGCGGCCGATGCCCCTGCTGCCACCAGTTATTAATGCGTAGTTCATCATATTCTAATTCATTATTGATTTCAATGTATTGAATGCTGTTTTAGTCACCCCCTCCAGCCCGTGCAGCACAAGGCTCTGGCCCGTCAAGTACAGGTTGGGGACAGGAGTGCGGGGCGAGAGCATGGTCATCAGCGAGTTGCGGCAATCCTTTCGCACACCAAAGGCAGAGCCGCAGGGCGACAGCGTATAGTCGCGCCAGGTCAGCGGTGTACTGGTGTATTGCCGCTCAACCATCGTGGACAGTCCTGGAATGACTTGCTCGGCCAGCCGGATGCAGCCTTCAGCCACCCGCTCCTTCATCTGTTTATAGTCCTGTCCGCGCCGCCCTACCACGGTGTTTTCCCACGGCTGGCACATCGACCAGGGCAGCGGCGTCAGGAGGTCTACCAGACGGGTGCACGTCCCCCCGTCCTCTGGCACACGGCAACTCACCATGACGCGGTCTACATTCATCACGCTTTGGGCAGTCAGGTGAGAGGGTTCCCAGACGTTGGCCTCTCTGTAGACGTATTTGTTGTGGTTGAAATACGGCAGCGCGCCCGGTTTGAGCACCAGCGACGCGGTGAACATGCCAAACGTGTTGTCCAGTGCGGCAATGCGTCTGCGGAACATGGTTTTCAGTACGTTGGAGTTTTTCAGCCAACCAAAAGTCAGTTGCGGATGCACGTTGCTGATGAAGATGTCGCCCTCGACGACGCTGCCGTCGGCACATACAGCGGCCACAATTCTGCCACCCTGCTCTTTCAGCTCGGTGACTTCAGTCTGACGGCAGACCACTCCGCCGGCCGCTTCAATGTCGCCGACCAGCGAGTTGACAATCAGGTTTCCGCTGCCTTTCAGCCGCCAGCTGCTCTGGATATAGCTGCTCGTGCCGTGGGCCAGATTGAACAGCGGCAGCGACTCGCGCTGGAGTTCCATTCTCATGGCCGCCCCCGCCACCACATTGACGAGCAAGGGGTCACGGAAGAGCGTCGTCAGATAGTCGTAAGCGTTCACATGGGCAATCTCGTCAATTGAGGGCAGACGGCGCAGCATCTCCACATACTGCCACAGCGCCTCACGCGCCTGGGGGAAATAACTGCTCAGGGTGTCGGCAAAGCGGTCGTAACCTTCGGCCATCGGGAACGTCTGTCCGCCAATAATTATCAGGTCGAAACCGTCGGCATCGAGTTTATGCCAGGGCAACTTCATCAGCCCCAAAGCATCGAAAGCGTCGTACAGATGCTGACCCTCGGCCAGTCCGCCTACATAGTGCATGCCAGTATCGAGCTCTACTTCGCCCCGGCGGTAACTCTGCAGACAGCCGCCCAGCTGGCGCTCACGTTCAAGCACCACCACGCTACGGCCGCTCTTAGCCAACTGATGGGCGCAGATGAGTCCACCCAGCCCACTGCCTATTATCACTACTTCATACTTCATTTCTTCAACTATTTCACCTTATTATAAATGGCGGGTTGCAGAACATAGGAAAGGATGACAGCAGAGAGCAGTCCGACGAGCGTGGAGAAGCCGACGCTGCGGATGGCGGGATGCTGGGCCAAGAGCATGCTGCTGACGGTGACGATGAGGATGATGGCAGAGAGCAGGACAGCAGTCTTATGGAATTGCAGATTGCCCTGAATGAGCCCATTCATCACAAATATGCTGTAGTCGACACCGATGCCGAAGATAAACGTGGAAATGATGATGCTGATAAGGTTGAACTGGACGCCAAACAGATTCATCACACCCAGGACGATAAGCCAACTGAGCAGGATGGGGGCAAAGCCCAACAAGGTGTGGCGCCAGTTGAAATGGAACGACAGGAGCAGCACCACAAAGACAAATGCCATGGACAGCCACTGCAACGTGTCGAAATCGCGGCTCATCTGAATCAGCGTGTCAGTGGTATAATAGTAGGTGTCGAGCACCAGCAGGTTGGGGCTGCTGCTCACGGCATCGCAGATGCGGATATAGTCGCTGTCGTTGCTGCGAACGGAATCGTTCTGACAGCGTACTGAGGTGAACACCAGATAGTCGCCTCCATAAGACTGCTCGGTCAGTGTGGACAGATAGCCCTCTGGAATCAGGTCAGCCTCATAGAGTGCTTCAGGCTGATAGTCGGCATTGGCAGCTTCGAAGAAGGCGTCGAAGGCTTCAGGGCGCAGACCGGCCTGCAGTGCCGTCTCGCCGATGAGCTGTCTGACCGTTGCCTGCCGCTCTGGGGTCCAGTAGCGGTGCCAGGCATCTATGCGCTGCTGCTGCTCATGGAGAGGCACCAGCAGTTGGTTGGTGCGGGTATAGCTCTTCACCAGTCCGATGCGCTGCAGCGAATCGAGTTTGCGGTCGAGCAGGGCGAAATTGTCAATGGCCTCTTCCATTGTCCGCCCCTGACTGGCAAAGTATTTGGTTTTGTCGCCCGTATAAGTTTTGTCACGGAGCAGATTTTCCGAGTGCTCCGTTATTTCTGCTTCGTAGCCCAAATTGTGCATATCGGCATCGAAGTGGGTGCCGCCCACGATATAAGCGCCAATGCAGACCACCGTCAACAGCAAGATGACGACAATGAGCGGCTTCTTGCGGTCGAAGGGATAGACATTGATTTTCTCAATGAAGTCTGGGAACGGCTGGCCCTCTCTCAGCTTTCTGCCGAGGAACTGGGGCAGATAGGTCAGCGAAAACAGTGTAGTGCCCAGAATGGCAAAAGCAGCAAAGAGACCGAAGTCGCGCAGCAAGTCGGTGTTGACAAAAAGGAGTCCGGCAAAGGAGCCGATGGTGGTGATGCAGCCCAGCAGAACGGGCTTCACCTGGTCGCGCAGCAGTTGCTCGGGGTCGCTGACATACTGGTGGTGGGTCAGCACATGCAGCACATAGCTCATGGCCACACCCAGCACCACGCCACCAATGCCGAGGGCCAACAGTGAAAATTCGCCCTTCAGCCAGTACATCATGGCCAGGCCAAAGAGTGTGCCGAAAGCTACGGGCAACAGCAGCAGCGGAATGGTGTCCCAACGACGGAAACAGACAACAAGGAAGGCCAGCACCAACAGGAGTGCGCCAGCGATGGTAGTCGTCAAGTCGTGCTTGATTTGGGTGGAATTGTAGAATCCGCTGGCGGGGGTGCCGTGATAACTGATGCGCACCTCCGGATGGGTTGTGGCAAACTGGCCGATTTGCTCGTTCATCATCTGGAACATGGCCGAGCCCTGCCCGGTATTGGTGGACGAGTAGCGGGGTGTGATGAAGGCGATGCAGACCGTTGAGTCGGGCACAAAGAAATGGTTGTCGATGGTCTGATAGGTGCCTGCGCTCATCAGTGGTGCCATCTGGCCGGCCAGCACGGCGCGCATGCCCATCGGATCCATCTGGATGAGTTCGGGAAACATCTCGCCAAACTCTCCCTCCAGGTCGTCGCGGTTCTGCTGCATCTGCCGGCTAAAGTGTTCGCGGGTCAGCAGCGAGTCGAAGCGCACATAGACGGCGGTGTCGATATAGGCAGGAAAGTGCGCCTCCAAATAGTCGATGGCATCGGGCATCAAATCCTCGTCCAAACGGTAGAATATGTCGCCTATCGAGCCGCCCTCCTGCCCGCCATCGGATGAAAGGGAAGCATCGCGAGCCAAAAGCGAATCGACAAACTCGTCGCAGACCTCTACCAGTTCTTCCGCGTTGCTGCCCTCAAACGTCAGGAAAACTTTGTCTTTGATTTTCAAGTCGGCAAATGCCAACTTGGTGGTGCCGTCCTCGTTCTTCGACGATGGCATCAGCTTGTTGATGTCTTCCTCCAGATGAATTTGGAAAGCGAAGAACCCCCAAAAAGCAAAGAGCGCAATCATCGACAGCCAGCAAACTGCGCGATGGTTGCGAAAAAAGCGGGAGAGGTGGATAAACAAGTTTGTCATTGAATGAATATTTTCAGATTAGCCTCAGCAATCAGTTCGTCCCCCAATCGGCACTGCCCGGTAGCTATTGTGACATTGCCAAAGTTCATGTCGAAAGTGACAGTGGTCTTGAGGCATTCACCCGAGAGGGGGCGGCGATGGCAGGTGAAATGCTTCACCTCGCCAATGATGCCGACGGGAGGGTCGGACACCTCACGCGCCAAGGCCTGACAGCCTGCAAGGGCAGAACAGGACTGTGCGATATGCTCTATGAGTCCTGTCTCTGCCAATGTACCGTCGGGCAACAAGAAGTAATTGCCATGCCTAACGGCCAATGTCGTGACGGCGGTGTTGCCGCCATCCGCCTCCAGCGTGTCCACCATTATAAATGGATTGCGCTGCGGAATCAGCCGTTTGACGTCATCACCCTTGTATATCATTTGGGAAGATGCTGTTCGATGTAGTCGTACAGGTTGTTGAAGGTCTGTATCTTGTGCAGTTCGTTCACGGGGATGGTGATTTTGTAGTTGAACTGCAGCAGGGCCACCATGTCCACCAGGCTCAAGCTGTCGAGCATCAGTGTCTCTTTGACGTTGGCCTCTGGGGTGATTTCAGATACTTCCACTTCAAATTCGTTAGCCAGCAGGTCGTTGACCTGTGAAATAATCTCTTCTCTTGTCATTTCTTTTACTTTTTAATTTTTAAAATCCTTTATTATAAGTGTTGAATTAGTGCCGCCAAAGCCAAACGAGTTGCTGAGGAAGATGTCGAACTGGGCTTCGCGGGTCTCGGGCAGAACGTTGATGCAGGCTGTCTCGTCGTCGGGATTCTCAAAGTTGATGCTGCCTGCAATGAAGTTGTTCTTCATCATCAGCAGCGAGTAGATAATCTCCGAAGCGCCGGCCATCCACATCTCATGCCCCGTCTGACTCTTGGTTGAGGTCACGGGCACACGATAATCGCCAAACACCTGACTGATGGCCTGTGCCTCACGGGCATCGCCAATCTTCGTAGAGGTGGCATGGGCGTTGACATAGCCTATGTCGCGAGGCTCCACTCGGGCATCCTTCAGGCAGAGTTCCAGCGAGCGGGCCGGTCCGGCTATATTGGGTGTTGAGATATGGTCGCCGTTGCCTGAGAATCCCCAGCCTATGATTTCTGCCAGAATGGGTGCTCCACGACGGACGGCATGCTCGTAGCTCTCCAGAATAATGGTTGCAGCGCCACCACCCGGCACCAAGCCGTTGCGGTCGCGGT
This sequence comes from uncultured Prevotellaceae bacterium, assembly GCA_902786565.1. Lineage (GTDB taxonomy): Bacteria > Bacteroidota > Bacteroidia > Bacteroidales > Bacteroidaceae > Prevotella. Next base: position 11,904 of record CADACW010000035.1, on the reverse strand, counting down.
CGAAGGGGCGGCTGGCCTTCACCGGGTCATCGTTGAGGGCAAACGACTGGATGCCGTCAAACGAAGCCACACCATACATATTTGCCTCCTGTGCACCACCGCAGACGACGCACTCCTGCAAGCCATTGCGAATGAGCAGTGCACCCAGACCGATGGACTGCGAACCGCTGGCGCAGGCTGCCGAAGCTGTCAGGTTGATGCCCTTCAGGTGGAACAGGCAGGCCAGGTTCATCGTCACTGTGGAGTTCATCGACTGGAAGATGGCGCCACTGCCGCAGGCAGCCGTCGAGCCGGCCTGGCGGAATTTGTCAAGCGCCAGCATCGTTGCCTCGGCCACCGAGTCGTTGCCATAGACAATGCCCACCTCGTGCTGGTCTATATAGTCCATGTCAAGACGGGCTGCCTCGAGAGCATCGCGTGTGGCCATATAGGCATATTGTGCCTCTTCAGGCATAAACTGCCGCTGGTTGCGGGCAATCAGTTTTTTCAGGTCGGGCAGTGGCACGTCGGCTGCCAGTGGCGAGCGGAACCCCGCATCTTTACGCTCCTGACTGAACACGATGCCACTCTTTCCGTCGTAGAGTGACTGACGCACCTCTTCCAACGTCGTGCCAAGACACGACCAGATGCCCATTCCTGTTATTACAACTCTATTTTCCATTTTCTATTATCTTTTTTTTTCAATTTTCAATCTTCAATCTTTTCACATAGCACCTCCGGCGTTTCACAAACTGGGGCTTCAGCGGTTTCCATTGCGACAGTTCGCGCACGTTGTCCTCCAACTGCGGCCCGGTTTCGGCCCAACGGAACCCATACCTATTATATATAGGAATAAGGTCGTCGAAGAAGAGAGCATTGACGCCCATCCCCTGAAAGTCGGGCCTCACGGCGATGAGCAGCATCTCGGCACTCTCTTCATGTTTCCACTTCATGGCTCGCAGCAGATACCACCAGCCCAGTGGCCACAAATGCCCGTGGGCTTTCTGCATGGCATGCGAGAGGCATCCCATCGTGATGGCTACGCCCACCACCTCATGCTTGTCGTTCTCCACCACGGGAATCATCTGCTTGTCAATCAGGCGGAGATACCTTTCCAGAAATTCATCGCGCTGACTCTCAGACAATGCCGAGAAGCCGAATATGGGCTCGTAGGCTTGGTTCAGCAGGTCGAAGACTTTCTTGCCGTAGCCACGCTTCATGACATCCTTGTATGTCACCTTGATGACCTTCAGCCCCATCTGCTCGCGCACATACTGGGCGGTACGGCTGTAGCGGGCGGGCACCTCCTGGGGCACCTCAATGCGTATCTGCACCCAGTCCACTTCCTTCTCGAAGCCCATAGCCTCCATGTGGCGGGGGTAATAGGCGGGGTTATAAATGGTGCTCATCGTGCCCATCAGATGGAAGTCTTCTATGAGCATTCCCTCCTTGTCGAAATCGGTGATGCCCATCGGCCCCTCTATATTGTCCATGCCGAATGATTGTCCCCAATGTGCGACAGCATCGATTAATGCTGCCGAAACATCCTTGTCGTCAACAAACTCGATAAGCGAGAAACGCACGGTGCGTCTCTGCCAACGCTTGTTGGCCTTGCGGTTGATAATGCCCACGATGCGCCCCACAGGCGCATTGTTACGATAGGCCACAAAGGGCTGTATGTCGGAAAACTCGAAAGCGGTATTTTTCTTCGGATTGAGCTGGTCGCAGATGTCACTTTCCATATCCGGCACATACTGCGGACAGTCCTGGTAAATGATATAAGGCACACGAATAAAGTCCTGCAACGCCTTGCGACAGTCTATTTTCACCACGTCGATTTTCGTCATATTTCAATAGTCGTATTGCATATTGTGTAGGCCTTATGGCTTCCTGTTTACCTTTTGGGGTGCAAAATTAAACATTTTCAGCGAAAAAACAGCGTCGTTTTCTCTAAAGATTTGTTCTGTTGGGGTGACTTTTTACGATTAGGACAGATTACGAGAAGAATCAAACAGCGACGGAAGTTTTTCCCAATCTCCGCTTTTTGCTTTTTTAACGTTTCGGCGTGCAGTATTTTAGCATTTCGGTATTTATATAGCAGAAAAACTTTTTAATTTTGCAAACTGTATGAAATAGGAAATGCTATGGGCTGTCACCGCCCGGGCGACTATAAATTCTGAATGTTTCATTTTGGGACAGTAAACGACGAGCAGCGCTTGACAGAGCGACTTCGCAGCGGCGACAACGCGGCGATGCGCCAGTTTTATGCCCACTACGGCGATGCCCTTGCTGCTGTGTGCGCCCGCTATATCGCCAACGAGGAAGATGCTAAAGATGTGTTCCAAGACACGCTCGTCAACATCTTCACCCACATCGGCGACTTCAACTATCGGGGCACCGGCTCACTAAAGGCGTGGACCACGAAGATTGCAATCAACCAGTCGCTGAGGTTCTTGAAGCAAAAGAAACACCGCGAACTGCAACTGCCGGCAGACTACCCGCCCGAAGCCCCTGAGCCGGAGGCCGACGACCCGCCCATCGGCAATGTGCCGCCCGACGTCATCCACCAGATGGTGACACTCCTGCCCACAGGCTATCGCACGGTGCTGAACCTCTACGTCTTCGAGGGGCTGAGCCACAAAGAAATAGCCAAGCTGCTGGACATCGAAGAAAAAAGTTCTACCTCTCAACTATGCAGGGCCAAGAACCTGCTTGCGAAAATGATTCTCGACTATCAAAACCACAAAAAACCCATCCGATGAAAGAGCAATGGAGACAGCAATTGAGACAGAAGTTGGCAGACTACCGCCAGCCTGCTCCTGAAGTGGCGTGGGCCGAAGTGGAACAGGCCGTAGCGGCCAGCCGCCGGAGGCGCATATTGACGCTTTATGTAAGGCGCGTGGCGGCCGCTGCTGCCATTGTGCTGGCGGTGGGCGGCGGCAGCTGGCTGCTGTTCAGCAGTCAGCCCGACGGTCCTGCCGAAATGGCTGCGCTGAACGAGCAGGCAGAGCAGCGCCACGACCAAATCCAGACGGCCATCAGCCACGAGGTCGAGCGCATCATGGACCATCAGCAAACGGACAAGGCGCTGAAGCCCGTCCTTGCCCTTGCCCAGCCCTCGACGGCAAAGCAGAGCGACAGTCTGCCCTCCCAAGACTCGCTGGTTTCCCAAGAAACCTATCAAGCCCAAGAAGCCAAGGAAGACCACCATGCCCAAGAAGTCCAGAATACCCATCAGACCCTGGAGCCCCAGGAGACCCAGGCCCCCCGCCCTCTCTCCCACCCTACTGCTGCCGCCACCAGACTCTCTGAAATCTCCGGAAAGTCTCTGCGCAAACTGACGGCAAAGGTCTATCTGTCAAATGGTCTGGCGGGCAGCAACACGTCGAGCATGTTCTTGTCGCAGACAACAGGGCAATTGGTCGTAAACGGCGACGAGCAAGGGCCCAAAACACCGGGTGTCCCCCAAGGCCCCCAAGGCCCCCAAGGAAATACAGGCGCGCCACCTGACGGCTCAGATAGCTCAGACCGTCCAAATGATGGTTTAGAGCCGACACTCCCGCCAGCCGTTGAGGAAGTGACCAAGACAGTGCAAACCGACGAACACGCCCACCACCATCAGCCCATCCGCTTCGGTGTCTCGCTGCGCTACCAGCTCAACCGCAGCTGGAGCATAGAGAGCGGAATCGTGGTGACACAGCACACGTCGGACTTCGACATCACCCAACGCACGACAATCAACGACCAGCAAACGACCATCAGCAGCACGCAAGCCCCGCCCGTCACCTCGCGCCAGCGGCTTGTCTACGTAGGCATCCCCCTGCACCTCAACTACCGCATCTGGGGCAGCAGGCACTTCACGCTCTACGCCTCGGCCGGCGGCACCGTGGAGAAGATGGTGTGGGGGCGCAAGGACACGGACGTGACGACCAGCAACGGGCTGAAGAGCCACACCCGGCAGAGCCTCGGCATCAAGCCGCTACAGCTGTCGGTCGACGGGGCCATCGGGGCCGAATATAAGTTCAGCAACAGCTTCAGCCTCTATGCCGAACCGGGGCTGGGCTACTACTTTGACAATGGGAGCAGCGTGCCGACCATCTACCAGGAGCGTCCGCTCAACTTCAACCTCAACCTCGGCCTGCGCTTTGGCATCAACGTCTCAAGATAGCTACGCGGCCCCCTTCATTTCAAACCATGCCAGGTCGTCCAGGGGGGAATACTGGTCGTCGTTCCAGTAGTCGGTCACGGTCTGCGTGCCTTGAGGGGTGAAGTCGCCCTGTCCCTCACGAAAGAGCGCCTCGGTCTGGTACCGGGCGCGCACTTCGCGCATTCCGTCTTCCCATTCCTCCGAGTCCAGGTCGAAGAAACAGTAGCCGCAATGCTTCTCGGCGAACAGCCAGCGGTAGGCGTACAGGCCGAAATAGCGCTCGGCGTAATGTTCGGCCTTCGGGGTCCACCAGTACGCTTCGGGGTAGCCTATCGCCTGAAGCAGATTGCCGCAGCGCTTCAGCAGCAGTTCATATTCTGTCTCTGAGATGACGTCGGCCAGGCTGACGCGCTCGCTGTTGATAGGCACGTCGATCCAGTCGTCCCAGTCTTTGTTCTCAATCAGTTTGGCGGTCAGCCGCCACACTTTCAATGCCCACCAGAAATGGCCTGTCTCGGCGCAGAGGTCGCCAATGCGCAGGCCTTTCTGATATTTCCATCTACAACTCTCCGCACAGCGGATGGGGTGTATCGCGTTATTCACTAATTCTTTCAGCAGTCGTGCTTCAAGATGCTTCACGACGCCATTGGGCATGCAGCTGCATACCCTATAAGGGATTCTTTTTCTCATAGAAAACAATAATAATTGTGATTCAAATTTCAAGCATGGATACCACGCGCAGCCAAATGCCCCGTAGGGGCCAGACAGCGGTGGCCAGCCGTTTCAACGCCTGGGGAAATCACGCAATGGAATTGTAGCAAAAAGTCAAAGAACGCACTAAGAAAAGACAAGGGCACAATGCTCCTGGCCGATTCACAGACTTTGTTACAGATCAGTCGTCGAACCGCTCAGTCTTCCATTGTGCTCATTGTCATTCTGTGCATTCTTTGCTGCGATTGTTTTTATGAAAGAATTAGTTTCTCGGGTGCAAAAGTAAGCAATAAGTCTGACACCGCCAAACTTTTTGCCGTTTTTTTATGCTTTTGTCCGCTCCGAGGCTTTGCGCAGGGCAATGTCGTAGGCCTCGTAGTAGTACTTGATGAACTCGCTCCACAGAGCACGCTTCGACAGGGCAGCGGCCTTCTTGCGGCAGCTGTCGGTCTCCTTCTTCGTCATCTGCGAGTAGAGTGCCACCGTGTCCTTGATATAGTCGGCCACCTCCGAGTAGTTGTAGTCCGTGCGGTGAATCACCTTCACACCGTCGGCAATCTCGCCCTGATGGCCAATCTCCTTGTTGGCCCACAGGCCGAAGCCGGCCAGGTCGGTGGTGATGCAGGGCACGCGGAAGGCCACGGCCTCAAGCGGCGTGTAGCCCCACGGCTCGTAGTAGCTGGGATAGATGCAGAGGTCGTTGCCCAGCACCACGTCGTAGTAAGTGAGGTTGAGGATGCCGTCGTTGCCGTCGAGATAGCAGGGCAGGAAGATGACCTTCACGCGGTCTTCGTGGCGGTTGTGCATATCGTAGAACTTCATCATGTTCAGCACATTGTCGTGCCCCATATTGTGCAGCCAGTGGGTAATCATGGGCACCTCCAGGGGCTGTGAAGCCTGTTGGCCCTTCAGCCGCTCCTTCAGGTCTTCGCGGGCTTCGCCCACCCATCCGGGCACCACGATGAAGGCGAGCACGGTCTTCTTCAGGCTGCGCTCGCGCAGCAGTCGGTTCATGGCCTCGATGAAGACGTCGATGCCCTTGTTGCGGAACTCGTAGCGGCCGCTGGTCGAGACGATGAGCGTGTCGTCATCCTGCAGCTGCTCGCCCATCAGGGCGTTGGCCACCTCCAGCATGCGCCGGCGGGCCAGCCTCCGTTTGCGCTCAAATGCAGGCCCCTTGGGCACGAAGCTGTCGTCGAAGCCATTGGGCAGCACCACGTCGACAGGGCGGTCGAGCAGCTCCACGCACTCGTTGGCGGTGATGTCGCTCACAGTGGTGAAGCAGTCAACGTTGTGGGCGGTCTGCTTCTCAATGGAGTGCTTGCTCTGCATGTTCAGCTCGAAGGCCATCTGGTCGCCGTTGTAGGCAAAGAGATAGTCGTAGAGGGGCTTCTGATTGCCGGCAATGGAGCGGCCTATGCTGGTGGCGTGGGTGGTGAAGATGGTTCCCACCTGTGGCAACACCTTATTTATATATAGGGCACCCAGGCCGCACATCCACTCATTGGCGTGGTAGACGGTCTTGAAGTCGCCCAGCCACCGCACCATGCTCTCCACCACCTTTCCGGCGGCCCAGGAGAACATGGATGCCTCGTCGTAGTCGCCATAGGCATGGAGCGAGTCCACGCCATATTCCTCCCACGCCCAGGCGTAGATGTCGTTCTTCTGCTCGAAGAAGGGCTTGAAGTCTACCAGCACGGCGATGGGTTCGCCGGGGACGGTCCAGCGGCCCACCCTGACGGTGAGTCCCTGCTCCTTGGCCTGCCACTGCCATTCGGCCAGCAGCGACTTCTCCTCGCGGAAATTGGGGTTCGCCTTGTCTTGCCATAAGTCAGGACCGATGAAGACTATGTGGTCCTGGAATTTCTCCTGCAGGGTCTTTGCGCGGGTGGAGAGAACGGTGTAGATGCCGCCCACCTTGTTGCACACTTCCCAACTTGACTCAAAAATATAATCAGGGGTTCTTAGCTCTTTATTCATGCTAAATGTTTATAAACGGCTGCAAAGTTACTTAAAATATTCTAAATAACCCACACTTTCGCCACTTTTTTTGATTATTTGACTATTTCGCGCTACCTTTGTCATATAAAAAGAAAAGACAGCAATGAAAAAGGCACTATTCGCCCTCTTCGGGCTGATTTGTTCAGTGGCGGGGGGCGCACAGACTGACTCCACCACATTCCGGGGCCACCTGTATAACGACGAATACAAAGTGGCACTCCACATCAACTTCTACGACCAGGACATCACCGTGCCGGGGCAGGAAGTGTTCGGGCAGATGGCGGGCTACCTCTCGAAAGAGGGCACCACCTACTGCTGGCTCATCGTCGGCGCCGACATGAAGAGCGACAAGCGGGCACGCCTGGTGATGAGCAACGACTACGGCAGCGAAGACCTGGAGGCCGAACTGACCCGGCAGAACGACTCCACATACGTGCTGAAGCACACCAAAGGGTCGGTGCTGAAGGTGCCAAACAAGGGGAAATGGCAGAAATTGCCTACAATTTTGCAGTTTAAAACCAAAAAAGTGAGATAAAAATTTGGACGTTCCAATTATTTGTCATAATTTTGCACCCGATAACTCATAATTATTAACCCCAAAAACAAAATATTATTGCCTATCGGAACAGATTTTACTTCATAAAAAAGTAAAAAACGGAATGAAAAAGTTTGAAGGACTGACCGACGAACAGTTGGCCATGCTTTACGTAAAAGGCAATAACAGTGCATTCGATGAGTTATTGAATCGCACACAGACCAAGTTATTCACCTACATCATGTTCGTGGTGCGCAACCACGACCTTGCCGACGACATCTTCCAGGAGACGCTGGTCAAGGCCATCGTCAAGCTGCAGCAGGGACTCTACACCGACTCGGGCAAGTTCTTGTTCTGGCTCACACGCATAGCCCACAACTGCATCATGGACTGGTACCGACAGGAGCAGGCACACCACATCGTGGAGCCCACGGAGGGCAACAACCTGGAAAACCTGCGCTGTGTGTCGGTGATGGACAGCTTCCGCGAGTCGGAGATGGTGAACGAGCAGATTCTGCGCGACGTGAAGCACATGATGGAGCAACTGCCGGCACCACAGCGCGAAGTGGTCTACATGCGCTTCTACCAGCAACTGTCGTTCAAGGAGATTGCCGAGCTGACGGGCGTGAGCATCAACACCTCGCTGGGCCGCATGCGCTATGCGCTCATCAATCTGCGCCGCATGGCCAAGGACCATAAGATTGAGCTGGCCCTCCAGGTATAGCGATTTTAAGAATTGAGAGTTTAGAATCAAGACCTATTCACGCTTTGCTGCGGGTGAGAAGTAAAATTTTTTCTTTCTTCTCAAAACAGCCCAAATATCCCCCTCAGAGATAAGTGCCACTTATCTCCGAGATAAAAGGCATTTATCTCCCAGATAAGTGGCACTTATCTCTGAGTCCGCTTTACCCCCCTTTTGGGGATGTAAAATATTTTCTATTGCCATGATGTCTGCAATGGACTCCTGCGCCCCTTTAACTTCTGTTTTTTATCCGACCCCGATTAAACCTTTGCCGTGGGCGTGCGTCAAAAGGGTATAAATGTGAAACCAACAATTATTTTTTCATACCCGAATGAAACATCTTATACTCTTGGCTGTAGCCCTGATAGTGGCGGCAGCACCCGTCAAGGCACAGCGCACAGTGAGCGGACGCATCATTGACAACGAGCAGAAAGAGGCCGTGATACAGGCCACAGTGGCACTGGTCAAGACCGACAGCACGTCGGTGGTCTCAGGCACCGTGACCAACCAGAACGGACAGTTCCAACTCTCTGCCACACAAGACGGCAACTACCTGGTGCGCGTCACCTACGTGGGCTACAAGACGCTGTGGCGCAGCGTCAAGATGGAGGGCAAGCCCGTACAGCTGGGCACCCTCACCATCGAGACCGACGCCATCATGCTGAAGGGCACCGAGGTGGTGAAAAATGTGGCCCGCGTCTACTCCAAGGGTGACACCGTGATATACAACGCAGGCGCGTACAAGACACCCGAAGGCTCAGTGGTGGAGGAACTGGTGAAGCGACTGCCCGGCGCACAGGTGGGCGACGACGGCACCATCACCATCAACGGCAAGCAGGTGAAGAAAATCAAGGTGGACGGCAAGGAGTTTATGACCGGCGACACGCAGACGGCCATGAAAAATCTGCCAACCAGCATCGTGGAGCGCATCAAGACCTACGACGAGAAGAGCGACCTGAGCCGCATCACGGGCATTGACGACGGCAATGAGACCACCGTGCTCGACTTCGGACTGAAGGCCGGCATGAACCGCGGTATGTTTGCCAACATCGACGCCGGCGTGGGCACCAAGAGCCGCTACACTGGCCGCGCCATGGGGGCCGTGATGAAGGACAATCTGCGCGTCTTCTCCATGCTCAATGCCAACAACGTGAACGACATGGGATTCGGCGGAGGCGGATTCGGCGGACGTTTCGGCGGTGGCGGGCGCAGCGGTCTGCAGTCGTCGAAGATGGCAATGCTCAACGTGAACTACGAGAAGAAAGACCGGCTGATACTGGACGGCTCGGTGAACTGGAACCACCGCGACGGCGACACCTGGTCGCGCAACTCCACCGAGAACTTCGTCAGCAAGGTGGGCTCCTTCTCAGAGTCGGCCAACCAGAACTATTCGCGCTCAAACAGCTGGGCCGCACGCGGACGCATAGAGTGGACACCCGACACGGCATGGAACATCAACCTGCGCCCGGAGTGGAGCTACGGCACCAACGACAGCCGCTCAAACTCGGCATCGGGCACCTTCAGCGACGACCCCTACGACTACGTGACATCGACCTCAAACATCGCCACCATGGTCAGCCGCATGCTCGACATGGACTCGACGCTCGTGGTCAACGACCGCGCCAACGGCGGACTGAACTACAGCGACTCGAAGCGCATAGGAACCACCCTGCAAATCAACCGAAAACTGAGCAACACCGGCCGTAACATCACCCTGCGCGCCACGGGCAACTATAGCGACGGAGGCTCGCAGCAGTTCTCAAACAGCGTGGTCAACCTCTACCAGCTGCTCACAGGCGACAGCACCTATCAGACCAACCGCTACAACGTGACACCGCAGAAGAACTACAGCTACAGCATACAGACCACCTACAGCGAACCGCTGGCCAAGACCACCTTCCTGCAGTTCAGCTACCAGTTCCAGTACAACTACACCAAGAGCGAGCGCAAGACCTACGACTTCTGGAACGCCAACAACCAGTTTGACATGGCCGGACTGTGGCCCGCATACCGCCAGTGGGGCGACGTCTTCGGCCGCCTGGGCAACCACGACTATACCGAATACCTCGACAACGACCTGAGCCGATTCTCAAACTACAAGAACTACATACACACGGCAGAGGTGATGCTGCGGTTCATCCAGCCTAAGTACGACTTCAACGTGGGTGTGCAGATTGTGCCCCAAATATCGAAGTTCCACCAGGAATATCTTGGCAACGTCACCGACACCACACGCAACGTGGTGAACTGGAGCCCCACGGCACGACTGCGCTACCGCATTTCGGACCGCGGACAGCTGCGCTTCGAGTATCGCGGCAACAGCAGCCAGCCCTCAATGTCCGACCTGCTACAAATCACCGACAACACCGACCCGCTGAACATACGCGAGGGTAACCCGGGCCTGAAGCCATCGTTCACACAGCGCTTCAACCTGCGCTACAACAACTTCCTGGAGAGCCACTCGCAGTTCATCAATGCCAATGCCAACTTCTCCACCACAAGCAACAGCATTGCGCAGATGACCAAGTACGACCCCGTGACCGGCGGCATGTACTCAAGGCCGGAGAACATCAACGGACAGTGGAACGCCGGTGCCAGCTTCATGTACAACGTGGCCATCGACACACTGGGCTACTTCAACGTCAACACCGAGACGGGCTTCGACTATTCGAACAACGTGGGCTACATCGACCTGCTCCGCGACGGCAACGTCAGCAAGTCGAAGACAAAGTCGACCACGCTCCGCCAGCGGCTGGGCTTCAGCTATCGCAACAGCTGGTTTGAGTTTGAACTGAACGGCAGCGTGAACTACAACCACAACAGCAACGCCCTGCAGCCTGAATCGAAGATGAACACCTGGAGCTTCAACTACGGCTTCAACACCACCATCAATGCACCGTGGGGCACGCAGTTCACCACCAACCTGGGCATGGCCAGCCGCCGTGGCTTCAACGACGCTGCCGCCAACACCAACGAACTGATATGGAATGCGCAGATAGCACAGAGCTTCCTGAAGGGCCGCCCCCTGTCGGTGCGACTGGAGTTCTACGACCTGCTGCACCAGCAGTCCAACTTCTCGCGCATGGTCAATGCCATGATGCGCACCGACACCGAGTACAACTCCATCACCAGCTACGTGATGCTCCGCGTCAACTATCGTCTGAACCTCTTCGGCACCCGTGAGGCCCGTCAGGGCATGGGCCGCGGCTTCGGCGGTGGCTTCGGCGGTGGCCGTGGCGGCAATCGCGGCGGTGGCGGCGGTTACGGCAGCGGTGGCGGCCGTGGCGGTTTCGGAGGCCCCGGCAGATTCTAAACGCCCCCAACCCCATCAGCGACTCCCCTACCCTCTCCTTCCACAGGAGGGATCAGGGGAGTCCTTTTTTCCCCCACCGAAGAAAACAGGAGGCTCTATAGAGCAGCATTTTAATAAAGTTTCCGGAATTTTTCTTGTTGGTATCATTGAAATTAATTACCTTTGCAAACGATAATTAACAAAGAGGTAACACTATGGAACCCGGAGGCAGATATATCAATCCCTATACCGACTACGGTTTTAAGCTGCTGTTCGGCACGGAGCCCAACAAGGACATCACCCTGGAGCTCATCAATGCGCTGCTTCAGGGCAAAGAGGTCATACGCTCGCTGACACTGCTGCCGCCTGAGCAGCTGGGCGACACGATGGAGGACCGACGCTCGGTCTTCGACGTCTATTGCGAGAACGAACAGGGCGACAAAATCATCATCGAGATGCAGAAGGCCGACCAGCAGTGGTTCAAGGACCGCTCGGTC
>CADACW010000034.1 GCA_902786565.1 uncultured Prevotellaceae bacterium | reverse complement strand
GGCAGCAAGAGCGCAGTCTACAACCTGAGCGGCCAGCGTGTGAATGGTCAGGCCAAGGGTCTGCTCATCCAGGATGGCAAGAAGTTCATCGTGAAGTAATTGAATATGGTTCCAACAAACCAGATCAATCTATAAAAGAGAAGGGTTCGGGGGCATTTCAAAGGCCTCCGACCCCTCCTTTTTCATTTCTCCCATAAAGACAGTGTCCGGGTTCATCCGGGGAAACAAAACTGACGGTCGACCGACTGTCCACCAAAAGCGAAAACAGCATAGCCCGCAGAAGGGGGCTTCAACATATAGCATTCAACTTTAGAAAAAGATATAACTAACAACTAATCTATGAAACGTAAAACTATCGTAACGAAGAAAAGACGGTGGGCGGCACGCACTGCTTGCGGCCTGCTTGCTTGTGCCACGATGCTGGCACTGCCGTCGTGCGAGGATGACGTGCTCACCGGCCAGCCGTCGTGGCTGGGCAACAGCATCTACGAGGAGCTGGAGAAAGAAGGCAACTACAAGACCGTGCTCCGGCTCATCGACGATCTGGGCCAGCGGGAGGTGCTGGGCCACACCGGCTCAAAGACACTCTTTGCTGCCGACGACGATGCCTACAAGAAATGGTTTGCAGGCAACTCGTGGGGCGTCAGCTCGTATGAACAACTCACCGAAGCTCAGAAGAAACTGCTGCTCAACAATTCGATGATCAACAATGCTTATCTCATTGAGTTGATGTCGAATGTATCCGGTACACCGCCTATGGAGGGCATGGCCATGCGCCGCGAAACAGCAACCAGCATCTACGACTCGGTCTATGTCATGCCGGTCGACAAGATGCCCGCCACAGCCCCTTGGGATGCACTGAGGGCTAAAGGCAAGGCGGTGCCCATCTTCAAGGACGCCACAACGGCGCCAATGATCCACTTCCTGCCGGCTTACATGACCTTCAACCACATCACCAGCGAAGACCTGTCTATCCTCACCAACGGTCAGGCAACATCGGCCAATGAGGCTTGGGTCAACGGCAAGAAGGTCATTACGCGAGACATCACCTGCAAGAACGGTTATGTGCAAAAAGTGGATGGCGTCATTGAAAGCTCGCCGAACATGGCTGAGATCATGCGCCAGCATCCTGTCATGTCACGCTGGAGTGAACTGGTGGACCGTTTCTCCGCTCCTTATTATTACGACGCAGGAACAAGAGAGTACAACCGTATTTATAATAATCAGGACTCCGTCTACGTGATGCGCTATTTCAGTCGCCGCTCGTATAATCCGAATTCCCGTACAGTAGGTGCCAACAACACACTGCCTGACATGCTGACGCCTGTGACGGAATTGCTGAGTTTCGACCCGGGCTGGAATCACTATATGTATTCCAACACGATGGGCTATGACCTCCACTACGATGCCGCAGCCATGCTCGTTCCCACGAACAAGGCGCTGGAAGAATGGTGGGAAGACCAGGGCCGCGACCTGCACGACGAGTACAAGGAGTGGGACTCTATTCCCAACAAGATTCTCTCGAAGCTTATCAATGTCAATATGCTGCCCACGTTCTCTGAGTCTGTTCCCTCTAAGTTCAGCCATGTGCTGAACGATGCAAAGGAGCCTCTTGGCATCACCAAGGAAGATGTGGACTCGTGCTTTATGGGCTGCAACGGTGTGATTTACCTTACTAATAAGGTGTTCACCCCTGCCGAGTATGCCTCAGTCACCTATCCCGCATTGGCACACGAATCGACGATGAGCGTCATCTATTGGGTCATCGAGCAGCAGAATTTCCTGCCATATCTGCTGTCAATGGATTCGCAGTATGCACTCCTTTTGCCTACCAATGATGCCATGACGTGGTATATCGACCCCTCGTCCTATTGGCTCACCACAAATGTTACTGACACCCTGGGCAACACCACCCGTATGGAGTGGCCACGTAACCTTACGTTCTACAAGGACATGACCAAGAAGGACGAGTCGGAACAGGTGCAGGCATGGCGCTATATTGCCACCGTTGACGAAAACGGTAACATTGAGCGTGGCTCAAGGGCACAGTCTACCAACGTAGACCGTGAAATTGTCGACAAGTTCCTTACCGACCTGATGGACCGACTCATCATTGTAATTCCCGACAAGTCAAAGACGCTGGAAGACTATGTGCGAAAAGGCTATACGCTGTTCAAGACCAAGGGTGGTTCGCTGTTGCGTGTCACCATGGGTGACAATGGCAACCTGGCCTTCGAGGGCGGTTGGCAGATGGAGCACAACAATCACAAGATTGAGTCAACAGAGGTGTTCCAGAAGACCAATGGCCGCAGCTATGTGATTGACAGTCAGGTTCCTCTTAGCTCCCGCAAGTCACTCTACCAGATGCTGGGCGAGCACGAGGAATACAGCGGCTTCCTCAGCCTGTTGCAGAGCAGCTATTGCGACCTGTTCACACAGACCCTGAACAGCACCTACAAGCCTTCTGGCACCAATAATTATAATATGCGTTTGTTCGACAACTACAACTACACCGTATTTGTTCCTACAAATGATTCCATTGCAAAGCTGCAAGAACAAGGCATATTCCCTACTGCCGACGAACTGCTCGACACGAAAGGTTTTGAGAAGTTGGATTCTATCTGCCAGGCAGAAGGATGGTTCCCGCCCAGCGGAACTGCCCGCGAGCAGAAGGAAGTCAAAGACAAAGTGAAAGCTTGTATCAGCGAAATCATTACTGACTTCATTCGCTACCATGTGATGGACCACTCCGTAGCCATCGGCATGGCTCCTGAGGTGAACAACACCAAGAGCTTCGAGTCGATGAAGCGCAATCCCGAGACTGGCCGTTTCTACAAGTTGGAAGTGGAATTTGACACTCAGGGAATCACTATCAAAGACGTTCTCAATCAGAGGACCAAGCACGTGGTCAAGGATCCCGGCGTCTACAATAACATCTGCCGTGAGTACTGGTTCCAGGAACTGTCAAACGATCGTGGAAACCGTCTGTTCATGGGTAGCGATGCCGTGGTGCACCTCATTGACGCTCCCCTCTACTATGAGAAGCCTCGTCCCTGGAGAGAGGTCGTTAAAGAATACTTACAGAACAACTAATTTGCAACTGCTCCAAAACATACAGATATGAGTAAATTAAAATCTATCATATTGACTTTGGCTCTGCTGCTGGCAGTTACTGTCAGTGCCCAGAACATTACGTCGGTCCACGGTACCGTGAGCGACGAAATGGGTGGGCTGATGGGAGCCACCGTCTGCGAAATTGACGGTTCGGGGCGTATCATCAATTCGGCCGTGACCGACCTGAACGGTAACTTCACCATGAAAGTGAAGAACACTAAGGACAAGATACGCTTCACATACGTAGGTATGAAGCCACAGATACTTCCTATCAACAAGACTACCTACGCCATCAAAATGACGTCGACAACGACACTTAAGGAAGTGACCGTGAAGTCGAAGCGCCGTGCACAGGGCAATGGTCTTCCCATCCCCGAGCGCGAAATTTCTTACGCCACGCAGACCATCTCCATGAAAGAGTTTGAAGGTCTGGGCATTACTTCGGTCGACGAAGCCCTGCAGGGCCGTATCGCCGGACTTGACATCATTGGAAATTCTGGTGACCTGGGCTCTGGCTCAACCATGCGTCTGCGTGGTTCCGGCTCACTTTCAACGCTCACCGATGCCAACCCTCTTATTGTGGTCGATGGCAACATCCGCGAGGTCAACCTTTCCGACTTCGACCTGGCCGGTGCCAACAACGAGAAATTTGCCGAACTGCTCAACATCAACCCTGAAGACATTGCCGACATCCGCGTGCTGAAGGATGCTGCCGCTACCGCCGTTTATGGTTCGCAGGGTGGTAATGGTGTCATCGAACTGCAGACAAAGCGTGGTGTGCGAGGCAAGCCGAAGCTTACCTACTCGCTGAAGCTCACGGGCACTTACCAGCCCAAGGGCTACGAGTTGCTTAACGGCGACGACTACACCATGATGCTGAAAGAGGCCTATTTCAATCCTTCGCAGAACGACAATGCCTCGAACATTCCCGAACTGAACTATTTGGACAACACCGGCGGCTTTGCCGACTGGCGTCAGTACCGTGCCAACACCGACTGGCGCGATGCTGTCACCCAGTGGGGTCTACGCCAGAACCACTATGTCACCATCAGCGGTGGCGGTGAGAAGGCTTCGTTCCGTATTGGCGGCGGTTTCGACCATGAGACCGGTACCATGATTAAGCAGAAACTGAAC
The DNA here is from genome assembly GCA_902786565.1 of uncultured Prevotellaceae bacterium. Lineage (GTDB taxonomy): Bacteria > Bacteroidota > Bacteroidia > Bacteroidales > Bacteroidaceae > Prevotella. The sequence continues at coordinate 33,492 of CADACW010000034.1, read as the reverse complement.
CGCTTCTCCACCCGTGTGGCATTGGATTATAATGTCTCCCAGCGCATCCGTGTGTCCACCAACTTCGCTCTTACCTACACGAAGAACGATATGAACTACGACGGACTGCTCTCCATCGCCCAGAGGAAGATGCCGAATATGAGTATCTACGAAATCGACCCCGACACAGGGCAGGAGACCGATACCTACTATACGATGATGCGCAATGGCACATACATCGGCTCAGAGGTGTTCAAGGACGACCAGCGCAACTATGTCAACCCCGTGGCTTCGGCACATCTGGCCAAGAACCAGCGCCGCACATACGATATGAGCCCTGAGTTGGTCATCCAATATTATCTCTTGGGCACTGACGAAGACCATCATCGTCTGGACTGGCGTGGCAGCGTCTACATGAACATCTTCAACCAGTATGACGACAAGTTCTATCCTTCAGAACTGACTCCTATTGCCTATAACGCTGGTGTCAACTCCAGCTATACCGGCTCTTCGAAGAGTGTCTCGTTCAACACCAAGCAGACACTTACGTTCACGCCGCACTTCAACAACAAAGACCACTCTATGATGGTCCTGGGTCGTTTCGAGCTGACAAGTGGCTCCAGCAACGGCCAAAGCACGAGTGCCAACGGACTGCCCTCAGGCGTTGAGAGCCCGTCGGCAGGCGGTCTGAACTACAATCCCGGCTCCTGGTACAACCAATGGCGTTCCATGTACTACACCTTCTCAACGCACTATGCCTACAAGGAGCGCTACATTGCCGACTTCACCGTGCGTGCCGACGGTACCACCAAGTTCGGTCCCGGCAACCGTTGGGGCTACTTCCCCTCAGTTTCACTGAAGTGGATCATCAGCGACGAGCCTTGGATGAAGAGTCTCAAGCCCGTACTCTCCACGCTGGCATTCCGTCCCAGCTGGGGACGTGTGGGTACCCAGCCCAACCAGAACTATCTGTACACGTCGAAGTACGGTGCAACAGACAGCTATATTGATATGACTGCTCAGGCACCGCTCAATATCCGTCTGACAGACTTGAGATGGCAAATCGTTTCGTCGTACAACGTTGGTCTTGACATCCATTTCTTCGACGAGCGACTCAACCTTACGGTCGAAGCCTACCGCTCCACCACCTCCGACATGCTGATGCCCAACTATCGCATTCCTTCAAATGCCGGTTTCACCACCGTCCCCTACCGCAACTCCGGTAAGATGCGCAACATGGGTTGGGAGTTCCATATTTCTACCAACAAGCTCCTTCGCAAGGGCAAGTTCTATATGGACATGAACGCCAACTTCGGTAACAACCGTAATGAGATTGTCGAGATGGATGAGTATGTGCTTAACAACCTCAACTCCACATACGGCTACGAAAACGGCGAGTATCTGCAGCGCGTGCAGTTGCACAATCCCTTCGGTGCCATCTACGGCTTCAAGTACAAGGGTGTATTCACCCACAACTACAGCACTTTCGTCAATCTGAACCTGAGCGACGAGCAGTACACGCAGTTTGTGCAGGGCACTCTGCCTGACGAGTGGTATCAGGAGCACGGATGGGAGAAGCGCCCCTACACCGCCCCTGTGGCTGTGAACGATAAGGGACAGCTCATTCGTGATTCAAACGGCCAGCCGCTGCGCATGATGTACAACTACACCAACGATGCTAGTGGTAAGAACTACCGCTTCAATGGTGGCGATGCCATCTATGAAGATGCAAATTACGATGGACAGATCAATGCTCTCGACATCACCTACCTGGGCTCGTCTCTGCCTAAGCTCACCGGTGGTTTCGGCTTCACCTTCAACTATGGCGACTGGCGTCTGTCCACACAGTTCACTTATCGTTTCGGCAACAAGATTCTGAACATTGCCCGCCTGGATCTGGAGTCTATGATTGGCAACGACAACCAGGCTCAAGCCGTGAACTACCGTTGGCGCAAGGAAGGCGACGTGACCACCGTGCCCCGTGCCATGCATGGCAAAAACAGTGCCTACAACTCGCTCGTCTCCGACCGCTATGTCGAGGATGGCTCCTATCTGCGTATGAGCTATGCACAGCTCTCTTACGCTTTGAGAAAGAAGCAGCTGAAGTGGATTGGCCTGAACCGTCTGTCGTTCTATGCCTCTATCAACAACCCGTTTGTCATCACAAAGTATTCGGGTGTTGACCCCGACATTTCGCAGGCAGGTTATGCACCGGCCATCGACCGTGCCCAAACGCCGCGTTCACGCAGTTACACTCTGGGTATTACCGTCGATTTCTAGTTTCTCCTATCTAGTAAACAGTATATAGTTATGATTACAATATTAAATAAAAATATCGCTAAATGTCTCGTCGGCTGTGCTATTGGCGCAGCATCGAGCGTCATGGTCTCCTGTAGCGATTTCCTTGAGATTCCCTCTCGCAGTGAAATCATCCTGGAGGAATTCTGGAACGAGAAGGCTGACGTTGACAATATCGTGGCTGGCTGCTATTCACGCATGCAGTCCGACGATGTCATCCGTCGTCTCATCGTCTGGGGAGAGTGCCGTGCCGACAATGTGATGGCAGGAATCAACATTGACAAGGATGCAAACCTTGAGAATGTCCTCAAGGAGAACATCACCACCAAGAATCCCTATACGGCTTGGGATGGCTTTTATACTGTCATCAACCGCTGCAACACCGTCATCAAGTATGCCCCCGGTGTGGCCGCCAGCGACCCTGGCTACACTCAGAGTGAGCTGAAGGCCACCATTGCCGAGGTGAGCGCTCTGCGTGACCTCTGCTATTTCTACCTCATCCGCACATTCCGCGACGTGCCCTACAGCACCGTGGCTTTTACCGACGACGACCAGATTATGGACCTTGCTCCCACCTCGTTTGATACTGTCCTCGACAGTCTCATCACCGACCTGGAGAATGTGCAGGGCAATGCCATCAAGCGTTACCCCACCAACAAGGCCGCCTATCAGACCGGACGCATCACACGCTGTGCCATTTGGGCCATGCTCTGCGAAATGTATCTCTGGAAGCGCGACTACGACAAGTGCATCTCATACGCAGACCTCGTCATTGAGGATAAGAAAGAACAGCTTAAAGAAAACAACAGCTCATACGGTATGGGCCAAACAACCGACCAGCGTCTGCTGGGCTATCCTTTGGTGAGCAGTTCCTCCTACAGCAGTACTTTCGGCAGTTTCTACAACTCCATCTTTATTGCCGGCAACAGTTCAGAGACCATCTTTGAACTCCTCTTCGACGAGAACCAGGCAGGAAACACGATGCTGGGCAACAGTGCCGTAGGTCTTTTCTATGGTAACAGCACTGTGTCAAAAGGCTACTTGGCTCCCTCCAGTTCTGTTATTGGCGATGCCTCCAAAGTCAATTCGCGCAGTGTCTATGCCGATGCCAACTACTATGCCGATGCACGCCTCTACACCAATTGCAACAACGATGAGGAGTCTATCAACAAATTTGTTTGCCGCAGTGTGACCATCTCTGACAATGCCACCCGCAATGCAAAGCCTACGGTTTCCTACGGCTCAAAGTTCCAGTATGCCAAAATTAAGGATGTAGACCATTATTACACCTCAGCTCCGTGGATTATCTATCGTGTTCCCGACATCATGCTGCTCAAGGCCGAAGCCCTTTGCCAGAAGATGCGTGACGGTTCCGACGCTGAAGTCAATGCCTACAATGCCCCATTGCTGGCCGAGGCTTTCGAACTGGTTAAGGCCATCAACAACCGCAGCATCTGCCAGCAGGCCTCCAGCATGACCGATGTCCTTCTTGAGCGCAACTACAACACCCGCGCCACGATGGAAGCCCTTGTGATGGCCGAGCGTCAGCGCGAGCTCATGTTCGAGGGCAAGCGTTGGTACGACCTGGTGCGCCGCTCCTTGCGCGACGGCAACACCAACGAGCTGTGCCGCATCATGAGTCGCCGCGAAGGAACCAACTCTCAGTATGTCCAGAACTTCTTCGGCAGCCCCACTACCGGCATGTACGCCATCTTCTGGCCCTACAACGACGAGGAGACCAAGGTGAACAAGAACTTGGCCGATGCGCAGAACCCTGCCTTCGGTTCTGGCGAGAGCAATATCTCGAAGTAATTGAAAATTGAAAATTGAAAATTGAAAATTATGATTACCAAATATCTCAAGACTTTCATCGTCACCTGTGTCGTGGTCTGTGCTTCCGGCATAGCGCTCACCTCCTGCTCAGACGAGCCTGACAGCGAATACTTCTACACCTTCAATGGTGAGATGATGAGCGACTATCTGAAGAACCGCTCGGAGTACAGTCGCTTCACGCGCATCATTGAAAGGGCAAATCTGATGGACTTGCTTGCCACCTACGGCCACTACACCTGCTTTGTGCCTTCCGACTCCGCTGTAGGCACCTATCTGAAGGAGCGCGGGCTCACCAGCATTGACCAGCTCTCCGATGCCGACTGCGACACCATCGCACGCACGCACCTCATCGCCAATATGTATTCCACGTTTGAGATGCTGCCCAGCGGCACATCGACGGCCGATGCCAGTTTCACCCTGCCCACGCCCAATATGTTGGGCCGCTACATCACCACCTCGTCCGACGAGGTTGACGGCAAGCCCGTGGTCAGGCTCGAAGGTACTGCCTACATCTACAATGAACTGCAAAACGACACTGTGGAGAATGGCATCATGCAGCCCATCAACATGGTTATTGAGAAGTCGAACAGCTACATTTCCGACATCGTCAGGACCAACAGCAAGATCAGCATGTTCTATGAAGCCCTCGTTGCAACAGGTGTCCTCGACGACATCCTGCTTGTGGCCGACCCCACTTGGGAGCCCAAGGGACAGCCGAAGTACTACTATACCTCTGACTTCTGGAAAGAGGTGGCTTGGGTACCCGACACCAAGAAGTATGGCTACACCATCTTCGTGGAGCCCGACTCCGTCTATCGTGCAAAGTTCAGCGAGCGTGGCATCTCTACAGCCAATGGCAATCTGCGCGCACTCTACGATCTGGCTTGCAGCATCTACGACCGCGTGTATGAAGAAGATGTGACTGCCCCTGGCCACTCCTTCGACAACCTCACCGACAGTGTGAACCCGCTGCGCCGTTTCGTCCAGTACCACATACTGACCCGCTCGGTGCCCAGTGCCGACAAACTCACGGCCCCCATTATGAACAAGACCAACGAGGCTTTCGGCTTCGATACCAAGATGGTCAACCCTGAAGACTGGTATCAGACCATGCTGCCCCACACACTGATGAAGTTCGAGCAGCTCACCGTCGACGTAGACAGCAAGGGCAACAACTACCGTGGCCAGGATGCCGCACTCGTTGGCGAGCGTTTCATCAACCGCCGCTACGCATCGCCCGACTACAACATCCGTGGCGCCTGGATTGATTCCAGCGTTGACACCGAGAACGAACACGATGCCGTGAACGGCCACTATTTCTATGTTGACGATATCGTGGCCTTCAGCTACGAGGTGCAGAAGATTGTGCAGAACGCCCGTATTCGCATGGACTTCAGCAGCATCTTCCCCGAAGTGATGACCAACAACCTCCGTCAGAATGGCGACCCCTTCACCGATGATGCCTCTGGCACCCCCGACGACTCATCGACACCTAAGAATGGCCGCAATTTCTACTTCCCGATGGGCTATCTTGACGGAGTGAGCTTCACCAACTGCTATTGTGTGCTCCGCCGCCCGCACATCAACTTCTGGTCGTGGCAGGGCGACGAGTGGAACCTCTTTGGCGACTACGACTTCACCTTCCGCATCCCGCCTGTGCCCGAGTCGGGTGAGTACCAGTTGCGTCTGGGATTCTGCGCACTGCCCACCCGTGGTGTCATGCAGACCTACTTCGACGGTGTGCCTCAGGGCATCCCCCTCGACATGACCAAGTTCCTCGATTCTGAACTTTATATTGGCAGCCGCTTCGAGTCAGACGAGACCAAAGCCAAGTACAACCAGAAGTCCGCCGAGGAGAAGGCTGAAGAGCAGAAACTGCTGAAGAACTTGGGTGCCTACCGCGACGGCAGTTCGCAGTACCATTTCAGTTCCGATGGCAACAAGAACTTCTTCATCGGCAATGCCCGTACCTACCGTCGTATTCTCTGCCAGACCTACATCGACGCTAACTCAGACCACTATCTGCGTTTCCGCGTGGCCAGCGATGGCAAGCAGGGTAACAACAACGAGTTTATGCTCGACTTCTTTGAGATAGTACCCAAGAGTGTCTATTCAGTCGACGGTACTGGCGATATGGAAGACGATCTCTAAACAATTGATAACTGATAATTGAAAAATGATAATTATGATTCACAACAGCATCAATAAATATCTCCGTACGGGTCTCATTGGTTGCGCTTTCTGCGCAGCCATCACGGCCTGCACCGACACCTGGAACGACCACTATGAGGGCACCATCGGAGGTGTGAACGAGGGCTCCTTGTGGCAGGCCATCAACAGCGATTCCAACCTGACCAATTTTGCCAGTGTCATCAAGGCTACCAACTTTGACCTCTCATTGGGCAGCAGCCAGGTGTTCACCGTGTTTGCCCCCACCAACGCTAACTTCTCTAAGGAGCAGGCCGAGGCCCTCATCCGCCAGTACAATGAGGAGAAAAAGAGCGTCAGCGACGAAGACAACACCGTGGTCAAGGAGTTCGTCAAGAACCACATCGCCCTGTTCAACCACTCCGTTTCGTCACTGACCAACGACACCATCAAGTTGATGAACGGCAAGTATGCCCTCCTCGGCACGAACAGCCTTGACAACACTGCCTTCAACACCTCCAACAAGGTCTATGAGAATGGCGTGCTCTACACCGTGTCAAGCCCCATCAAGTTCTCGGCCAACATCTTTGAGCAGATCAGAATGGATGCCGACCTTGACAGCGTCCGCTCATTCCTGTACAATCCCAAATTCTATCGCAAGCGTTTCGACCCCAGCAGCAGTGTTGAGGGCGGTCTCGACGATCTTGGCCGCACCGTTTACCTCGATTCCGTCTGGCGCCAGCAGAACGAGCTTTACGCCTACATCGGCCGCATAGCCTCTGAGGACAGTACCTACTGGATGGTTGTTCCTACCAATGCAATGTGGAGAGACCTCGTCGAGAAGTACACTCCGTATTTCAACTACTCCAACAATGTTGAGAAACTGCTGACTAATGGCGACCGCGACTCGCTGGTCTACACCAACACCCGCCTCGCCATTCTCCAGGGTACGGCATTCAGCCAGACTCTCAACGAGAAGATTCTCACTCGCCAGCAGACTAAGGCAGAGCCCTTCGACTCTGTCATGTCCGTCAATGCGGCCTACGACTATGCTATGCGCAGCTACCGTTGGGGCACCAATTTCAACTACTATCAGTATTTTGGCCCGCTGATGCCCGGTACAGGTGTCTTTGCCGAAGCTGATAGCTTGAAGTGCAGCAACGGTCTGCTGCTGAAGTCTAACGACTGGAAGATAGACGAAAAGGAGACCTTCAACCGCTGGATTATTGTTGAGGCCGAAGGCAGCAATTCTGTAGAGATAGAGAAGTATGCCGTCAAGGTAAACAAAGAGTCAAACGACACCACTTGGGGCTATACCGCCAATGCCAAGTATCGTAGTGTAGACAATGTGAAATACCGCAACAAGGTTTGGAACAACAGCTTTGTCTCCTTCGAGTCAAACGACACCGACCCCATTGTGTGGTTCAACATTACCAATGTGCTCTCCAACATGCCCTACGACATCTATCTGGTCACCGTTCCACAGGAGGCTGCCGACAGCACTGCCGACAACCTGAGCACCCGCTTCAACGCCTATGTCTATTGGAACGATGCCGATGGCAAGAAGCAGTTTCAGCAAGTGCCTAAGAAGGCCGCTATCCAGACCGATGGCAAGACGATGGAGTATATCCAGCTGGCCGAAAATTTCACATTCCCCGTGTCAACCTTCGGCATCGACGAGTCAGAACCTTCCACCCGTCTGCGTCTGGTCAGCGCTGTTCCGCAGAGCATGATCAACCGTGGCACCCACACAAAGACCATGAACATCGACTGCCTGTTGGTGGTACCTCACGGCACCTTGCAATTTGACGAGATCGACGGTCAGCCGGTAGTGGTGGCTACTCCCCACGGACAATATGACAACAAGCCCTACCCATACTGGTATAGGCTTCGATAGAATTTAAGTTAAACAACACTATAAGCAACTTATGAATATGAAGCGATATATCTTATTCGGACTTACCATGCTGATCTCAGCATTGCCTCTGGGTGTGATGGCCCAGGACGACGACTCCGACGATGAGGAGGGCACAGAGACAAGCGTCAGAACCTTTGCCCCCAAGCAGCGTCAGTACGAAACGCGCAACGTCAACGGCGTTGTTGTCGATGCTGCCACCAAGGAGCCCGTGGCCGGTGCCATCGTCCGTGCCGCCGAAATCGACGGCTATAGCGTTCTGACCGAAGACGACGGCACATATCAGCTGAAGGTGCCCGTCTTTGCCACAGCATTGACCATCATCTCGCCCGACTACAACACCGTCCGCATCGGACTGCAGACTGGCGCGGCCCAGAAGACAGTCATGCTCTATCCCACCATCTTCAGTCCCGACTACACGCAGCAGACCAATGTGCGTGGCGACATTGTGGCCAACGACTTTGCCTACACCTCGTCCATCAACATCAAGGATGAGGTGCAGAAGCAGCTCGGTGCCCAGGTCTACACCGCCAACCGCAGCGGCATCCCCGGCATTGGCAGCACCATGTACATTCAGGGTCTGAACTCCCTGAATGTCAACGCCCAGCCCCTGGTGGTTGTCGATGGTGTGATCATCGAGCAGCAGTATGGCCGTGAGCTCCTGCACGAGGGCTTCTACAACGACCTGCTCTCCAACATCAACCCTGCCGACATCGAGAATGTCACCGTGCTGCGCAACGGTACGGCCCTCTACGGTGCCAAGGGTGCCAATGGTGTCATACTCATCCAGACCCGACGCAACAAGTCGATGGCCACCCGCATCACAGCCAACGTGTCGGCAGGTGTCACCTTCGAGCCCAAGTATCTCTCGGTGATGGATGCCTCGCAGTACAGGGGCTACGCCTCCGAGTTGCTGAAGACCACCAACACCACGCTGCAGACCTTCAACTTCCTCAAGGAGAACCAGTATCTGGACAATGGTGAGCGCAACTACTACTACGACCTCTACCACCAGAACACCGACTGGAAGGAGTATGTCTACCATACTGCCATCACCCAGAACTACGGCATCAACGTTGAGGGCGGTGACGATGTGGCCAACTACAACCTCTCCGTGGGCTACAGCGACGCAAAGAGCAATCTGAAGATGAACGACATGAGCCGCCTCAACATCCGGTTCAACACCGACATCCAGCTGCTCAAGCAACTCGGTGTGCGCTTCGACGCATCGTTCTCAAACCTCACCCGCAATCTGCGCAACGACGGTGCCCCTGTCACCTACGACGAGGGAACGCCCACCAGCCCTGCCTTCCTGGCTTACGCCAAGACACCTTTCCTCAGCCCCTACAGCTATGGCCGTGGTATTTTCTCCTCCGACCACTGGGACATCGACAAGGAAGACTATCTGACCGAAGCCTTGCACAACTACAAAGGCTACAACTGGCGTCTGGGCAACCCCGCCGCCATCCTTGAGTATTCTGACGCGGAAAACAAGAACCGCTTTGAGAACTCGATGCTCAACCTCACCATCACGCCGAAGTTCCAGTTCAACAGCAACCTGTCGCTCTCCGAGCACTTCAGCTACAATCTGGTGAACACCAACGAAATGTTCTACATCCCCATCAACGGCACGCCCGACTACTATGTGGCCTCCATCGGTGCCGACCGCACCAACGAGGTGCGCTCGCTGGCCTCCAAGCAGAACAGCGTGCAGAGCGACACACGTATCGACTGGCACAACCGTTATGGCGCTCACTACATCCACGCTTTCGGCGGTGCCCGCATCAACTGGGAAGACTTCACCAGCAACTCGCAGGTGGGCTACAACACCGGTTCCGACAAGACCCCGTTCCTCAGTGGTTCGCTGCGCAATGTCGACGTTCAGGGCATCAACGAAAGCTGGACCTCACTGGCATGGTATGCCCAGGCCGACTATAACTTCAAGAGCCGCTACTATCTGCAGGCCAACCTGACACTGGATGGCTCGTCGCGCTTCGGCAAAGATGCCGGCAGCATCCATCTGTTCAATGCCGCCTGGGGCCTCTTCCCCAGCGTGCAGCTCTCTTGGGTCATGTCCAACGAGCCTTGGATGGCCGATGTCAAGGGCATCGACTACTTGCGCCTCTCTGCTGGCTTCGACGTGAGTGGTAACGACGACATCGACTACTTCGCCGCCCGCAGCTATTTCCGCTCCACCCAGTTCCTTCATGCCGTGGGCTCGCTCTCGCTTGGCGGTATCGGCAACACCGAGATTCAGTGGGAGACCACCCGCCGCTTCAATGTCGGACTGGAGGGTCGCTTCATCAACAATCGTCTTGCTGCCAGCGTCAACTACTTCCACGCCACTACCAGCAATCTGCTCACCTTGCAGCAGATGGGCTTCCTCTCCGGTCTCGACCAGAACTGGAGCAATGGCGGAAAGTTGCAGAACCAGGGCTTCGACGTCTCGTTCAGTGCCAAGCTGATTGCCGCCAAAGACTGGCATTGGCAGTTGGGCGCCAGCGTGGGCCACTACAAGAACAAGATCAAGGAGCTGCCCGACGCCGCACAGTATGTCGACAACAATCTCTACGGTGCCACTATCCGCACACAGGTGGGCCAGGCCGCCAACCTCTTCTATGGCTGGCGCACCCTGGGCGTGTTCAGCACCTCTGAAGAGGCAGCCCAGGCCAATCTCTTTGTGCTGGGCGAGAATGGTGTAGACCATGTGGCCTTCCAGGCTGGCGACATGCACTTCGTCGATGCCGACGGCAATGGCGAAATCAATGATGCCGACCGTACCATCATTGGCGACCCCAATCCCGACATCTACGGAAACATCTTCACCACCGTCGGCTACAAGCGCCTGAAGTTAGACATGCGCTTCACCTACTCGCTGGGCAACGACGTGTTCAACTACATGCGCCAGCAGTTGGAGAGCGGTTCGCGCTACATGAACCAGACCACCGCCATGAACCGCCGTTGGCAGGCCGAGGGTCAGGTGACCGACATTCCACGCATCGCCTTCCAGGACCCCATGGGCAACGCCCGCTTCAGCGACCGCTGGATTGAAGACGGCAGCTACCTGCGCCTGAAGAGCGTCACCCTGTCATACGACCTGCCCATCAAGTCGGAGTATATCCAGGGTGTGCAGTTCTGGCTTCAGGGCAACAATCTGCTCACCTTCTCCAAGTATCTTGGCAGCGACCCCGAATTCAGCAGCAACGGCTCCGTCATTGGCCAGGGCATCGACCTGGGCCGTCTGGGCCAGAGCCGCAGCATCGTGGCCGGTGTGAAGTTGAACCTCTAAGAAAATTAAAAGATTGAAAGATTTAAAAATTAAAGAACTATCCGATTATGAAACGCATAAGCATTTTAATATTTTCATTTTTTAATGTTTTAATTTTCACCTCCTCCTGTGCCGACTTCTTCGAGCAGGAGTCAGAGAATGTAGTCTATTCAGACAAAGACCATCTGTCCAACTGGTCCGACTCTGTCTATTCCGTCATGGGCATACTGGGAAAGATGCAGGTCATTGCCGACCGCACCATCCTGCTTGGCGAGGTGCGCGGCGACCTGGTCTCGCTCACCAATACGGCTTCTGCCGACTTGCGCGAGCTGGCCAGCTTCACTGCCGACGATGACAACGTCTACAACCAGCCCCGCGACTACTACGCCATCATCAACAACTGCAACTACTTCATCGCCCATGCCGACACGGCCCTGAAGAACAACCGCAATGAGTACATCTTCATGAAGGAGTATGCCGCAGTCAAGGCATTCCGTGCCTGGACCTATCTGCAGTTGGTGCTCAACTATGGTTCCGTGCCGTTCATCACCCAGCCCATCCTCACCAAGGAAGAGTCGGAGTTGAACTATCCGCGCTACGAGCTGGCCCAAATCTGCCAGTACTTCATCGACGACTTGGCCTCGCTGCCCGCACGCTACGACACCGAGATACCAGGCTATGGCGACAATGTGCGCTCCAACGACTCCCGCCTCTTCTTCTTCCCGCTCAACATCCTGCGCGGCGACCTCTACCTGTGGCTGGGCAGCACAATGGGCAAGGAGGCCGGCCGGCCCTACTTCGAGAAGGCAGCCCAGAGCTACTACAAGTACATCAACGAGCGCAACACCAATTCCTACTATGCCACTGGTGTCAACGACCGCGTCATGTGGAGAGCCGGCACCACGTCGTGGGTGACCCCGTCTGACTTGTATATGAGCCAGTTTATGCTTGAGAGCTATACGCCCCAGAGCGAGCTCATCACCATGATTCCTGGCGACTCCATCCGGGCAGAGGGCAACTACAGCGAACTGCGCAACCTCTTCAATTCGCGTGAGGAAAACAACTACCAGGTCAGCATCGTCCCCTCGAAGTACATCCAGCAACTCTCGGAGGCTCAGGTCAACTGTGTCATCACCAACAGTGCCAACACAGTCACCTACGCCCCCACCAACCTGACCGACCATAAGACTGGCGACCTCCGCCTGTGGTCTGTCTGGAACGAGGGCTGGATGAACGACGACATCCTCGGACGCGTAGAGATGCAGTACATCTACAAGCATTCCACCCGCAACGTCCACATCTGCCGCCGCACCATGGTCTACCTCCGTCTGGCCGAAGCACTCAACCTGGCCGGACAGCCGCTGCTGGCCTTCAAGATTCTGGAGCGTGGCGTGAACAACGAGGTGATTGCCCAAGAGGTGTATCAGTACCTCAGTCCTGCCGACTCCACTTGGGTGGCCCAGAACATCAACTTCAACGAGATTGTCTATCCCGTGCTCGAAGCTCCTATGCTCGTGCAGGGTGGCCAGGCCAACACCATGGGCATCCACACCCGTGGCTCCGGCTTCTCGCCCATGAACGATTTCTACAAGATTGACTATCAGGTGCAGAGCCCGTATTACCTGAACGAGGCCGACTCGACGATGGTGTTAGACGAAGCCCTCTATGCCAAGATCAAGGAGCGCCAGCAGGAGCAGGTCGACAGCCTCCTCTTGAACGAGAATGCCCTGGAGTGCATGTTCGAGGGCACACGCTACTACGACCTGATGCGCTTCGCCATGCGCAGCACCGACCCCGGCCGTTTCCTCACCGAGCACGTCAACCAGCGTGGCGGTGCGGGCACCAGTGCAGGTGTCGACCTGAACAACCGCCAGAACTGGTATCTGCGCTGGGGCAAGGGCAAGATTGGCTATTAGTCCTGCGTCCAAGTACTGCTAACAGCAATGGGTAGTTAGAAGTTCCAGTCTTCTAACTACCCATTCTTTCAGAAGATGTCATCCAACAAACCTCTGCAATCATGAATGTAAAAATAGAAGAGTCGTGGAAGCAGCAGCTGCAAGGCGAGTTTGACAAGCCCTACTTCGTCCGGCTCACCGACAGCGTGCGCCGCGAGTATGCCAATGGCCGCTGCTATCCGCCGGGCCAGTTCATTTTCAATGCCTTCAACCTGTGCCCCTTCCATCAGGTCAAGGTGGTCATCATTGGCCAGGACCCCTATCACGAACCCGGACAGGCCCACGGCTTGAGTTTTTCGGTGCAGGACGGCGTGCCCTTCCCCCCGTCGCTCGTCAACATCTTCAAGGAGATTGAGCAGGACCTCGGCACGCCCATCCCCCAGAGCGGCAACCTCTCGCGATGGGCCTCACAGGGGGTGCTGCTGCTCAACGCCACCCTCACCGTGCGTGCCCACCAGGCCAACAGCCACTCCACCCTGGGGTGGCAGAACTTCACCGACGCGGCCATCCAGGCCCTGGCCCGTCACCGCCAGCATCTGGTCTATATGCTGTGGGGTGGTTATGCCCGCTCCAAGGCTTATATGATTGACCGCCAGCAGAACCTCGTGCTCGAGTCGGTCCACCCCTCGCCGCTCTCGGCCAACCGTGGCGGCTGGTTCGGCCAGCACCAGTTCTCCCGCTGCAACGACTATCTCAGCCAGCACGGCTTCACCCCAATACAATGGTAACAATGAAAATTCCTCCAATATTACAAATTGGCGACATACTCATCTCGTCCGACATCCTGACCGAAGAGTTCTGTTGCGACCTTGATGCCTGCCGTGGCGCCTGCTGCATCGAGGGCGATGCCGGCGCGCCCGTCAGTCTCGACGAAGTGGCAAACATCGAAGACGCCCTCGACACCGTCTGGCCCGACCTGAGTGCCTCGGCCCAGGCCGTCATCGACCGCCAGGGCGTGGCCTACACCGACGAGGAGGGCGACCTCGTGACCAGCATCGTCGACGGCAAAGACTGTGTGTTCACCTGTTACGAATGTCTTTCTACTGGTGTCAAGGGCCAGGAGCCCGTCTGCCTCTGTGCCTTGGAGAAAGCCTATCGTGCCGGCCGCACCAAGTTCTGCAAGCCCATCAGTTGTGCCCTTTATCCCATCCGCGAGAAGCGTTTCTCCGATGGCACCGTGGCCCTCAACTACCACCAGTGGCACGTCTGCAGCCAGGCCCGCCAGCGGGGCCGCCAGCTCCATCTGCCCGTCTATCGCTTCCTCAAAGAACCCCTCATCCGCCGCTTCGGCCAAGCCTGGTATCAGGAGCTGTGCGACGTGGCGAAAACGCTGGAGGAAGCCCGCAATCCTTAAAAACACTTTACACACTATAAACGCGAAGGGTTGGCAGTACCACAGACAGGGGTGAACCCCTGCACGCTGCCAGCCCTTCGCGTTTTGGTTTGCCCATGCTGGCCGTTCCCCTTTGGTGCTAACCCATAGGCGGCCGGGGAAAAACATTGTGATGGCCTGTGCAAAAACATCGGATGCCCGGACATAAAATTAAAAGCACGACGTAATTTATATAAATTACGACGAAATTTATATAAATTACGACGTAATACAGATAAATTACGACGTAATTTAAGTTTTATGTCCGCTCAGAAGCTGTTTTCCCCCGGAGGCCTGATTGTTTTTCTTGCGGCCACCTTATTATATATGGTGGGCCCGCTTTTCGCCTGCCACTAAAAGTTTTGTGCCGAAAGTTTTGTGCTTTCGGCTTTTTTGCGTAATTTTGCAGTCGACAAGCATAGCTAAACTGAAGAAACATGATGAAATACGGACTGATAAAGGTGGCCGCCGCCATTCCTGGTGTGCGGGTGGCCGATGTGGAATACAATGTGCTGCAGATAGAGAGCCTGCTGGCCCAGGCCGAGGGTAGGGGGGCAGAACTGATTGTCTTCCCCGAACTGTCGCTGACCGGCTATAGCTGCCAGGACCTTTTCCGCCAGCAGCTGCTGCTCGACAAGGCCGAGGAGGGGCTGCTCATGCTGCTCGACTTCACCCGCAAGCTCGACATCATTGCCGTGGTGGGCATGCCCGTGCGCATAGGCACACTGCTCTACAACTGCGCGGTGGTCGTACAGCACGGCACGCTGCTCGGCGTGGTGCCCAAGACCTATCTGCCCAACTACAACGAGTTCTACGAGAAGCGCTGGTTTGCCTCCGCAGCCGACCTGCAGCCGCAGGAGATTTATCTGGCCGGCAGCCCCGTGCGCGTCTCGGCCGAGCCCCTGCTGTTCCGCACGTGCGACGGTGTCTCCTTTGGCGTCGAGATTTGCGAAGACGTGTGGGCCCCGCTGCCCCCCAGCAACATGCTGACTATGGCCGGTGCCGACATCATCGTCAATCTCTCGGCCAGCGACGAGTTGATTGGCAAGCACCGCTACCTCTGCTCGCTGCTGGCCCAGCAGAGTGCGCGCACCATGTGTGGCTACGTCTACAGCAGTTGCGGCTTCGGCGAGTCCACCCAGGATGTGGTCTATGGCGGCAATGCAATTGTCTTTGAGAATGGTCGGCTGCTGGCCGAGAGTGCCCGTTTCGCCTTGGAGCCGCAGTTGCAGCTGGCCCAGATTGACGTGGAGCGGCTGCGCTCCGAGCGCCAAAACAACACCACGTTCCGCACGGCCCAGGATGGGGCCACAGCCCGCATTGTCGATGCCAAGCCTGTGGACCAGCAGGACTTTGAACTCATCCGCGAGGTCAATCCCCATCCTTTCATCCCGTCGGATGCCGATATGGCCAGTGCCTGCGACGAGATACTCAACATCCAGACCATGGGCCTCTGCAAGCGGCTGCAGCACACCCACTGCGACAAGGCCGTCATAGGCATCAGCGGCGGACTCGACTCCACGCTGGCGCTGCTCGTCACCGTCAGGGCCTTCGACCGCCTGCACCTCTCGCGCAAGGGCATCGTGGGCATCACCATGCCGGGCTTCGGCACCACCGACCGCACCCATCAGAACGCCGTGCTGCTCATGTCGGAGCTGGGCATCACCCAGCGCGAGATCAACATTGCAAAGGCTGTCACCCAGCATTTTGAAGACATCGGCCACGATGCCGCCGTGCACGATGTGACCTACGAAAACTCGCAGGCCCGCGAACGCACGCAGATACTGATGGATGTGGCCAACCAGATTGGCGGCATGGTCATAGGCACGGGCGACCTCTCGGAACTGGCCCTGGGCTGGTGCACCTACAACGGCGACCACATGTCTATGTATGGCGTCAATGCTGGCGTGCCCAAGACGCTCGTCCAGCATCTCATCCGCTACATGGCAGGAGTTTTTAGTGATGAGCGTTCAGAGTTGAGTGACTTTAGTTCTGCAAACCATCAGCCCTCAACACTCACCAAACTGCTGCTCGATGTCGTCGACACGCCCATATCGCCCGAGCTCACGCCCGCCGACAGCGAGGGCAACATCCAGCAGAAGACCGAAGACCTCGTGGGCCCCTACGAGTTGCATGACTTCTTCCTCTACTATCTGCTGCGCCACGGCTTCCGTCCGGCCAAGATATTCGTGTTGGCACAGCGGGCTTTCGGCGGCAAGTACGACGACGACACGCTGCGCCACTGGCTGCAGACCTTCTGCCGCTGTTTCTTCAGCCAGCAGTTCAAGCGCTCCTGCATGCCCGACGGGCCTAAGGTGGGCAGTGTGAGCCTCTCGCCCCGTGGCGACTGGCGCATGCCCAGCGATGCAGCCAGCACCCTGTGGCTGAAAGAATGTGAGAGTCTGTAGGGCGATATACTAAAATTGTAAATAAAACGTTATAACAATATGATGAAACGACTAAAGACAATAGCGTATGTGGCGCTGTCGGCCATCGTGCTGACCGGCTGCCAGGAAGAGCAGAAAGTGGACTTTCAGACGGCTAAGGTGGAGCGTGGCAACATACAGAACTCCATCACCGCCACGGGCACCATCGAACCAGTGACCAGCGTCACCGTGGGTACGCAGGTGTCAGGCATCGTCAGCCATCTCTACGTAGACTACAACTCGGTGGTGAAGAAAGGGCAGGTCATTGCCGAACTCGACCGCACCAACCTGACCAGCGAACTCAACACGGCCAAGGCCAATCTCTCCAGCGCACAGAGCACGCTGAACTACGAGCAGGCCAACTTCAACCGCTACCAGACGCTCTTCGACAAGGGCCTCGTCTCGGCCGACGAGTACGAGTCGGCCCGCCTCTCCTATCTGAAGGCAAAAGAGAGCGTCACCACCGCCCGCGAAACTGTGCAGAGGGCACAAACCAACCTGGGCTATGCCACCATCACCAGCCCCATCGACGGCGTGGTGCTCTCGAAGAGTGTGGAAGAGGGCCAGACGGTGGCCGCCTCGTTTAATACGCCCGAACTGTTCACCATTGCGCAAGATCTGACCGACATGCGCGTCATTGCCGATATTGACGAAGCCGACATCGGCGGCGTGCTGGAGGGCCAGCGCGTCAGCTTCACCGTCGACGCCTTCCCCGAAGACCGTTTCGAGGGCCACGTCACCCAGGTCCGTCAGCAGGCCACCACCACCAGCAATGTGGTCACCTACGAGGTGGTCATCTCGGCCCCCAATGCCGACCTGAAGCTGAAGCCCGGCCTGACTGCCAATGTCACCATCTACACCTTGGAGAAAAACGATGTGCTCACCGTTCCCGCCAAAGCGCTGCGCTTCATGCCCAACGAGGCCCTGCTGCAAAAGGGCCAGACCATTGAGGATGTCCAGTCGCCGCTGAAGGTATGGACCCGCGAGGGCGACGTCTTCAAGGCTCATGCTGTAGAGACCGGCACCACCAATGGCATCACCACCGAGATTGTGGGCGGTGTGGCCGAAGGTACGGAGGTGCTGGTCGACTTCCAGATTGAAAGTGGCGAAGAGGCTGGCGGCCAGCAGGCCACCAATCCCTTCATGCCGCGTCCGAGAAACAACAGGCAGAACAACCAAAAGAAGTAGTCTGTCCGACTAAAACCGTAAAACTATGAAGAAGAGGTATTATGCAGTAGCCAACGTGCTGCTTTCTTCGCTCATCACGATGTTGGGCTTAGGAGCGTGCAAGAGCAGTTCCAAACCAGATGACAGGGGAAATCACCGTTTGTCTGCCGCCCAGTTGGAAGAGGAAAAGGCTCGCCAGCTGGCCGATGCAGAGGCCCTATATATGCTCGAACAGGAGCGTCTGCGCAAGGTGCAGGAGGAGGAGAAGGAGAAGAAACGCCGTTTAGAGGAAATGAAGGTGGTCTATGGTCCGCCGGTGGCCCGCAATATGCCCGAAGTGACACCCAATCCTGATTCCGATGGCGTCTACGACATTGCCGAGATCATGCCGCAATTCCCGGGAGGCGATGCCGCCCTAAACGCTTGGTTAAAAGAGAATATACGCTATCCGCAGAAAGCCCGCGAAGAGGGCATCAGCGGCAGAGTGGTGGTCACATTCATCGTCAGGGCCAATGGCACCATCGACGGTGCCAAAGTGGTCAAGAGTGTCGACCCGAACCTCGATGCCGAGGCATTGAGGCTGGTCAAGTCGATGCCGAAGTGGACACCCGGCAAGGTGAATGGACTCAACGTCGCCGTCAAATACACCATCCCCATAGTGTTCAGACCCTAAAACTGACAGACATAAACATAAAACGAAAAAATCTATGACAGAACAGCAAACATTGAAGCCATACGTCATCGGTCTCGACCTTGGCGGAACCAACTCGGTATTCGGAATCGTCGATGCACGCGGCGAAATCAAGGCCACCACGGCCATCAAGACCGGCGGTTTCACCTCGGCCGAAAGCTATGTGAAGGCTTCGGTTGAGGCCTTGCAGCCCATTATCGAACAAGTGGGCGGCATTGAGAAAATCAAGGCGATGGGCATTGGTGCCCCCAACGCCAACTACTATTGCGGCACCATCGAGTTTGCCCCCAATCTGCCTTGGGCCCACGACACCAAGGTGCCCCTGGCCAAGATGTTCAGCGACAGCCTGGGCATACCGGTGGCCATCACCAACGATGCCAATGCCGCTGCCATCGGCGAGATGGTCTATGGCGTGGCCCGTGGCATGAAGAACTTTATCGTCATCACACTCGGCACCGGCGTGGGTTCGGGCATTGTGGTCAACGGCCAACTGCTTTACGGCAGCGACGGCTTCGCCGGCGAACTGGGCCACGTCACGATGGTGCGCGGTGCCGAAGGACGCACGTGCGGATGTGGCCGTACCGGCTGCCTGGAGGCCTATTGCTCGGCCACGGGCGTGGCTCGTACCGCCCGTGAGATGCTGGCCAAGACGGAGCGCCCGTCGCTCCTGCGCGAACTGAACCCCGAAGCCATCACTTCGCTCGATGTGAGCATCGCCGCCGGAAAGGGCGACGCGCTGGCCAAGGAGATTTATGAGTTCACTGGCCACATGCTGGGCGAGGCTTGTGCAGACTTTGCCGCCTTCTCTTCGCCCGAAGCTTTTATCTTCTTCGGCGGCATGGTCAAGGCTGGCGAACTGATTATGAAGCCCATCCGCGAGGCATACGACGAACATGTGATGCCCATCTTCCGCGGCAAGGCCAAGTTCCTTGTCAGCGGTCTCGACGGTGCCTCTGCAGCCGTGCTCGGTGCCTCCGCCATAGGGTGGGAGGGGGCCGTATAATCCGGCCCTTCGGTTTAGGCATCAAAACACCTCCGGCACTACCCGATATCAATGGGGTAGTGCCGGAGATTGTTTGTCTTTGCCGACTGTCAGTTTGAATAGACCCTGGGCCCGAAGATGGCGGTGCCCACGCGCACCATGGTCGAGCCGTGCTGCACGGCCAGCGGATAGTCGTCGCTCATCCCCCAGGAGCGCTCACGGAAATAGGGCGCATCGGCAAAATACTGGGCCTTCACCTCGTCGAAGAAGCGGGCTGCGGTCTCAAACTCGCTGGCAATCTGCTGCTCGTCGTCCACATTCGACGCCATCATCATCAGGCCGCACAGGCGCACATGTGCCATGGTGCGCCATTCGCCGTCGGCCAGCAACTGCCGACACTCGTCCAGGGTGAGGCCATACTTGGTGGTCTCTTCGGCAATGTGCAGTTCCAGCAGCACGTCGATGCAGCGGTCGTGGCGTGCCGCCTGCTTCTCTATCTCGCGCAGCAGTCTGATTGAGTCCACGGCTTCCACCATATTAATATATGGGGCGATATACTTCACCTTGTTGGTCTGCAGATGGCCAATGAAGTGCCACTCGATGTCGGCGGGCAGGGCGGCCGCCTTGCGCGACAGCTCCTGCTCGTGGCTCTCGCCGAAGATGCGCTGCCCCTCGTCGTAGGCAGCCATTACGTATTCCTCGGGGTGGAATTTGCTGACCGCCACAAGCCGCACCCCCTCGGGCAGCGAGTTCAGCACCCGGTGCAGACAGCCCTTCACGTCGTACATCATCCTTCCTGCTCCTCGTATTCGGGTTTGTCGTCGGCCTGGTTTTTACCCTTGGCCAGATGCTCAAACACATCCATAATGGTGGTTTCGGACACCGTAGAAATGACATAGTCAATGATTGTTTTGCCCATCTCCTCGTCGATGTTCTTCACGGCACCGTTGAACGAGCCAGCCTGCACCAGGAAGTTCACTGCCGAGCGTTTCTCCTTCTCCGTTTTCTCGTCGATGGTGATGAACTGCAGTTTGGCCTTATACCAGCGGTCGGCAGTCTCCAAGTCGCTGAAGAATATTTCGCCGTATGGCGCTTTCTTGATGTCGGTGACGTTGAACTCGCCACTCACATACGACGATATTTCCTCGATGATGCGCTCTTCGGCCTCGCTGAAGCTCATGGCGTCCACCACGTATGTCTCGGTCACTTTCTTTTGCAGTCCGTCCTCCATCGTCTTTTCGTAACGGACTTTACATTCAAACCAGTTTGCTGTTCTGCTTCTCATTGTTGTTTATTGCTTGTTAAGTATAGTTGTCAGTCGTCTTCGCTTTCGCTCTCCTTTATATAGCCTTTGCGGGTGAGCTGTGCCTGCTTCTGGGCGCTGATGGTGCTGATGATTTCCTGTGCTATCCTGCCTGACTGTTCAGGCGTGAGGCCCGCAGCTTCGCCCATCTCGGTCTGCTTGTTCATCAGGTCTTCCATCAGTGCGCTGCTGCCGGCCATAAACACCTTTTCGCTACTGCTCATGCGCTTGTCGTCGTAGACTTTCGACAGGGCAGCGTTTGCTGCTGCCGTAAAGCGCTTGCGGAAGATGGCCTCTGCCTTCTGCTGATAGGCCTTCACATCTTCCTCGATAAACGCTGAGTCGGTTGCTTCGGGCATATCGGTCTCCGGGTCGAAGCCGTAGTCGTAAGGATCCAGCACCTCGTTGGCTGTGGGCACCGGCTCTATGTATTCCACATCGACGGTAGGCGGCACCATTTCAATATAGAGCCCAACAATCAGGGCCGTCACGGCCACTGCACCGAGCAGCATGAAGAGTGTGCGCTTGGCAACGCGCTTGGTTGCGAGTGCCGTCTTCATGTCGGCCACGTTCTTATAGCGCTTCGACGGGTCTGCGTCAGTGGCTTTCTTGACCACAGTCTTATATTCGTAGGGCATGCTGGCCTGCTTGTAGAGATATTCTATCAGTTTGCCCAGACTGTAAATGTCGCTCCGCTCGTTGGCTTTGCCGTTGAGGGCCAGCACTTCAGGTGCCACGTAATCTTCAAAACCGGCGTAGAGTTGCTTCGTGTCGCAATGTGATAAATAGAACGAACCGTGACATAACAACAACGGAGCATTGTCGCCCTTGCGAATAAAGATGTTCTGCGGTGCGAAACAGATTTGGTAAATGCCGTTGTCGTGCAGACGTTTCGTAAAGTCTGTCAGGCTGTCCACCAGATTGTCTATAAAGTCCTTGCCGGTGACGGCGGCGGGATTGTTGTCGAGCAACTGGGCCAATGTAGTGAAATTGCCCAGTTCAAGCTCCAACTCGAAAATGCCGCTGCTGTCTTCGTGCAGTTCGTAGTGCATTTGCTGCGGGACAGGTTGCTGCGAGGCCCATTTGTGGTCGTTCTTCAGCGCGTCGCAGAACATCATGCTGTCGGCCAGTTCGGGGCGCAGTTCCACGATGTTATGGTATTTCTTTTCTATCCGTCTCTTGTAAAATAAACCAAAAGGCATCTTTTCGCGATGAACGGCAACTCCATCCTGAGCGTTCAGCATTTGTTCGAAATTCATCTCCGTAATTGCTTCTTGTCTGTAATGAATCTATTTCTTAATTGTCGGCAAAATTAAGCATTTATTTCGAAATGGCCAAAATTATTACGGCAATTGTCATATTAGACCTCCGAAATTTAAAAAAAATCATAAAAGGCCGGCGTTTTCTTTGCCATAATGGGAAAAAGCAGTACCTTTGCATCCGATTTCAGAACAGCGCTTCGTTCTTGAAGCGTTTTTATTACACAATCACCGTTTTTATTTTCTTGAAAACAAATTGTAACTAATACTTTAATATTAGTATGTACACAAAAGAACAGTTAGAGCAGATGGCAATTCCTGAACTGATGGAGGTTGCCGCTCAGATTGGTGTCAAGGTGAAACAGGATGATGATTTCGAGAAAGTCATCTACGACATTCTTGACAAGGCTGCCATAGACAGCGCTGCAGAATTAGAATTGGATACCACTGGCAAACGCAAACGCTCGCGTATAGCAAAGAAGGAAAACGACAAAGTCTACACCGTGAACGGACAGGAAGGTGAAAATCTTGACGGCACCGTGAAGAAAAGGGGTCGGAAGAAGAAAGAAGAGGCTCCTTCACTCTTTGCCGACGTGGCCCCAGAGCAGGCCCAAGAACCGGCCGCTGCAGCTGAAGCACCGGCTCCGAAGAAGCGTGGCAGAAAGTCGAAGGCAGAAAAGGAACAGGAAGCCGCTGTCGCTTTGCAGAATGAGGTAAAAGCCAACGAGCCCCAGCCAGAGACTCCGAAAGAGCAAAAGGGTAAGGAGGCCGGCGTAAATGCCGAACAGAAAATGACGGACGGCGAACAGTCTGTAGACTTACAAGTGCCGGAGGCTGCCGAAGGCACCTATCAGTCGGACGCCAATATGCCTGACGACAGTCTGCTCCAGAAACTTCAGGAGAAGATGAACCAATACAGCCAGCCTGCCTATAGCGGCGAAGATATTGACGACAATCAGGTGTGGGACGGCGACCCAGGCGACGGCACCGACTTCATCACCATTGTCGACCTGCCCATTGAGGACCAGGCCGCAATCCCCAGCGTGGATATCTTCGACCGGCCTTTGGCACCACGCCAGCCGGAGCCGGCCTACAAGCCTGTTGCTGCACCTGTGCCTCAAAACTATGACTTCGACGACCTTATCGCCGGCAATGGCGTGCTGGAACTTATGCCAGAAGGCTATGGTTTCCTGCGCTCCAGCGACTACAATTACCTTTCGTCGCCCGACGATATCTACGTGTCGGCCCAGCAAATCAAGAAATACTCGCTGAAGACTGGCGATGTGGTGGAGTGTACAGTGCGCCCACCACACGACAACGACAAGTACTTCACTCTCTCTACCGTGAAAGCCATCAACGGGCGCGACCCGCAGGAAGTGCGCGACCGCGTGTCGTTTGAGAATCTGACGCCGCTCTTCCCCGAAGAGAAATTCATCCTCTGCGGCGACCCTGCCACTACCAATCCGTCAACGCGCATCGTCGACCTCTTTGCACCCATCGGCAAAGGCCAGCGCGCACTCATCGTGGCACAGCCCAAGACGGGTAAGACCATATTGATGAAGGACATTGCCAACGCGATTGCAGCCAACCACCCCGAGGCATACATCATGATGCTGCTCATCGACGAGCGACCTGAAGAGGTGACCGACATGAGCCGCACGGTGAACGCCGAGGTGATTGCCTCGACCTTCGACGAGCCGGCCGAGCGCCACGTCAAGATTGCCGGTATCGTGTTGGAGAAAGCAAAGCGCATGGTGGAATGTGGGCACGATGTGGTCATCTTCCTCGACAGCATCACCCGTTTGGCCCGCGCCTACAACACCGTATCGCCGGCCAGTGGAAAAGTGCTCACCGGCGGTGTGGATGCCAACGCCTTGCAAAAGCCAAAGCGCTTCTTCGGTGCGGCGCGAAAGATAGAGAACGGAGGGTCGCTGACCATCATTGCCACCGCCCTCATCGACACTGGCTCAAAGATGGATGAAGTCATCTTCGAGGAGTTCAAGGGCACGGGCAACTCTGAGTTGCAACTCTCGCGCGCATTAAGCAACAAGCGCATCTTCCCTGCCATCGACCTGGTGCAGTCGTCGACACGCCGAGACGACCTTCTGCAGGATCAGACCACACTGAACCGTATGTGGATTATCCGCAAGTTTATCAGCGAAATGAATGCCCTGGAGGCCATGAACACCGTGCGCGACCGTCTGGTAGAAAGCCGCAACAACGAGGAGTTCCTGATGTCGATGAATGGATAGTCCGGGAATCTATATTCATATACCTTTCTGTAAAAGCCGCTGTATCTACTGCGGCTTTTACTCTACTACACATCTCGACCTCAGGCAGCGTTATGTCGATGCTGTCTGCGCAGAGTACAGGTTGGCCTGCACCCGAATGGCCATCAGCGGCAGTCCGCACACCATTTACATCGGTGGCGGCACGCCTTCCACGCTGACCGAGGGCCAGTTGCGCCAACTCTTTGACTGTGTGGGCACTGCTGAAGAGGTGACCATCGAGTGCAACCCGGACGACGTGACGGCCGACTTTGCCAAGACTTTGGCCCACCTGCCTGTGAACCGTGTCTCGATGGGCATCCAGACTTTCAACGAACAACGACTGCGCTTCCTTCACCGTCGCCACACGGCAGAGCAGGCCGAAGAGGCTGTCGGCCGTCTGCGCTCGGCAGGAATAGCCAATGTGAGCATCGACTTGATGTACGGCTTTCCCGAAGAGACAATGGAAGAATGGAACAACGACATCGATTGCGCCCTTAATTTAGGTGTGGAGCACCTCTCGGCCTATGCCCTCACGTTTGAAGAGGGCACGGCACTGTACGCTATGCTGCAACGGGGGCAGGTGAGCGAGACCGACGAAGAAACGAGTAGGCGGATGTACGAAAGTCTTTGCAACCGGCTTGAAGCAGCTGGCTATGAGCACTACGAAATCAGCAACTTCGCCCGTCCCGGCTTCCGCTCGCGCCATAACAGCAGTTACTGGAACCAGACTCCATATTTGGGCCTGGGTGCAGCAGCCCACTCATACGATGGCAGCAGGCGCTGGTGGAACGTGAGCGATGTCAAGGAATATATCTGTGGTGTGGAGAATGGGCAACCACGGCAGGAGAGCGAAACCATCGACGCCGACACTCGCTACAACGACATCGTCCTCACTGCGCTGCGCACCAGCGACGGCATCTGCCTGTCCGCCCTGTCGCCCCGCCACCGTTCCTACTGTCTTGAAAATGCGCGCAAATACATTGCCAACGGAATGTTGGTGATGGAAAAAGAGCATCTCCGGCTGTCCAGAAATGCTCTTTTCGTCAGTGATATGATCATGGCCGACTTGATGCTGGCCTGAGTCTCACGTTCAGATTTTCAGTCGCTGGGCTTCCCGCAAGCGAATCCGTGTGAGCACCTGCTTCGTATTGTAGGTGAAGTCGCCCGATAGAATCCACGCATAATAGCCGGGGTCGAAGCGCAGCACGTCGGTCACAGTCTTACCCTTATGCTTGCCGAAGTTGAAGTATTCGGTCATCACGGGCTTTCCGTCTTTGCCGATGATGACATTGCCCTTGACGTCCTTGGCCTCTCCCCACACGATACGTCCGGCGAAATCTACGTTCTGGTTGACCTTCGAGAACTCGTTCAGAAAGTCCATATCGTTCTGCAGTGTGCGGCCCTCCGGGTCTTCGCCCAGTTCGCGCTGGTGTTCCTCGGTGTAAAAGTCCAGTTGCGCCTTCAGTACGCGATAGGTGGCTTCAGTGTCTTCGTCGGCACGATGGGCTTCAAAGTCTTCGTCCATCTTGTGACCCACGTAGAACTTATAGGCAGCCGCCAAGTTACGCCGCTCCATCTTGTGGAAGATGGTCTGCGCGTCGATGAGCCTGCAACGCGAGAAGTCGAAGTCGATGCCGGCACGCAGAAACTCTTCGGCCAGCAGGGGAACGTCGAAGTGGTTGCTGTTGAAGCCCGCAAAGTCACAGCCCAGAAATTTGTCTGCCAGCGTCTTGGCCAACTGCTTGAAAGTGGGCTGACCGCTCACCGACTCATCGCTGATGCCGGTGAGTTGGGTAATCTCCGGCCTGATGTGACACTCAGGGTTGATGAGATAGTTGCCTCGCTCTTCGGTGCCGTCGGGCATCACTTTGATGAATGACAACTGGATAATTCGGTCTTTCACCAAATCAAGACCGGTCGTCTCCAAGTCGAAGACGACCAGTGGCTTATTCAGGTTTAGTCTCATTTTTAGTCGTTAAGAAGCATGGGCATCATGAGCATCAGCACATCCTGATTGTCGGGCTGATCCATCGGCAGCACCAGACCGGCACGACTGGGGTCTGCCAGCTGGATGACGACCTGCTCACACTCGAAGTTGCTCAATATCTCGATGAACGACGAGCCCTTGAATCCAATGCTCATCGGCATACCATTGTAGTCGCAGGCGATGCGCTCCGTGGCGGTCTTCGAGAAGTCGTAGTCTTCGGCGTCAAGTTGCAGTGTGCCATTCTCCACATGGAAGCGGATGAGGTTGCTGGAGTCGTTGCTGAAAGGCTGCACACGGCGCAGAGCCGACAGCAGACCGACGCGGTCTACGGTGAGCTGGTTGGGGTTACTCTGTGGAATGACCGAATTATAATTGGGGTAGCGACCCTCGATGAGCCGGCAGACGATGATGCCCTCCTCGAAATTGATTTCAGCATTGCGGTCGTCGAAGCGAATCACCACGTCGCCTCCCTGCTTGCCCAGCACGCCTTTGAGCAGTGTGGCGGGTTTTTTCGGCAGGATGAAGGCGGCAGGCTGCTCGCTGCGTATGTTCAGGATCAGATTGCGCACCAACTTATGACCGTCGCTGGCCACAACAGCCAGATGGTCGGGGGTTAGGTCGAAGTAGATGCCATTCATCACGGGGCGCAATTCGTCCTGTGCCGTGGCAAAGAGGGTGCGGTTGACATTTTCGGCCAGCACGCTTGTGGGAATGGTGATGACCGTTGCATTGTCGCCAATCTGCTGAGGCTGCGGGAACTCGTCGGCATTTTCTACGGGCAGCGAGAACATACCGTTCTGGTAGTTGATGCGTGCCAGATTGTTCATCTGGTCTATTTCAAAAGTGATGGGCTGCTCGCTGATGCCCTTCACTGCTTCCAGCAGGTCGTGGTTGCCAACACAGAAGCGGCCATTGCCGTCGGTTTCGTTCAGTTCGAGCGAGGTCTTCATCATCACCTCACTGTCAGAGGCCGTCAACTGCAGTCTCCCGTCAATGACTTCAAAGAGAAAGTCTCCCAGGATGGGCAGAGAATTTTTACTGTTAATAACTCTTGCTAGGGCAGCGAGCCTGGTGCCCAGTGCAGTGCTTGATACTGTGAATCTCATATATTTTAAATTGTTTTATTGGCCAATAAGAGACCGCAAAAATACAAAAAAAGGTTGTTAATAGCAAAATATTCTCCTTTTTTTTCTTGTTTTCAAACTATTTTTAGTAATTTCGCAACCGATTTAGTAAAAATCAACTTTTAATATCTAATAATAAATATGGATTTAACAGGTAAAATCATTGCCATTCTCCCTGCAAGCAGTGGAGTTTCAGCCCGCACGGGCAATTCTTGGATGAGCCAGGACTATGTGATTGAAGTTCCAGGCCAGTATCCCCGACGCATGGTGTTCCGCGTTTTTGGCGAAGACCGCATTAAGATGTACAATATCCAGGCTGGCGAGGACGTGACAGTACAGTTCGACATCGATGCCCATGAGTATCAGGGCCGTTGGTTCAATGACATTCGTGCTTTCAACATTTTGCGCGGACAGCCTGCACAGGATATTCCCGCCGCTACTGCACCCGGCGCAGCCCCTCAGCCCACAGCGTCGCCGTTCCCGCCAGTGCAGCCTGCTGCTCCTGCCGCTCCTCAGGCAGCCAATGCTCCATTCCCGCCCGAGCAGGGTGCCGCAGAGGGAGAGTCGACCGACGACCTGCCCTTCTGATACACTCCGGGGGGCAGTTCAGCCGAGCATTTGCAGGAACTCGTCTTCGCTCACAATACGGACACCCAATTTGTTGGCTTTCTCCAATTTCGACGGCCCCATGTTGTCGCCAGCCAGGATGAAAGAAGTCTTGCCGCTGATGCTGCCCACGTTTTTTCCGCCATTCTGCTCGATGAGAAGTTTGTACTCATCGCGGCTGTGATGCTGGAACACCCCACTTATAACGACCGTCTGGCCCGCCAGGCGGTCGCTTTGTGTACTGGCCTGTTCCTCAGAGAGGGCAAACTGCAGCCCGTAGCCGCGCAGGCGCTCCACGATTTGGCGGTTCTGCTCGTTGTGGAAGTAGGCGATGATGCTTGCAGCCATCACGCCGCCTATGCCCTCCACCTCCTGCAGGTCTTCGGCGGTGGCGGCCATCAGGGCGTCCATGGTCTTGAAATGGCGGGCCAGCAGGCGAGCCGAGGTCTCGCCCACGAAGCGGATGCCCAGCGCAAAGACCACGCGCTCAAACGGAACCTCGCACGACTGGCGGATGCCATTGACAATCTTCATGGCCGATTTAGTGCGCGAACCATCGCCGTTAATCTGCTGTATGTCAATGTCGTACAGGTCGGCCACGTTGTGAATCAGTCCGCGGCGGAAATACTCGTCTACCGTCTCCGGTCCCAGCGATTCGATATTCATGGCCTTGCGGGCAATGAAGTGCTCTATGCGGCCTTTTATCTGCGGCGGACAGCCCGCGTCGTTGGGACAATACCAGGCCGCCTCACCTTCGTATCTGACCAGCGGTGTGCCACATTCGGGGCACCGCTTGATGAATGTGACCGGCTGCGCCACGATGGGACGTCGCTCAATGTCGACACCCACAATCTTAGGGATGATTTCGCCGCCTTTCTCCACATAGACGTAGTCGCCGATGTGCAGGTCAAAGCTGCGGATAAAGTCTTCGTTGTTGAGCGTGGCGCGTTTCACTGTGGTGCCGGCCAACTGCACCGGCTCCATGTTGGCCACGGGGGTCACGGCCCCGGTGCGTCCCACCTGATAGGTCACCTCGTTCAGCCGGGTGCACTCGCGCTCGGCTTTATATTTGTAGGCTATGGCCCACCGCGGACTCTTGGCGGTATAGCCCAGTGAGCGCTGCTGTGCCAGCGAGTTCACCTTGAGCACAATGCCGTCGGTGGCCACGGGCAAGTTCTTGCGCTCCTTGTCCCAATAGTCGATGAAACCGATGACTTCTTCGACGGTAGCCGCCTTGCGCATGCCCTCCGAGATTTTGAATCCCCACTGGCGGGCGGTCTCCAGATTCTCATAGTGCCCATCGGCGGGCAACTCCTCGCCCAGCAGGTAGTAGAGGTAGGCATCCAGTTGTCGGCTGGCCGCCACCTTGGGGTCGAGACTTTTCAGCGTGCCGCTGGCGGCGTTGCGCGGATTGGCAAAGAGCGGCTCTTCGGCGGCTTCGCGCTCGGCATTGAGCCGCTCAAAACTCTTCCACGGCATCAGTATCTCGCCACGAATCTCAAAGTTTGCCGGATATGACGTTCCGGGTTTCAGCACCAACGGGATGGAGCGGATGGTCTTCACGTTGGCCGTCACGTCGTCGCCCTGCTGTCCGTCGCCGCGAGTCACGGCCTGAAGCAGTCGCCCGTCTTCATAGGTGAGCGAAATGCTCAGGCCGTCGTACTTCATCTCGCAGCACACTTCAAATTCATCGCCTCCCAGCCCCTTCTTCACGCTGTCGTACCAGTCGCGCACGTCCTGCTCGCTGTAGGTGTTGGCCAGCGAGAGCATGGGGTAGCGGTGCTTCACCTGCCGGAACTCCTTCTGTATGTCGCTGCCCACACGCTGGGTGGGCGAGTTGGGGTCGAAGAGGGCAGGGTTGCGCTGCTCCAGCTCTTCCAGCTCGTGCATGAGCATGTCGAACTGCTGGTCGCTGATGGTCGGCTGGTTCAGCACGTAGTAATTATAATTGTGGGCGTGCAGTTGCTGCCGCAGTTGGGCTATTCGCTCTGTATCGTTCATGATTGTGCCTCCTTGAGTGTTTTTACGAGTTGGTCTATGATGTCGCGTGCCACTTCTGCCTTGGGCTTTTTGGCGTAGTCGATTTGTCCGTTTCGACTGATGATGCTCACCTGGTTGTCGTCGCTGCGGAAACAGGTGCCCTCGTTGCGCAGACTGTTGAGCACGATGAAATCTAAGTTTTTCTTTTCCAGTTTCTTCTGGGCATTGTGCTGCTCGTCGTCGGTCTCCAGTGCAAATCCCACCAGCACCTGTCCTTTCTGCTTCTTGCGCCCCAGTTCGGCGGCAATGTCAGGATTTGACACCAGATGGAGCACCAAGTCCCCATTTTCCTTCTTCTCTCGTTTTATCTTGCTTTCTGCCACCTGTGCCGGCCGGAAGTCGGCCACGGCAGCACAGAGTATGCCTGCATCGGCCGTGGCGAAAGCCGCGCTGGCGGCATCGTGCATCTGCTGACAGCTCTCCACGTCGATCCGGCTGATGGTGCCGTGTGGCAGTTGGGTCGTGTCAATCGTCAGCCCCACGGGCCCGGCCACCAGCGTCACGTCGGCGCCCCTTCGGGCGCACTCCTCCGCCAGGGCAAAGCCCATCTTGCCGCTGCTGTAGTTGCCGATGAAGCGCACAGGGTCAATTTTCTCGTGTGTGGGTCCGGCGGTTATCACAATCTTCTTTTTGTTGAGCGGCAGGTCTTGCCCGTCGGTGGATTCGGCCTTTTCAAAATATTGGGCCAGATGTTTCACGATACGCTCCGGCTCCTCCATGCGCCCCTTGCCCTCCAGTCCGCTGGCCAGGAAACCGCTTTGCGGCTCAATGATGGTATTGCCAAAAGAGCGCAGCCGCTCCATGTTCTGCTGTGTGGTGGGGTGAGCATACATGTCGAGGTCCATGGCCGGGGCAATGAAAACGGGCGCTTTCATCGAAAGATATGTGGTAACGAGCATGTTGTCGGCAATGCCGCCCGCCATTTTGCCGAGCGTCGACGTCGTGCAGGGGGCTATGAGCATGGCGTCGGCCCACAGGCCTAAGGCCACATGCGAATGCCAAGTGCCGTCGCGTTGGGCAAAGAACTCGCTGATGACGGGTTTCTGTGTGAGTGCCGACAGGGTGATGGGGGTGATGAACTCGCGCCCGGCTGGGGTGATGACCACCTGCACCTCGGCTCCGCGCTTCACCAGTTCGCGTATGATAAGGCACGACTTGTAGGCTGCTATCGAGCCTGTGATGCCCAGTACTATTTTCTTTCCTTGCAGAGAGTTGTTCATATTGTCGATGCTAAAGTGTTTTTACTGCGGTGAACATATCGGCAAAAGTGGCTGAAAGTTCCGGCTTCGTGCGGAACAGGCCGAAGACGGCGCTGCCGCTGCCGCTCATGGCGGCATAGACCGCACCGAGGTCATAAAGTTGCTGCTTGACGGCGCCTATTTCGGGGTGCAGGGCGAAGACGCTCTGCTCAAAGTCGTTCACCAGCTCGTCGCGCCATGTGTCGACGGGCTGCCTGACGATGTCGAGGCAGTTTTTCTGCGGACGGTGCGGGCGAATCAGCGTGAAAGCCTCTTTCGTGGGTACGGGAATGTCAGGGCGCACCACAGCCAGGTGCCAGCCTTTCAGGTCCAGGTCGATGGGATTCAGCCGCTCGCCGATGCCCTCGGCATAGGCCGGACGGCCCATCACGAAGAAGGGGCAGTCGGCCCCCAGCCGTGCAGCCCGGTCTATGAGCTGCTGTTGGCTCAGGCCCAGACGGCACATGTCGTTGAGCAGCGTAAGCATGGCAGCCCCGTCGCTGGAACCGCCCCCCATGCCAGCCTGCGTGGGGATGGCTTTAAATAAATTAATATGTACGCGCACGAGTGAGGGAAATTCCGCTTTCAGCAGATGGTAGGCCCTGACCACGAGGTTGCGGGCCTCGTCGCCCTCAATGGCCATGTTGGTCACCTTCAGGTCGCAGCCTGTGGTCGAGGGGAAACGGTCGTCCATCGGGGTCACCTCCAGCGCGTCCTCTATGGGCACGGGATAGAATACGGTCTCCAGATTGTGGTAGCCGTCGGGGCGGCGTTCCACCACATTCAGGCCCAAGTTGATTTTTGCTTGTGGAAATACTATCATGATTGTTCTCCTGTTTTTGCTCAATTGATGTCAGTGTTCCAGTCGGGAACCCTCCAGCAGTTTCGGACAGACCTCTGCGAGCCCGCAGGTCTGGCAGTGAGGCCTTTGCGAGGTGCACACATAGCGGCCGTGCAGCAGCAGCCAGTGGTGGGCCCGCGGAATGTCGGTTGCGGGGATGTGTTTCATCAGGGTCCGCTCCACCTTCACCGGTGTGTTGTCGCTCTTGGAGACTAGCCCGAGGCGGTGGCTCACCCTGTAGACGTGGGTGTCGACCGCCATGGTTGACTTGCCAAAGGCCACGGCCTGTATCACGTTGGCCGTCTTTCGGCCCACGCCGGGCAGCGCCAGCAGCTGGTCCATGTCCTGCGGCACCTCGCCGCCGTGGCGCTGCTCCAGCGCACGCGCCAACTCCACCAGGTGGCGGGCCTTCGAGTTGGGGTAGCTCACACTGCCGATAAACTCCAGCAGGTCGTCGGCCTCGGCCAGCGCCATAGCCCGCACATTGGGATAGTGGCGGAACAGTTCGGGCGTCACAGCATTGACGCGCTTGTCGGTGCACTGCGCACTCAGCACGACGGCCACCAGCAACTGGAACACGCTGCCAAACTGCAACTCGGTGTCCACGGTGGGCATTTCGCGGCGGAAGTGCTCCAGCACGAGTTGGTATCTCTCTTCGCGTCTCATAGAGGTTTGCGTTGTTGATTGATGAGTGCAAATTTAGATAAAATTTTCGAATTATAAGCCAGTCGAGATAAAAATGTGAACAAATTGCCCCGAAAAGTTAGAAATCAAGGCACACATACGCTCT
>CADACW010000033.1 GCA_902786565.1 uncultured Prevotellaceae bacterium | reverse complement strand
GCAAAGGTAACTATTTTCAGGCGAATCTGTAGCGCAGGGATAAAAATGTTATTTCCCGTTTCGCTCGCTGGGGCCAGCGTGGTGAACTGAGTAGTTACAATTGTGCAAATTATAATCTCAAGGAATGTTGTATGACTTTAAGAAATGGTCTTGTTGATGTTGCCTTACAATGGCACGATGCTCGATGGTGGCATCATCACCATTGGTTCCAACACTCAGGTAGGCCCGAATTGCCAATTCCTGACACCAAACCATCCTATTGACTACGTTGAACGCCGCAAACCTATAGAACGATGCTCTCCAATAACCATCGGTGAGGACTGCTGGTTGGGAGGCGGTGTGACGGTATGCCCAGGAGTGACCATCGGTGAAAATACCGTGGTGACCGCTGGCGCAGTAGTTACCAAGGACGTTGCATCCTGGCACGATTGTGGGTGGCATTTAAGGAAACCACGCGCAGCCAAATGCCCCATAGGCATCGGCTGCGCAAGCAGGGACGGGAACAGAAAATACTTTACATCGCTAAGGGGAGGGTAAAGCGGACTCAGAGATGCCTTTTATCTCGGAGATAAGTGGCACTTATCTCTAAGGGGGGTATTTAGGCCGTTTGAAAAAAAATGACAAAGCAGCTCCTTTACCCCTCAACTCCTCAGTGGCCAGCCGTCTGTCACCATCGGTTTTCCGCAATAGCGGTATTCTCTGCAGCCTATTTGATCCACAGGTGAGTGCAGCCCTTTGGCAGATAGGCCGGAACGCTGACGTTGGGCGTGGTGATCTGGCTGGTGAAGACGCCTATTTCCGGCCCGTCAGGCAGGATATAGTCGCCCGTCATCTTGTAGTGGTTGGTCACGCAGGTCTTGCCACGCTTCAGGTCGGCCCTGTTGGTGTCGTAGGCCAGGCGGCCCACCTCTACGCCCGACTTGACCAACGGATTGGTGGGCACGTTCATATTGAACTGCAGGAAGGCGGGAATGTCTATGTCGCACTTCGACCGCACCACCGGGATGCTCTCCTGGAATTTCCAGTCGTAGAGGAAGGTAGGGCGGTTGCTGGTGATGTTATACTGGTACTCGATGATGCTGCCGGCCTTGACGTCGGGCACTGCCACGTGCAGCACCATATAGTTGTTGTCCAGCCGCTCTCTGACGAAATTGCCGGTGCTGATGTTCCTTTTCTCCACCTTTCCCTTCTCGTTCTTGGTGAAGACCCTGACCTTCATGTCTGCCAGCTCGTCGCCATTGTAGGTCTCGGCATTGTCGGCATTGAAGTAGACAATGTCGATGTTGGCATGGCTTGCCCCTTCGGGCTTCAGTATCTTGGTGCGGAGCCTGAACTCGTACTTCACCAGGATGCTGCTCTCGTCAATCTGGTTCTTGCCAAAGTCGGGCAGGTCGTCGTAGCCAATCTCCGCCGTCTCGCTGTTGGAGAACACCTGGTCAGTGACCCGATAGGTCACCGTCATGGTCTTGCACAACACCAGGGCGTCGGCGTTCACTGCATCGCCCCAGCCCACAAACTCCCATTCCATGTCTGATGGCTTGCCGAACTTCTCGTTGGGCAACTGTCCGTAGGCCCTTTGTCCGAAAACGAGGAATGTCACCGTCAGCAACAATGTTGTCACAAAAAATTTCATAGCCTTGTCGTTGTTTTGTTAATCGTTGTGCAAAATTAGTTCAAAAAGAACGTAACCTCCAAACATTTTCTCGCGTATTTTCAGTACGTCTCATTTTGAAAAGAAAATGAGACATACACAAAAAACGTGTTGTCTTATTTGTGAATGCATTAAGTTTCTTTTGTGATATTGAAATTCGGTTATTATCGCAGTTTGCAACTTGCAGAATTTACAAAATAGTGTTTAAATTTACAAAAACCAAGGTTTTTAAGTTAACGATTATTAACGGGGGGGGGTAAACTTGCATAATCTCTGATTTTTTTTCTTACCTTTGTAGTCTTAATTAAAGGAATGTAAATTGTCTTTATGATTAAACGGTCAACCAAAACTGTAATAATTTTTTTATGGATGCTAATTGTGTCTATAAAGGTTTTAGGTTTGTCTGTTACCTCCGACCAGGCATACAGCAGGAACTTTCCTTTTGTTTATGTAGTCGAAGATGGTCAGTCTATGCCCCAGATTACTGACGAACAGTTTTTTGACCATGCAGCCACAGTCGTTTTCCCAGTTGGTGTGAGCCGACTGCCAAACAATTCATCTGTTCTGGAGGAGATTGAAAAATCTGTATTGCCCCGGCTCAATGCCGACAGTCTTCAGTTGGTGCGCATAATTTTCCGTGGCGCCGCCTCACCCGAAGGGCCTGTGGAGCTGAACCGACAGCTGGGCCGTCAGCGTGTCAAGAATTTATGCCAGTGGGTGTTCGACCGTCTGCAATTTCCTGTTGCTGACAGTCTTTTCTCCATCGATGCCGAGATTGAGGACTATCCCTCTCTCTGCCTGATGATGCGCCGTTCTGGCGATCCTGACTATGCTCTGGTGCAGCATCTCTGCGACACATGGCTGGCCAACGATGTGTCTCAGCTGAAGTCGCAGTTGCAGCGAGCGCAGCAAGGCCGGCTGTGGACGCGCCTGCTGTCCACCTACTTCCCCAGTCTGCGCACAGCCCGCTTCGTGATGGTGCTGCGCAAGTATGTCCCGCCGGTGCCCGTCCAGGCAGTGGAGTCCGTGGCCCTGCCAGAAACCCAGTCAGTGGCCACCTTTAACGACACGGTAGAATTTGTGCCGGACACTATCGCTGCTGCGCCGCTGCCTGATTGGGAGCCTCGCCGCGAAGTGCTTGCCTTGAAGACCAACCTGCTCTTCTATGGCGTCTATTTGCCTGGCTATAACCGCTGGTGCCCCATCCCCAATGTCGCCATAGAGTATTATCCCAGGCGTGGTCACTTCACCTTTGGGGCCTCTTTCGATATGCCTTGGTGGCAGGACTACGATGCCCACAAATTTTTCCAGCTGCGCAACTACCAGTTGGAGACTCGCTATTATCTGCGCTCTGGCAGCCTCGATAAAAACACACCCGGCGAGGGCCCAGCCTTCCGTGGACTCTATGTGCAGGCCTATGGCCATTTGGGTCTTTATGGCATCTGCTTCGACGCCAACCGCGGATGGGTGGGCGAAGGGTTTGGTGCCGGCCTTGGCGTGGGCTATGTGGTGCCCCTCACCAAGAAGGGCCACTGGCGGCTGGAGTTCCAGTTGCAGGCCGGTTTCTTCCGCACCAAGTACGACCCCTACAAGTACGAGAACCCCATCAACCCCGACTATCACGATGACCTCTACTATTATAAATGGACGCTGGAGCCCTCCCTCTTCAAGAAGCGCCAGTACAGGTGGAACTGGCTGGGCCCCACGCGCATAGGTGTCACCTTGAGCTACGACCTGCTCTATCGCAAGAACCACAAGTGGGGCATCAGCCTGAAAAACAAAGAAAGGAGGGACGGCTATGAGAAATAAAAATCTTCGCCGTGCCTTTGCCGCGCTGATATTTGGCTCCTGCAGTATGGGGCTATTCGTGCAGACGGCCTGCACACCCGAGCCGCCGCTGCACCTTTATGAGAGTGTGCCCAACGAGACACAGCTGGTCTTTGCCGAGCTGGAACTGGATGCTTATTGGGACTACGAGATAGAATACGGCGTGCGCTACGACTGGCGGGCCGAGTGGTACTACGGATGGAACGAGGAGGATGAGCGCATTTTCGGCCCCATAGGCTACACCCTGCCCAACGTGTTCAACATCCGCCGCTACTATACCGCCGACATACCCTTCGCCCCTCATACCAGCGTGCAGCAGCACAGCATCACCGGAACCCTCTTTCAGGGAATGTTCGCCTACGGCTTCTGGGATATGCTCGTCTTCAACGAGGTGCAGATCAGAGACGGTGCACAGAGCCTGGTCTTCGACGAGCAGACCACGCTCGACTCCATCACCGTCTACACCAACCAGTCCATGCGGCCTGCACGCTACTCCGTGCCGCGCCACACCCACGCCTACTATCAGCCGGAGGAACTCTTTGCCGCCTACGAGCAGGCCATAGACATCAACCGCAACCTCGACGGATTCGTCTTCGACCCCGACCGCAACGTATGGGTGAAGAAACTCAACATGATACTGCGCCCCATCACCTATATCTACCTCACACAGGTCATCGTGCACCACAACAATGGAAAGATAGTGGGCGTCGACGGCTCAGGCAACATATCGGGAATGGCCCGCTGGTCGGTGCTCAACTCAGGCCGCGCCGGCGACGACGACATCACCGTCAACTTCAACACCCGCTGGAAGACCAACTGCGACAAGGACGGCGAGAGTGTTGACATTGCCGGTGGCCGACTGCTCACCTTCGGCATCTGCGAACAGGCCAGCAACAACATACGCAGTTACAGGGAGGTGCGCGACACCCGCCGACACTTCTTCGACCTGAACCTGCAGTTCAACAATGGTATGGACTCCACCTTCGTCTTCGACGTCACCGACCAGGTGCGCCGCCGCTTCAAGGGTGGTGTGCTCACCGTCGAGCTGGATATGGACACCATAGCCGTGCCGTCGCGATCAGGAGGGTCTGCCTTCAATGCCGTGGTGCAGGACTATGTGGAGGAGCAATATGAATTCGACATGTAATGAACATCCGTCGCAGCGACGGCACTCTGGTTTAAAATATATATATATAATAAGGTATTAACAATTTTAATAACGTAACAGATGAAAAGAAAGACATTTGTTTTGACACTGCTTGCGGGGGTGGCCCTCGCAGGCTGTACCAACGACGATGCCATCAGCGTCATCACCGGACCCCAGACGGGACCTGCCACTGAAGAGATGCCCATCCTCTTCCAGAGCAATGCGCGCACCATCACCCGCGCCAGCCATGAAGAGTCGGCCCGGCTGCTGGGCAACCAGTTCTACGTCTTCGGCACAAAGACCGTGGGCGCAACGGCCAGCACACTCTTCGACAACTATCTCGTGGAGTATGCCGCAGGTACTGCTGGCACTACCGACAGCAACACCAGCGACTGGGAGTATGTGGGAAAGACATCGAAGAAGGGTGCCACCCAGAGCATCAAGTACTGGGACTTCGGTGCACAGAAGTATGACTTTGTGGCCGCCGCAGGCATCGCCTCTGGCGAGTTCATCAAGAACACCACCGACGGCTTGCGCATCAATGTGCCCGACGTGGAGTCGATGACCAACGTCTACGTGGCCGACCGCATCACCGCCACGCCGACGGCCCAGGCCGCCACAGCCACGACGCCTGCCACCGAGGCCTACAAAAGCACCATCACCTTCCAGTTCCGCAGGCTCAACGCACGGATGAGGATTGGCTTCTACGAGGTCGTACCCGGTTATGCCGTCAAGGACCTGGTGTTCTACTACATCGGCGCTCCCAGCGGCAGCTACGAGGTGGGCGCAGGCACAGCCTTCCCCAAGTCGGGCGTCTACACCGTCGACTACGACGATGCCACCAATGCCGCCGTCTCCACCTTCGCTGGCGCCTCCAACCAGTTCGCCTTCTCCAACTCCTTCGGACGGCTGGACTACACATCGGCACTGTCTGAGGCCGGCGTGGCAGGCATGCCCTACATCACCGCCAACGGTGCACCCACGGATTCTGAGGTGAAGGCATTCCTCGGCACAACAGCACCGACGGCCACCTTCGGGCACGGCGTCTACACCATCGACGGTACACCAGGTGTGGAGTCGGACTTCAAGCCCATCCTGCCCAACGAGAACAACAAGCTGCGCATGCAGCTCCGACTGGACTACACCCTCGTGGCCCTCGACGGCTCTGGCGAGGAGATACATGTGCGCGACGCCTACGTGTCGGTGCCCGTGGACTATCTGCAGTGGAAGCCCAACTACTCCTACACCTACATCTTCAAAATCTCTGACAGCACCAACGGCTATACCGGAGAGGGTGGCGGTGGCGACATCACCACAGGCCCGGGCCGCGACCCGGATCCAGACAATGGCGGCGGCGACAACGACCCCGTCATAGACCCCGAGACAGGAGAGGTCATCCCGCCGTACATCCCCGATCCTTCTTGGCCTACCATCCCCGATCCTGACGATCCCGACGGCCCCGGCATCCCCGACCCCGATGCACCGCTCATCCCCAATCCCGCCTATCCTGACGGACCGGAGGGAGACCAGCACGACCCGTCGAACCCCGTGCCCGACCCCACCATACCCGACCCGGAGAACCCTGGTGAGGTGATTCCAGATCCAGAGAATCCCGCCAGCCTCTATCCCATCACCTTCGACGCTGTGGTCGTCGAGGCTCAGGACGGCTCTTCCGTCTACACCACCATCGACGGCACCGACAACAGCTCGTACACCGAGCACTAAAAACGAGGTTATCAGCACCTATATATAATATATAATAAGTACAGAAACATTTACTATTAATAACTCTATTAAATTTTTGCGATTATGAAAAAGTATTATTTTCTTGCAGCAGTTGGAGCCGTAGCGCTCGCAAGCTGCACCAACGACGACTTCGTAGGAGACGTCGGGGACCGCTACGCCACCGACCCGGTGGAAGCACCCATCGTGTTCACATCCAACCAGAAGGCATTCACACGAGCCGACTTCACAGGAGAAGAGGCTGCTGAGAAGCTCGGAAAAGCTTTTGTGGTGTATGGATACAAGGGAAACTCAACTGAAACACCGTTTTCTGCTACAGATGGAATTGCTGGCAGCACCGTGTTCGACAACTACTTGGTGCAGTGGACTAAGAACACCGCCAACACTACGGAGTCGAACTCATCGAACTGGGAGTATGTGGGAGTAACTCCCATTGACCATGCTACTTCACACGGCATAACCAGTCAGACCATCAAGTACTGGGACTACACTCAGAGCCAGTATGACTTCTTCGCTTGGTCAACAGGCAGCAAGAAGGCTATCTACTCTGGTACCCCCACAGACGGAGAAGTGCTGGTTACTGAAATGAAAGCTACGAAAGCTGAGTCGGGCGACGAACCAAACACTGGGCTCAAAGCTGCTTATTCTTTCCAGGGTAAGGCTAAGGACCTTGCAGAGTGCTATATCTCTGACCTCGTAACTGTGAAGAAAAGTTCCACTACAAATGGAGAGAAATACGGCGACCCTGTAACACTGAAGTTCCGCCAGCTCGGTACCAAGGTGCGTATCGGTATCTATGAGACCGTTCCCGGCTACTCGGTGAAAAATGTGCAGTTCTATACTGGAGCCGCTACTGACGATGCTCAGGCATCAAATGCTTACCTCTTCACAACATCTGAGAACCAAATCTTCAAGGAAGGTACATACACTGTCTACTTCCCGACTGTAGACAAGCCTACAGATGCCGACAACAACCAGGCTCACATCAAGTTCTCAGCAGGTTCTGCCGCTCAAGATACCAAGGTAAACTGGGGAAACATGAACTATACTGGCCGTCAGGAGGCAGAGAAGAGTACCGGCAACGTCTACCTGGGCCGTACCTCCAACACTGCTTCTTTTGCCGGAGCTGCGGCTAATAACTACTATGCTTACTTTCTCCCCAACGAGAGTGGTACAAACCTGAACCTTCGCGTGAACTACACGCTGGAGAGCATCGACGGCTCGGGCGAGGTGATCAACGTGAAAGGTGCTACCGCACAGGTGCCTCTCATCTACAACCAGTGGAAGCCCGGCTATGCCTATACCTATATCTTTAAAATCAGCGACAAGACAAATGGCCACACCGGCGTCTACGACCCCACGAAGCCCGACAATACCACAGTGAACAGCGACCCTGCCGGCCTCTATCCCATCACCTTCGACGCTGTGGCAGTCAACTCTGAGGAGGATGCCACGCAGGAGACCATCACCCTCGTCTCTACGCCCAGCATCACCACCTACCAGAACGGTTCTAACGTTGTGAACAACAACGAGTACACCGTGCTCACAGCCTCTGGAAAGATTACCGGAGAAATCTATGTGACCGTGAACGACGGAAACACCGAAAATACTCCCGACCTGGCCAATGGTGCTCTCCGGGTGCTCACCGACAAGGTGGCCCTCTACACCATTCCTGAGGGAACGACAGAGGCTGAGGTCATTGACGCTCTGCAGTATCAGGATGATGACATCACAAGTGGAGCAACCATTACTGGACGCAACGATGTTGACTTGACCACTGCAACCATCACTGTGACCAACGAGGTGACCTACGGCGCTGATGGCAACAAGATTACACTCGACGGCCAGAAGGCTGCAAAGTTCACTCCGACGGCTAACACCACCTACGCCTTTGTCTACGAGAAGAAAGCCAAAACAAAAGATGAACCCATGTACTCGCCTGTAGATTTCTCAGATGTAGGAGTCGCTTCAAAGTATCGCTTTAAATTCGATGCTGTGACCACTGCTGGTGATGTGCAGAAAAATGTGGTGTACCTTACTAAGTCGGGTGACGTTTATACAAAGAAAACTGTGTTCCTCGGCCAGGGAGCCGGCAATCTCTTTACGCCCGACGGTTCCACTTATACTGCTGCAACAACTGACTACGCCGTGTCTGGCACTAATTATTTCTACACACTGAATGGCACAACTTATATAGCTGCACACACCGTTGCCTACGCTGATTTCGCGTCTTCTACACTCTACGTTCAGGACGGCTACACCTTTAAGGCAAAGACAGATACAAAGCCTGTCGATGGTACGGCCTACTACTACAAAGAAACTGATGGAAGTTATACCTACTGTGTAATCATGCCTGAGCAGACGGATACGTCTAATTGGTATACTCTCAGCACGACTGAATATGTAAAAGCAACTGAGACTGCTGCAGTTGACGGCATTACCTACTTTGACAAGTACACCAAGAACGATGCCGTGCGCTACGTGAAGGTCATCAAGGTGCAGTAACTCCCCGTTCGGTCCCGCTCGGTCGGATTTGCAATTCGGCCGCAGTGAATATAAGCATTTTTAATGCTACGTAACGCCAAGCCCGCGCGGGGTTCGACTCCCCGGCGGGCTACAGAAGAGAAGAACAAGAAAACAGAGGCCGTGCCTCGCAGACACGGATAAAGACGAAAAGAAATGGAACAAACCTCACACAACGAATACAATATACAATAATCAACAAAAAACGTACAGTTATGAAAAAGAACATTTTACCCCCAGCCATGCGTAAGGCCACGTTCCTCGCATGCGCCCTCTTCGCCCTTGCCAGCTGCTCAGAAGAGCAGTTCGTCGGCGACGAGAACCTCCGCCAGGCCAACGAGATGACGGAGAAGCCCATCGTGTTCACCTCCAGCTCTGCCAATGTGACACGTGCAGAGAAGACAGGGGCAGACGCAGCTAAGCTGCTGAACTACAACTTTGTAGTAGAAGGCACGAAAGGCTCAAGTTTAGTTGCTGCCACCGTGGTATTCGACAATTACAATGTAAACTGGACAGAGAACACCGCCAACACCACAACCTCCAATACTAACAACTGGGAGTATGTGGGTCTTGACGTAAACTCTCTCGCATCGATTTACCACAGCGATGACAAACAGACCATCAAGTACTGGGACTACTCTCAGCCGCAGTATGACTTCATCGCCTACTCCCTTGGAACCGGCGGAGCCACGGCAACAGCTATCACTCCGTCGACGGCAACCAACAGTACTGGCGGTGCCTATACCATTGCCGGCACCACGGCCCAGCTAAAAACTGTCCATATTGCCGATCTCGTCACTGTGAAAAGCGACAACTACGGTGCGCCCGTTGAGCTCAAGTTCCGCAACATGGCGGCCAAGGTGCGCATGGGCATCTATGAGACCATTCCTGGCTACTCAGTCAAGGACGTGAAGTTCTATGCCAATGCAAATACTGGAACGACCAGCAGTGCTGACAATGCCATCCTCTTTGCCAGCAGCTCCATTCTTCCCACCAGCGGAACCTACACCGTCTACTTCCCTAACGTCAACAAGTCATCAAGCGATGTAGGCTACTCGGACAACAACAAGGCACACGTCACCTTCGCTGCCGCTACAGCTGTTACTCAGGCCAACCAGACCTTTGGTGCCCTGACAGCCAACTATGTCGTGAAAGAGAAATATGAAGATACGGAAACGAATGCCAAGCTGTATCTTGGCAAGACATCGCAAACATGTACCTATGCTGGTACAGACCCCTACTATCAGGACGTGCTGCCCTACGAGACGGGAGCTGCTCTGACGCTGAAGGTGGACTACACCCTTGTTTCTACCGATGGTACCAAGGAAACTATCAACATTACAGGTGCCACCGCCGTCGTGCCCTCCATCTACACACAGTGGAAGCCAGGCTATGCCTATACTTATATCTTCAAGATTTCGGATAACACCGACGGTCTGACCAACCCTGCAAAGATGGACAAGGTAGGCATCCATCCCATCACCTTCGATGCAGTCGTGGAGCAGGCCGAGGATAATGTCCAGGAGACGGTGACCACCGTGGCAACCCCCAGCATCACCACTTATCAGCATGACCCTGCTGTCAATGCTTCAGCGAACAACGAATATAAGGCTGGCGACATCTACGTCATGGTCATGGATGGCGGAACGGCTAAGACGGACCTCAACGGTACTACCAGTCCTGATAAGGATGCCGCAAAGCTGTACACACTAAGTGCTGCTGCTACAGAAGCAGAAGTAATGGAGGCGTTGAACATGCAGGCTAAGGTGGAAAGTGGGAAAATTACTGGTCGCAATAAACTGGTGCTCACCAATGCAACGATAAGCAACGACATCACCGCCATCCCCGGTGCTGACGGCAACAATGTGACGGTCACAGCAGGCTCAGCCTCGAAGTTCACGGCT
Organism: uncultured Prevotellaceae bacterium; assembly: GCA_902786565.1. Classification (GTDB taxonomy): domain Bacteria; phylum Bacteroidota; class Bacteroidia; order Bacteroidales; family Bacteroidaceae; genus Prevotella. Next base: position 27,904 of record CADACW010000033.1, on the reverse strand, counting down.
ACTGCTAACACCACGTATGCCTATGTGTACACGGTGACACAGAAAACGGGAACAGATGCAGTTGTTTATGAGGCAGTAACGCCTGCAAGTGATACCGACGTGACAAGCTACTATATCCGCAGTGGTGTGGAAGGCTCCTACACCTACACGCAGGCTACGGGTAAAGCTGACGGCACCACGACTTACTACGATAAGTACACCACGAACAACGGTGTCTATGCCGTGAAGGTCATCAAGGTAATTAATTAATTACCTCAAAGCCAAACTCTCCTCTCCCTTCGGAGAGGGGGTGGGGGAGAGGCTTTTACCAAAGCTCGCGCGGGGTTCGACTCCCCGGCGGGCTACAAAGAAGAAATGCACTGTCCGCGCCCTGAGGCGGGGCCTCTGAGCGCAGAAAAGACTTTGAAGGAACATGACAGGAAAAGAAGAACCGAATAGCGAGGCCACTAAGGCCACTAAGGCCAATGAGGCCAATGAGCCCAATGGGGCCTATGAGGCCAATGAGCCCAATGAGCCCTATGGGCCCTATGGGGGCTCCACTGGCGGGCGGCGCCAGCCTTTAGAGCCCAAGCCCTTCCTGCCAAAGAAGGGCAACTATCGCGACTTGCTGGTCTACAAGAAGGCGGAGTGCCTTTATGACATGACCTTCTATTTTGCGCACCACTACTTCTTGGAGCGTAAGGACCGCACCATCGACCAGGTGGTGCAGGCTGCCCGCTCGGGCAAACAGAACATTGCCGAGGGCTGTGCCGCCGCTTCCACCAGTTCCGAGACAGAGATTAAGCTTCTTGGTGTGGCACGTGCCAGCATGAAAGAAGTGCTGGAAGACTATGTCGACTATCTGCGCACCCGCCATCTGGAGCAGTGGCCCCTCGACGACCCCCGCACCCGTCAGGTGCAGGAATACAGCAAGACGCACAACCGCCCCGAACACTATACCAAAGACATAGAGCAGCGCTCGCCCGAGGCCATCTGCAATATCGCCATCACGCTTATCCACCAATATGATACTATGATGGGCAAGCTCCTGGACCGTCTGCAGAAGGACTTCGTGGAGCAGGGGGGCATCCGTGAGCGTATGACCGCCGCCCGTCTGGGCTACCGCAACGACCAGAAAGCCCGCATCGCCGAACTGGAACAGGAGAACGCTCGGCTGAAAGCGCACATAGCACAACTGCAAGCCGCCCTGTCGGAGAAAGGAGGCAGCCGATGAGGTGGCTAAGAGGGCTAATGAGGCTAATGGGGCTCATGGGGCCAATGAGGCTAATGGGGCCAATGGGGCTAATGGGGCTCATAGGGCTCATAGGGCCAATAGGGCTTATGGGCTGCTCTGGGGATAGCGGCGAGGTAGAGGAGCCGCTGCCCATCGCCCTTAGTGGCACTATGCAGGGCCAACAGCAGGTGACGCGCAGCGGCGACGGTACCCCACTTGAGACTATAACCAATACCTTCACGGTCTTCGGCTACAAAGACACGGGTGCTTCGCCCTACTACCAGGAGGTGTTCCCGGGCTACCGTGTGCTGTGGCGGGAGAACACGGCCACCTACGGCCTAGACTGGGAATACGTGAACCAGCAACTGCCCGGCGCGACGGAGCAGACCGTGAAATACTGGGACTATGGTGCCGCCGCCTACCGCTTTATGGCGGTGACAGGGACCAATGTCGATAGAACCGTCGACACCTCCGGGCCGGCGCTGAAACTGACCTTCAGCGCTAATGCCGAGACACTGGCCGGAGAGGACGCCACACCCTACTACAGCCACCTCTGGTATAGGGCGATAAACAGCCCCGACATTGGCAAAACCGTAAAACTGGAGTTCGTGAAGCCCTTCAGCAAGGTACGCTTCATATTCACCTTCGATAATCCTGACGATGCTGCCATCACGGAGCTTTCCAGCAAACAATTCCGTAGCACCGACGGCAACACGATTAAGCAGAGGGGTGAGGTGATCGTGACCTACCCACTGATGGGAACAGAGGCGAGAGAGGCGTTGAGCGTCAGCGGCGATGCCGGTGGCTTGGTGGCTTTCACTCAGGACTATTACTCGGAGGTGAGTCCGGCAGAAGGCCCTGTCACGTCACCATACTATGGTGCCGACCGGGCTGCTATAGGGAAATGGTACACCGTGCTGCCCACCCCTGCCGGTCAGGGTACTTTCACCCTCGACGTCAGTGTCAACGGCGAACCAAAGACGACAACGGTGCCGGCAAACTATATGACGTGGCTGCCAGGCTATAGTTACACCTATATCTTCAAGGTGAGCGCAGACGGCGGCGTGGTCATCGACGATGTGCAGTCGGCCTTCACCGAGTGGGAGAATCATGAAGCTGACCGAACAATATACAACTGGTGAAAATAATATAAAGTATGAAAGAAGTGCTGCGAGATAGGAGGGCAATGGGGCTCATGGGGCCAATGGGGCCAATAGGGCTCATAGGGCTCATAGGCCTCATGGGGCTTTGTGGGTGCTCTGAGGGCTATGAGCAGGAGAGGGGACAGCACGTTGTCCTTGAGGCGCAACTGTGCACCTCGGCTTACGACGAAGTGCTGTCGGCCGATGATGCCAGGACTATGAGCCCCAACAGCTCTGTCACTCGTGCCTGGCAGCCGCCTACAGGCTATGCTAGCTACTACGAAGCCTACGTCGGCAAGTTTGCGGAGCAGGCAAATCTTTTCCACAAGTCTATTGGCGTGTACTTGACACAGGACACCCAAACGCCCCAGGAAGGCACCTTCTTCTATAACGGCAATGTCACGACTGACAGCAAGTGGCGCTTTGAGTCTGACCTGGAACTGAAAACTGACACCTATTATCTCTATGGCTATATTCCGAAGGAGGTGGCAGAGTCGTCGTCCATCGTTGCGAACAGCAGTTTTGAGAACGGCGCCGTGCTGTCCATCTATGGTCTGAAGACTGTCACCCACAGTGACGTCAGCGTCGTCGTGGGGGCTAAGAACGGAACTGCCGACAGTGACGGAGGCGTGACTACTGGCACCTTCGCGGTAGATGCCAATGCCACTTCTAAGGATATTTCTTCTGGCAACCACATCTACTTGCTCTTCGACCACCTCTATTCTGCCCTGCGCTTCCGCTTCAGGGTGGCAGAGACCTACGCCGCCCTGCGCACCATCAAACTGACAAAATTGGAACTGACGGCCAACGAGAGTCTTGGCTCCACGCGCATCAAGGCAAAATACAACGCCACCATCAGGCTGGCGGCCAACACCACGGGGGCATCGCCCATACAGAGCATCGTGTTCACCCCCGACAACAGCAGTGCCGACCAGGCCTATGAGCCAATCTACAGTGGCAGCGAGGTGGAGTTGCCGTCGGCAGAAGGCAAATACACCTCGTTTATGGGCTGCTTCGTGCCGGGCCAGAACACCAGCTTCTATTTGCGCAGCACCTACAACGTCTACGACCTTAAGGGCAACCTCGTCCGCGAGGGCTGTGAGGCCGTGAACACCATCGATTTGCGCTCACTGTTCAAGATTACCGCCACCCAGTTGCAGCGCGGACACATGTACTCCGTCACCCTGACGGTGAACCCCACCTACCTCTACGTGCTCTCCGAGCCCGACTTAGACAACCCAACTGTGAAGATAAACTAAGCAACCCAAAAATATGACCAATAAGCCCCATACGCCCCATATGCCCCATAGGCCCAATGAGCCCCATAGGCCCAATGAGCCCCATAGGCCCCATTTCTCAAAGAACATCTGCAGCCTGCTGTTGATGATACTGCTGCTGCCGACAGTTGCAACAGCCCAGATCACCATCGGCGGCAGCATCTACGGCGGGGGCAACAAAGGCGAAACTGGCGGCAACACCAACGTCACCGTCTATCAGGGCGACCTCGACAAGGTGTTCGGCGGCGCACGTATGGCTGATGTCGACGGACGCTCTTTCGTCAACATCGACGGCGAGCACGCCTCTGGCTATATCCTCATCAACTATGTCTATGGTGGCAACGACATCTCTGGAACCATTGGCGGCACCCCTGAAATAAAGTCACTGCCCACAGAATTGACCTCTGACACTGATAACGACATCGACAGCACGTGGGATGCCTATGTGCGCGTCAGCCGGTCGACAAAGAAAGAGACGACAGGCGAAGGCAGCAACGCCGTCACCAAGACCGTCGATGACCAGAAAATCTACATCGGCCAGCTCTTTGGCGGCGGCAACGGCAACTATGAGTTATCCCAGACGACCAACGTCGAAACAGGCACCACCACGTATACCATCTCCGACCGCAAGACTGGCGATGCAATAGCCTCCAACACCACTGGATTCACCCCGCCGGCACTCGGCAAAACCTATCTCGAACTGCTGGGCGGCAGCATCGTCTATGCCTACGGCGGCGGCAACAACGCCACAGTGACGGAGAAGACAGTGATATATCTGAACAACGAGAGCGAGGTGGTGAACCGCATCCTGGTCAATGATGCCGGAGAAGAAGCCCCCGCAGCGGCCTATGAGGCCAATGGGGCTAATGGGGCCAATGAGGCCAATGAGGCCAATGGGTCCTATCACGACCTTCTCACTGACGAGCGGCTCCGTGACAAGATGGGCATCAACCTGGGCTACTCGTTCCCCACGAGTGCGCAATACCAGATCGGCAACTTCTATGGCGGCAACAACACGGCCGAGATGGCCATCCGCCCCGTGTGGAACCTGCAGAAGGGCAAGATACGCAATCTCTACAGCGGTGGCAACCGTGGCGCGATGACCAGCCCCGAGGGTCTGCTGCTCGAAATTAAACCGGAAAACGATGCCGACCTCGTGGTGGAGAATGTCTACGGCGGATGCCGCATGGCCGACGTGAAGCCCACGGTGAACGGCAATTACACGCCCACCGTCAACCTGACCGGCTATAATTTCCCCGACGGCTTCTCTGCCCGCCTGCTCGTCAGGGGCGGCACCATCACCAATGTCTATGGCGGCAACGATATCCGCGGCAAGGTCTATGGCGGCAATGCCGTTGGTGTCTACACCAGCATTTTGGGCGACGTCTACGGTGGCGGCAACGGCTCCTACCCCTATACCGACAACCCCGCATTAGAGGACAGCCAGACCTACGGCGATTTCTACTATAGTCAGTCGGAAGTGCCGGGTGCCAAGTCATCGGTAGACGCCCTCAACGCCATCCGCCCCAATGCAGAGCAGGTGTCGCTGCGTGTGTGGGGCCCCAGCGAGGCCGACCCCACCGTCATCCGTGGCTCCATCTACTTGGGTGGCAACAGTGCCACGCTGGCACCCAGCGGTGTCGGCACGCCCACCGTGGAGCTGAAAATCGGCTCGAACGTCATTGCCGACAAGGTGTTCCTCGGCAACAACGGTGCCAACATGGTGGCCACCAACGAGCGCAACGATGCTGCACATCAGTACGAGGGCGTGCTGCGCACCATGCAGCGCACCGACCTGAGCGGCGACGGCAGCAAGTTCTCGTCGATAGCACTGACGGATGCCGACGCATTTGCCAAGTACATGGAGGGGGCCGCCATGGACCTCATGCCCAGCGTGGTGTTTGATGACAAAGAAAACAAGGGCGACCCCGACACGTACAAGGACCACTCCACCTATTTCGGCTCGTTCTACTGCGGCGGCAACGTGGGCAGCATGACGAAGGACGGCTGCGAGGTCATCGACTTCAACCACCAGGTGGTCATCTTCGACAAGCTGGTGGGCGGCTGCAACAATGCCATCGTACCTGAGCAGAAAGATGGCGCCATCACGTACAACGCACGCTACGAGGGTGGCCTCATAGGCAACTCCGCCACATCGGGCAACCGTTTAGAGCTGAACCTCTCAGAACTGCTGGTAGAGCCAATGCGCTGGAAGGCAGCAAAGGACGACAGCCCCTATCCCTTCAACTATCTGGAGTGGAATACCTGGCTCAACGGCTTGCAAGTCGATGCCGTCACCACGCTGACCACCGATACAGGCAAGGACTATAAGACCAGCGACGCCAACGACCATGCCCGCCGGCTCAGGGGCGGCAATATCTACGGAGGCTGCTACACCAGCGGCATTGTCAACGGCAACGTGGTCATCAACATCAACGGCACCATCATTGACCGCGACAAGCTCTTCGACAAGGTGGAGAGCGACGAACTGGGCGAGGAAATCAGCCTCTACGGCAACAGCCAGCTTGACGCCACCGAGTATCACATTACCGAGCGGCGCACCGGCGTTATCCTCGGCGAGCAGGGCATGGACGTGCTCGGCTCGGCCCTCAACGTCTTCGGTGGCGGCAAGGGTAAGGACACCGAGATATGGGGCAACACCGTTGTCAACCTGAACCGGGGCTACACCTTCCAGATTTTCGGCGGCAGCGAGGAGGGAGTCATCGGCAAGCCCGTCGAGCCCGTTGGCGTCTCAGCGAAGACTGACTACGATTACACAGACAACCTATACTCCTTCAACGGCAAGCTCTTTGAGAAAAATGCGGCCTACAGCTGCTACGTGAACCTCTGCGGCGAGGTGGCCGGCGTGTCGAAGGCATCCGACAGCAGCGATGCCATGGCCGAGTGCGAGTTTATGTACGGCGGCGGCTTCTTTGGTCCCGTCTGCGGCAACACCGTCATCAACATGGGCAACGGGCGCATCTTCAACAGCTTTGCCGGCTCGTGTATGGCCGACATCCTGGGCACGGCACAGACTTTTATGGGCCGTCAGGTGAAGGCTGCGTACAAGGTGGAGACCCCCGACAACATCATCGACCGTGACCGCTTTGAGCCAGGTTTCCCCTGGGTGCGCGACATCGTCTACGGCGGCAACGACCTCGGCGGGCGCATCCTCGGCGAGGACGACTTCAGCAGCCATGTGCGCGGCAAGCGCGCCTGGGACGCCTCCGACTTCGACGTATGGGGCAAGGTACACAACACCGACCTGCTCAAGGCATCGGCCTACGTGGAATATCAGCAGGGACGTGCTGATGCCATCTTCGGCGGACACTACGGTACCTATGATTACAAAGACCCGGAGTACAAGGATTATTTCTATACGACAGGTGGAACAGGCACGACCCCTAAGAATCTGGGTACCGCCCATTCGGGCTACACCAAGCCCCGCATGGGCAACGCCTTCGTCAACTTCCGCCCCACGCTGACCAACGACTTGAAGGCCAGCCCAAACAACTATGTCAACCGCGTCTACGGCGGCAGCCAGGGCTATCCCGACGACCAGGATCGCGACATCGTGCAGCGCAGCAGCTATGTGCTCATCGACATCCCGCAGGGTATGGACGACGCCAATGCCGCCTATCCGCACTACAAGTATATGGAGGTGTTCGGCGGCGGGGCCTGGTGCGGACTGGGCATGCAGCAGGAAGAGGAAGTGGTCACCCCGGAACTCTTCGCCGACTGGACCAATGCCGAGAAAGACCGCTACTCGGCCAGCATTGACCTGGCCCGCGGCCACATCGGCGCTGCCTACGGCGGCAGCCAGAACGAGGGTGTGGTGCGCCGCACGTGGGTGAACGTCCCCAGTGGCTCCACCATCGAGGTCGGCAGCCTCTTCGCCGGTGGCTACGGCAGCGGCATCTTCGACCCCTGCGACGTCTACGAGGGACACGTGGAGTACCACAGCGCCGACGCCCTGCTGGTGAACGACCGTAAGCGCAAGGACAAGAGCAACAACGACATAGGCCACGACATGATGCTGGGAGCCATCTATGGCGGCAACAACGCCGCACGCCGTACCCTCTACGGCTTTATCAACATCGACGTGCCCGTGCGCCAGAGCCACTACGAATACGGCATGACCACGGCCACCGTCTACGGTGCCGGCTACGGCTCCAACACCTGGTCGGAATACACCGAGGTGAACCTGAACAACGGCGCCGAGGTCTACGAGGTCTATGGCGGCGGAGAGGCCGGCGGCGTGATGAGTGCCGAGAGCATCACGGCATACTATGCTACCAGACGACCGGACAAGCTTGAACCTGCCAAGTGGCAAGCCGCCTGGACCATCGGCGGAGGCTACGACCCAACGTCATACGACAAGTACCACGAAAACCAATGGACCAACTTGAGCAACCCGCTCGTCAGGACGGCCGAAGTGGACAACCGCAGTAGCAAAACCTATAAGTACAATACCAACGTCCTGATTCACAAGGGAGCCTACGTACGTAACTACGCCTACGGTGGCGGCTACGGTAAGGAGGACGACGTGTTCGTGGGTTCCGGCGATGTCTACGGCACCACCTACATTGCCCTTCTGGGCGGCATGGTGGCCAAGGATGTCTATGCTGCAGGCACCAGTGGCGCCGTCTACAACATCTTCGGCTCCGACCTCTTCACTGCCTCGGCTAATGCCTACATTGCCGGCGGCTCCTGCCGCAACGTCTATGGCGGCGGATGGCAGGGCGACGTAGGCCATACCCCATGGAAATACACCAAAGACGGCTGGCAAGCACCTGATGAAAATGATAACACCCCCGAGCGTCCCGGCGAGACTCACGTTGTCATCGGCATACGTCCCGACCAGTCCGACGAAAACAAACTGGCTGCCATAAAGGCGGTGGCAGGCCCCGACGCCACCCTTGCCGACTATGGCTTCAGCTGCGGTGTGCCCGCCATACAGCGCAACGCCTACGCCGGCGGCGAGGGCGGTGCCGTCTTTGGCACGGCCAACCTGGTGCTCAACAACGGCTACATAGGCTACGTACACCTGAATGACGGCGAGGAGCAGGACGAGCGCGGCAACATCGTGACTGCCGCCACCACCACTGCCGAGCGTTACGAGGAGAAAATCACCGACGAGACCTACTTCGTGCAAGGCGCCTGGCAGGGCAAGGAACGTCTGCGCGACTGCGGCAACGTCTTCGGCGGCGGCTACGACGTGCGCTCGAGTGTCGACGCCACGAACATCACTATATGGAACGGCTCCGTGCGCAACAGCGTACACGGCGGCGGCGAGATAGCCACCGTAGGCCGTGGTGCCACCGAGGAGAGCGGCGAGGCCAACAGCGAGCGCATACTGAAAGCTATTTACCAGCCCGGAGCGACCCACGTCACTATGTACAACGGACACGTCATGCGCAACATTTTCGGCGGCGGAAAGGGCTACAACATCTGGGGCTACGGCACATCGCAGACGCTCTATACCGATGGCTATGTCTTCGGCTCCACCGAGGTGAATGTCTACGGTGGCGAGGTGGGCACCGAAGAGGGTGTTGCCGACGGCTACGGCAACGTCTTCGGCGGCGGCGACATCGGCTTTGTCTACAGCGGCTCCATCAATGACGGCAACCATGACGAGGAGACAGGCTCGCCAGGTCACTACTATTACAAGGACAAAAACGACAAGCTGACCGAGGACTGCCGCGTGGTTGTCTCGCCCTACCTCCAGGTGATGGACAACACCGCCACCATCAACGGCAAGGACTACGCCCCCTACGCATACGTCCCCACCGAGGACCTGAACACCCTGCCCGGAAAAGTCAATGGCCAGTGGACTGGTGAATGGCAGAAATTCTTCACCGAGGCCACCACTGGCGTGCAGCGCGGCATCACCATACACAACGCCGTCTTCGCAGGCGGCAACGTGTCGTCGAACAGCGACACCCACTATGCCAACGCCACCAGCGTCTTCGGCAATGTCACGGCAACACTCAACGACGTCTACCACCGCGACTTCATCACCATCGGCACCGAGCACATCGGAGGCATCTACGGCGGCGGCAACCTGACGCTCGTCGACGGCTATCGCGAACTGAACATCACCAACTACGGCACCGACTACTACGGGCTGGCTGAGCAGATCACCCTCGATGAGTATCACTCGCTCACCAACCGCGAGCGTGCCTACTTCCAGCTGCAGTACATCTGTAAGGACGACATCACCTTCGGCGGACAGTTATACCGCACTGACCAGAGAATCAGCGAGGACGACTACCTTAAGTTGCTCGAGAAGTATGGCGATACCGTGGCCAAGGCCTTCACCCCCTACGGCTTCTGCTCCATCTATGCCGGCCGACTGCTGAACACCATCCAGCGTGCCGACTTCTGCGGCGTCTTCGGCTCGCGCATGGTGCTCCAGGGGGCCAAGGACCGTGTGGCCGACGTGGGCGAGGACATTCCCTACACCATCAACCGCGTGGGAGAGTTGTCGCTCAACCAGCAGAACTCCACCGCCGGCGACACCGGCGACCAGGCCACCCACGGCAACTACTTCGGCATCTACAGCGTGGTGAACCACTTGGGCAACCTCACCAGCGACGTGAAGTTCAACGACTTACGCAAGTATAAGGATGGTGAAAAAGAGTTAAGCGACACACAGAGCTACTATGCCTACAAGAAGAGCAAATACGACTCTGGCGCTCCCAAGAGCGACCGCAACAGGGGCGTCAGTGCCAATCAGGTGGCACTGGCCTCGGGCGTGTTCCTCGAGCTGACCACCGAGAAGAGCACTGAGGCCAAGAAGGACTACGGCTACATCACCGGCGTGGTCGAGCTCGACCTCATCAACGTGAAGAAAGACCTCGAGGGCGGCGGCTTCGTCTATGCCAAGAACGAGCACCGCGTGCCCAAGTACTTCCCCAACAAGAAGAACGTGCTGCTCTCGGAGTATAACATGACCAAGAGCAGTCAGGCCCGCACCTACAGGCGTTTCTATTACGAAAACAGTAACCTGCTGCCTTCTGGTACGAGTGAGGTTTTCGAGGGCGAAACAGAATTCACCGAAAGGGAGTGGGAGACCTCCGGCAACTTCATACACCCCTCGAAGACCATCGTCGACGACTGCTACCCCACGAACAACGCCTACCTGCTCAGCGCCGCCAACCACTCGGAGGCCCACTACTGGTACATAAAAGGTGCAGTTTACATCTACGACCAGGAGGTGTCGGCCTACACCGGAGCGGCCAACGCCTACTCCAAGGCCGTACACCTGCCGCTCACCATTACAGCTGCCTCGCACGGACGCTTGCAGCTGCTCAACGTGAAGCCCAACCTCTACGCCTACTACGCGCCTGACCCTGCCGACGACAGCAAGAAGGTGAAGATTGGCAGCGTCACCGACGCCGACGGCAAACTGGTGGACAAGGTGTGGGTGAACAACGAGTATGAGAGCTACGGACTGAACGACGTCATCACCTGGTGGGACTGGCACCAGATGTCGTACAAGGACCGCCAGTACTTCGTCCCCAAGACCTATGTCAACACCGAGGACTGCATCATCGACGGCACCGAGTACGCCGCCGGCAAGTATGTGCTGAGCGAAGCCGACCTGGACACCTTCAAGGCTGCCAGCCACACCATCGTCAATGCCGAGGGTGATGAAGTAAGCCAGGTAAAGGATGTGTTCCGCCCGTCGAACAACATCGGCCACAAAACGGGCTATGCCCTCACCTTCGACATGGACACCCCGAAGGTCTGGGACAACTACTATACCAAAGAAACCGACAATACCGACAAGCTGCCTCAGGAAGCATACGACGCGCTGTCGTCGTCGGCACAGGACAATTATGTCGAAGGTCCCACCTATACCCCCGGAACTCAAGGCACCTACGGCCAGCGCAAAATCGTGGAGGGCGACATCCTCACCGAGGTACAGGTAGATGCCAACGAAACCACTGGTACGGGGGCAGCTGTTGTGGAACAGGCCTATATTGCCAAGACGGCAGTGACCTATACCTACGGCGGCACCAGCAAGACGGCCAATGCAGGCACAGCCATTCCCAAGACGGAATACGACGCTATCGGCACCGCTCAGGATGCCTTCGACCCGGCCTACGTCTGCACCCAGACCCTCAAGCTGAGTGACAACGCCTACCTCACCTATGGCGATGTGAAGGGCACGACGGAGATAGCAGCGCTGAAGACCTCCTTCCCGGCACGTACCGCTGAGATTGACGGTGCCCTCAGTTCTGCCTACGTCTGCAGCACGGCGGGTAACTTCGGCGGTAAGACCTACGAGTCTGGCCACAACTACAGCGTCCTGCAGACCTTGTGCTCATTGTCTGGAAGCGACTTCACTGATGGCGCCTTCACGTTCAACTACGATGCCTTCGACCTGCTGGCGGATGACGACATGCTGGAGGTGACGGTGAACGCAACCGACATCGTGGTAGACCAGGCCAGCATCAAGCCCACAAAGCCGAATACAGAAGACTCCTACCATTCGCCCTACTCCGACCAGGTGGGCGTAGAATATCAGGCCGTATTCAAGGCCACAGCTGACAAGACCTCCTACTCATACCTTGCTGGCACGACAGAGGGCGGCAAGGCATACGATGCCAAGACGCTCAATGACGGCGATGCCATCACCAATGACATATTCGAGGCTGCCGTACCCAACGACAAGGTACACTACACCCGTGTATCGGTGAAAGACGGCGGAGAGGATGTCTACATAGCCACCGACAACTTCGTCTATAACGGTGTGCCCTACGGCAAGGGTCAGGTTGTGGACGAATCGCTTGCAGCACACAGCAAGGTGGAGACGGTACACTTTGCCTCCAGCGGCACCTGGTTCTACTGTTTCGAGAATTACAACGGCGGCAGCCAAAAGGGCGACAAAATCACGGAGTCGGCCTACAGCGCCCTGCCCAACGACCAGCAGTACTTCGTCATCCAGGGTAAGGAGCCCACGGAGACCACCACACTCTACGTCTCCAGCAAGAGCGAGGCCAAGGACGTGATGAAGGAGCGCGTCTACACCGTGGTCTACCAGTACACCTACTACGATGAGGACGACGATGGCGACATCAAGCTCAACAATGAGCTCCACGTGGTCAACATCCACCTCGTCTTGGAGAGCGGGGCACCCTCCGTCGGCCTCATCAGCCCGCCCGGCACTGTGCTGCCTGGCGATGCCGTGGGCCTGAAGGCCCCCGAGGTGAAGCCCGGACTCTACGAGGTGTTCAGCAACGGCTGGGAGCTGTTCCAGAACGAGAACGACGCCCTCCACCACCGCAACGGCACACCCTTCGTCAACAACGTGACGCCAGTCTACTGGTATCAGCACCAGAAGCAATACCTCGCCTTCTACTCGAAGACCTACCTCGGCAAGACCTATTCAAAGAATTACGTGCCCCTCTCCGTGGCCAACTACCACGACCTCGACGAGGTCATGCATGACAAGGAGCACCACCTCTACGTAGACCATCCCGACGTGCTGCGACCCTCGAAGGTATACATCGACGACCGCGCCTGCGAGAGCGACCCTGCGAAGAGCGAGCTCGACCTGCTGAAGGACTTCTTCGACCTTAGTCTGCTCGACGGCTCAGCCGTCAACACCGATGGCGACGGCCTCATCACCACCATCAAGCCTGAAGGCACCGTTGACAGCCCCTTCAAGGGCCACGCCCTGCTTGACAGCCACGTCCGCGCAGGCCGCAACCTGGAGTTCATCCTGCGTAGCGATGTCAGCCCGAAGGCTTACAGTTCTGACTGGACGCCCATCGGTAATGATAACACCACGGGCGACACGGGTCAGTGCTTCGACGGTATCCTCCACGGCGACGGCCACACCATCAGCGGCCTCGACCACTCGCTCTTCGGCCACCTCTGTGGCGAGGTCTATAACCTCGGCGTCACCGGCTCGTTCACCACTGCCGGTATTGCCGACGAGGGCGACGGCTATGTGGAGAACTGCTGGATAAAGAGCAGTGCGACCAGCGGTTTCCCCGCTGGCACAAAAGCCGTCTTCGGCAACCCGACGGCCAGCAGCGGCACGCAGCTCGTCAACTGCTACTACCCCGAAAGCAACGCCTACAGCACGACGCCGAACGACCGCGGCAACGCTACCCAGATGCCTGACAAGGCCTTCTACAATGGTACCGTCGCCTACAACCTGAACGGCTTCTACCTGAAGAAGCGCTTCTACGACGCCACCACTCCCGGCGGTTCTCCGTCAGGCTACATCGACTACCGCTACCTCCCCTCGGCCGCCGACGGCACCCTGCCTGCGGAGATGGTCACTGCCAAGTATCCTGATGACGCCTACCACCACTACCAGCCCGTGGGCACCACCGAGCAGCCCTACCTTGGCTACGTGGAGCACCGCTTCTACGACGGCGACTTCGTCTATGCTGGCGGCACGATACCCGAGACCAACAATATCCGCTTGCGCTCCTTGAGCACCACCGACGGCAGCGGGCATACCACGGTCAGCCACTACTATACCCCCATCTGGCCCGACGACTACCTCTTCTTCGGTCAGACGCTCACTTACGGCCACATCGCAGCCCGTCCACATCAGGACACCCCGGCGGCCATCAACCGCAGTAGCGACCGTCTTTCCACCGCCGACCTCAGCAACCGTGTCTACCGTGCTCCGGCCTATTTCCGCAGCAGCGACATGGATGTGGCCCACTTCAACCCCGCCGCCGTCTTTGCCCAGACCAAGAGCGGTGACCCCACCGTAACTGCCTATAAGGGTATGACTGCCATCGACTTCACCGGCCACAACGACTACAGCACTGGCAGCTTCGTCAAGGGCTGGGCCACCCATAAAGCCAATGGGGAGGATTTGGCCAATGGGGCCTATGAGGCCAATGAGCCCAATGAGCCCAATGGGCCCAATGAGCCCCAAGCACTCTTCTTCCCGCCCCTGCTCGACGACGACGGCCTCAGTAGTTTCCAGAATGTTGACCTGACGCAGAACCTGCTCGTCTACACCGGTACTGCCACAGATGCCGCCACACTGACCGACGGCGTGGTGAGCAACTACCTGCACGACAACGCCTACGCCGAGACCAACGACAAGTACCACACCGTCGGTGTCTGGGACAGTTATTCCAGCACCGTCCACGGCCACTGGGTACAGCTCACCGGCAGCGGCAGCTACGTGGCCCAGCGCGACCACATGCTCGTGGACAAGCACGACTTCAACGCCCCCATTGCCTACCACTTTGCCGATGGCCACCGTATGTGGTACCAGCGCAAGCCCACCAACTACGTAGAAACGGTGCTGAACGGTTCTCCCGCTCAGAGGACAACCAAGGGCTGGGAGGGCATCAGCCTGCCCTTTAAGACCGAGGTGGTCACCACCCAGCAAAAGGGAGAGCTCACCCACTTCTACAGTGTGGTTGGCGGTTCTGCCGCCGACATGGGCAGAGTAGGCCACGAATATTGGCTGCGTGAGTATAAGGGCGGAGCGGTGTCGGCTACCGACAGCAAGGTGTTCGAGGCCACGCTCAAATACCCCGACGCCAACAGCGGCGATGGCCAGAAGGATTACTCCAACACCTTCCTCTGGGACTATTACTACTCGCACAACGACTTCGACGACCAGAACGGAGACGACTATCAGGAGAATGACGTGAACCGCACCTACTACAAGCAGGGCCGCGAGTATCCCGACTATCCGCGTATGGCCGCCGCCACGCCTTACATCATCGGCTTCCCTGGCGTCCGCTACTACGAGTTCGACCTCAGCGGTAACTTCACGCCTACCACCGCCCTCGCCACCATACCCGGCAAACTTGACCAGCAGGTCATCACCTTTGCATCGGCTACAGGCACTGCCATCGGCGTCAGCGACCTTGAGAAAGGCGAACCTGAGGACGGTTATACCTTCCGCACGAACTACCTCAACGAGACATTCGCCCCCGGCACTGTTAACACCTACACGCTCAACTCTGACGGTGACAGCTACGAGAGCATACCCACTACGGGCGATGCCGTCAGTGTAGGTGCCTTCCACCCCTATTTCGTCAAGAGTGCCAGCCCGTCGCGCCAGTCAGCCACCCGAAGCATCGTCTTCGCTAATGTGACTGATGAGGCCTATATGCCCCATGAGTCTCACGACAGCGACACCCCGGGCACAATCACCATTGGTGCACGCCGCCACACCATCGTCGTGTCTTCCTCGCTGCAGCAGCAGACCACCGTCCATATCGTGAACGCTGGTGGCGCCACTGTCGCCATCTTCACCCTGCAGCCTGGCGAGAGCGTCAATACGCCCATCCCAGTGGCGGGCATCTATCTTGTCCGCACCGCCGACGGCCGCTTCACCAAGAAACTCTCTGTCAAATAGCAACCAGTGCCCGCCAGTTTTACCGCTGAGCCCGTAAGAAAGAATCTATAAAATATATAAATGTATATGACCAGTAAGACATACAGCAAGATTTCTCAAACATTCAGCATCCTCAGAAGAACCACCACAAGGGCAGTCCTCCTGACCCTTGTTATGGTCGGCGGAACCGCAGTGGCTTGGGCCCAGGCGGGCGAAGACCGCTCCGGCTTCTACTATATTGCCAGCTATGATAATGGTGGATACAGCGCGACAAACCTCGCCAATAATTTCTACCTGTGCCCGTCAACCGTCTACTACGACGGCGACGGCTATCAGGACAGCGGCGACATGCCCTACCTCACTACCGACAAGACCGGGCAGGTGAGCGATACGAAATGGCAGGTGTCGTTCGCCAAGACCATCGGCGGCGTGGACTACTATCACATCAAGCATGTGGAAACCAACAAGTACCTGACGCTCAACGATTCTAAATCTACAGATGGCTCGCGCATCAGACTCCACCTACAGGCTGACCTTGCCACCAACGGTGACGAGCTGTTCTACTTCACCTTAGACACTGGCCGTGGAAACTCCCTGACCATCTGCCCCAAGAATGATTCCGGCGGGCGGTCGCTGAACCCTGCCGGCAACAATTATCCTGGCACTGCAGCTACCAGCGACAAGAAAGCAAAAATTGGAGCTGTAGACAAAAACGTGGGCGGCTTGATAGGTCTTTACGCAAAAAATGACGTCCGCTCTGTTTGGTTTCTTGAAGAGAAGGTCACCCGCCCCACCATCACCTACAACGGCTCTGACCAAGTGGAGATGGCCTGCTCTGAGCCAGGCACCGTCATCCACTATACCACCGACGGCACCGACCCTACGGCCAGTAGTCCGACCTATGGCGCAGCATTCACCATTCCCGCAGGAACGAAGTCCGTCAAGGCCGCTGCTGTGAGGACCGCCGACGGCGAGGTGTCGAACATCGTCACCCTCTCGCTGACCGCCACCTTCCACGTGGTGAACAAGGCCAACGCTGTTGCCTTGTCGTATACCGGCACCGTCAAGAACTTCACGGCGACGCCCACTGAAATCCAGTCGCCCTACATCCCCGACGCTGCTAACTACAAACTCTTCTCTTCGCAGGCTGCCGCCAATGCCTATAGCGCCGCCGCTACGGCTGAGGCCCGCGCTACGGCTGCCGCTGCTGCCACCACCATCACGACAGACAATCAGACGGTCTACGTAGGCTACTACTACGACCCCTCCGACCGTCCCAGCGACCTGCCTGTGCTCGACGGCTCGAAGTGGTATCAGATGAAGCACAACCACAGCAATGTGGCCAACTACTTCTACTCCAACCTGAATAAAAACCTGAAGCCGGAGGATAGTAACATCGCAAGCACCACCTCCGATGCCTCTATCACTGAAAGCAAATACCTGTGGCACTTCACGGGCAACGACCCCTACGACATCGGCATGGCCAATAAGGATATGAACGACCGCAAGGCGACCTCGAACCCCGGCGAATGGCTGGTGAAGCAGAACGCCAACATCTCGCAGGGCTGGTTCCGTACTATTACTGGCTACCACAAGAACGACGGTGCCTCGATGGTGATGCTGCGCTACGATGACAGCCACTACAACCTGGCCGTCGTCAGCGATGCCACCGCCACCGACTACCAGTATCTGTATTACTTCGGTGGGAACGGCCAGAACAATGCCAACTGCTATTTCATGCGCAGCGACAAGGCCGCCTCGCCCCTCTACGTCTCCGACCGCGCGGGCTGTCAGCTGTCATTCAGCTCGGTGGCTGCCGACTTCACCTTCCACATCGTGGACACCAATGGCCGCGTGGCCATCAGCCACACCCTCACCGACCAGCCCGTAGGCACGGCCCTCGCTTCCTATACCGACATTCCCGAGCCCATCCGCAGTCCCTATCTGGCTGGTGAGGCGCTGACCTTCTACAGCTTCAGCGGCGACTACGCACAGGAGCACCTCACCGCTGAGAACCAGATTACCGAGACGCCGCTGATCAGCGCCGACATCTACGTCACCTACACCACCGACCACCTCACCGACAAGTTCCTGCATCTGCGTGGTGCCCGTGTGTTCAACATGACGGTGAACGGCGAATACCTCTACGACAACGGCAGCACCGGTAGCGGCACGTTCAGCCACGAGTCGACCGATGCCAATAAGGCCGATGCCTCGCGCCTCTGGACCTTCAAGGGCGGCGACCCCTACGCCGTGCAGATAGAGAATGCCGCAACCAAGAACTTCTTAGCGTTCAACACCGCTACCAATGCCCTGTCTCTCGCCGACGCTCCCGACAACAAGTATTTCATCTTGATGGACGGCAGCGCTGCCGGCGACGGCACCGCATACGCCCAGATGGAGCTGATGGCAGCCACAGGCACCTCCGACTTCTACCGCATCGGCCAGAGTGGCGACGCCCTCGGCGTCAGCAAAACCGCCACGGCTCATGATGCCACGCTACAGGTATGTACCTACTTGAATAACCGTAGTGTCAACTACTACCTCATCGACAAGGTCGACAAGCTCATCGAAGGCCCCATCGTCGCCTCATCGTCGGAGCTGGCCCTGCCCGCCGAGTGGGTAAGCCCCCTCGTGTCGGCCTATCACTACTATCAAGCAGCTACCGAGTCTGCCGGCACCTACACCGTGGCTGCCACAGACGAAATCACCAGCCTCGTTGACGTGGGCGTTGCGGGCAATGTCTACGTCACTTATGACGTGAATACCAACCTACTCGACCTTGACGGTCGCAACAGCCTCGGAATAGAGGGAAAAGACAACATCGCCTACAGGCTGAGGTATCTGAACGGTGAAAGCTTCTATCAGGAAAACGGCGAGGACGACGTAATGGACGGTTCGGACACCCGACCCGCTGAGCAGCGACAAGCCGTCTACCCCTACAGCAACGGCGATGCCGCGCTGTACGTCTATGGTCCGGAAAGATGGGAGTTGCAGTTGGCAAGCGTTGCCAGCACCCGCACCCGATGGCTTTGGTATATTGAGCCTACCAATAACCCATTAACCAAGGATGACCTCGACCCATATCACGTAAAAATCTCTTCGTATCAGACACAGACAAGCTATAAAATTGACGCTTCCACCACCCGCAACTTCCATTCCTATCTGCGCACCTATCAGCCAGACGGTTATGATAAGATTGTGACTGGTGTCACTAACGATAACCCTCTGACAACTGGTGACAGTGACAGTGAAAGTGAACCTGCAAACAGCACCCTCGCTACAGAGTACATGATTCTGGGGCAGTCGCTAAACCAATGTCGTTTGAGAACCTTACATCCCGTTGCCTTAGACCTAAATGGTGATGGTGACACTGCCGACGAAGGCGAGGGCAACGAGCGCCGCACCGTTGATAGTTTTGAGATGTACTGGAAGAACAACCCGACCCTGCAAGGCAATCCCTCGCATATGCCTATGCCCATTCCGGGCGTGCTGTCTGCGGAAAACAAAGTGACCGCTGTGGGAAGGGATGTCACCCTTAACGCTGCACAGAAGGCGGAAGTGGAAGCCAAGGGGTGGCACATCTATGAGGAATGGGCTAACTCCGCGCCTTGGGTTAATAATGATGATGCTGTAGCAGAGCACATAGACCCAGAAACAGGAGAGACAGTAGCGGCTAAAGCCGCCACAACGGGAAAGAAATATCGGAAGGAAGAACATGCCTTCCAAACCGTCAACATGGGCGAAGAACTCACTTTCGAAGCTACTTCGCTTACCCCGCAGCTGATACTCATTGACCAACATGGCTGGGAGATTATGCGTATGCCGCTGACGGCAGCAAAGGCGGAACAGCGTAAGAAGTACAACAGCCCGATGGTACAGGAATACCAGTGGTACGCTACGGCATCGAAGGTGCCGGGCTATCACAAGTATATTGTCAGCGGAGAACCGCAATACAGAAAAACGTCACTTGATTTCACACCTGAAGGAACAAGCATATCCGACTTCTACGTCACCTACACCGTGCTTCCCACTTTTGCCAACTCCTACCGTGGTGCCGCTACGGAGAACGCCACGTCGGCCTCAGCATTCCTGTTGGTGCAGGACGGTAAATATGCCACCACGAACGGCACGACCATCAGTACGACGAGTGACACGCCCGACATGGACAACCTCGACGAGAAGATGCTGTGGCAGCTGCTGCCCAACTTCAACATCGACCGCGAGATGGGCTACCGCTATGCCGGCGAGACGGGCGCACAGGACGATGCCCTAAGCAAGGAAGATACCGACCAAGAGAACTACGACAACGAACGAAACGGCTTCGACCCCTACAACCTGCAAATACGCAGTCAGGCATACCCCCTGCGCTACCTGACGGCCAACACCTCCGGTTCAGCGCTCACCAACGGCGTATGGACTGGCTCGACCAGCACCCTCAGCCTGCAGAACATTGGCACGAAGCAGACGGCAGCAGGCCACGACCATACCACGCTCAACATCACCAACGCCACGTTTATGGTCGTTAGCGACGGCGACGGCAGCATGCGCCTTATGCCCCGTTTCGACCACGACAAGGTGATGCAGGAGTTCGCCACCTTCCAGACGCCCCTCGCTTCTGACGATGCCGATGCTGCCAAGCAGAACCTGGGCTTCACCACCACCACGAAGGAAATCCACAGCACCTACGACATCCTTGACATGGGCGGCACCTACAAGCTGGCTCCCGACTTCACCATCTATGGCTCCGTAGGCACCAGTGCCAAGCCCTTCACCGGCACCATCGACGGCCAGCTCAACACCATCAGCGGAGCTACCCACGCCCTCATCGGCTATGCCCGCGGCGCCACCATCAAGAATGTCATCCTCGACAATGTCAGCATCAGCAGCGGTTCTGATGACGGCAATGTCGGTGCCATCTGCAACGAGGCTACAGGTGCCACCCGCATCTACAACTGTGGCGTACTGGCAACGGAGGGCAGTACGATTAATGGAACACTCAATGTAGGAAGTATTGTTGGCCTGCTTGACGGCACATCGCGTGTCATCAATTGCTACAGCTATGCTACGGTTAGCGGCGGCTCGATGATGGGTGGCATCGTAGGGCGCAACAACCAAATCTCCAAGATGAACGACATCAAAACCATTGTCGTCAATTGCATGTTCTATGGCGAAATAAGCGGAGCTAGTGCTGGAAGTGCCTTCCCCGTCTATGGTGGTAATCTGATAGACAATTCCGGAACCAATGCCATTAACAACTATAATTATTTCCGTAGCGAGGCTGAATTTGACAATGTTTACAACAACATCAACAACTATAATCGCTCCTGGCCCGCCGAAGAGAAATACCTGACGCGATTTGAGTACTATCGCAGCATTCTGAACAGCAATCGCCGCCTGTGTACCTGGTGGGTGAACGGTGTAAATGGGACTGCACCCTCAGATGCCGATGTGGAGTCTGTCGGCATTGCCAAATGGGTGCTTGACCCTAGCATTGCCCCCTATCCTATCCTTAAGAAATGGGGAAAATATCCGTCCGTTATTAATCCGACACCTGTAAACAGCCTGGGTACACTG
Organism: uncultured Prevotellaceae bacterium; assembly: GCA_902786565.1. Lineage (GTDB taxonomy): Bacteria > Bacteroidota > Bacteroidia > Bacteroidales > Bacteroidaceae > Prevotella. The sequence goes on along the minus strand of CADACW010000033.1, from coordinate 6,355 downwards.
AGAGTAACTGTTAATCCTGGTTCACATAACAGTACAGCGTCATCCAAAGAGGTTACACTAACTATCACCGACATGGATGAGGCCAATCACGATTATGGCTACTACAAAGTGCAACTGCCTTACTACAATGAACTCTTTGGCGATCCTACCTCCAACGTCCATGCTACCCACTACGGAAATAACTATACTGATATGGTGGTAACAGGATGGGAAATTACCACTGTGATAGGAGGAACAGAAATATCAGACAAAAAAGGAACTGATACAGACGGCATAGAATACGACCATACTTTCACCCCTAACTGGGAAAGCGGCTACAACTTTGCTGACAGATACTGTACTGACAAGGACAAGTACAGTGTTAGCGGCCGTGTGTTTGCCCAGGGTGGCTATTACTATGTGCCGGAGGGGGTTACAGAGATAACTATTACTGCTCACTGGGGAACAGCAGTCTATGTGCGTAATGCAGACAACAGTGTTGACCGTATTAACGTAGCAACAGCTGCTATTGGCTCTGGCTCTGAATTTACACCAGCGGGTAAGCTCCCTGACACCTTCCAAGACCAAACCGTGTTTACCAGCATTCAAGATGCCATCAAGAGCGATAGCTTCTCTAACTTGGCAGCAGGCAAGACGGTATATGACCAAGCGGTCGTGCTGGTGGGAAATATTCAAGTGAGGAATGGTAGCAATGTGGTTAACTATTCAGGAACGAATGCAAGGCCATACACGCTGATGAGTGCAGATTTCGACCTTGATAACGAACCCGACTTCTGTCTGCAATTACAGTTTAGAGATGACCTGCTCCGACCACGTATTCAACCTGTACGCTTCGATTTCTTGTCAGTTCCAGAATTAGGTCTCGCTATTCGTCCAGACAACAAGGCTTGGGCCATCGGTATCATGGTGCCGGCAGGCCATTTTGAAATTACGGAGACTGCTTGCATGCACACAACACAGTTTGAATATGACGCAAATATCTCTAAGGTTGAGGCTCCAGTGATTCTTAACGGTGGACATTTCGAACAAATCGTAGTAAGATATGGTTCGACCAATAATAATGGTGTTGCAGATAGAACTAGCTACTTCATTATGGGTGGCCATTTCTGGATGAAACGCTTTACACCAGGTGCCCATACCAACACAGGTTCGACCCCCAAGATTCGTCACTGTGCTGTTAATGTGATAGGAGGAGAGTTCCCTGAATTTTATCTATCTGGCATTTATCGTACCATCGTTGCTAATGTAGACAATCCTCACTGCTACATTAACGGTGGCCGATTCGGCACTATAGCAGGTGCTGGTATGGAACAGATTTCAGGTGATATTACCTTTAAGATTGACCATGCCATCATCGATGAATTCTATGGTGGAGGTATCAATGCTTCCCTTCCTGTACTTGGAAAAATCGATGTTACCATTGACCATAGCCGTGTCGGTAAGTATTGCGGAGGTCCCAAGGTTGGTATTTTAGGAACAACAAGTGAATATAAAACCGTAACAACCCATGCTACGGGCTCCACCTTTGGTGAATTCTATGGTGGCGGTAATGGCGGTACAAGCTACTATAGAGAGCAGAAGAAAGATGGTGATGCACCTTTCCCAACGCAGTCTGCCAGTGGATGGAATGGGTATGGCTACTCAGGTTTTAATCCGCTTAATACGATTAGTTCTGTGTCTAAAGCCTCTGACGATAATGCGAAGACGAACAAAGGCTATCATGCTGAATATGAATTTGAAGTATTTAATAATTCAAATGGTACTACAGACCAAGCAGTAGTCCGTGCCTACTATCAATGGGCGCAATTTGGTACTACGGCGACAGGAAAAGTAACGAACTTCCTTAAAGACTGTACCGTGAATGGAAACTTCTACGGCGGTGGCAACCTTGGCAATGTCAATGGCGATGTCGAAACGACGCTGACAGGAGATACTCATATCACAGGCTCCGCATTCGCTGCCGGGTATTCTGCATCCATTCCGCAGTTCCGTATCCATGACAAGGAAAACGCAACCAACAGTTATTTCCCAGCTCGAGACTTTGCTGGTGTGATAACCAATAATACCCTTGATTACAAGAAAGATGCTTCTGGTAATGAGATTTACTATACATGGAGTAATGAGTTGCCACCAGGAACGACGTCAAGCAATGCGAAAAACAATCCTACATTCCAGAAAGACGGGAAATGGTACTGCTATACTTGGGAATCATTAGAGGGTTTGGGTGCAGTTAGTGGTGATGCAACTATCACTATTAATGGCAACTGCCAAATTGACGGCAACGTTTATGGTGGTGGCGATGAAAGTGCCGTTAACAGCGATGCCAACGTAACCATTACAGCTAATGCAAAAGTGCTGGGCAACGTCTATGGCGGTGGTAACATCGGTTCGGTGGGTACGTTCACCAAGGCAGATGCTACTTACCATACGGAACATCCGGAAGTGCCGGTGGGCAAACCCATTACACGCACTGCTGGTGGTAAGACCACGGTCACCATCAGCGGCTCGGCAGAGATAGGCCGCGATGGCATGTCGATGCTGGCGGCTGGCGGCCCCGACGACTACGGCCACGTGTTCGGTGCCGGCCGAGGCACCAACGACCCATATTATAACGACCCAATCTACAAGAGCCTGCCCATCACCAACGCCGGCAAGCAGGCGGCCATAGCCGCGGATGCCGAGCTGGATGACAAGCTCGCCGAGCTGGAGACGCTGGCCTACGTCAACGAGACGGAGGTGACCATCAGCGAGCAGGCCTTCGTGAAAGGCTCTGTCTATGGCGGCAGCGAGAACGGCCACGTCTTAGGCAATACGTCGGTGAAGATAAGCGGCGGACAGATAGGCTGCGGCAAGAACACTACGGAGCGGTTCCCGGAGGAGAAGTTCGCTATAGACTATGAGCTGGAGGGCGACGAGGACATGGAGTGCGCATCATGGGACTATACCTATCCCTACCGGCCCCATGACATCTTTGCCAACGTCGAGGGCTACGACTCACGTGGCGGCTACACCACGGCCACCGACGGCCATACGTTCTTCGGCAATGTGTTCGGTGGCGGCTCGGGCTACTATCCCTACGCCCCCGGCAAGTGGCTGCGCACGGCAGGCCGCGTGGAGGGTAACACGAAGGTGGAGGTGACGGGCGGCCATATCCTGACCAGCATCTACGGCGGCAACGAGATGACCGACGTGGGCAACGGACTGAGTATAGAGGATGGCAAGGGCAAGTGCGAGATTATCATGTCGGGCGGAACGCTCGGCGTGCCGCGCAGCGTCAGCCAGATACAGGCGCACCCTGTCACCTGCTACGTCTTCGGAGCGGGCAAGGGCGACCAGCGCACTTTCTTCAACGACTGGACCAACGTCAACAATACGGAGGTGACCATCAAGGGCACGGCCCGCATCTACGGCTCGGTGTTCGGCGGCGGTGAGGACGGCCACGTCCTCGGCGACGCGAAGGTGACCATCGACAAGGTGGAAACCACGACCGGCGAGGGCGACGATGCGGTGACCACGACCGACGCACCCTACATTGGCACCTGGGGCACCAGCTACGTTGACGGCAACATCTTTGGCGGCGGCCGTGGCTTTGGCGGCGATGCCCTGACGGCGGGCGGCGTGTGCGGCAACGTCCAGATAGACATCAAGGCCGGCACTATGCTCGGCAGCATCTACGGTGGCGGGCGACTGGGCTCGGTGGGCACCTACCTCGTGCCGTCGACGCTGAGCGACGGCACGACACCTAACCCCAAGTATGGCCTGGAGATTCCCGACGGCAAGAAGCAAATCGTAGGTGGCGCGGACAATTACGTACCCGCTGATGCCGAAGGCGTGACCCACGGCCACATCACCATCAGCATCAGTGGCGGCACCATTGGCAACGACCATGAATATACCTATTACGCCCCCGGTGCCACCATCGACAAGGTGGCCCACAACATCCCCCTGACCGAGTTCGACTACCGCAACCACGTGCTCTACACCAAGGGCGGCAACGTGTTTGCAGGCTGCATGGGCCGTCTCGACGGTCTTGACGGCAACCTGCTGCCTCACTGGAAGGACTTGGCGAAGGCAAAGACTACGACGCTGACCATCACGGGCGGGCAAATCAAGAGCAACGTCTATGGCGGCGGAGAACTGGGCACGCTGTCCGGCGGTGCCACCATCAGCATCACCGGCGGCAGCGTCGGCACGAAGGTCGGCACGGGCACCAAGGCCTACTACTACGGCAGCGTCTACGGTGGCGGCAAGGGAAGCACCGACCCCCGCGATGCCGACAACATCCACATGGCCGGACAGGTGGGTGGCGATGTCGAGGTCAGCCTGAACGAAGGGCTGGCAGGCAAGGACAAGGGCGGCATCGTGCACCAGATATTCGGGTGCAACGATATGAACGGCTCGCCTAAGGGCTCGGTGGATGTGCATGTCTATGCAACACAGAATGAGGATGCCACACAAATAGCCAATACCGATGCGGTGGAGGCCAGCGGAGAGACGCCTGCCGTGGAAGCCGTGGAGAATGCCAAGCGGCTGACACACTACGACGTGGAGGCCGTCTATGGCGGCGGCAACCTGGCGGCATACATGCCGACGGCTGACAACGCAAAGGCAAAGGTCACCATCGACGGCTGCAAATTTACCAGTATCCGCCAAGTGTATGGCGGAGGCAATGCGGCCTCCGTGCCCGCCACGGCGGTGGAGATCAACGGCACATTCGAGATCGACGAGGCCTTCGGAGGCGGTAACGGTAAGGACAAGTTGCCTGACGGCTCGGTCAACCCGGGAGCCAACGTGGGCTACAAGGACTATTCAGCCAACGAGACATCGACGGATGCCAGCAAAGGTGCTGCCACCAAGGAACTGCGCGTGGCCAACTACAGCTACGGCACGGGTGAGGCCAATATGAACATCCACGGCGGCAAGGTACACCGAGTGTATGGCGGCTCGAACACGAAGGGCAACGTGCGCATTTCGGCGGTGACGATGCTGGAGGACGAGAGCGGCTGTTCGTTCGATGTCGACGAGGCCTACGGCGGCGGCAAGAGCGCCCCGATGGATGCCGAGGCCAAGTTGATGATGGCCTGCATACCGGGTCTGAAGGCGGCCTACGGCGGAGCCATGGACGCCGAAATTGAGGGCAACGTGGAGCTGACCATCACCAACGGCTCCTACGACCGCGTGTTCGGCGGCAACAACGTCGACGGCTTCATCCACGGCACCATAAAGGTGAACATCGAGGAGACCGGCTGCAAGCCCGTCATCATCGGACAACTCTACGGCGGCGGCAACCAGGCGCCCTACACAGCACCTTGGATTGATGACAGCGACCACTCGCAGGGGCGCCAAGACGGTCCGACGCTGAATGTGCGCTCCTTCACCAGCATCGGCGAGGTCTACGGCGGCGGCTACGGACAGCCGGCAAAGGTGACGGGCGACACCCATGTGAACATCAACGTGTGCGAGGGACGATGGAAGGAGGGCTTCACCTATGCAGACGGCTCGACGACGGCCAGCAAGACCGGTGACAAGACCCTCAGCTTCAACGAGTACAAGCGCACCTACAACGCCAAGACCGGAAAATGGGACTTCGTCTTGGACGAAGACAACGAGCGAATAACAGAGACGAAGAATGTCAGCGTCTATCTGCCCCCACACAAGAGCGGCAGCATAGGCGGCATCAACAAGGTGTTCGGCGGAGGCAACGCCGCCGAGGTGGATGGCAGCACATTCGTCTACATCGGCACGGAGATAGGCAACACGGTCGTCTTCAAGACACCGCTGACGAAGAGCGTGCAGACCAGTGGCCAACAGACCCAGACGACGACTGACGACGTCTACGAAGACCAGGAAACCACCGACGAAGAACGCACCCACGACGTGAAGGGCGTGGACATTCGTGGCAACGTCTTCGGCGGTGGCAACGACGCCAAGGTGACAGGTGACACGAATGTGGTGATAGGAAAGAAGAAAGAATAATCCCCCACCTTTTTAAGATAAGCGGCGCTTGTATGGCAGATAACCGGCTGTTATCTCCAAGACAAGCGCCGCTTTTCTTATCCCCCAGCCGTTTCAATGGCTGGTACGACGATGACCGCAGCGGTGGGCGTGCCTTTAGGTACGCGACCTGGCTGCCGTGTGGTCGCGTACCTACGGCACGCATCCCCCATTCTTCCCGCCGTTCCCCAGCCGTTGAAACGGCTGGCTACCGCTGTCTGGCCCCTACGGGGCATCAGCTGCGCAAGCAGGGACGGAAATAGAAAATACTTTACATTGCCAAAGGGAGGGTAAAGCGGACTCAGAGATAAGTGCCTTTTATCTCGGAGATAAGTGCCTTTTATCTCGGAGATAAGTGGCA
>CADACW010000032.1 GCA_902786565.1 uncultured Prevotellaceae bacterium | reverse complement strand
TTCCTCTCTCACTTGAAAAATTCCTCCAAAAGGAGTGATTTTCTCAGATTTTATGCTTACCTTTGCCATGCCATTGATGAATTTGCTTGTCTTGATTTGCAGCACTAAGGTAAGTGAAAAATCTGATATGGCAAAATCCTGAGCCGCTCGGCTTTGCCGCTTGCCCCAGCAAGAACTTTTTGTTGTTCAGGAACTTATAAAGATTGTTAAACTAAAGTGCTGCGGAATTTAGGATTTACTCGTAAAAGAACTATGCAAACTCCCTGATGAAACGGGATGTGTGGAGTTTAAGCTTAACAATGATGAGCCGCACATGATTGGTGAGGACATCAGTGCGCTAGATACTATCTGATAGAAACGAAACGTTATAGAGATATGGACAAGAACGACATAAAGAAACTTCTGCAAAATGGTGAGCGGCTGACGTTGGAGGCAAAGCTGGCCAAGACGGATGTGCCCAAGTCGGTTTGGATGAGCTATTCTGCTTTCGCTAATACGATGGGCGGAACCATCTTATTAGGTGTTTCTGAGAACTTGAAAGAGAAAGACCTTGCAAAGAGATTTCGAATAGAAGGGGTGGATGATGCAGAAAGAATCCAGAAAGATTTCTGGAATACCATCAACAGTAATAAGGTGAGCGACAACATTCTGACGGACAATGACGTAGAAGTTGTGGATGTGAATGGTAAGTATGTTGTATGTATTCATGTGCCGATGGCAGATTGGCATGTAAAACCTGTCTATCTGAATGAGAATGTCTATAAGAATACGTACAAGCGCAATCATGAGGGTGACTTCCATTGCACGGAACAACAGGTGAGGGCAATGATTCGTGACTCCTACGAGGGAGGAAACGACGGAGCTCTGATGGAGCATTACGACATGGATGACATTGATCCAGACACGCTGCGTAGATACCGCACATTATTTCAATTCAGAAATGAAGGACATGTATGGAACGAAGTGGATGACAAGACCTTCCTGAAGAATCTTGGTGGCTATATTGTTGACCGTGAGACAGGCAAAGAGGGTTTGACAATGGCAGGCCTGATGATGTTTGGCAAGGGGCTGTCGATACAAGAGCGGTTTGCCAACTTCAGAATGGACTACATTGACTTCTGCAATCTGATAGGTGAAGAGCGTTATAGCGACCGATTGACCTACGATGGACGCTGGGAGAACAACTTGTATCAGTTCTTTAGCCGCGTGATTCCAAAAGTAACCTTCGACCTTCCGCGTCCATTCCGGATGGAAGGTATTCAGCGAGTAGATGACACACCCCTGCATAAAGCAGTGCGTGAGGCATTTACCAACGCCATTATCCATGCTGATATTATGCTGGAGGCGGGGGTGCTGCGGATAGAGAAGCATGAAGACCGACTGGTTTTCCGCAATCCAGGGTTGCTGATGCTGCCCCTGAAGGACATCTATGAAGGCGGTGTATCAAAAGCCCGTAACCCCAAGATGCAGAATATGCTAAGGATGATTGGCTATGGTGAGAACCTCGGATCTGGCTTCCCAATGATACTTAGTGCCTGGAAAGAGGCTGGTTGGGGTGAGCCTATTTTGGACAACCGCTTGGATGTGGATGAGGTCGCCTTGGTGCTCCCCATTAAAAGAATTGAAGGCAGCAACCCCAAAAGTGGCCCCAAAAGTGGCCCCAAAAGTGGCCCCAAAAACAGAAAAAGTGACCCCAAAAACAGAAAAAGTGACCCCAAAAAGTTGTCTCCGCAGGAACGACTTGATATGATTATAGCTATTATCAAAAATAACCCGCGAATTACTCGTAAGGATATTGAAGATATGCTTGGTGTAGGGCATACTACCATACAAAATGATCTCCGAATTTTGAAAGAACAATATGGTGTACGCTACGAAGGGCCTAGCAAAACCGGCAAATGGGTAATAGATAAGTGAATTATGACCGAACCCGAATTACAGCAATACCTGCTCCGCGAGTACCCACAGGAGAATGCTCGGTGTGAGTGGAAGGAATTTAAGAATCTGAAGAACTCGTTCCGTGGGAATGAGAAGGATGACGTGATTTCCTACGTGTTGGAGGACTGCATCTTGCTTGATGCAGTACAGAAAGGGCACCGATTGAGCGAAATTGATGCCATGAACCTCTTGGAACGCGGATTGGTAGAGGGTGAATATCCAGACCTGACCATATCCCTGAGTATTGCAAGGCAAACGAAACAGTTGCCTGAATACACCAAGGTGAAAGGACTTGAACGTGACAAGATAAAGCAGATGGCTTTGCAGTTCATCCAGAACGCTGGCGAGGAAGGTACCCGACGAGAGTTTGTCATTGAATACCTACGAGAGGCTCTTCCTGCAAGAAATACAAAGGAACAAAATCAAAGATTAGTAGGTAATATCTTGGCAGAAATGAGTAATGAAGAGTTAGTAACACAAAAGGATAGAAATTGGTATGCGACGACTAGTAAAGACTAAAACAACGGCTAGTACACGGCTAAAAACGACTAGTAAATGACTAGTCGGAGGCTTCTAGTCGTAAAAGTAGTCATTTTCCGATAGTTTAGTCGAACTATTAGTCGTATTTAGTCGAACCCATCTGGCGCATCATAGCGTGAATCCCCTATAAACAGGGATGGCTAGATGAATAAGTAAAATCAAATTTAAGTCGAACTCACAACTTCGTTTAGTCGAAGTATAAGACGAGAAAACAATATATTGATGGATAAGCAACAATTAAAAGAAAGAGAAGCAAGGGTTATAGAACTTGCCACAGCATTTTGCAAAGAGTACTTGGATGATGAGTGCGCAGAACTATGTACAAAACTTGTGCAGAAACTAGGACGTAAGCGTTCCTGCCCATTACAGTCTGGAAGAGTAGAGATATGGGCTGCCGCTTCTGTATATACCATCTGCAGCATCAACTTCATGTTCAGCAAAAGTTCTCGGCTGAATACATCATCCGCCGAAATCGCAGACCATTTTGGGGCAAGCGGCTCAACAATAGCACAGAAATCGAGAGTCATCAAGGACTTACTGAAGATAAGCAACGTCTTTGACCCAGATTTCTCTTTGAAGGAGATTGCCGATAACAATCCCTTCAATCATCTTGTGATGAGAAACGGATTCATTTTCTTTGATGAGTAAAAAGAGTAAAGATATGATATTTGGAAAGAAAATAAGAGAGCTCAGAGATGAGCAAGGAGTGCTGCAACGACAGTTAGCTGCACTATTAGAGATTGATACGCCGATGTTCAGCAAGATAGAGCGAGGTGACAGACGGGCAAAGCGCGAACATGTAATCAAGCTTGCAGAATACTTGCATCAGGACGAGAAGGAAATGCTGACGTTGTGGTTGGCAGATAAAGTTCTTGATGCTGTAGGCGATGATGAACTTAGCAAGGATGCCATCACAGTTGCACAAGAACAGATTCAAAAGTGATAACAGCATAACGGTAATTCGATGTGTTAACAACTGCAAATTGCGTTCCGTCGTAAAAAAATCTCATTATGGCCTCTTGAACATCAATTGTCAGAGGTGTTATAGTTTGGGAACATTATGGTATCAGTACATCAAGTGGTCACCTGTAACATACTGATAATCAATATTAACAAAATATAATTCCGGCTCAAACGTGGGTATCCACCTTTTGCCCGTCTACTATCTGAGGCCTACCACAGCCCTGTGTACTGACGAACAAAGTGATACCCACGAACATATTGCTGATACACCCGTAAGTGTGCTATGAAGGCGTGGTTAGCCTTCACGCACACAACGGGGATACGTATTCAGCATTAGGGGCTGGCACCATTGACGATACGCTAACAAAGGCCTCCCGACACGCATCAGTCGCTTGCCGGGAGGCTTTTTCTAATCGGAATGTACAATCGCAAGTCGGCCATCATGTTCCCGCCTCTACCGCCCGGATGTTGCGCATCAGGCCCTCGTACTTGGCACGCTTCACGGCTGAACCACGGAACAGCTGCTGATATTGCTCCAGGGTGAGGCGATGCCAGTCGTCGCGGGTCATGCCGAGCAGCGACGCACTGGGCTGCAACTCCGCAATGTCGGTGGGTTGCGCTTCACGGTTCCAGGGGCAGGCTTGCTGACAGCGGTCACAGCCGTAAATGGTGGTGCCGAGCTTGTCCTTCACGTCATCGTCAAGGGGGCCGCGGTTCTCAATGGTCTGATAAGAAAGACAACGGTAAGCGTTGAACATTGAACATTGAATGGTGATGGCTCCTGTAGGACAGGCATCGATGCAACGGTGGCAGGAACCGCAGCGGCAGGGCTGTGGTGCGTCGTAGGCATCAAAGGCGGCAGTCGTCACTATTTCGCCAAGGAAGAGCATGGAGCCGGCGCCGGGGATGATGAGCTGGTGGTTGCGCCCCAGAAAGCCGATGCCTGCCTGCCACGCCCAGTAGCGCTCCAGTATGGGCACCGTGTCGACGGCCACTTTCGTCTCCGCCTCGGCAGGCAGGCACTGGGCTGCCAACTGCCGCAGACGGGCTTTCAGCACATCGTGGTAGTCGCGCCCTAAGGCGTAGGCTGCCAACTGGTACTCCCCTGGCGGGAAATGGGTGGCGGGCGCATAGTTAAGGGCAACGACGATGATGCTCTGTGCACCGGGCAACAGCAGCGTGGGGTCGAGGCGCTTGTCCACATGGTCGGCCAGATAGCCCATAGTGGCATGCGCGCCCTGCGCCAACCACTGGCGGTAACCGTCGGCAGTGGCCTCATCGACAGGCCGCGCCTTGGCAAGGCCACAGGCCGAGAAGCCAATCTGGGCGGCTTGCTCCTTGATGAAATGGGATGATAATGTCAAACCTCAAACGTCTTGAACGCATAGCCTTGCTCCTTCAGCCAGCGTATGCTCTCCGGGAGTGCAGTCTTCAGCTTGTCGATGCTCTTCAGCGAATCGTGGAAGGTGATGATGGAGCCGTTGCGCGCATAGCGCTTCACATTGTTCAGCACGTCGGCGGCAGTCATCCACTTTGAGTAGTCGCGGGTCACCAAGTCCCACATCACCACTTTATACTTACGTGCGAGCCACACATACTGCACAGGACGCATCCAGCCGTGGGGCGGGCGCATCAGCGGACTGCGTATGTAGGCGTTGGCCTTCTCCACGTTGTAGCTGTAGTCGTGCAGCGAGTGGCGGAAACCGCTGATGTGGTTGTGGGTGTGGTTGCCTATCTGGTGGCCGTCGTCAACAATCTGCTTGAACAGTTCAGGATATTTCCGCACGTTGTCGCCCACCATAAAGAAGGTGACCTTGACGCCCTCGTGGCGCAACGTTTCGAGGATGAAAGGTGTAGATTCGGGTATTGGGCCGTCGTCGAACGTCAGATAAACTGCATGTTCGCGACGGTCCATTCTCCACAAAGCCTTTGGGTAAAGCCAGCGCAGATAAATCGCAGGTTGCTCTATAAACAAGGCCTAATCTTCAGTTTCAGTCTTTAGTAGTTCAGGTTGCCACCCTTCTCAATGTAGATGCGTGCCTGCTCCTCCAGCCGCACCTCGTACTTGTCGGCCAGTGCGGTGTCCACCATATCGGCTATGCCAATGAGCTTGCGCATGATGTAGAGCATGTGGAACTGGCAGTTAGACTCGCAGCTGGCAAATCTTTCCTTGTCCAGCGAGTTGTAGAAGGTCATGTACTGGTCGCTCTTGTTCCACAGCTGGTCGAGCACCTCGGTGGCTTTCGCCTTGTTGCCCAGCGTGGCGTAGACTTGTGCCATCTCTATGCTGCTGCTCTGCCAGTCGTGGGGCACGATGGCTGAGGGGAACTCCTGCTCGGCTCTGTCGAGCACGGCAGCAGCCTTCACGCTGTCGCCCTCCAAGACCAGGTTCTGGGCCAGCTTCACCATCAGTCTGCGGTGGGTGTAGCACATGCGCATGACGGTCTCGTCGAGATAGATGCCCGGCGTGTTGGCACCACCATACTTGTAGCGCTCCATCACGTTGTGGTAGGTCTTCTCGGTGTCGAAGTCGGTCATTCCCTCCACGGGCTTGCCGTTGATGTTGGTGGTGAAGGGTGTGATGCGGTTGGCCAGTCCCTCCTGCACGAAGTTGTCGCCCAGGTTCATATAGTTCTCCTGTCCCACGGTGTAGGCCACGTAGATGGGGCGCTCCCAGTTGGCGTTGGCCAGCATCTCCAGCATCATCAGCTTGCTCTTGTCGAGCGAGCCGAGGCCCTTGAGCGAGATGACCATGCGGTCGGGTATGCTGTCGCCCTGCATCTTCATGCCGCTACGCTTCACGGCCTCCTTGTCGATGGTGACGTAGAGGGTGTCGGTGGGGATGACCTGCAGCGTCTGGTCCAGGTCGTAGTACTGGTCGTTCATCACGCTGGGCAGTTGGGTGTAAGCCAGCTCGATAGCATCCTTCTGGCGCTTGCGCGTCATCGGGTCGCGTCGGTTGCGCACCCAGTTGTTCAGCACGTTCTTCAGTTCGAAGGGGTTGTCGCCGAAGATCTCGCGGGTCTCTTCGGGATACATCTGGCTGAGCAGGTTGATGGCCTCCTTGATGTGGCTGTCAATGCGCACATACTCGTTGGTGCCGGAGCAGTACTCCAGTCGGCTCCACGTGATGGGCAGCGAAGGCGAGTCGTAGGCCGGCCGCAGCATCTGGTCGATATACCAGTCGGTCTGCAGATAGCTCAAATTGCACACGCGGGCATCGGTGCGCACGCCCTCGGTGTCCTGGTTGTACCACAGGGGGAAGGTGTCGTTGTCGCCATTGGTGAAGATGATGGGATTGCCCTGCTCCTGTAGTGTCATCAGGTAGTTCTGTCCGAAGTCGCGGCAAGTGTAACGGCCGGAGCGGTCGTGGTCATCCCAGGTCTGGCTGCCCATCTGTATGGGCACCAGCAGACAGGCCACCGACACGATTGCAGCCACCACAAGGCGCTGCTTGACAATCCGGGTGAGCATGTCGATGATGGCGGCCACGCCCAGTCCGCACCAGATGGCGTAGGCATAGAACGAGCCGGCATAGGCATAGTCGCGCTCACGGGGCTGCTGCGGCGTCTGGTTCAAGTAGACCACGATGGCCAGACCCGTCATGAAGAAGAGGAAGAAGACCACCCAGAACTGCTTGACGCCCTTCTGTCCGCGCATGGTCAGCTGCCAAAGTATGCCCAGCAGACCCAGGATGAGCGGCAGACAGTAGAACACGTTGTGGCCCTTGTTCTGCTTCAGCTCGTCGGGCAGCAGCGACTGGTCGCCCAGTCGGGCATTGTCGATGAATGGGATGCCGGTCAGCCAGTTGCCGTGCTCCAGTTCGCCGTGGCCCTGCACGTCGTTCTGTCGTCCGGCAAAGTTCCACAGGAAGTAGCGCCAGTACATCCAGTTGCACTGATAGGAAAGGAAGAAGCGCAGATTCTCCCACTGCGTGGGAATCTTCACGGTGCTGCCGCGCCTGTAGTTCGACGGGCGCTGGTTGCCCTCGATGCCTCCCAGCCAGCTCTCATACGACTGCACGTGGCGCGGGTCGCTGCTGTACATGCGGGGGAAGAGCATATTCTGTGCATAGACGGGCTTGTCCTTGGTGCTGACCACGAAGTAGCTGTCGGGCTCGTCGGCACTGGCTTTCTCGCGGCGCTGGTACATCGGGGCGCCCTCGTCCATCTCCACGCGGCCATTGTCGTCAATCTTATATTCCGAGTTGTAGCTCTGGCCCCATGCCAGCGGGCGATAGCCATACTGGTCACGGCTCAGATAGTTGCCCAGGGTGAAGATGTCTTCGGGCGAGTTTTGGTCCATAGGCGGGTTGGCCGACGAGCGGATGACGATGACGGCATACGACGAGTAGCCAATCATCAGCATCAGCATGCACAGCAGCGTGGTGTTCTTCAGGCGGGCAGGGATGAGCGGCCCCTCCTTTGAACGGTAGAACAGCGCAGCGGCGAGGACGGCCAGCACAAGGATGCCAATGAAGAAGGCACTCCAGCCGAAGCCGTAGAAGGGGATGCCGAGCATGCCGAAGGCCAGCAGGAAGGCCACATTCTGGCGAATCCAGCTCTGCCGCTCGGGCTTTGCCATCTGTGTCTCGTAAATGGCCCAGATGACCAGCGCCACAAGCAGGATGATATAGATGTACTCGCCCGTGTTGAACGGCATGCCGAGGGTGTTGACGAAGAACAGCTCGAACCATCCGCCCACGGTGATGATGCCGGGCACCACACCATAGAGCACGGCGGCCAGCAGCACAAACGAAATGACGAGGGCGGCCACGGAGCCCTTCAGGTTGGCATTGGGGAAACGCTTGAAGTACCACACCAGCACGATGGCGGGCAGGCACAGCAGGTTCAGCAGGTGCACGCCGATGGAGAGGCCCGTCATATACATGATGAGCACCAGCCAGCGGTCGCTGTGAGGCTCGTCGGCATGCTCCTCCCACTTCAGAATGAGCCAGAACACCACGGCGGTGAAGGCCGAGGAGTAGGCATAGACCTCGCCCTCGACAGCCGAGAACCAGAAGGTGTCGCTGAAGGTATAGATCAGGGCTCCCACCAGTCCGCTGCCCTCAATGGTGATGAGTTTCCAAAGCTGAGAGTTGAGGGCTGAGGGTTGAGACACGGCAGTGGTGGCACTCAACAGCAAGTCCTCATCTTTCAACAGCAGGCGGCGGGCCAGGTGCGTGATGCTCCAGAAGAGGAACAGGATACACGTGGCCGAGAGCAGTGCACTCATCATGTTGACCATATAGGCCACAGTGCTTGGGTTGCTGGCAAACTGCGAGAACAGATTGGCCGTGAGCATGAAGAAGGGTGCGCCAGGTGGGTGGCCAACTTCCATCCGGTAGCCCGTGGTGATAAACTCCGGACAGTCCCAAAACGAGGCTGTCGGCTCAATTGTGGAGCAATAGACAAAGGCGGCTATAAAGAATGTCAGCCAGCCGACGATATTGTCCACCAGTCGGAACTGTTTCATTGCAATCTTCTGTTAAAGTTTTCGTTAGAGGCTGCAAAGGTAAGAAAATTAAGTGAAAAGCGGAAAGTGAAGAGTGAAGAATTTGCCTCCTCTCTACAATTATTAACAATCCAACTTCGCCTTTCGCTTAATTTATTGGCTTTCAACCTTCACCCCCGCCTCTTACGGGGAGGGGTCGGGGGGAGGCAAGCCCCCCTACTACCGCAAAAGCAGGGTCGTCAGCATCTGGGTATGCGCATCGGTCTGTTCGCAGGCCATGTCGAAGAAATGTTGAAAGCTTTTTTGTAAATTCTGACACTTTGGAAGGTGTAAAGAAGTTGATTCGTCTCAGGATTGGCCTACTCAAGCAATGGGGCAACCGGCGGTCTACTCCCTGCTCTTCATCCAGGTCGTGACGTTCTGGCCAGTATACTGCTTGAAGGCAGCGCTGAAGGTGCTGTAGCTGCTGAAGCCGCTCTTCTGGGCCAGAATCTGGGCCGTGAATGGCTGCTGCGGATTGGCAGCGGCCTCACTGTAGAGCTTGAGGAAGTATTCAATGCGCAACCGCTTGATGTAATTGTTGTAGGTAATGCCCTGCTGGGCGAAGTACTGGCTGAGATAGGTGCGGTTGGTGCCCACGGCCTCGGCCAGCTGGGCCAGGGTCAGATCGCGCTGCAGATAGAGGCGGGTAGCCTCGCAGTAACGCTCCAACAGCAGGCCAATGTTCGACGGCAGGGGCGTAGATGCGTTGGCATAGTGGGCTTTTGGCTCAACGCCCGGGGTCAGTTCTTCGGGCATGGCATTCTCCAGGTGCTGGAGCGTCTCTACACGCCAAGTCAAATAGAAGACAAGGGCGAGACTGAAAATCTGACTGAGATACTCTCTTTGGATCGAGCCCTCGTGGAAGGTGTAGGCAATATAGAGGGGGAAAAGGCAAACGGGGGCCAACAGGCTCTGCCACACCTCCTTATGTTCCAGGTCGGCATAGTTGTCGGCCAGCCAATAGCCATACTGCCTGACAGCATAAATAATGTCTATGGCGAAGATGAGGATAATCACCAGCGTGTAGACAGACATGTACAGTTCTGCCTGCGGATTGCGCTGCACAATGCCCCAGACAGCTATGAACACCACGGGAAAGGCGGCAAGGGCTACGGGCCAGAGCCGTCGCCGACGGTCCTGCAGCAGTCGGAGCAGTATGCACATGGCAAGGGGTATCAGCGTCACGTTGTCAAGCGCAATGACCAGAATGTTGCGCACCAGCATATCGTCGGTAAGCCACACACTGCCAAGCAGAAACCACCACAAATGGCTCAAAAACATCGTTCCGAGGAAAATCGCAGTGCACCGCCGGAGGGCCACTGGCGGCGTAATGCCAGAAGCGAAAGCATTGCCGCGCCTGAAGAACAGGTAGAAAGCTGCCACCAAGGCCAGCAACGCCACCGCGCCATAGAGCATCATAAAGAAAATGTCCTCTGTTCCGTTTTGTCCGTACATAGTTTTGTTCTAAAATCAACTCATCACTCTATTGCGGCTGCAAAATTACTAAAAACTCTGGAAACAGTAAAAAAAACGGGCACAGAAAAATTGACAACAAGGCAAAAAGCTGCGCAAAAGTGCGCAAAATGGGGGGTGCACACTTTTGCAAACAGTTTTTCTTGCACGATAAGGAGATTTTTCGTACCTTTGCGAAAGAAAAAAAACACGACACGAAAATCGTAAATAGAAAACAGAAATAGAAAATAACAATGACCTACCGCGAACTGTTCCTGCTGATTATTTGTACGGTGTTCTACATCACCTTATTTATAGTGGTGCTGCAGAGCAACCGGCGCAAGATACAACTGCTGCAGAGCCGACTGGACAACATACACGCCATGCAGAAGATGGCCGTGATAGAGCAAAAGGTGCAACTGAAGGATGTGAACGACATCCTGGGCTCTGCCGTCTATCAGCGCATCAGGCAATATCTGGCCGAAGGCCGCAGCCTGCCAGAGTCAGAGTGGTCTGAACTGACTGAGGTGGTCAACGCAATTTATACCGGTTTCACCGATAAATTATACAGTCTCTACCGCATGAGCGACCAGGACTATCACGTCAGCCTGCTCATCAAGATTCGCCTGCAGCCGAAGGACATCGCCACGCTGACGGCCCACTCGAAGGAAAGCATCGCCTCGACGCGCAGCCGACTCTACCAGAAAGTGTTCGGCAAGAAGGGCTCCACACGCGACTGGGACGACTTTATTTTGTCGATTTAATCGGAAAATTTCATTGCCATTCACAAATAGTTAAATAGTCAAATAGTAAATCGTTAATTATCATGATTGAGTATTTTTTAGCAAACATGTGGCAAGTATGGGCCATCGTGGCTGTGCTGTGCCTTATTCTGGAGCTGTCATCGGGTGATTTCTTCATCATCTGCTTCTCCATCGGAGCCGTCGTGGCGGTCATAGCAGCCGCCGTGGGGCTGAATGTCTATTGGCAGATTGCCATCTTTGCGCTGTTCTCGCTACTCAGCATCTTCTTTGTCAGGCCCGTGGCCCTGCGCTATCTGCACAAAAACGAGCCCAACAAACCGAGCAACGCCGACGCCCTGCTGGGCCGCACGGGCCGAGTGACCGAGGCCATCCAGGCTGGCGCCAACGGCTATGTGCAGATTGACGGCGACCAGTGGCGCGCCGTCAGCCATGCTGACATCCCCGCCGGCACCACCGTGCGAGTGGTGGGCCGCGAGAGCACCATCATCACCGTGGAAACTCTGTAAAGTAAACCAATTGTATAACAACCAAAATTAAAAAACTATGAACATTATGACTTATGTACTGATAGCCATCGTCGTACTGGTGGTTATCTTCGCCAAGATGGCACTGGTGATCATCCCGCAGTCGGAAACCCGCATCATCGAGCGACTGGGCCGCTACTACGCCACGCTCAATCCGGGCATCAACATCATCATCCCTTTCATTGACAGGGCAAAGGAGATTGTGGTGCTCAACCGCGGACGCTATGCCTACTCACACGCAATCGACCTGCGCGAACAGGTGTACGACTTCCCATCGCAGAACGTGATTACAAAGGACAACATCCAGATGGAAATCAACGCCTTGCTCTACTTCCAGATTGTAGACCCCTTCAAGGCCGTCTACGAAATATCGAACCTGCCCAACGCCATCGAGAAACTGACGCAGACCACACTGCGTAACATCATCGGCGAACTGGAACTGGACGAGACGCTGACCTCACGCGACACCATCAACACCAAACTGCGCGCCGTGCTCGACGATGCCACCGACAAGTGGGGCGTCAAGGTGAACCGAGTGGAGCTGCAGGACATCATTCCACCCGCAACCGTGCTGAACGCCATGGAAAAGCAGATGCAGGCCGAGCGCAACAAGCGCGCCCAAATCCTGACATCAGAGGGCGAGAAGGCAGCAGAGATTCTGGCATCGGAGGGTGAGAAGACCGCCATCGTCAACAAGGCAGAGGCCGCCAAGCAGCAGGCCATACTGCACGCCGAGGGTGAAGCCCAGGCCCGCATACGCAAGGCTGAAGCCGAGGCAAAGGCCATAGAACTGATTACCGAGGCAGTGGGCAAGAGCACCAACCCCGCCAACTATCTGCTGGCACAGAAGTACATACAGATGATGCAGGAACTGGCACAGGGCGACAAGACCAAGACCGTCTATCTGCCCTACGAGGCCACCAATCTGCTGGGCAGCATTGGCGGCATCAAAGACTTGTTCAAAGAATCGTGATCGGGGGCATGCTCCATACGCATAGGAGGTGGACACCATAAAAAGGGTTCACCTCTTTTACTGTTCAGCCACTCACCGCATGATCATCGTGCACAAAAAAGTAAACAGACCGGAAACATTGTGCTTCCGGTCTGTTTCTTTTTGGTCTGTAATTCTCTATAGACAGTGAGATTAGCCCAGGCTGATGGCCTCTGAGGGGCAAACACTTGCGCAAGTACCGCACTCAGTGCAAAGGTCTGCGTCAATTACGTACTTCTCACCTTCAGAGATTGCCTCAACGGGGCACTCACCCTGACATGTACCGCATGCGATACAATCGTCACCAATTACGTATGCCATAATTTTTCTGTTTTTAAGTTTGTTTGAGTTAATACTTAATTTAGATGATGCAAAGGTACGAACTTTTTCCGAAACAATACCAACTTTTTGGGAGGTTTTTTTTCAATTTATACGTCGTCGAAATAGATGCGGGAAGAGAAACTTGCGCCAAAACATAATAAGAAAGGCTTTCCAGCGTTATAAGAACAGACCATGATACGAATTATTACAACTATTATAATAGCACTGGCAGCCCTGACAGCAACGGCACAGACGAGAAAGGTGCAGAACAAACCTTACATCGACCTGCGCCCAATGCACTTTGGCATCAGCATTGGCCTCAACCTGCAGGATGTGGAGATGCAGAATGTGGGGCCGCAACTGATAGAGACGGGCGAGACACGCACCGTGCTCTGCGAGGCCGACACCTGGAATCCGGGCTTCAGCGTGGGCGTGCTGGCCGACATGCGACTGGGCCAGCACTTCAACTTCCGGATAACGCCGGCGCTGCACTTCGGGTCGAAGCGCCTCACATTCCGCGACCTTGACGTGCTGAACGAGAGCGGCAAACCCACCGAGGCCACACAAGACCTGAAGAACACCTACATCTCGATTCCCATCGACATGAAGTTCTCGGCACAGCGGTTCAACAACTACCGCCCCTATATGCTGGCCGGCATCAGCCCGATGATCAACCTGGCGGGCAAAGACCAGGAGTATGTACAACTGAAACGCTTCGACTTGATGGTCGAGGCCGGCATAGGCTGCGACTTCTATCTGCCCTTCTTCAAGCTCATCCCCGAACTGAAGTTCTGCTACAACCTGACTAACGCCCTCGACAAGAACCACGTCTCAGAACTGACCGACATCACCAAGCGACTCTATGCACAGAGTGTGGCCAGCGCAACACCCACCAAGATGTTTCTGCTGACGCTCTACTTCGAATAATCTACACCCCACAACACACCCAAACATTATTATATATATGCCAACATACCGCCTCACACCACCAGAGCAACTACGCGCCGACATCCAACTGCCCCCATCGAAGAGCATCTCAAACAGGGTGCTCATCATCCATGCGCTGACAGGAGGCGACACCCTGCCGCAGAATCTGAGCGACTGCGACGACACCGAGGTCGTCATCAGGGCGCTGCAGACCATGCCCGACGTCATCGACATCAAGGCCGCCGGCACCGCCATGCGATTCATGGCCGCCTATCTGGCCGCAACGCCCTTGCCCACCCCACATGTGCTGACAGGCACCGAGCGGATGAAGCACCGCCCCATCAAGGTGCTGGTCAACGCCCTGCGCAGCCTGGGCGCCGACATCAGCTACGAGGGCGAAAACGGATTCCCCCCGCTGAACATTCGCGGACAGAGACTGAAGGGTGGCGAACTGGAGGTGGCCGGCAACATCTCGTCGCAGTTCATTTCGGCACTGCTGCTCATAGGCCCGGCACTGAAGCAAGGGCTCACACTCCGCCTGACGGGCGACATCATCTCGCGCCCCTACATCGACCTGACGCTATGGACCATGCGCGAGTTCGGTGCCGATGCCGAATGGACCTCGGTAGACACCATCGAGGTGAAGCCGCAGCCCTACAAGCCGAGGCCATACCTCATAGAAAACGACTGGAGCGCCGCCAGCTACTGGTACGAGATGGTGGCCCTGACCCCCGACACCGAGGCGAAGGTGGTGCTGCAAGGACTGATGGACGGCTCGAAGCAGGGCGACTCCAGCGTGCGCTACATCTTCAGCCTGCTGGGCGTCAAGACCAAGTTCAGAAGCCGCAAACCGGGCGTGCCAACCACCGTGACGCTCTGTAAGAACGGCCCCCACGTGAACCATCTGGACTACGACTTCACCAACGCCCCCGACCTGGCACAGACCATCGTCTGCTGCTGTTGCGCCATGGGCGTGCCGTTCCACTTCACCGGCCTGCAGACGCTTCGCATCAAGGAGACCGACCGCATCATGGCCCTGAAGACCGAGCTGCGCAAGCTGGGATTCGAGCTGCACGACGTAGACGGGCGGGAACTCTACTGGGACGGCACTCGCATCCCACCTCTCACCTCTCACCCCTCACCTCTCACCTCCCACCTCTCACCTCTCACCTCTTGCCTCTCACCTCTCACCTCTTGCCCCATAATAGACACCTACGACGACCACCGCATGGCACTGGCCTTTGCACCGATGTCACTACGCATGCCCATAGCCATACACCACCCCGAAGTGGTGTCAAAGTCATACCCACACTTCTGGCACGACCTGCAACAGGCCGGCTTCACCATCGCCGATGACTGACTTCGTGCTCATTTGTGTCCTGGTGCTGCTGGTCTTGGGATTTGTGCTGGCCATGGCCCACCGCCGCAGCGGCGAAGCGCCGGTAGTGGCGCCAAAGGGCGACTGCGCCACCTGCGACGGCACGCCACAGGCGAAGTGCGAGCAGGAGTGCATGATGGAGGCGGCCGTCCGGCCTGTGGAGTACTTCGACGACGAGGAGCTGGACACCTACCGCGGCCGACCCTCCGATGCCTACACCGACGACGAGGCAGAGCAGTTCCGCGACGTAATGCTCACTATGCGGCAGGAGGAGGTACCTGCCTGGGGGCGAAGCCTGAATCTGCGGGGCGTCAGCCTGCCCGACCAGGTGAAGGACGACTACATCCTACTGGCCGGCGAAAGAGCCAACGACAGCACGGAGTGACTGAACACAACAACGATGACAACAACATTAATAACATTACATTTTATGAAGAGAATTGTTACATATCTGCTGGTCATGCTGGGAATGGTAACCGCATGCAGCCACGAAAATCATGATGATGTAGACGTGAAAACGTTTGCCGAACTGATTGCCGACACCAATGTTGTGGTGCTCGATGTCCGGTCAGTCGATGAGTTCAATGAAGGCCACATTGGCGGGGCCATCAATATCGACGTCAAGAAAGACGATTTCGTAGAGAAGTCGAAGGCCACCCTGCCTGTGAGCAAACTGATTGCCGTCTACTGCCGAAGTGGCCGTCGGTCGGTCAATGCCTTCGACAAACTGACGGCCGAAGGCTATAAAGTGGTAAACCTCAAAGGTGGCATCATGGCTTGGATCAGCGAGGAGAGACCCATCATCAAGTCAAAAAAACCGGCAGCAGAGTAGTTCTGCTGCCGATTTTTCAGGTGTGGAGCTGGAGGGAGTCGCGCTCGGCAGCTCGAAGAGATGACGCTTTGCCTGCAAAGAACCCTCACGAGGGTGAGACTCGCGAGGGCGAAACGAAGTGGAGCTGGAGGGAGTCGAACCCTCGTCCGAACAAGGAAACCATACGCTTTCTACACGCTTATTCCAGACTTCATTTTCGTGCATTGGCAAGACCTGGACCACCAACCAATACCTTAGCCTTTAAAACTTCATCGGCACATCAAGGCCTATGCCGACTATTTCCGATTTACCTGCGCCGCCGAGTCCTCAGATTCGGAACAACACCCTTGGGGCGACGTCTCGTTCCTCTACCTTGTAGTGGAATTAAGCCAATAGTCTACTGTACTTCGACTAGGCAGCGAGAGCATACTCGTTGTTGCCAATTAATTTTCCTACAGAAGAGATTTAGGAGCCTCCCATAGCCCAGCTCCGCGTGCTTACGTACCATCTCATCTTGCCGTCAAATCCAGTCAACCCCATAGATTTACCGTCAGAACGGCGACAATGCGCGACGTTTGCGCTGCAAAGGTACGAACTTTCCGCAAAACAGCAAATTTTTTAAGATTTTTTAGACTACAAATCGCACAGGCCGGTTTACCCCCCCTTAGAGATAAGTGGCACTTATCTCGGAGATAAAAGGCACTTATCTCGGAGATAAGTGGCACTTATCTCTGAGGCCCCTTTTTGGGGGTGCCTGAAAGTGTCAATATTTTTGACGGTCGGAACGGAAGATACAGGTGGCCAGAAAGCCTGTGAGGAAGATGGTGGTGGTGCCGAGCACGATGGCCAAATATTCGTGCAGGTGGACTCCCGGCAGGTTCCACATCCGGCCCAGCGAGATCCACGCGATGACAGCGATGCCAGCCACGCAGCCCATCAGGGCGGCTCCACGGCCTATGCGCCTGGGCATGATGCCCAGCAGGAACAGGCCGAGCATGCCGCCGGAGAAGATGCTCGACAGCGTCCACCATGCGTCGATGATGCTCTCGACGCTGAGCATGGCGATGGCCACGATGATGCCCAGCACGCCGACAATGACACTGGAGAGGCGCAGCACGAACACATGATGGCGCTCGGTGGCATGGCGGGCGAAAGGCTTCACATAGTCGGTCAGGATGACCGTGGCGGCAGAGGTGACGCTGGTGCTCACCGTGCTCATGCCGGCGGCGAAGATGCTGGCAATGAGCAGGCCGCGCAAGCCCACGGGCAGACCGTGCACGATGAAATAGGGGAAGACGTAGTCGGGCTTGGCCTGAATCTCGGCGGGCAGCGGTGCCACGCCGGCCTCATAGTAGCTGTAGAGCGCGCTGCCAATGAGGAAGAAGAGGGCCGAGACGGGGATGAACAGCCAGCCGCCAAAGAGGGCTGAGAAGCGGGCGTCGCGGTCGGTCTTGGCGGCGTGGTAGCGTTGCACGTAGTTCTGGTCGATGCCGTAGTTCTGCAGATTGATGAAGACACCGTAGATGAGGCACACCCAGAAGGTGCTCGTGGTCAGGTCGGTGCCGAAGCTGCCCAACGAGAACTTGTTGCCGTCGGGGCTGTCGATGGCCAGCTGGAAGGCCTGCGCCGGCCCCTCGGACATGGAGAAGAGCAGGATGGCCAGGCACAGCAACGCCCCGCCAATCAGGATGATGCCCTGTATGGCATCGGCCCAGATCACGGCCTTCAGTCCGCCCAGCATGGAGTAGAGGATAATGGCTACGCACGTGGCGATGATGACCACGTGGAGGTTCCACCCCATCAGGATATGCATAGGCACGGCCAGCAGATAGAGGATGCTGCCCATGCGCGCAATCTGCGTGAGCAGATAGCAGGCCGAGGCGTAGAGCCGCGCCCACCGGCCGAACTTCTCCTCAAGGAAGGTGTAGGCCGAGACGCTGCCGCCACGCCGATAGAAGGGCACGAAGTATCGGGCGGCAAAATAGCTGGCCACGGGAATGGAGAGCGAGAAGACGAAGGCATTCCAGTTTGAGGCGAAAGCCTTTCCGGGATAGCCTATATAGGAAATGCTGCTGACATAGGTGGCAAATATGCTCATGCCCACCACCCAGCCGGGCAACGACCGTCCGGCGTGGGTGAAGTCTTCAGAGGTGCTCCCCTTTCGGAAGAAAGAGCACCCGAACACCACCACGCCGAGCGTGAACACCGCGAATACGATAATGTCTATTGTCTGCATTTATTCACATTGCGTATTTTCTCCAGCATGGCGGAGCGCCAGGCCTTGTCGCCGGGTATTTGGACACGGCTGTTGCCCGTGGCCGAAGAGGTGAAGTAGGCCGTACCGTCGTCGTTGAGCACCACGGTGCCGCGCTCAGTCAGCGAGAAGAGGCCGTCGCCCTCCACGGCGTTGATGACGGTCAGCGGGTCCCACATCATCTGGCCGGTGTCGCAGTTGCAGGTCATATAGACTTGCTTGATGGGGTGATGGTCAGTCCATGAGACATCGCTGACGACCTGCTCAGGCTGGTACTCTATGCCGTTGCCCGTCTCCATGGGGCTGAAGATGATGTCCACGTCGGAGGGCCAGAGGCGGAAGAACGTCTTGGCAAAGCCAATGCCCTGAAGGAAGTTGTAGTCGGGCTCGGGTGACAGGCCGTAGGAGCCGCCCTGAATGTAGAGGCACTTCACCTTGCGTCGCACCAGCTCCACGCCCGACAGCGGGGAATAGGCGTCGCCGGCGGACTCCAGCAACTGGGCGAGGCAGGTCGTGAAGCCGATGGAGCAGATGCTCACCGAGTGGTCGGGCTGCGCGGCGAGCAGACGGCGGTAGAGCTGCCAGCCGTCGGGCAGCGCCGAGTAGTCGCCGATGCTGCGGGCGAACATTGGTGTGCCGTCGGCCTTCGTGTAGGTGGGCAGAGCCTTGTAGTCAATCCACACCGTCGGGGTCTTGATGCCATTGCGCACCAAGCCGACGGGCACGGTGCCCATTTGGTCGCAACAGCCAAAATAGGTGTTCATCACGTCGGCACAGGCGGCGCAGTCCTCGCCCTCGCGGTCCACCACCACGCCGAGCAGCTTGCACCGTCCCTGCTGCTGATAGTAATAGAGCATCTCCAGCGAGAAGAGGTCGTCGGTGGAGGAGCCGATGTCGGTGTCGAGGATGACCAGCGGCACGCCCGTGTACGCCTGAGTGTCATCATCGTCCGACGAGCACCCTGTCAGAATGGCCGCACAGAGGGTGAGAATGGCGGCGAAAGCCCAACTAAATTTCCTGTTCATATCATCTTTTAATATTATACTCAGCATTTCGCTGCGCATGGTTTCCGTATGACGGAACTTGAATAATATCATTGCATATTTTGGCGCAAAGATACAACTTTTTCCGCAAACACATTGCACTTTGCCATTAAAAAAGCAAAAAAGGGTATCGGCATTTGCCCCGATACCCTCCACATCAGCATATCCAGCCAATGTAGGGCCCGCCTTTTTATTTTGTCTATTTGACTACGACCTTGAGCTTTCGGCCGTTGTTCACATAGACACCGCTCTGCGTGGGCTTGCCATTGAGGCGGCGACCGTCGAGGGTGAACCAAGCCTCACCCACGGCCCCTCTCGCGGGGGAGAAGGGAGTGGTTATTCCCTGCGTTTCCTCTGCGCCGAAATCGATGTTGAAGGACGTGATGCGGGCGGGAGCCGCTGCGCCGTCCTCGCCGATCTTGAAGTACGCACGCTGGGCGCCGATGCTTGCGCCGGCGAGGGGATAGTAGAGCGTGTTTTCGCCCCCCACGTACAGGATGCTCTTGTCTGTGTCCTCAAAGCGCGTGTTCTTGTACGTTCCCAGGAAGCGCACGTTCCCGTCGCCGTTTTCGCCATTGTCATAGCTATGGTCTTCAGTGTCGATGGTCACGCCGAAGAACATGGGGTCAGAGATTGTCGGATTCTCTTTGTCCTCATCCCACTTGATGATATAGGGCGTACCAGCGGCAAGCGTCGTCACCGGATCGCCGAAGGTCAGGTACAGCGTAGTGCCCTCAATGCTGGCAGCGGTCAGCTGTCGGACAATGGCTCCGGCGAGGTCGCTTCGGGCAATCTCCGTGGCGAAAGGCACGTACAGCGTGTTCCACGCCCCGTCCTTGTAGAGGACGCGTCCGGTGAGGATGATATCGCAGGTCTTGTCCACAAATCTCGTCAGCCTCGATGCGTTGTCGGAATCGTTGGGCAGGCTGACAGGGGTGATGTCGATGATGTAGGGACTGGAAGTCTTGCCATACTGGTCGTTGTTCTTAAAGACCATGACTGGATCAGGGTTGAAGGTAAACACATGCCCATTCGTGAAGACCTTGAAATGCAGAAACTGATCGAGTGTTCCCGTGCTGTTGGCATAGACTTGAAGGTAAATCAGATTGGGGTGGGTGGGGTCATTGCCCACAAAGTTCTTTCCGCGCAGCTCGTTTCCGCAATAGGCGGCGACGATGGCCTCCGTGACTACCGTGCCGTTCAGCACGACCTGGGCTGTTACCGTCATGTTGTTCTGATACAACCTTGAGTTGAACTCACCGAATGGGTCTCCACCTTGGGCCTGAAGGCTGGCACTCCCCACGAGGAGGAGTGCCAGCAGGCTATAGATTCTGTTCATCAGTCTCATTTCACAGTTTTCTTTTGTCCGTTAATAATGTAAACGCCCTTCTGCAACTTGCGGGTTTGGTCGTCAAGCTGAATCTTGCGTCCGCCGAGGTCGTAGATGGACTCAACACCGTTGACATAGAGCATCTCGCGGATACCGTCAGCGTCGCCGAGGTTCATCACCACAGGATGCTTGGGCGTGCCGAAGATGGCGTCCGTCTCGTAGGTAAGCGTGAGCGGTGCCACCACCACCTCGCCATCGACAGCCACCTTGAAGGTCAGCTCGCAAGGCTCGTCGCCGGGGATGGTGAGGAAAGCGATGCCCTCATCGTTGGTGAAGGCTGCCGTGCGGCACTCCTCGCCTGCGAAGGCGGCCACCTCAACATCGGCCAGTGTCTTGCTGTCGGCCACCACCTTCACGGCCATGATGGCGTTGTCAGGATAGAGGTGACAGTCAACGGGATGGAAGGTCTCAACGCCAGCCCTTCTGGCACTTGCAGGATAGCTGAACGCACCGGCAGAATTGCTCTTCAGCTGATAGCCAACGCCAGGCTCCATCATCAGTAGCGATCCAGACCATTCATAGCTGTCCCAGTAGGCCACGCCACGCTGGGCCTTCACTATGTCGCCATCGGTCTTTGACATACCGCCGAGGGCGTCGCCCAGTGTGCCCACCTGCTGGCCCTGATAGCCTATCCAGTTCCAGCCCTGATAAACGGTGACAGGCTCGTTGGCGGCCGTTCCCACAATGCGCAGCGTGCAGTCATCCTTCGCCAGCACTGAATACATCTCGGTGTTAGTCAGGCTGGCCAGCATACCGCCCCAAGTTCCGTCCTCACACGTTTGATATCCGCTGTTCTGGCTCTTCACCGTCTCCACGCCGTCGGCCACATTCTTGAAGATCTCAGGCACCGTCATATCGCTTGCGGTGACATTGAAGGAAATCCAGTTCCAGCCGGCCTTTAGCGCAATGACCTGCTCAATCTTGTTCTGGATGTTGAACACCTTGGGTTCAGCGTAGGTTCCTGACAGAGACAGCGATTCGAACTTGAACATGCTGTTGCCTTCCAGTGTCACCACGGGATAGATGGTTCCCGTCGAGGCGTCGTAGGCGCGGAAGGTCACCTCCCGCTCGTCTTCGCCGCTGTTTCCGTAGATGTCCATCGTGACGTAGTAGTTGCCATAACGCTCGTTATAAACGGGATGCGCCACGCCTCGGCACTCCTCGCCGATGAAGGCGGCCAGCAGGTCGTCCGGGTCGGACAGCGCCACGTTGTCCTTCTTCACCACGCCGATGGTGTTCATCGATGTCTCGAAGTCATGCGGGTTCACGGCCCAGTCGGGCATGTTGCCCGTCACGGTGATGTTCAGCGTGAGCGGGGTCTTGATGCCGTCGTTGCCGGCCACATAGACCGTCTTCTCGTAGTTGCCGATGGGCGTTGCCTCGCTGACGGTGAAGGTGATGGCCTGCTCGTCCAGCGGCAGCAGGTTGCCATATTCGATGTCGGCAGAGAGCCACGTGGGCAGGCCGCTCATGGTCCACATCTGCTCCTGGCCGCTCTTGTTCACAAGGGTGGCGGTGAGGGTGGTGCCGACGGTCACCTCGCTGGCGCAACTGACCATGCTCTCCTTCCATGACAGCGGGTTCAGGCTGACGAAGGTGCTCCACGTGACAGGCTCCGAGAGGTTGCCGTTCTGGTCGTGCACGTCGCGCACGGTGAAGTTCAGCGTAGTGCCCTCGATGCGGGCGGGAGACTCATCGACAGTGATCACAATCTTGTTGTCAGAGGCGACGAATGTGAAGTTGACGTTCTCCTCCTCGGGCTTTACGCGAAGGGCGGGAGCCTCGTCGGTGAAGGCGCCTATAACGGTGGATGAACCGCCGAGAACGCTGAGTTGGGCGTCGAAGCCGCTGCCGCAGAGGTCAGCTGCACTGCCGTTGGTGATGACCTGGTTCTGGCTGTTCAGCGTCTTGCTCTCGAAGGGATAGTAGGCCACGAGACCGGGTTCTGTGCCGGTGAGGCGCACCTTGCGCTGCCTCTTCAGCTGGTTGGCGTTCATGGTTGCGTTCCAGACGCGCACCTCGTCGATGGTGGCGGTCAGCGGGCGGTCGTACTGGTAGAGCATCTGCTGCACGTCCTGCAAGGTGCGGCGTGCGCCGATGAGCAGCTTGTCGCTGCCCAGCGAACCGATGCGGTCGGCACTCACGGTGGCCTTCGCCACGCCGTCCACATAGACGTTGGCATTGCCGCCGCGCAGCACGCTCAGGGCCACATGGTGCCAGGCGTTGTCGGCTACTGTCGAGCTGATCGGCATCTGGGAATTGTTGCTTTCCAGGACCAAGCTGCCGTCAGCGTTGATGACGAGGCCTGCCTCACCCAGCTGCAGCAGCTGGGCAGCGGCAGTCTGTGCCGGAGCCTTCACCCACAGCTCTACGGCGTAGTCGTCCTGCGGCATGGGCGGGATATTGGCGGTGTAGATGCCCACGTAGTGCCCGCCGTCAAGGGTGACGGCCTTGTTCTCGTTCTCTATGTGCCACGTCTCGGCAGCCATCGTCATGTGGCGGTTGCGGGCATAGTCGGTGATGACGGTGCCCTCGCCCTCGTCCATCTTCCAGTAGCCGATGAGGCCTTGGGTTGACGGGGTCTTCGTCACGGAGCGTTGCTGCAGGGCGGTGGCAGCGTCGCGCACCTCGTCCCAGAGGAGCAGCTCGTGCATGGCGCCAGTCATCTGCTGGCCCACGGCCAGCGGGCCGATGCCCTCGTAGGCGGTGGCGGCCAGTTGGCTGAACAGGGTGGTGGTCTCGCTGCCTGCTGCCGCGCTGGCGCTCAGTTTGCCGTCTGCCGTCAGGCTCAGCGTCAGGAATGTCCACTGGCTCTGAGGAACATTATTAAGAGAGGTGTATTTCTGGTCGCCAATCTTCACCTCCAGCTTGCCGTCGGCATCCACGCCCACGGTCAGCTTCTGCGTGCCGGTGCCGTGGCTCAGCAGCGTGCCGGCGCCGCTGACGTTCATCCAGGTGTCGATGCTGAAGTCCTTGCCTGCCAGGTTGATGCTGGCCTCGGTGGCAGCGGTCTGTGCAGTGTTCTCCAGCTCGAGTGCCGTCTGGTGGGCCACCTCGGAGCCGTTGAGCACGCCCGTGAGACGGAAGTTTTTGTCCTTCGTCAGCTCGCCGCTGAGGATGGCCTCGTTGAAGAGAACGCCCAGCTCGTCACCTGCCGACAGGATGCCGTCGGTGGGCTGTGGCTGGCCGAGCGGCTTCGGACGGCTCATGTCCTTCACCACCAGAATCTCATCGCTCGCGTTGGTCACCTCGCCGTTGCCGTAGGCGCGGGCGGAGAGGGCGCGGAACTTATACGTGCGGTCGGGGAACACGGCCCCGTTCGTCATGTCGAAGTTCAGGTTGATGATGCCGTTGGCGGGCAGCACCTCCTCTATTTGCACATTCACGATGTCGTTCTCCGTCATCACATACTTGCGGGCGTCGTGCCAGGCGGTCTCGCCCACGCCCTGATATTGTACGGCGATGTACTTCAGCCCGTCGTAGTTCGGGTCGTAGCCGCTCACCGTCAGGGGCAGCATGCCCTTCGTCGAGGTGTTGACCACGGTGTTGTCGATACGCAGGGCTACGTCGGTGCTTGTCGGCACAAACTCTGCAGAGATATAGACGGTGTCGCCGATGACCTCCCATGTGCTGGCCGGGTCGCTCTGGCACTCCGATGCCAGCACAACGGCGATGTTCTCATAGAGCAGGTCGCCCTGGTTGTTCTGTTCCAGTTCCAGGTTCATGCGCACGGTGCCGCCTGCGGGCACGAGCACTCTGCGGCCGCTGCCTATTTCATTGCTGTTGATGTCGATGCCGGCACCGAGGGTGTTGGTCTCGTCGATGATGAAGAGGCTGAAGTAGCAGTCCTCGCCTGTCTCGCTCTCGTTGGTCAGCAGCAGCGGGAAGTTGGCCATCTTGCCGGCGGGCACGCCCACCAGGCGGTTGGCGGCGTTCTCCACCGTAATCCTCGGCTTCTCTATCTGCTGCGTGGCGGTGGCCAGGACGTGTTTGCCCGGCTCGAAGTACTTGGTGCGCTGCTCGCCCTCATACGGGCAGGTGGTCTGTCCGCCACGGGTCACGAAGATGGCACCCATGCCGTCGGGGGCACGATAGACGTCCACACTCAGGGCGTCGTCGTCGCCCGTCTCCACGAGTGAGTAGCCTGTTGTGGTGGAGCGTGTGGTCTCGGTCGAACCCTCCCACTGGCTGCCGGCCGTCGTGGTGCTCTGCAGGCTGATGTCCACGTCCTGTCCGAAGATGCTCACGCTGGTACCGCCGCCTACGATGAGGCTGGTGTTGAACGTGTTGCTGGTGCTGTTGCCCGAGGTGAATTCGGTAGATACCTCGGAGTCGATGAATGTGCCGGAGTCGAAGCTCTGGTTAGCCTCCAACCAGCTACGCCGGTCGCTGATGGCCGTCACCTTCGCCTCTTCGTTCTTGGCCATCTGGTACTCCCAGTTGGCTACCTGCTCGTTGTAGTACTTCACCATGTCGGTGTAGAACGGCTTGTCGGCAGGCTGTGGCAGGGTCACGGTGTAGGTGCCCGGGGTGCCATAGGCATCGTCGTCCACCGTCAGCGTGGTGTTGTATATCAGTCCTTGCTCGTCCCTGCCCTTGCTCAGGATGTCGTTGCGCAGGTTGATGAGGTTCGGGATGAGCACGTTCTCAATGTAGTTTTGCGTGTAGTTGAAGTGGGTCTCAAACTCCTGGCCGGTGACGTAGTTGTCGTACATCTGCAGGTCTATATTGCCCGATGTGGCATCCTTCTTGAAGCCCACGGTGCGGGCGTTGCCGAAGACGATATTCGTAGATTGTCCTACGAACACGTCACCCTGTGCGCCCACGTATTCCGGCTCGCCGCTGGTGGAAACGCGCTTCGTGGTGCTGGTGGTCAGCACGCGGGTGTCCGACGACACGTATTCATACTCCGTCGTCACGCCCAAATCGACGCTCACCTTCGAGCTGTTGGTCTCTATGAGTCCCAGGATGACCACGCCCGCTTTGGCTGCCGTCAGTGTGGTCAGCTCCACGCCGAACTCGGTGTGGGTCATCGTCTCTATCCCCTCGTTCACGGTGACGGTCTGCGTCTCGGTCTGGGTCACGCTCTGGCCGGTCTCCCAGAAGGCCGACGATGCCGAGCCTGCCGGGTCGCGGATGATCATCTCCACCTTGTCGGGGCCGCTGGTCACGAAGTTGCTGCCCGTGGGCAGTGCGCCCACGACGACACCTGTCAGCGCGTTCGGCGTGTTCGCGCCCGTCCAGGTGTAGCCCCTGTCGTGGTGGGTGAAGGTGGCGGCGAGGTTCAGCGTGTAGGGGGCGGTGATGTTGGGGAATCCGGCCTGCCACTGGTACTGGCCTTCGCCGTTCTCGTCGAGTGTCAGCTCGTCGAGGATGGGGTCGCCAGCGAGGTCGCCCTGCTGGTCGTCGGCCTCCTCAGTCTTCGAGGCGTCCATCACCACGCCCTGGCCGGTGCCCATCTGGTTGCTGAAGCTCACGGGCACGTTCTGCAGCGGCACCTCGTAGGTGACGGGGCTTTCGCCGTCGTAGTTCACGTAGGTCTCGTAGCCGCGCACGTTGAACGTGTAGCGCTTCATCTGCTGGAAGATGGGATAGCCGTAGGTGTAGCTGACGGGAGAACCGCTAAACAGCGTCAGCTCGGTCTCTGCCAGCGTCTTGGTGTCGGTGTAGGTATAGGTGTGTTCACCGAAGGAGCCGTCGGTGCGGTCTTTCTGCGTCACCTCGAGCACCGGCTCGGTGTAGTAGCTCTGAATCATCTTCGCCACATACTCGAACTTCTTGGTGGGGGAACCCTCCACCTCCAGCGAGTCGGTGCTCGTCTGCATCGGGTCGTTGGCGTAGAGCACGGGAAGGTTGTCGAAAAGAATCTGTGAGTTGCTCGCTATCTCGATGCTTTCCACGCGGTAGTCGATGGGGGGCAGCAGGGCAGCGAACTCGCCCGTCTTCGGGTCGGTCTTGATGACGATCTTATTCACGTCATCGAGCGTACCGCCCTTGCGGTAGGCCGTGCTCTGCACGTCGGCAGTGGGCGAACTGACTTCCAGGTTGTCCGGATTGTTGTCGTAGCCCACGGTGGTGCCGCTCACGTTGCGCACCACGTTCAGGCGGTAGCCGTCGATGCCGAGGGTGATGGTGGCCTGGCCGATGTTGTTCACACTCTCGCCGAAGCCGAGGGGCTTTTCTTCCTCTATCTTGCCGCCCGTGACGCGACCGGCCACGGTGACCAGCGTCACGTCCTCGAAGTCGAGGTTCTTCACTGCGTCGTTGTAGTTCACCAGCGTGCCCACTTTCTCAGGGTCGGCGGGATAGCGCCCGTCATTGGCAAACTCGTGGCCCTGCTTCTTCACGGTGATGTAGTGCTCGCCGATGGGCACAGAGATTTCGTACTCACCGTATGCATTCGTCGTGATGGGTTGGCCATCCTTGGCGCAGATCTGCCCATCGACGTAGAAGTTCACGCCCTCCACGGGGTAGTCGGTGTTGGCGTAGCGGATGGTGCCGCGCACGGGGAACGACGAGATGTCGGTGAAGTCCGTGCCGTTGTGCACCAGCGAGTTGTTGCCCACGAAGCGCAGCTGCTGCGTCGGGTTGAACTGGTGGATGCCCAGGGTGGGGATGACTGCGTAGGTCGTGCCCTCGCCTGAGAACGGCACACCCTGGATGATGTAGTTGCCGTCGCGGTCGGTCCTGGCCTTCAGCTTCAGCTGCGTGGGTGTCAGGTTCGATGGCTGGGCGTTGCTGCCCGTCTTGCCGTGGTGCTGGTGATAGACGGTGCCGTCGCGAGAGTAGTCGAAGAACTGCTTGCTCAGACCCTCGTCGAAGGTCCAGTAGGTCTCCAGCTGCTTCTCGTTGCCCACCAGCAGGTGGTCGTAGTTCTCCAAGATCTCGTCCTCGGTGAGTGCCTTCGTCCAGAAGCGGAACTCATCCACATAGCCAACAAAGTTGCCCAGTGTCAGCTGTGCGGCGTCGGTCAGCGTCAGGCTGCCGTCCAAGGTCTGCGTGCTGCCGTTCAGCACGGCTATGCCGGCCTCGTCGCTGCCCACCACGCTGGCGGTCACGGTCTGTCCGCTGCGCGTCAGCACCACGTGGTTATACTGCCCGGCCGTCAGCACGGCGTTGTCGAAGGTATAGGTCGTTTCGCCATTTACTAATGTCAGTTTACCATTGCCATCCATGCCCACGTAGCAGGTCTCGCCGTTCAGGCGCACCATTTTGGCCTCGCCTAATGTCTCAGGATTCACCCATAGCTGGATGGTGAAGTCGCCCGTAGCCAACTTGCCGGCGGCGTATGTCGTCGTGGGATATGTCCACGTCACGGTACCATTGTCTCCAGTGAAGCGCATGGCGTGGTACTGTGCCTCGTCATCGCCCGATGCCCCCGTCCGCCTGGCCTCCACGCTGACGTTGGCCACCGAGCTGCCCGTGGCGCCGAAGGTGATGCGGCCGCTCATCGTGCCCGTCGTCTGGGCAAAGCCGATGTCATCGGCCGTTTTGGTGATGGGCGTGCCGTCGGAGCACCTGTCCTCCACCGTCACCTGGTATTCGTAGAAGACGCCTGGCAGCGGTGTGTCGTCGGTGTACATCAGATAGTCCTCGTTGCTCGACGTGCGGTAGAGCGTCACCCAAGGCTCGTTGTCTTTCTCTGCACGACGGCGCTCCACGATGTAGGTCTTGGCGTCGGTGTTGCCCTGCTGGTTCACATGCCACTGTAGCTTCACCGTGCCGGGATAGGCACCTTTCGTTGCGTCGAGCGAGTAGAACAGGGTAGCGGTGCCGATGGCCTCTCTGTCACGTGGCTCTGAAGCGAACACCTTGTCGCCGATAACGCCCTCAATGCGGTAGTTATGAGGCCCGCAGGCGTTCAGCGGTTCCTCGGTGTAAGGCACGCCGGTGCTCCCGTCCACAAAGCTTTGCCGGTCGGCATGCTGGTCGGTGGTGCGATGCTCCCACTGGAAACTCGTCTGGTAGTAGGTCACACCGTCTTTCTCGTAGTTTTTCGGCGTAATGGTGTAGGCCAGCTCATCATCAATGTAGATATTGAACTTGTTGCCCCAGTTTTCAGGATAGCCGTCTGACGTCCAGTTGAACACGATGCGGTCATCCAGACTCGTGGCACTGACGTTGTTCACCGGCACCTTGCGCGTGGTGTTTACCGTCACCTCGTTCGACTTCAGCTCACTGCGCTGCGCCGTCTCGGCCCAGCCGTTGGCTACATAATAGATGAAATATTTCACATTGCTCTCGTAAGGGAACGTCGTGCCAGCATTGCTCGTCGGGTTCTGGTCGGTGTAGGTGTAAGTATCCTGAGAGACAGCCGCGATTTTCGTGTCGTTGCGATAGATAACCCACTTGCCGTTGCCATAGTTCGTGTTGTCCGCCTCCCAGTTCAGCACCACATTGCGATTCTCCTGGGTAAACACGACGCTTTTGATGATGGCCAAGGGCATCTTGAGGAAGGTCTTGGCACCAGCATACGTACAGTAATACTTCGTACCATTACTCGCATCCTTGTCGTTATTGTGTGTGAACTCATGATACGGCTCAATAGTGAACTCTGAGCGCATATTCTTCCCGATACTGCTCAGGTTGAACGTATAGGAGCCCGGATTGTAGTTGCCTGTATTGTTATTCTTATAGCCAATAGTACCATTGTAGCCGCCATCTATACGGGTGCAGATGTGCGTCTCGCCGTCGGTATTGCCACTTCCGCTAAACGAGTAAGGAATGGTCACCGTGCCGTCTGCGGCCACGGAGTAGTTTGTGTTCCAATTGATTTGGCGGACAGTATGTCCATACGAGCATGTGAAACTCCAAGATGAGGATTTAGAACCATGGCTTTCTCCGTCGTAGTCAGTCCAGGTGCCTTCGCATCTGATTATAATGTTACAGTTGCGCCATTGTCTTGGAAGTACCCATTTGGGTATGCATATTTTTGTATACGTGGTACTCTCATTCCATGCGTTAGATATGCTACCCGACATCGTGAGGCCACCGGAGCTGCTGGTCTTTATCTTTCCAATTACATCATAATTTTTTCCACCATCTTTACTGGCTTTAACAACCAGTCCATCGCCCGTACACCAGCCTTCATCCGTGCCGTAGTCGTCCCAATAGGTCACTCTGAATAAAACGTATGGTGTGCTACCATCCCAGTTTAATGAGAAATCTCTTCCAGAATACCCCGACTCGTAGTCGTCGTTCGCTGCCGCTTTCTGTGGCATCAGCATCATTGTGAGCAGCAGCAGCAACACCATCGCCGCTCTCACTCTTCTTGCGCCGACCAGCCATCCGCCGGCCCGAGCCATTATTAAAACAGTTCTTTTCATAATTGAAGGATTTTTAATGGTTTTTGTTATTCGTTTTTTATATCTGATTTTTTTGTTGGATTGTGTCAAAATATTCTGTTGGATTGTGTCAAAAGTAGGCGATGGTGAGGCGCTGGTGGCGCTCATCAAGGTTCTTGGCTGTGGCTAAGCGGCCGGTTGACGGGTCATAATACTGGGGGCTGCGCTTCAGTCCAAGGAACAGGGACGTCGTATCGTTCACCCAGAAGGTGCCATTGGGATTGATGGACATGCCATTGTCCACGAGCTTTTGTTGTATGCCTGTGTCGGAACGGATGATATCCAGAATCTCCTTCAGCTCGTCTGACTGGGGGAACGGGAAACAATAGTAGTGCTTGCCCACAAACAGCTCGTCGCGTTCGTCCTTGCAGAAGGGCTTCCCGCTCACCAGCAGGACGCGCTCACGTCGGGTCTCGCCCAGCACCTTTACCAGAATGCCTTGCTGCCTCTCGGTGGCCTCGCGAACACAGACGTAATGCGAACTCACAACGTTTGAGTATGACTTCTTGCCTCTCTTTTTCAATAGCGTCGCACTTCGCCCAAGGGTGACAAGCTCACCGACGCGCCAGTCTTTTTTTGTTGTTTCTGCATTCATTTGTTTATAGATATATTAGACTTGCTCTCACTATTCCGTAGATTATCTATTTCGTCTTTCAGCTTCAGGTTCTCACGGATGAAGGCGGAAAAGTTGACCAGCAACTCCTGATTGCGCCAATGGTAATAAAAGAGCAAAATGACCAGTATCACAACACCGAGTGCTGCGATGGTCGAAATAATGATTGCAATGATAACTGTCGTATCCATGATTGCCTTTTTCGTTTTGTTTTTGGGGGCAAAGATACGATAAGTTGCGGAAAGCCTTGTCAGCATTCCGCAACTCTTTGTCAGTATTCCGCAAAAAAGAAAAAATCTCCGATGGAATCGGCGATTTTTGACCTCTACATCACTTGACCTCACGGCCAATCGGGCTGGCACAGGGCCTGCCCCTACATGGACGAAACAAATAACTATCGTCTGATTTTTCCGTAGATGTCCGAATGTGTGCCAGTGGTTAGCATAAGCAATATCAATTGGTCGTCGTGCTGTTCCCACAGGAGCAGCCAGTCGGGCTGAATGTGACATTCCCATTCGCCCTTGTGGTCGCCCGTTAGAATGTGGGCTTTGTATTTCGGCGCAAGCGGCTCTCCGCGGAGCAGTGTGCGGACAACATCCCACAATTCATCGAGCGGAAATCCGCGCTTCTTGCACCGCTTAACGTCTCGCTTGAACTTGACGGCCATTTCAAGTTTGTACTTATCCATTCTCTATCTCCTTGATAAAGTCGTCCAAACTGTCGTATCTGCAGATGCGGCCCTGCTCCACATCGCGACGCGCCATTTCATAGCCCGTAAGACGCTTACTGCGGGATACGCTTACTTTAGTGACGCCGCGAAGCATGGAAATGGCCTTCTTGATGTCACGAAGCATGCTGATGTCCTCGAAATCGACAGTAAGCCTGCCTGGCTGCGTCGGTATTGCTGTCATTGTTGCCATAACAAAATACGTATTTGATTGAAATTTCGCTGCAAAGTTACACTATTTTTGGAAAGTTCCAAATCTTATTAGCACTATTTATATTTTTATGCCTTGGCAGCCCGGCGATACTCCGACGGGGTCATCTTGTAGCGGCTGCGGAACTGCTCGTTGAAGGATGTGCGGTTGGCGAAGCCGCTCATTTCGGCGATGAGGGCAATGGGGTCGTCGGTGGCGGTGAGCAGGCGGGCGGCATGGTCCACACGGTAGCCGTCGATGAAGGCCTTGGTGCTCGCACTGTCGGAGCACTCGCGGATGGCCTCGTCCACGTAGCGGTGGTTGGTGCCGAGCATGGCGGCGAGCGTCTCACGGTTCAGGTCTGCGTCGGTATAGCTCTGCTGCTGCTTCATCAGTTCGACAAGACGGAGGAAGAGCTGCTCGTTGGACGTGCGCTGCTGTTCGGGCTGACGGGCCAAGCGCTGGATGTTGCGCACCTCGCGCTGCTGCTCACGCTGAATCAGTTCAAAGAGCTCGCGGTTCTTGATGAGCACGCGGCGGTGGGCGATGGCCAGTCGCCACAGGGCGACGAGAATGATGAACATGATGGCCACGAGCGAGAAGGCAAGAATGCGATAGACGGTAGTCTTAGCCTCTTCGTCCTTCAGCTGCAGTTCCTTCTCCTGTGTCTTCATCTGCTGGGCTAGTTCAAGTGTCTCGCGCTGGCGTTCGCGCTGCACCAGGCTGTCGTTGATGACCTGGTAGCGGGCCTGTGCCTGATAAGCCTCACGGTAGCGGCCGATATTGTTCAGCCCCATGGCATAGATGCTCAACAGGTCGGCATAACTCGCTGAAAGGGTGTCTTGCGTCTCCCGATAGTACAGCTCCAAGCGGTCATAGGCTTGCTGGATGCGCCCGGCATTGCCCGCCAAGGCATAATAGTTCAGCATGTCCTTTTGGTTGTTGGGCTGCTGTGCGGCCTGTGTCTGCTCGAAAGCCTCTGCAGAGCGGCGTGCCCCCTCCTTGTCGCCCGCCATCTGCTGGCAGTAAGCCAGGACGGGATAGGTGTAGCCCTTCTGCTGGTCGGCCCATCCTGTAGGATAAGTGGCATATTCCTTTTCAACGCGGTCGATAACTTGCAGACGCTCCTGTAGCAGGGGGACGGCTGCAGCGTATTTCTCCTGCCCGGCCAGAATACGTGCGGCGTTGCCAAGGTAGGAGGAGAGCGTCGGCAGCGGCTGGACACTGTCGCGTGCGGCCTCGCGGTAAGTGTCTAACGAGCGGTTCATGTAGGCTATGCCGCTGCCCTGCTGCAGCCGCTCCATCACTTTGCCTGCCTCGAAATAGAAATAAGCCTCTTGCAGGAAATCGCCGGCATGGTGGGCCATCTCAGCACCACTCATGGCATAGCGCACGGCATCCTGATAGGTGTCTGGGGTTTGGGTGCAGATGCTGGTCAGCAGCAGGAGCGTCTTCCGCTGCTGAAGACTGTCGGCCACGGGATTCTGGTTGTCGAGCACCTTCTGGCACAATTCGCGAGCCAAGTCCAAATCCTCCATCGTAGAGGAGTTGTAGTAAATCTGCGCCCGCATCCAGTTGGCGTAGTTCACGTCGGCCAGCCCCCGCATCTCGGCGGTGTCCACCAGTCCGAGCGCATGCTCTGGCTGCTCCATCATCGACTGCCGGATATGCTCCCACGTATAAAGACTGTCGGCCTCGCTGCCGCGCTCCGACGTACCGCTGCCCGTGCAGGCCGTCGTCAGCGCCAGCACGGCAGATATAAAAAGTGAAACGATGTTTCTGCAATTAGAGTGGGTCATGGGGATTATCATTCCATCGTTCTTGTTTTGGCTAGTTTTAGTTCTGTAGGTGCAAAAGTACTGATTATATTTGTAATAGCCAAACATTTTTCAAAGAAAGAACAACAAAAGCA
The DNA here is from genome assembly GCA_902786565.1 of uncultured Prevotellaceae bacterium. Taxonomy (GTDB): domain Bacteria; phylum Bacteroidota; class Bacteroidia; order Bacteroidales; family Bacteroidaceae; genus Prevotella. Next base: position 7,663 of record CADACW010000032.1, on the reverse strand, counting down.
GCCAAAAAAAATAAATATTGCCTCAAAATGCCACCTAAACCTCATCCTCACATATCTACTTAGCGACACAATTGGCCTCCCCGAAGAAAACATCGGCGGGGCTGGGCCTATTTACCCGTCTCCCCCAACCAAAACTTAACGACTCGACGTAATTTACATAAATTACGACGAAATTTATATAAATTACGACGTAATTCAGATAAATTACGTCGAGTCGTTAAGTTTGTCTCCGGCCAATTCACCAAATAGCTGGCAGGCGACCACCATTTTCTGAGGTTGCTTGTGACGTAATTTCTGAAAAACCCCTTGCACTTCGTCATTAAAGAAGCAAAAAGGGGCAAAAGTGAAGAAAAAGATAGAAGAAAGTCTGTTTTCCTTCTTTGTTTCGTGGAAAAATAATTAATTTTGTGCGCGTTTAGTAAACTCATCTGATGATGAATGTAATATGATTGTATTCATTGACACAGAGGTTAGTCTGCAGACGAGGAAAGTGGCGGACTACGGAGCGGTGAGGGAGGACGGCGCGGTGCTGCACACTCACTCCAAGGCCGACTTTGACGCCTTTGTGTCAGGATGCGACACGGTGTGCGGGCATAACATCATTCGACACGACTTGCACTACACGGCGCTGAAGGGCCGTCACGCCATTGTCGACACTCTGTGTCTGTCGCCGCTATTGTTTCCTAAGCGGCCTTATCACCATTTAGTGAAAGACGACAAACTGCAGGTGGACGAGCTGAACAATCCGGTAAACGACTCGATAAAGGCCCGCGACCTATTGAACGACGAGATGGCCGCCTGGGGCGGTCTGACTGCCGGCAGGAAGGAATTATACTTGATGGAAGCCGCCGAGAAGGTGAAGAGCCAGAACGCCTTTATGAGCGGCGAAGCGCAGGTCATTGTGGCCACATCGGCCTTCGGCATGGGCGTCGACAAGAAAGACGTCGGACTGGTGGTCCATTATAACATCAGCGACTCGCTGGAGAACTACGTGCAGGAGGCCGGCCGAGCAGGGCGCAATCCGGAGATGCAGGCCGAATGTTTTGTGCTCTATGCCGACAGCGACCTGGACAAGCACTTCATACTGCTGAACCAGACAAAACTCAGCATCAGTGAGATTCAGCAGGTGTGGAAAGCCATAAAAGAACTTACGGCCAAGCGGGACAAGGTCAGCTGCTCGCCGCTGGACATAGCGCGTCAGGCAGGATGGGGCGACGATATAGACGACATTGAAACACGCGTGAAGGCAGCCATCGCCGCCCTGGAGGAGGCTGGATTCATACAGCGGGGCAGCAATTCGCCACACGTCTTTGCAACGGGCATCACCGTGAAGAATATGGATGAGGCCCGACGCATATTGACCCTCTCGCCACTCTTCGACGACCAGTCGCGTGAAGAGGCAGCACGCATCATCAAGTCGCTCATCAGCTCACGTGCCACAGCCGACGGACGAGGAGCAGAGGCAGAAAGCCGGGTGGACTATCTGGCAGACATACTTGGCATGAGCAAGGCTGCAGTAATCAGAAACATCAACCTGATGCGGCAGGACGGACTGCTGGCCGACAGCCGCGACATGCAGGCATGGATCAGCAAGAGCACCTCGCTGCGCAACCTCGACATCATACTGAAACTGGAGCAACATCTCCTACAGCGAATCGGGCAGCAGTCGCACAGAATCAGCTATAAGGAACTGAACGAAGAGGCCCAGAAGGCCGGGCTGACCTACTCGAATGTCAAACGCCTGCGAATGCTGCTCCACTTCTTGTCGCTGAAAGGCTATATCCGCAAGCAGGAGCTGGGTGCCAGCGAGAGTGTGAGCGTAAGACTGCAAGCCACAATGGAAGCGACAAAGGCACGCTTTGACAAACGGACGGACATCTGCCGATATATCGTCGAGACACTGAGCGCCAAACGAGACAACGGCAAGGAGATGACACTGGTCAATTTTTCGGAAGTGGAACTGCTGCAGCGGTTTATAGCCAGCAGAGAGACTGCGATATTTGAGAGCCAGAAAAAGGAGATGCCAACAATTGCCGACATCGAAGAAGCCCTGCTATATCTCACCAAGACAGAGCTAATGAAAATTGAAGGCGGTTTCATCGTCATCTACAACACCATGCAGATAGGCCGTCTGGCCGACCGACGAGCCCGCTATGGCAAGGATCATTACCGGCTGCTGGACGAGTTCTACAAGCAGCGCATACGCCAAATTCACATCGTGGGCGAATATGCCAACCTGATGGTGCGCGACTATAATGCCGCACTCCAATTCGTCAACGACTATTTCACGATGGACTTCCGCCGTTTCATCAACCACTACTTCAAAGAGGAGCGGAAAGCGCAGATTGACCAGAACATCACACCGGCAAAATACAGACAACTCTTTGGCGAACTGTCCCACCGTCAGCGTGAGATAATCGACGACAAACAGTCGAAATACATCGTAGTGGCGGCGGGGCCCGGCAGCGGGAAGACACGGGTGTTGGTGCACAAGCTGGCCTCGCTGTTGCTGCTGGAGGACGTGAAGCACGAACAGCTGCTGATGCTCACCTTCTCGCGGGCTGCGGCCACCGAGTTCAAGAAGCGTCTCATCGACCTGGTGGGCAATGCCGCGCATTATGTGGACATCAAGACATTCCATTCCTACAGTTTCGACCTCATTGGCAAACAGGGCAGCCTGGACGAGGCCAAAGAGGTGGTGAGCCGAGCTACGGCGATGATAGAAAGGGGCGAGGTGGAACCGTCGAAGATTGCCAAGAGCGTACTGGTCATCGACGAAGCACAGGACATGGGGGCCGACGACTTCCATCTGGTTCAGGCATTGATGCGGCAAAACGAGGAGATGCGCGTCATCGCTGTGGGCGACGACGACCAAAACATCTATGCCTTCCGTGGCTCTGACTCACGCTATATGCAGTCGCTCGTCAGCGAGGCGGGCGCCAAACTGTACGAGATGACCGAAAACTATCGCTCTGCCTGTGCCGTCGTCAATTGCGCCAACCGTTTTGTACAGCGCATACCCGGCCGACTGAAACACACGGCCATCCAGTCGGCTACAGGCGAGGAAGGCAGGGCCGTAGTGCTGAAATCGCTCACAGAGACAGAGGTCGGCACTCAAGGCAGTACGGCTGTTTTGACCCGCACCAACGAAGAGGCCATGCTCGTGGCCTACGAGCTGGAGCGCCGCGGGCTGCATGCCACCGTTGCACAATCAATGGGAGGCTTCCGATTCGGCAATTTGGCAGAAGTGAGGTATTTCCTCAAGCAACTGGGAGGCAAAGAAGCGGAAGCCATCATACCCACGGAGCGATGGCAAGAGGCTAAGAGACTAACGCTGGAGACATACGCCTCAAGCACCCTGACAAGCATCATGAAGCATTTCTTTGCCGACTTTGAAGCAATTCACCGCACCTATTATCACAGCGACTTGCGCGAATACATCTTTGAGTCGGACATTGAGGACTTCATCGCAGCAGACGAGCAGTCGGTATTTGTAAGCACCATCCACAAAGCCAAAGGCCGTGAGTTTGACACGGTATACCTGTTGTCGCCTGTTCCTGACAGTAGAGACGCCAGCGATATGCGCGCCTACTACGTCGGACTGACACGTGCCAGAAAGAATCTCTATCTCGTGACAAACCCGCCTGCACACTGTGCGGCCATTTCGATTGCCCTGAACATGCATGATGTCATACTCGATTTCTTCAAAGGCCGTAAGGAGTTTGTGCTTCGGCTCAGAAGTGGTGACACTCTGAAATATCAAAACGGATATTTGCTCAACGAGCAAGGCGTAAACATAGCAGCGCTGTCAGCAACAGGAAAGGAAAAACTAAAGGCGTGGACGGACAAGGGCTATGCTGTCACAGAAGCAAAAGTCAGTTTCACATTGGCTTGGAAACCTCAAAACTCTCCTTTAGAATACGCAGTATGCTTGACAAACATGGTATTGAACAAAACTGAAGAAATGAGGAACGATGAAACAGATAGAAGTAGTAGCAGCAATCATTCGCAAAGAGAATAGTGTCTTCGCCACACAGCGTGGGTATGGCGAATGGAAGGACTGGTGGGAGTTTCCTGGCGGCAAAATGGAACCGGGGGAAACACCCGAAGAAGCCTTGAAACGCGAGATTCGCGAGGAGCTGTCAACGGAAATAAGTATTGACAAGTGCCTCTGTACAGTCGAGCACGACTATCCCACTTTTCATCTGACCATGCACTGTTATGTCTGTTCGCTGCTGACAGCGTCGTTGCACCTGAACGAACATGAGGCCGCCAGATGGCTCAAAAGGGATGAACTGGACAGCATAAAATGGCTCCCCGCCGATTTAAAGGTCATTGAGAGGCTTAGAGAAGACACCTAACTTCGGCGGTTTTAACATTTCGTCAAATAGCAATCTCTCAAAGTGCCCATAAATAGGGAGTTTTTGACTTTTTGAAAGGTGATTTTGGGTGACGCAGAAAAATCGCGTATTTGGAACATCTCTCGTAGGGGGGGTACGGAGTCGAAATAAAAATAGAGGCTGATATAACCGTTTTGGTGACGTATCGCCGAAGTCAGGAGTGCCACAATTCTTGGGCTTTTTCGTAATTCGCTGATGCCATTACATTATTATTTCAGTTTCGCTTTAATTATATTTGCTTAATGATTAATCATTTTTAGCGTTCTTCTGCAACATCTCAATCAATTTGTAGATACCTGTTGATGGATTCTGGAACTCTTGCAATCTCTTAGCTCTTTCAACAGCAACTTCTGTTTTGTCGTTCAAGAAAGACTTTTGAGTTTCTGTAAAGGCAGACTTGGAATAATTCTTCCACATGGGAGCGCTTTTCTTCAACTCTTTGATGAGTGCATCCGTTTCGATTGCAGCCTTCTGGTCTTTAGCATGAAGGAGCAACCATATTTCAAAACAAGGATTGCTTAGAAGCATTTCTGCCTTACATTTACGTAGTTTCTCATTGATAGCCTGCACATCCATGTCGTACATGAGGAATGTGTGCACCTTATCCCATTGAGAGATTTTGAGTTCCTTTGTACGTTTCTCAACCAGCGATGGTGTGATCTTTGTGCCTTCTATGTGCGAAATGATTCTGATGGGTGACTTATGATACTTGATACCGATGAATCAACATAAGGCACAGCATCAAAGCGTCCTTGTATATATCCCTTTTCGGCATCCATATTTTCACGGAAATCCTTGAAGTCATATAAAGAATACACTTCCGTTGTACCCTGTTCCGACTTGTTAACGAAAACAATTTGGTCACGTCTTAGTCGTTTGACATCGATAAGGTTCGTGTTGTGGGACGTGAACAATAACTGACTGTTCTCTGAAGCATGAATTAAGTCGAGAATGAAATCAGCCAGACGAGTGTGAAGTCCCATGTCAAACTCGTCCATCATAATGCTCTTCTTGTTCTTTACTACATCCAAGAGTCGTATCAGAATCTGGAACAGTTTTCTTGTACCGTTAGATTCTTCCATGTCCATGTCGAACATGATATCCTTTTGGTTACGATGGAAGGTCTTGAAGCGAAGCACATCAACCAGCTTGTATGATAGTTCCGTTTGTCCAGGCACAACCACAGGAGCCGGCATTTGCTCTTTCCTTGCCTCGATGTCAGTAATATCAGTATCGCATATTTCAAGTGCTTTGAGTATCACCTTCTTGTAAGCATTGAAACTGTCCAATACCATCATGTCGTTCACGTTCACAAGCCCCAGCAGGAATTGATTCATAAAATAACGATATATCTTTTGCGCGATATCTCTGTTCATCGAACTAGCTCGGCTCAGGAACAGATTCTTTTCGCTGGTGTTGATTACCACATCTGATGGCTTGACCATCACACCAGTACCGAAACTGTAATTACCTTCTGCTTCACGCACAAAAACCTTTGCACGTCTTCCCATAGGATAATGGAACAGACTTTCGCTTATGATTCGTTCACGGATCAACTCAAAAGCGTATTCATACTCCACATCCTCACAGACAAAATCAATAAGGAATTTGCTGGGCTTTTTCTGCCATCCATCAAATTTGAAAGGTTCAAAGTTGAATGTCACCCCTTCGTTATGAAGGTGTGACTCCAAAATCATTCTACAGCAAAATGTAATGGCTTTAAGAATGTTTGATTTACCTGAAGCATTGGGGCCAAACAGCCCAACGGTTTTTAGGACAGGTACACCTTTCCACTCCATCACATTATGACTTAACTCCCGTGCAAGAGCCGTGTTGATGTTTCCTGCTCTGAAGTCGATTCTTATTCTATCTCTAATAGAAAAGAAATTCTCAAATTCGATTTTTAATATCATTACATATTTGATTTTGTAGAATTGCTGCAAAAATAGCAATTAAATTTGAATTTACAAAGGTTTTAGAGTAAAAAAAAACAGTTATAGTATAGCAGCCTTTTAACATTTATCAACCGAAACAGAGGCTTGAAGTGACAAAAACGAATAAACTCCTCTCGTTAACTTTCGTTATCAAAATCTGCCACTATTGGCACTTTCTTATTCAGGAATACCTGTAAAAGAGCTCTATTATCTCTTTCTTTGGCAAATTACCAGCAAATTAAACTTGATTTTAATTGTCGCTGATTATCAGCATATTAACCAAATTTACTTCCGTATTTCGTTTATTTCAGCAATTTGCCAGCAAATTACCAGCAAATTAAATTATGCTCGGAGAGGTTTGTGCCAGCAATGATGCCAAATACTTGATAGAATAATCAAATTTTCACCACAAACGATAAAATTTAAGCGTATTACGCTGAATTATGAATAAATTTTTGTATCCTTGCCCTCAAATAAGAGAAATCAATCATGGCAAAGTTAAATCGTATAAGAGTCGTTCTTGCAGAACGTGACCTGAACAACAAGTGGTTGGCAGATAAGCTTGGAAAGGATCAGGCAACTATATCCAAGTGGGTCACCAACACCACCCAGCCCAGCCTTGAAGCCCTCATTGCGATAGCAAATGCGCTTGAAGTGCCTGTGCAGGAGTTGGTGAGACAAGAAGAATTCAATCAAGAGAAATAAGTCAAAATGACGCACGAAGCAAGAGCAGAGCTAAAACTTGTTTTGGCTATGCCTTGCAAGAAGGAAGAAGACGAAGTCAAATGATAACAAAAGACGAGATACAAGAACTGCTGCATAGCACGGAAACTTACCGTGTGGAGCGAACCACGTCAACAGGTGGAATGGCTACCTGATATTGGGTGCTTACGACAACGGAGAGTTGTCGGGGTTGAAGGTCACTGATGACTTACTGAAGAAGATTGCAGCCATACGCAGCAATGGAAACATCCTGCCTATACCTGTTATGAGCGTTGACCGTTTCCAGTTCCCTGAAGGTGATTTGTTGGTTGCTGAGGTCAGTCCGTCTGACCTGCCTCCTGTGCGCTATCGTGGACGTACATTTATACGTATCGGACCACGTCGTGACATAGCTACGGAGGCAGAAGAGCGCATCCTTGCAGAACGAAGAATGTCATTCATGGCTACCTTCGACACCATGCCTTGTTTGGCTGCCAAGCTGAATGATATCAACACGGACTTGCTGCGCACAAAGTATCTGATACCGTTATTAGGCAATGAGTTAGTGGAATCTGACACTCGTCCTATCGAGGAACAGATGGCCGCTGTGGGCATGTATGACACTGA
>CADACW010000031.1 GCA_902786565.1 uncultured Prevotellaceae bacterium | reverse complement strand
GTAACGCCTTTCTCACCCATGATACCCTTGCGGTCGCCCAACTGTCCGTTGATAGTGTACTCAGGATTCTTGTGGCTGAAAGACATGGTGTGAGCATTGATGATAATGGTAACATCGGCAAAGGAGTGGAGGATGGCGCGAGAGGGGGGAGCTTCACACCCTGAACCTGATGTAGGCGCGGTCGTCGAAGGAATTGTTGCCGGGGATGAAAGCCTTGGTGGCCTTGAAGGTGCCGATGTTCAGCGGGTCGTCACGGCGCTGGCGGGCCAGCCGCTCTTCACTCTCGGCCAGCGTGGGGCAGAGGAAAGGATAGCCGTCGCTGGCCAACACTATCTCCCAAGGCCGGAAGTCCAAAGGGATGACTCGCACGTGCTGCTCGTCTACGGGGAAGCCGTCAATCACGCTGTAGCCGTTGTTCTGGTGCTGCATGGTCTCCAACATGCTGGGGATGATGGCGGCGCGGGCGGTGTCGTCGGCAAGAAAATGGTCCCAGGGCTTGGGGCTGGCCTCGATGATGGCGGCGCGACGCTCGGCCAACTCCTGCTCGTAGGGTTTGGGATTGTCGAAGAACTCGCCATCAACCAGGGCCTGACAGTCGCCCACCATCCATATTTCGCGGCGCAGGCGGCTGAAGACCACACACGAGGCGGCCAGCCGGTCTTCGGGATGCTGGGCCAGATGGGGCAGCAGGTCTTTCAGATAATAGCTGCGCACGGCGGCGGTGACACCCGTACAAAAGCGGTGGCAGCTGGTGTCAGCCTTCATCTTCTTGATAAAGCGGGCCGTGATGAGCATGGCCAACTCGCCGTTGCTGTGGCGTCTGAGCGACAGTTCGCGGTGGCAGCGGCGGGTGCTCTTCGATGTCGACCCGTCGATGACGGCAATGAAGTCAGGGGCGACGACGATGCCGTCCTCGCTCCGTCTTTCGGGATTCTTGGGGACGATATTCTGTTCGATTATTTTCATAGGGCTGATAGGGGATGAGCCTCGATATGAGGTCGGCACGGCCGATGCGGCGCAGGCTCTGCTCAATGTTGCGGCGCTCCTCAGGCTTGTACCAGAAGAAATACTGGCGCTGGGCCAGCTTCTGGCGGGGGTTGCGGGCTGAGAATACGGGCTGCAGCGTGTAGGGGTCGAAGCCCGTGTACCACGTCTCGGTGGCAATGGTCATGGGCGTGGGGGTGAAGTCCTGCACCTGTTCCAGCTGGAAGTCCATCTGCTTGGTCTCTACGGCCAGTTCGGCCATGTCCTCCTCTCTACAGCCGGGGTGGCTGCTGATGAAGTAAGGGATGATTTGCTGGCGCAGGCCCTCCTCGCGGTTGATGCGGTCGAAGAGGCGCTTGAATTGCTGAAACTGACTGAACGGGGGCTTGCGCATCAAGTTGAGCACGTGGTCGCTGGTATGCTCGGGCGCCACCTTCAGGCGTCCGCTGACGTGGTGGCAGATGAGCTCACGGGTGTACTCGGCGGCCGAGCGGTTGGCGGCCTCGTCGCTGCTGCGGTACAACAGCAGGTCGTAGCGCACGCCGCTGCCAATGAAACTGCGCTTCACGCCGGGCAGCGCGTCGACGGCACGGTAGATGTCGAGCAGCTGCTGGTGCGACGTGTTCAGGTTGGGGCACACCTGGGGGTGTATGCAACTGGGCCTGCGGCAGCGCTCGCAGGCCTTCGGGTTGCGGCCCTTCATGCCATACATGTTGGCCGACGGCCCCCCCAGGTCGGAGAGGTAGCCCTTGAAGTCGGCCATCTGCGTGACCTGCTTCACCTCACGCAGGATGCTCTCCTTCGAGCGGCAGGCAATGAACTTGCCCTGATGGGCGGAAATGGTGCAGAAGGCGCAACCGCCGAAGCAGCCCCGATGTATGTTGACCGAGTGTTTGATCATTTCGTAGGCTGGGATGCGCTTGCCCCGGTATTTGGGGTGCGGCAGGCGGGTGTAGGGCAAGTCGAAGGAGGCATCGATTTCGGCCGTGGTCATTGGCGGATATGGCGGATTGACCACGACGGCCCGGCCATCGACATGCTGGATGAGGCGCAGGGCGTGCATCATGTTCGACTGCTCCTCGATGTGGCGGTAGTTCTCGGCCTCGGCCCGCTTGCTTGCCAGACACTCCTCGTGGCTGTGCAGCACAATGTCGGCAGGCCCCACCCCACCGGGAATGTGGTTGGCAGGCCGCAGGATGACGGTCTGAGGCAGGTCGGTGATGTCGGCCATAGGCGTTCCGGCGGCCAGCAGGTCGGCCAGGGCCACAATGGTTTTCTCGCCCATGCCGTAAGAGATGATGTCGGCAGGGGCGTCGCAGAGAATGCTTGGGCGCAGGCGGTCCTGCCAGTAGTCATAGTGGGTCAGCCGCCGCAACGACGCCTCGATGCCGCCAAGCACAATGGGAACGTCGGGGAAGAGCTGGCGCAGGATGGAGGAATAGACAATGGTGGGATATTCGGGACGCAAGTCGTGCCGCCCGTCTGGCGAATAGGCATCCTCGGAGCGCAGGCGGCGGGCGGCGGTGTACTTGTTCACCATAGAGTCCATGCAGCCTGGCGATATGCCGAAGAAGAGGCGCGGACGACCCAGCTTCTTGAAGTCGCGGAAGTCGCCGTGCCAGTCGGGCTGCGGCACGATGGCCACCCTATAGCCTGCCGCCTCCAGCACGCGGCCGATGACGGCAGCGCCAAACGAGGGGTGGTCTACATAAGCATCGCCCGAAAAGAGGACGACGTCGACATAGTCCCACCCGCGCAGTTCCAACTCCTTCTTGGTGGTTGGCAGAAAGTCTGTCAGCTGATAGTCCACGATGATTAGTTGAAGGGTGTGCCCTGGAAGGCTCTGACGGTGGCACCCAGATTATCGTTGCCCTGGTTTTTCCAGTCCATATAGTGCAGATAGAGGTTCTGCAGACCGAGAGCCTTCATATTGGGATGGTACAGCACGTCGAGGCAGAGGTCCAGCAGACGCTTGTCGCGCCCCGTCTCCGACTCGAGCAGCGAGCGGACGTTCAGTTTCAGTTTGTCCAGCACTTGCTCATCGACAAAGCCGTTGGAGTCAATCAGGTCGCGCAGCAGTTGGTACTGCTCAATGGTCTGCAGGTGTTCTTCAGTCACTTCGATGGTTCTCGAACCCGAAGCATTGGTAATAATTTTTGCCATAATATTAGTTTTGAATTAAAAAGTTAAGGATTCCTTTCATTATCTGTTGCCGCTGCTTCCCGTCGGTGATGCACTCGAAGGGGAAGCCCATGGTGAAGGCACGGTAGTCGCTGCCTTGATAGGCCACGGCTGCACTGGTGCCATTGGCATAGACCATGGCAGGGAAGCTGTTGGCAGAGGCAGTGGCGGCGGGCATCAGGATGTCGGTGCTGGTGGCGGCGTAATGGCTCTCGTTGAGCTGGCGGTAGAAGTCGAACTTCAGCCCCAGTCCGCTGACGTTGCCGTCAGGCTGGCGGTTCTGGCTGTCGAAGCGCACCTTCAGCACGTCGGCCAGGAAGTTCTGCTCGGCGGGCAGCATCATGTCTGTCCCCACGTAGGCACCACTCACCAGCAGGCGTCCGCCGCCGGTAGTGTAGACGCGGAGGCGCTTCTGCAGTACCGGGCGGAAGGTCTTGCAGTCCATCAGGCTGTGGCCGTCGTTGCGCTCCAGCCCCAGCAGGAGGTCCACCACCAGATAGTCGGCCAGGTTCAGCTGGCCCTGCTCCACGGCCTGTACCGATGCGCTGACGATGCTGAAACGTCCCGAGGCGGCGATGGCCTCGGCATGGGTGCGCGGATAGCAAAAGTCGTTGCCGGCAATGAAAGTGCCCTCCAGCTCGTTGGTGGTGAAGCCGAGGCCCGTTGAGTCTTCCACGCCGATGCGCTGCTGGTCGAACACCCGCTGCAGGCCCAGCCAGCCGGGGGTGCGCCCATAGCTCACGCCGATGTCGTCGGACAGGTCGAAGCCTTGTCCGCTGGTGGCGAGAGAAGGCGAAGACAGACGGTGGAATCCGTTGACGACCAAAGCCTTATGGCGGGCTTTCGGATTGTACAGGGCCACCAGTTCCTCGGTGGGGAAGCTCTGGCCGCCGTCATTGGTGGCCGTCACACGGAAGCGGTAGAGCACGTTGGGCTTCAGCCGGATGTTGCAGGAGGTGCCCCGCAATGGGGTGCCGTTGTCGTAGCCCCCGCCGTCCATCGCCATATAGAGCACGTAGCCCGTCGGGGCGCTGTTGTCGCCTTCGTTGGTGGCCGACTCGATAACGCCCTGCCAACTGAGGCACACTTCGCCGGCCTTATGGGTGAACTCAACATGGAAATTGTCGGGCGGCAATGGCTGAATCACACTTTGCTCGCCGTGGCGGGAGGTGATGTAGCGCAGCAATGTCTTGTAGACCGAGCGGGCCAGGAAGAAGCGGAAGGTGGGGTCTTGTCCGTAGCGCATGTCGCCGAAGTTCTGGTGCGACATGGTCTCCAGAATGGCGCTGGGCACGATGGGCACCCGGGTCTCCGAGTAGTTGCGGTCGTAGATTTTGCGGTTCTCCCACTGGCCGAAGCGTGCACTCAGGTCGGCCTTGGTGTTGTCGAAGAGGGCGGTAGCCAGTTCTCTTGACATCTCGCGGCTGGTGCCTGCGGCCAAGGTGCTGTCGCCAAAGCTGGTGGTGCAGATGGTGAGCGTGCCGTAGACGCCCTCGCCCGTGGGTGTGTGGCCGGCGTCGCTATGGACGGCCAGCGACAACTCGATGGGCACGCGCCGTCCGGCCGAGTCGGGGGCGAAGACAGAACCGCCGCACAGCAGATTGGACATGAGCGAGCGGGCGTTGATATCGTCGGCATAGTCGTTGACACCGCCCTTCGAACTGTAGACCTCGTAGGGCATGCCTGCCCACTGTGCCCAATAGCGGGCGCCCTCCAGACAGCGCGGCATACGGCTGGTCTGGCCCCCGCGCTCGATGTTGCCCATGCCGCCGCCGAAGCGCACGGCATCGGTGGTGACAAAGCCCTTGTCGTCGCTCTGGTTGGTCAGCACCACGCGGTTGTCGGCGGTGCAGCCCTCGTCGAACTCGAAGGTGCCGAGATAGACCCATGTGGAGCCGCCCATCTGCTGGTTCACCCTGAACTCGGTGGGCTGCCCCTGGTGCCACACAGTGTAGTGGGCATCGTCGACGCTGCCCTCCACCGTCTGATAACTGACGTAGACGGCATAGCGGCCCGTCTGCGGCAGCAGCGGCTGATAGCTCACGCTGCTGGCTTTCGACTTGCTGCGGGCTGTCTCAATCATGCGGGCCGTTCCGGCCACAAAGGGGTTCTCGCCATCCTTGTAGTTGCCGTCGTGCTGGGCAAAGCCGGGCTGCGGCGCGTTGGTCCAGGTGTGGCGCACGGCCTGCTCCTGATAGTAGAGCAGCGACCCGCGGTCGTCGTTGTCGACAATCACCTCGTTGCGCTGCCAGTCGCGCTCACGTGGGGTGAACACCACGGCACCGGCATTCTCGAGCATAGGGATGAGATAGGGCACCACGATGGTCTGTGTGAACAGGTCTTCGGTGGTGCCAAAGAGTGCCGGACGCTGCCAGCGCCATCGGTCCTCGCTATTGTCGTAGTAGCGGCCATGACTGGCCCACACGGTGATGTGGCGGCCGTCCAGGCCATGGTCTACATCGAAAGCCCTGGACGCGCATTTCACCCAGGGTTTCCCTTTGTAGTCGATGTCGCCCCAGGTGGTTTGTGCCACAACGGCAAGGAGCGACAAGTGAAATGCCACAAGCGCCAACAGCCTATTCTTCCACATTGCCAATCGTAAAGTTTTCGGGGTGTTTCCCCGTGAAGTCCTTGAAATAGAGTTTGATTTTGCGCATGTCGGCATCGGCATCGCCCGTCGGCACGATGGTCTTGGTGCAGACAATGCGCTTGCGGCCATAGTCCAGGCCATAGAGCAGAATGGGCATCTGAGCCTTCAGGGCGATATAGTAGAAGCCGCGCTTCCACTCCTCACGCCGGGAGCGGGTGCCCTCGGGGGTGACGCACAACTTGAAACTGTCCGACCGCCGGGCTGTCTCGGCCAGAGTGTCGGTCAGGCTATTGTGCTTCTGCCTCATCACGGGTATGCCGCCCAAGCGCCTGAAGATGGGTCCGAGCGGCCAGAAGAACCACTCGCGCTTCATCAGGAAGTTGCTGCCCATGCCCTCGGCGGTATTGTAGAGCTGCCCCAACACGAAGTCCCAGTTGCTGGTGTGGGGAGCCAGACAGATAATATACTTGTTGGGATGCTCCTCTGTCACTTCAGTGGACCATCCCATTTGTTTGTACAACAACCAATTGCAGAACTGTTTCAACATTCTCTTTTCCTATAGGTTGTTAATCTGGTCGGCCAGTTCGCCGACTTGTGCAGCCAGTTTGCTGCGCAGGTCTCGGAAATAGGTCTTGGCTTTCATGCCTGGCTCCGGATGCGACACGCGGCTGACGAAGTTTGATTGCATCTTCACCACGGCAAAGAGCAGCGCATCGGCATTGTCGCGGTGGGCCTCATTGCCATAGAGTGTAGCGGCGACAGCCTCCGTGAGCAATTCGCCGCAGATGACCTTAATGGTACGTTTCAATGTTCTCTTGTTTGCCATAATTATGGGAGGTTTATTGGTTTACCCGCCAAAGATAAGCAAAAAAATTGAAACGTGCAAGTATTTTCCCGAAAATGTGCAAAAGTTTTTCTTTTTTGCCCCTTTTCCTAATAGTCCACAGGCATCCAGACGGTCATCTCGCTCTTGCCCCTGTTGCCCCATGCATAGTAGGGAATCAGGCGCACGGTCTGCCTTGTCTTTGCCGACGCTGCCGGGCGGTAGAGCGTTCCGGTCCATTCGGCCTCGCTGCGCACGCAGGCTTCGGTTTCGAGGGCCATCATGCGGCTGCCGCCTATGGTCACCCAGACGGGACGGAACTGCGCCGCTACGGGTATGACCACATTGTCTATGTCAGTGTCTCCGTTCAGGTCGGTGCTTTCCAGACAATAGAGGATGGGGCCGCGCATGACGGCCACCTGCCCCCTACTCTCCTCCACCAGCGGGTTGGCCTCGACGATGCGGGTCTCCATGGGCAGGTCGAAACTGATGACATCGCCCTGCTTCCACTCACGCTCCACCACGGCGTAGCCCTGCTCTTGGTTGACGGGTTGCTCCATTCCGTTCACGGTGTACGATGCCTTGGCGGCCCAGTCGGGGCAGCGCAGGGCGATGGCAAACTTGTGGCGGCGCGGGGTTTTCAGCTTCTCGATGGTCAGGGTGATGTGGCCACTCCAGGGGTAGTCGCTCTGCTGGTTGAGCACGATGTCGCCCACGCCGGCCAGCTTGCCCTGCAGGCGGCTTTGGCCGAAGAGGTTCACATAGATGGTGCCGGATGTCTCCTTGGCCGCGTTCTGGGGCCGTGTGAGGGTGTAGGCATAGTCCTGCGCCTGGCAGAGGGTGCGCAGCGTGTTGGGCGGACAGCAGAAGCACGATATGTACTTCTTGCGCTCCTTGGGCCAGCGCAGCTTGTAGGGCAGCTCGTCAGAGATGCGCAGGGGGTTGGTGTAGAAGTAGCTCTCGCCGTCGAGTGAAATGCCGGGCAAGATGCTGTTGTACAGGCAGTTCTCCATCAGGTCCATATACTTGGCGTCGGCTGTGGCCAGCAGCATACGCCAGTTGAAGAGCATATTGCCGATGTTGGCGCAGGTCTCGTTGTGGGCCGTGCTCTGGGGCAGCTGATAGGGGCGCCCGTAGCTCTGGTGCACCTTCTGGATGCTGTCGGGGGTGTAGTTGGTGCCGTCGGGCGATGTGCCGTCGTAGAGGGCGCCGCACGCGCCGTTGACATACATCTTGCGGCTGACGATGTCGGTCCAGATGCTGGTCAGGTTCTTCATCAGCTGCTCCTCGCCGCTCTCCAGGTAGAGGTCGGCCACGCCGGCATAGAGGTAGTTGGCACGCACAGCATGGCCCATGGCACGATATTGCTGACGGAAGGGGATGCGGTCCTGATTGTCGTCGGTGCCGTTCTTCACCATGCCGCGTATATCGATGAACTGTCTCAACAGGTCGAGGTATTTCTTGTTGCCGGTCTCTCGGTAGAGTTCGGCCACGCCCATATAGTGCGACGGGCAGATGGCGTTGCCTGCCAGCTCCTCCGGCGCCCTCTGGCAGAAGTCGTAGAGGAAATCGGCGGCCCTGACGCCACAGTCGAAGAGGGTGGTCTTGCCCGTGGCCCGTTTGTGGATGATGCCAGCCATGATGAGGTGGCCCAGGTTGTAGGTCTCAAAGTTCAGGCGGTTGGCGAAGGCAGCGTCGTTCTTGGTGCCGGTGGCGGTACCTACCGGGCCGCCTCCGTCGGCAAAACCGACGGGCGCTGCGGCAGTGCTGCGCTCCCTGATGATGACGGGTGTATGTATATAGCCGTCAGCGCGTTGCGACTTCTGCACCAATGCGATGAAGCGGTCCATGATCTGCTCCAGCTGCGGGTCGCGGGTGATGGCATAGACCGAGGCCACGGCTTCCAGCCACTTGTACATGTCGCCGTCGTGGAAGGGAGGGCCGTGGTGCTCGCCCTGCTTCTCGCCGGCGGCCACGAGGAAGTTGTTGAAGCCTTTGCCCTGAGGACTCTGCCACGTCTGCCACATACTCTGCACGCTGGTCTTGCTCAGCACGCCGAAGCGCTCGCCCCAGAAGCCGCCAGTCCACTGAACGGCACTCAGGGGGATGCTTGTCATCCTTGCGTTTTCACACTTCGAGGTATTGGTCACTCCCCCCTGCGCGGCGGCGGTGGCACTTGCCATGAGCAGGGCGCAGGCGGCCAGGGCGTTTCTCTTCAGTTGTCGTTTCATAGCGTTTATTGGGGTCGTTTAGTAGCTGAGTAGTTGATTTTCAGGGCATAGCTCTGGCGCAGAGCCTCCTTGATGTCGGCAATGAGGCGCATTGGCACATCGCGGTCGGCCTTGAGGCTGACGGTGAGCAGGGCCTGGTCTTCGGGTGCCATACGGCTGCGCTCTTCCTCGATGTAGGCGCGTATGTCGTCGACGGTGGCCAGGCGGTTGTTCAGCTGGATGGCAAACTGGTCGCTGTCCTTGGCGGTCCGTCCCACGTAGATATAGACCACCGACGCTTTGTGGGCCACCTTCTGCAGTTCGGTGCCCAGCGGCACGTCGTAGCGCACCAGCGGCTCCACGTCGCGCATGTGGGTGACTATCATAAAGAAGAAGAGCACGGTGAAGATGAGGTCGGGCAGAGCTGCTGTGTTCAGCCCTGGCATCCGATGCTCCCGTCTCTGAAATACCCCTCTCCTCATTCTAATTGTCTATTACCAATCTCTTCACTAATACGCTGCGGATAGACCATGGCCACGGCATCGCGCTGCTCGGCATTGCATTGGGCATAGGCGTGGCCGAAGCGGCTCTGGGCCAGGGCGTCGCGCAGCTGGTTGTAGCCCGCCAATATGGCATTCTGCATCTCGAAGTAGGCATTGTAGCTGGCCGCGGGGTCTACGCGCAAGAAGATGACGTGTCTGTCGCTCACCTTGCAGCGCCCCAGCAAGTGCACGTCGCGCTCGCTCAGTTCGGGCAGTTCAGGGTCGGCGGCAGCATTGGCCACAAAGTCGGCCACGCGCCCTGCGAGCTGCGCGGCGTCGGTGCTGTCGCCGTTGCAGGTCAGCCGGTCGGCGGCGTCCAAGGCGAGCAGCAGCACGTTGCGCTTCTTCACCACAAGCTCCTGCTCCTCGGTAGGGTCTTCGGGCGTGGGCAACTGGCGGGCCAGCCCCTCATCGCTGTCCATAGACGACGTGACGAGGAAGAAAATCAGCAGCATGAACGAGATGTCGGCTGTCGACGTGGTGTTCAGCTCTGGCAGACTGCGCTTTTTCCGGCTCTTGAACATAGCTACTTATCGCTTGTCATCCATTGATGAACCATCGACCACACCACCAGCACCACCGAGAAGGCCAGCAACACATATATTATATAAAGTATGGCGTCAATCATCATCCTTCAACTTTCAATTTTCAATTTTCTATCTTCTATCTTCAATTTACCCAGCATGTCCATCAGCGTGATGGCAGCCTCTTCCATCTGCTCCGTCAGGTGGTCAATCTTCGCGATGATGAAGTTGTAGAACACCTGCAGGATGAGGGCCACTATGATGCCGAAGATGGTAGTGATCAGGGCCACCTTCATGCCCTCGGCCACAATCTTCGGCGAGATGTCGCCCGCCTCCTGTATCTGGTCGAAGGCCATCACCATGCCCACCACGGTGCCGAGGAATCCCAGCGAGGGGGCAATGGCTATGAACAGCCTGATCCACGAGCAGCCGCGCTCCAGGCGTGCCGCCTGCAGACTGCCGTAGTTCACGATGTTGCGCTCGATGGCCGGCATATCGTCGGCAGCGTGCATCAGTCCCTGATAGCACACCGAGGCCACCGGTCCGCGGGTGTCGCGGCAGAGCGTCTTGGCCCCGTCCACATCGCCCTGCTCCAGCCGCTTGTCGATGTCGGCCAGCAGGCGGCCCGTCTTCACTTCGGCCAGGGTGAGATAGATGATGCGCTCGATGCAGAAGGCCAGGCCGAGCACCAGGGCAAGCGCCACGAGCGACATGAATCCAGCCGAGCCCTCCACAAACTTCGTCTTCAACTGCTGGTGGAGCGATGCTTCGCCGGCAGCCATTTCCTCAAGGGCGGCCATGTCGTCGTCGCCAATCAGTTCCTCGATGCTGGCCGCAGCCACCGCCTCAGTGTCGGCAAGCGCCACAGCTCCGCTGTCGGCCACGGTCTGCCCCACAGAGGTGAGCAGAAGGCTTGACCACAGCGCAAGTACCATAAAAAGTCGTCTCATAAATGGGTTGTCTGTTTGAAACACGCGGCAAAATTACACATTTCCCTTGATATGGCCAAATGTTTTCGGGCTGGAAGCACGCTAAAAAAAGTAAAATGCCAGCCTACAGAAACACGTTCCCCCGGATTTAATCGCCCGTAAGGCCGGGGATGAGCATCACGCTCGACGCCATTCAAGTTTTAGGGGTTGCACAAGAATCCGTGTGAATAATTTTTGACAAAATATATTGGGCACAAAATCCCCCCGGATGTAACTCAGAGATAAGTGCCACTTATCTCCGAGATAAAAGGCATTTATCCCCGAGATAAAAGGCACTTATCTCTAAGGGGGGGTAATGCCCCCAAAAAAGTGTATTTCTTTTTTTATGACATTTGCCCGCGCTGATTCTTGCAGAACCGTTTTGGCTGCGGGGGGTGGATGCTTTTGTCCGAAAAGAATAGATGTTTTATTTGGAGGTTTCAGAAAAAAAGACTAATTTTGCAGCCGATAACCACTTTATATATGACACACGAGGAATGTAGCGGACTGCTGGAGAGCCACGGCATCAAGCCCACGGCCAACCGACTGGTGGTGGCCAGGGCGCTGGCCTTGGCGCGGCGGCCACTGACCCTCTCGGAACTGGAGTACCAGATTCTGTCGATAGACAAGTCGGGCGTGTTCCGCACACTGACGCTCTTCCGCGAGCACCACCTGGTGCACACCATCGACGACGGCGAGGCCGGCACACGCTACGAACTGTGCCACAGCCACAGCGCGCAGCACGACGACGACCTGCACGTGCACTTCTTCTGCGAGCGCTGCCACCGCACCTTCTGTCTTGAGCAGATGGCGGTGCCGCCGGTAGAGATGCCCGAAGGGTTCAGCATGTCGTCGGCCAGCTACCTGGTGAAGGGCATCTGCGACCAATGCCAACCATGACAAATAGAAACGAACAACAAATGAAAAATATGAAACGAACACTATTGGCAACCCTGACTCTGGCCCTGACGGTACTGGCGGCCACGGCTGCACCCATCGGCAAAGAGCAGGCCAGGCAGAAAGCCCTGGCCCACCTGGCCCAGATGAACAGCGGCGCACACAGCCGCCGCGCACAGGCACAGCTGCCGCTGCAACTGGCAGTGGAGACGCCACAACTCTATGGATTCAACATCGGCAGCGATGGCGGCTTCGTCATTGTCTCTGCCGACGACCGCACACCCGCCATACTGGGCTATGCCGACAGCGGCTCGCTGGGCCACGACGAGGCCCTGCCCCCCGCTCTGAAGGCCTGGATGGAGTGGATGGCGGAAGAGATTGCCACGCTGGACCAGGGCGGCACCCCCGCCGCACAGGCCGCCACCCCCACGCGCCACGCCATAGCGCCGATAGTGAAAACGCACTGGAACCAGCATCCGCCCTACAACATCCAGTGCCCCACCCACAGCGGACAGAACAGCATGGGCGGCTGCGTGCCCGTAGCCATGGCCCAAATCATGTCGTGCCACCGTCACCCCTCGGCCACCATAGCCCCCATTCCGGCCTACACCACCAGGAAATATGGCATCGGCGTGGCCGAGATGCCCGTGACCTCGTTCCCCTGGGACAACATGGAGACTGCCGGAGCCGCCAAGCTCATAGCCTACTGCGGTGCCGCCGTCAAGGCTGACTACTCGGCCACCCTGACAGAGGCGGCCGGCAACGACGTGCCTGCGGCACTGGTCAAATACTTTGACTATGCGCCCACGGCCCGCCGCGTGCTGCGCGCCTCGTTTGGCACCGCCCAGTGGGAACAGATGGCCTACGACGAGCTGGTGGCCGGACGGCCTCTGATCTACTCGGGCGTCACGTCGAGCAACACCGGCCACAGCTTCGTGGTGGACGGCTACAACACCGACGGCACCTTCCACATCAACTGGGGGTGGGTCAGGACCGAGTGTGACGGCTACTTCCTGCTGGCCGCTGCCGACGGCAAGCCCGACGGCGTCACCCCCCGCGACGGCTACTCCCGCTCGCAGGAGATGCTCATCGGCCTGCAGCCCAACCAGCCGGGCACCGTCTACAAAGAAGAGAAGAGCCTGTCGACACGCGACATCAGGCTGGACAGCGCCGAACAGATAGAGCGCAACGCCTACGGATTCAGCGGCATCACCATCTACTGGGAGGTGCTCAATGCCATGACCACCAACTTTGAAGCCAACTTCGGCATAGGCCTGGCCAAGGACACCGACATTGTGAAAGTGCTCTACGCCTATCAGGCGGCCCACGACTTCCAGCCGTTGCAATACATCAAGCTGACCAACGGCATAGCCATAGACCAGAGCGTGGCCGACGGCGACTATCGCATCGTGCTGATATGCTCAGAGGCAGGCACCGAAAACTGGAAGCCCACCGTGGGCAGCGACCTGCGATACATTGCCGCCCACATCGAGGGCAACACCCTGACGCTCACACAGTGCCCCCGCACCGGGCTGACCGTGACCGGCCTGAAATACACCACCGGGCGCAATGCCGGACAACTGTGCGAACTGGAGGTCACGCTGGAGAACACCGGCTCGGAGTTCAACGGCGAACTGTGGCTGCACCAGGAGGGGCTCGTGGTGTCGGGCAACGGCTTCTACGTGGGTCCGGGCCAATCGGCCTCGGTGTGGTTCCACTTCGTGCCCTCGCAGAGCACCAACACCATCAAGATTACGACCAAGAACGCCAACGAAATCATCTATGAAGGCGTGGACGAGAACGTGGTGCCCCAGAAGCTGGGCGACCTGAACGGCGACGACCTGGTGGATGGTGCCGACCTGGTGGTGCTGGCCAACATCATACTGGGCAAGCGGCCCTACGACAGCTCGGCCGACATCAATGGCGACGGCGCAGTAGACTCGGCCGACTACAACGAACTGGCCAACCTGGTTATGGAGTGACACCACCATATTTATATATATAGACACAACAGACATCACCGAATATGAAAAACTTCATACTGACTACATTCGCACTGGCCATGCTGCTGCCAGCCACCAGCAGGGCCGAAGCCAGCCTGACGATTGAAGATTTCAGCATCGAGGCCGGCCAAGAGAAGACCATGCTGATAAACCTGACCAACCCCGACACCGAGGTGACCACGGTGCAGTGGGACCTGCGCCTGCCCGACGGGCTGGCAATGAAAGCCGGCGAAGAGGGCTACGACATGGCCCAACGCACCAGCTGGCGCTACCAGAGCCTGACCGCCACCACCACCGACGGCATCGTCAGGTTCACGCTCTCGTCTAACAGCAACAATGCCATCAGCGGCACCAGCGGAGCCATCGTCAAAATCACACTCCGCGCTGCCGACACATTCACCAACGGCACCATCGGCCTGGAAAACATACTCATCACCAACAGCGACGGCACCACCACCCACCCCGCCGACTGCACCATCAGCGTGGGCACAGCGCCGCGGGCGGAATCGACGCTCTACTTCGGCACCACGCCGCAGCCGGTGCCCCAGTCGGTACAGACGTTGCTCATAGGGCTGACCAATCCCGACGACGACATCACACTGGTGCAGTTTGACCTGCACCTGCCGCAGGGCGTCAGCCTGCAGTCGGCCGACGATGCCTACGACATAGAGGGCCGCACCTCGTGGCGCTACCACACACTCTACGCCAAAGCCACAGAAGAGCGCGTGCGCGTGCTGCTGGCCTCGCCCGGCAATGCCCTGCTCAGCGGCACCGAGGGCAACATCGTCAGCATACGTCTCGTGTTTGGCAGCGACGTGAGCGAGGGCCAAGCCGTCAGCATGGACAACATCCTGCTGGTCACCCCCGACGAGAAGGCCATCCGTCCGACTGCCGTGGCCACACCGCTGGTCAAGGCCCTGGGCGACGTGAACTGCGACGGCAGCATCGACGTGGCCGACATTTCGGCCATACTCACCTGGATGACCATAGACGAGCCCAACATGATAGCCGACGTCAACGAGGACGGCAAGGTGGACGTGGCCGACATATCGACGGTGCTGACCTTCATGACTTTAGGGGAATAAGAACAGAAACAACAGCAGAGGCCAATGAAACAGTGGACAGACCGGATGCGCCAGGTGAAAATCTGGCTGGTCGCAGCGGCGGCAGTCATTGCCGTCGCTTCGCTGCTTGTTTCACACTATCTGGTGCGCGACCTGCAGCGCGAGGAGCAGGGCAGCATGGAGGTGTGGGCCGAAGCCATGCGCGTCTTCACCGAGGCCGACGAGGAGACCGACCTCTCGCTCGTGATGAAGGTCATCGAGGGCAACAACACCATACCCGTGGTGGTGCTTGACAACAGCGGCCGGCTGCTGGACTACCGCAACATCGACGACACCACCGGCATTGCACAGCGGATGAAGGCCACGGGCGACTCCATACGCATCAGCGACTACCAGCTGCTCTGCTTCGACGAGTCGACCATGCTCCGACGGCTCAGGCTCTACCCCTACTGGGCACTGGGCATCGCCTTCATCTTCGTGGCCGTGGCCATCGTGGCCCTGCTGGCCTCGAAGCGGGCCGAGCAGAACAAGGTGTGGGTGGGCCTGTCGAAGGAGACCGCCCACCAGCTGGGCACCCCCATCTCGTCGCTCATGGCGTGGGTCGAGGTGCTGCGCGAAAGCTATCCCGACGACGACCTCATACCCGAAATGGAGAAAGACGTGAAGCGGCTGGAACTGATTGCCGACCGATTCTCGAAGATAGGGTCGCTGCCCGAGCCCGTCGAAGCGTCGATGAACCAGGTGCTCGACCGCGTCATCGCCTATATGGACAAGCGCACCTCGCAGAAAGTGGCCATCCGAGGGCACTATCCCGACCACGACGTCATCGTCAGGATGAATGCCTCGCTCTTTGAATGGGTGGTGGAAAACCTGTGCAAGAACGCCGTCGACGCCATGGAGGGCGGCGGCGGACGCATAGACCTGTGGCTGCTGGAGGAGGACAACATCGTGGCCATCGAGGTGGCCGACACCGGCAAGGGCATCAAGAAGAAGAACGTGAAAAACGTGTTCCGCCCCGGATTCACCACCAAGGAGCGCGGCTGGGGGCTGGGGCTCTCGCTGGCAAAACGCATTGTGGAAGAGTATCACAAGGGCCACATCTATGTGAAAAACTCGGAAGTGGGCAGAGGCACCACCTTCCGCATAGAACTGAAAGCGGCCACGCGCCATATTAAAAAAGTTTAATTCTGCACCATTATTAAAAATAAATTAGTAACTTTATCCCCGAATTGCAATAATAAAACAAAAAAATGAAACCAGTAAAGGTCAAATTTCTTGCATTGACAGCCCTACTGTCACTTGGGTCATTAACAGTCACAGGACAACAGCTGCAAGCCCGACTTTCGCACTACTCAACCGAAGACGGACTGGCAAGCAACGCCATCGCAAAAATCAAACAGGACGGCTACGGATTCATCTGGATAGCCACCTGGAACGGACTGTCGCGCTTCGACGGCTACGACTTCTACAACTACCGCACTGGAGCGGCCAGCCGCATACCAAACTTGCACAACCGCATCTGGGACATGGCCATCGACACACAGCAGAATGTATGGCTGCGCATGTACGACCAGCGCGTCTTCGTGCTCATGCGCAGCACCGACCGCATAGTCAACCCCTTTGAAAACGTGAACGGAAGCGACGAGTTCCGCACCAGCTACCCCATCACCGTGACCAGCAATGGCGATGTGCTCGTCACCATCGACAACGTAGGCATCTACAAGATGAGGATTGAGCAGGACAACGTCAGCGCACAGCTCATCACCACAGCCGGGCTCACCGTCACCTCGATGGCAGAGGGCTACCAGAACGACATCTGGCTGGGCACCAACAAGGGCTTGCACCGTCTGGACGCCAGCAACCTGACCATCGAGCGCAAGGGCATCTTCACCGACGAGCAGATCACCTGCGTCTACTCCAACGGCTACAACATCTTTGCCGGCACAGAGTCGGGAAAGATTGTCACCTTCGCCTACGGCCAGGAGCCAAACGTCATCCGACAGGGCGGCACGCCCGTCATCTCCATCTTCGTAGACAGTCACGGACTGATCTGGTTTGCCGACAACCGGATGGGGGCCTCACGGCTCAAGGTGAGTGGAAACGCACAAGACCTTAAAGTGCTTGACGAGAAATTCTTCACACAGGACGTGCGGGTGCCCGACTACGACAGCCGGGGCGCAACTTTCGCAGAGACCAACGGCATAGTATGGGTGCGCATGAACAAGGGCGGCTACGGCTACTACGACCGCGAGGCCGACGTGGTGAACTACTTCCACAACGACCCGGTGAACCCCTGGAACCTGTCGAACACGGTCAATGCCTCGCTCGAACTGGACGAGGGCGTCATCTGGGAGTCGACCACCAGAAGAGGTCTGGATAAGCTGGAAATACTGAACAAGACCATCGAGCGCATACGCCCCGTGCCCGAAGCCGCCAGCTCGCTCGACAACGAAATACGCGGACTCTACTACGACGAACAGCGCAAGCTCCTGCTGATGGCCAACAAGAACAGCACGCTCTTCATCATAGACAGCAGCGGCAACAAGACCATCGTCAGACAGGACGGACAGGGCAACCCCCTGGGGCGCATCTACGGCATCATGAAGGACTCGAAGGGCAACTACTGGCTCTCGTCGAAAGACTACGGACTCTTCTGCATGTCACCACTCGAGGGCGGAAGATACGACATCGTCAACTACCGGCACGAGGAGGACAATGCCGAATCGCTCAGCGACAACCGAGCCTACAACTCGGTAGAGGATGCCGAGGGCAACATTTGGGTGGCCACTTACGGTGGAGGCGTGAACATGCTGGTGAAAGGCACCCGCACGTTCCTCAATCCGAAAAACAAGATGAGGGGCTATCCTTACCACAATTATATGAAAGTGAGAGACATTGCCATCGACAAGGACGGCAAGGTGTGGGCTGGCACAACTGACGGCATATTGCTGATAACCTACAAGAACGGCAGGGTGACCATAGAGAGACAGCAGAACTCGGAGGAACAGCCCGAAAAAATTCTGCTCTCGAGCGATGTGGTCTGCCTGGGAAGCGACAGCCAGGGAAGCATGTGGATAGGCACCAACGGCGGCGGACTGGCACATACCGTGGGCAAGGACAGCCAGGGCAACTGGCTCTTTGAGCACTTCGGGGCCAAAGACGGGCTGCCCTCGGAGGAAATCAGGAGCCTCACCTTCGACAACAGGGGCAACGTGTGGTTCGACACCGACAACATCATCTGCTCATTCGACACGGCCAAGAACATCTTCTCGACATTCTCCAGCCTGGAGGGCGTCGACGAGACCATCTGCTCCGAAGGGTCGGCGGTGACCCTGCCCAACGGCGTCATAATCTTCGGCACCACCGACGGCTACTACCGCATAGACCGCCAGAAACTGGAGAACGCGTCGGGCTCGGTGCTCAAACTCAGGTTCACCGACTTCTTCCTGAACGGCCAACTGCAAAGCCCTCGGCTGAACGACACCTTCAACTTCTACGCTCCCGATGCCAAGAGCATCGAACTGCCCTCAAACGTCGACCAGTTCGCCATGCGCTTCGCCTCACTCAACTACCAGTTGCAGCACCGCGTGCACTACCAATACATGCTTGAGGGCTACGACGACGACTGGACAAATGCCGGCAAAGACCGCATGGCGACCTACGCCGACCTGCCCGCAGGCACCTATACGCTGAAGGTGAAGGCATTCCTGCTGGAGTCGCCCGAGAAGTTCGACCAGAGGGAAATCACCATTGTGGTGCCCGCCGCCTTCCTGTTCTCGCTGAAAGCCTTCTGGGTCTATCTGCTGCTCGCCGTCATCGTGGGCGCGGGCCTTTATGTGGGCTGGCGGCACCGGCTGCGCTCCGCCGGCAAGAAAACCGACAAGGAAAGCAAGAAAAACGTCAAGGAGAAAGACACCGACGACAGCACCGGCAGCATCGACAACACCACGCTGATGGAGCAAGTGAACGACTGGCTGGAGCACAACTTTGCCTACCAGACACCCTCGGTCGAACCGCTGCTGGCCAAGCTCAACATAGACAGGGCCGAACTGGAGAAAAGGCTGCTACAGGCCACCGGCATCAGGTTGGAGGAACTGCTGACCACCTTCAGAGTGATGAAAGCCAAGGAGATGCTGGAACAGACAAACAACAGCGTGGCCGACATAGCCTATAGTGCCGGATTCTCAAGTTTGGCCAACTTCACCAACATCTTCAAGCAAAGCACGGGCATGTCTCCGTCGATGTACCGCGACAAGGCACAGGCCGCTGCCAAAGAAAGTCACGACGACTACGAAATAATAGAAGATTGAGTGTAGGGGAGCGCAGTCTCCCCTACTCTATTTACGGACATTCTTCAGCGTCAGTTGCAGCTTGCCGATAAAGGCACCATGCTTGCCGTTCTGGTCCACGGGAACGGCCTTCCCGGCGGCGTCGTTGACATACTCCAACTGCTTGAAATAGGTGTGACTGTGGCCACCCAGCACCAAGTCGATGCCCTGCGTGGCGGCAATCATCCGGTTGTCGGGATATTCAGTGACCTCCCATCCCAGATGGCTGATGCAGATCACGAGGTCACACTTCTTCTTACCCTTCAGGAGGGCCACCATCTTCTGGGCCACCTCGGCGGGGTCAAGGAAGCGCAGCGGGCCATAGTTCTTCGTGAAGACAAGCCCCTCCAACGGCGGACAAAGGGCGAAGACACCAATCTTCACGCCAGAGCGCTTCAAGATGATGTAGGGCTTGACCAGCCCCTTCAACTCCGTGTCGGCAAAGTCGTAGTTGGAGCAGACAATGGGGAAGGTGGCCTTGCGGAAGAGCCGCGCCATGTTCTCCAGTCCGAAGTCGAACTCGTGGTTGCCAATCGTCGAGGCATCAATGCCCATCCTGTTCATCAGCCCAATCTCCACGTCGCCCTGGAACATCGTGTAGTAGCTGCTGCCCTGCGAGAAGTCGCCGCTGTCGAAATAGAGCAGGTTGGGGTCTTTCTGCCGCTCCTCTTTCAGCAGGGCAATACGGCGCAAGAAACCTCCGCGGCCGGCCAGTGTGGTGTCGGCCAGATTCTTGTTCAGAGGCATTATGCACGAGTGGGTGTCGTTGGTGTGCAGTATGGTGAGCGTCTTCTGCGCCCCAGCAGGACAGGCCAACAAAATGGAAATGGCAAACAATCCAAGCAAATATTCAGTCTTCATAACCTTCAATTTTCAATCTTCAATCTTCAATTTTCAATCTTCAATCTTCAATTTTCAATCTTCAATCTTAACCCTTCCTTCCACCTTTGAGTCCACGGCGATGCCCTTCTTCTGCATTTCGCGGAAATAGTCGGCTATCACGTAGCGTGAGTTGTTGCGCTCCTCCTGGGGCGAGTTCAGGTCAGTACCGCTCTGGAATGCCTTCAAGCCGTCGTTGCCCTGGGCCAGATAGTCGATGGTGGTCACGCGGTAGTTCCTGGCAGGGTCGATGGGCTGGCCATTCAGCCGGGCCGACACCAGCTTGCCGTCACGGCTCACCACCAGCTGCACGCCACGGCTCACGCCCTCGCCGCCACGGCCGGCAATCTGGCCGAAGAGCTCCAGCACCTTCTCGCCTGTGAGGGTGACGAAACAAATCTTGTTTTCAAACGGGGCCACATCGAGCACGTCGCCGTAGGTCACCTTCCCTTTGGAGAGTGCGGCCCGGATGCCACCCATGTTATAAATGCCGAAGTCGGGCTGCTCGCCATAGTCCTTCGACATATACACCAGAATGTCGGTCAGCAGGTTCGACAGGTCGCTCTCAGGGCGCACGGCCATCATGTCGTGGGCCACCTCGCCCAGCACGGGGCCCATCACAGAGTCTACCCGCTGCTTGTAAGGAGCCAGAAAGGCAACGGCCCCGGCATCTGCCTGCACGTCGTAGCGGCTGTCCACCACCAGACAGGTGCGGCTCACAGCCGAGAGTTCATAGTGCTGCCTGCAACCAGAAAGGCAGACAGCACCAAAAACAAACACGATAAATGATTTCCTCATAGTGCCAATTCTATTAAACGGCGGCAAAGGTACAAAAAATTTTTAATTTTCAATTTTCAATTTTCATTTTTCTTTGGTGATTTGGAAATAATATTGTAATTTTGCACCCGATTCTATTCTATAACAAACTCATAAAACAAAAACCCAATGTTGAAACCATTAAACAAACATTTCGCCCCTAAGAGCGTGATGCCCGAAAAAGTCATTCAGTTTGGCGAGGGCAATTTCCTGCGTGCATTTGTTGACTGGATTATCTGGAACATGGACCAGAAGACCAACTTCAACGGTTCCGTCGTCGTTGTCCAGCCTCTGGCTCAGGGCATGGTGGAATGGCTCAATGGCCAGGACTGCCTCTACCACGTGAACCTTCAGGGCCGCGAAAACGGCAAGCCGGTGAACACGCTTGAGCGCATCGACGTCATCAGCCGCTGCCTGAACCCCTATTCGCAAAACGATGCCTTTATGGCTCTGGCCGACCAGCCTGAGATTCGCTTTGTCATCTCCAACACCACCGAGGCCGGCATCGCCTTCGACCCCGCCTGCAAGCTCGACGACAAGCCCGCCAGCTCCTATCCCGGCAAGCTGGTGCAGCTGCTCTACCGCCGCTACCAGACCTTCAACGGCGACCCCACCAAGGGCCTCATCATCTTCCCCTGCGAGCTCATCTTCCTGAACGGCCATGTGCTGAAGGACTGCATCCGCAAATACATAGACCTGTGGGAGCTGCCCGAAGGCTTCCGCAAGTGGTTTGAGGACTGCTGCGGCGTCTACGCCACCCTCGTCGACCGTATCGTGCCGGGCTTCCCCCGCAAGGAGATTGCCCAGATTCAGGAGAAGATTGGCTACCGCGACAACCTGGTGGTCCAGGCCGAGAACTTCCACCTGTGGGTCATCGAGGC
Organism: uncultured Prevotellaceae bacterium; assembly: GCA_902786565.1. GTDB lineage: Bacteria > Bacteroidota > Bacteroidia > Bacteroidales > Bacteroidaceae > Prevotella. The sequence goes on along the minus strand of CADACW010000031.1, from coordinate 18,148 downwards.
CCCGAAGGAGGTGGCACAGGAGTTCCCTGCCGACAAGGCTGGCCTGCACGTGCTCTTCGTCCCGTCGGAGGAGCCTTACCACAAGCGTAAGGTGACGCTGCTCAACGGCCCGCACACCGTGCTCTCGCCCGTGGCCTACTTGAGTGGTGTGAACATCGTGCGCGATGCCTGCCAGCACGAGGTGATTGGCAAGTACATCCACAAGGTGCAGTTTGAGGAACTGATGCAGACGCTCGACCTGCCTATGGATGAGCTGGAGAAGTTTGCCGGCGACGTGCTGGAGCGCTTCGACAACCCGTTTGTAGACCACGCCGTGACGAGCATCATGCTCAACTCGTTCCCCAAGTTCCAGGCCCGCGACCTGCCAGGCGTGAAGACCTATCTGGAGCGCAAGGGCGAACTGCCCAAGGGCCTCGTCTTCGGTCTCGCCGCCATCATCACCTACTACAAGGGTGGCAAGCGTGCCGACGGCGCAGAAATCACGCCCAACGACGACCCGAAGATCATGGAACTGCTGCAGCAGCTCTGGGCTACCGGCGACACTCAGAAGGTGGCCGACGGTGTGCTCGCTGCCGAGTTCATCTGGCAGGAGGACCTCAACAAGATTCAGGGTCTGAACGCTCTGGTCAAGCAGTACCTCGACCTCATCCAGCAGGTGGGTATGCTTGAGGCTGTGAAGACCATTCTCTAAAGGAAAATCGAACACATAAAAAGTGGGAGGGAAAACGTTTTCCATCCCACTTTTTATTATTTGCAATAGCGTTAAAGCTTGACGCTGGAAATGTCTACAAGGCCATTGACGATGGCATAGATGGTGAGGCCGGCTGGCGAGTGTATTTGCAGCTTGCGGGCAATATTGCGGCGGTGGGTGATGACCGTGTTCACCGAGATGCAGAGGTGGTCGGCAATCTCCTTGTTGGCCATGCCCTGCACCAGCGAGACGACCACATCTTTCTCGCGGTCTGACAGGGCCTCAGAATTTTGGCCCGTTCTCGCCTTGAACACCATGTCGGAGATGTTGCGGGTGATGTCGCTCTGCTTGGCCAGACGCTCCAGGCGGCGAATGGCGGGCACGAAGATGTGGTCCTCGACCATGGCGTGCTGCTGCAGCCACACCTCGTTCTCATAAATGTCGTGCAGGGTGGCCGTGAGCTGGTTGTTGTGCAGCCCGTCCTGGGGCAGATACTTGATGATGAGCAGTTTCAGTTCGCGCAGCTTTTTGTCGGCAGCCCCGTGGTGCTTTGAGAAGGTCTCCACATCGTAGCCGGTGGCGGGCACTCCCTCAACGAGCGACTGCACGTATGGGAAGAGCGTCTTCTGCTCGTATTTCATGTGGCGCCGTATCTCGTGGGCATACTCGTCGTAGAAGCGCAGAATCAGCTTGGCCAGCGAGTCGTGCTCATCGAGCGACTCCTGCAACTCCCGCCGGATATAGGGCAACTGGAAATCCAGGAAATAGGCGTGGCAGGCCTCAAGGTAATGCAGCAAGGTTGGCACCGACAGTTGCTCGTCTGCCTCAAACTCGCCATAGCCGTTTGCAATATAGTTGACCACCGCCAGAAAAGTATGTGTGTCTACGTCGTTGTTCTCGCACGTCTCCTTGACCGTCTTGTCGCCAAAGCCAAGGCTGATGCCAAAGCTGCCCAACGACTGCAGCAGGCCGTAATTGTCGCGAATGAGCGAAATCATCTTGTCTTCCGGCTCATACATTTTCAGGTTTTTCATCTAAGCTCTCCTTCCACCTCTTATTATTTAATAAATCGGGTGCAAAGGTAGGCATTATTTCTGGTTTGGGCAATAATCACTATTAGGTATTTTTGCGCTGAAGAGCGGCTCGAAGTGAGGCGGAAAGGCCCATTTCACTAATTTTAGGTATTGCAGGAATGGGCAAACTGCCATACCTTTGCACCCGTTTTTGAAAAAGACGATAATGATGAAAGAGAAAATACTATCGGCCCTGTTGGCACTTTCGGCCAATTCCGGATGGGCACAGACAGCTGGCGAAGTGGACGCTGTGACTGGAGCTACCACACGCCAGAAATCAGAAACGACAACATCGAAGATACTGCAACGCCTGCACATCGGAGGCTATGGCGAAGCTGTGATGACGCGCAACTTCTACAGCCAGAGTTTCAACCGCTACAAACAGCCCGAAAACTACGCCAACGACAAGAGTCACGGCCGTTTCGACCTGCCCCACGTGTGCCTGAACATAGGCTACGACTTCGGCAAAGGCTGGTCCATGGGGTCGGAGATTGAGTTTGAGCACGGCGGCAATGGTACTGCCGTGGAGATAGAGGCCGAAGAGGCGGGCGAATACGAGGCTGAAGTGGAAAAAGGCGGCGAGGTGAACATCGAGCAATTCTGGCTCAACAAGGCGTTTATGGACGGCAAGTTCAATGTCAAGGCGGGCGAAATCATCGTGCCCGTGGGCTACTCCAACGCCTACCATGAGCCCAACCAGTTCTTCACCGTCTACCGCCCGGAAGGCGAGGCCACCATCATGCCCAACACGTGGCACCAGGTGGGTCTCTCGCTCTGGGGCCGACTGAAAGACTGGCGCTACGAGGCGCAGCTGCTGTCGGGCCTCAATTCCGAGAGCTTCACGGCCGAGAACTTCGTACACTATGGCGCCACCAGCCCCTACGAGTTCAAGGTGGCCAACAACTACGCCGGCGCCCTGCGCATCGACAACTATTCTGTAAAGGGACTGCGTGTGGGCCTGAGCGGCTACTACGGCTACACCTTCCGCAACACCCTGCGCACGCCCGGTAGCCAGTACCAGAAAGTCAAGGGCGCACTCGGCATCGTGGCCCTCGACTTCACGCTGAAGCGCTGGAACTGGATAGTCAGGGGCAATGTGGACTATGCCCACTTCAGCGACGCCGACGCCATATCGGCCTACAACCAGGCCAACTGGACGCACCACAAATATCAGGACGGCAACCCGCACCACTATTCTAATATAGGCAGCAATGCGGTGGCCTACGCCATCGAGGCCGGCTACAACGTGTTCTCGCAATGGCCAAAGATGCGCAAGGAGAACGAGAGCCTCTTCGTCTTCGGACGCTTTGAGCACTACAACACCATGGCATCGGGCACCTACGAGTCCATGTACAAGTACACCAAGAAGTACCGCTGTGTCTTCGGCCTGAACTACTCGCCGCTGAAGCAGGTCACCATCAAGGGCGAATACGCCTACCGCTTCTTCGAGAAACCCAACAACAACGGCCTCGCCTCAGACAGTCCCCTCTACCAGCAGCCCTACAACAACGAGCCAAGCCTCAGCCTCGGCGTCACCTACACCGGCTGGTTCTTATAAAAAGGCGTGACAACAACATAACGTGATAACAACATAACAAAATTTAAAAAAATGCAGAACAAGAATCTTTTGAAAATGGCAGCACTGGCTGCAGTATTATCCACAGGCTTCGCTTCATGCTCAAGCGACGACGATGCCGACACCAACACCGTAACGGGTACCCAGGCCGCACTCGACCAGGCTTGCACCGACTGGAAGACAGCCCGCGCCAACTGGGAACAGTCGGAGGCCTTCCTCTTCGGAGCCGCCGACGTCTACTCCTTCGACCCGCACACCGACACGTGGCCCGTGGCCGCCAACGACCTGGCACAGGTGCTGCGCGACGAAAGCGCAATGGGCAGCCTGGACAACTTCATCAAGACAGCCAACTCGGGCATTCTGGGCTATCACGGACTGGAGTACGTGCTCTTCCGCGAAGGACAGCCACGTCAAATCAACCAAATCACCGAGCTCGAGTACAAGTACATCTGCGCCGTGGCAAAAGACCTCTACAACGCCACCGCAACCCTTGAGGCCGTTTGGGACTCGAAAGAGAGCAACGCCGAGCGCCACCAGATAGCCCTCGACTATGTGGCCACCCATAACTCTGTCAACGAGGAGGGCGACGTGGAGGGCGCACTCGGAGGCTTCCAGAACTTCGGCAAGACCTTCAAGAATCCTGGCACCGGCGACTGGGAAACGGCTCTCGACGCCACACGCGAGATTATCTCAGGCTGTCAGGAAATCATCGGCGAGGTGGGCGACTCGAAGATTGGTCTGCCCTACACCGGACAGGACAAGACCTACATTGAGTCACCCTATGCCTACAACTCCATCACCGACTTCTACGACAACATCGTCTCCTGCAGGAACGCCCTCTACGGACAGGTGAACGCCACCGCACCCACACAGCAGTCGCTCATCTACTTCTGCCAGCACGCTGGCAACGCAAAACTGGCCCAGCAGGCCAACAATGTGGTGACGAAGCTTGAGGCTGCACTGACCAAAATCAGGGCTATGAAGTACCCCTTTGCCATTTACTACACCGACCCTTCTTGCAAGACGGCCATCGACGGATTGGAAGAACTTGACAATGCGCTGTCCGAACTCGACGGCACACTCACGGAATATAACGACGACGAGGTGGTGCAGGCCCAGTGCCAGGTCATCAACGAGAACTACGCGGACAATGTCGTCGTGGCCACCTACCGCATACTGGCCGACAATGCTCAGAAACTCTATCAGTCAATTGTTAATATCAAAAAATAAGTCATTATGAGCAAAACCTTTGTCTACGGTATTGTTCTCATGGGCACCTTCATCACCGCCGGATGTTCCGACGGTGATGAAGCCGTGCCTACCACTTGGGAAATTGGCGAACCCAAAGCGACCGAATACCCTGAAGACTACTACGCCGGCGGACTGCTCGGCACCACCGCCGTCAATACTGCCACCGCCTTCAAACAGCCCACGAAAGCCGTAGAGAACGCTGGCATGATGACCTCGTTCAACGAGGGCGAGTATCTCTTCGAGAAAGACTACAACACCAACACCGACGGTGCTTTCCACGGCCTCGGTCCTGTCTACGTGCGCCGAGGCTGCCTCTACTGCCATCCCGGCTACGGCCACGGCGGACGCCAGACCGAATACAAGGCCGACATGCACCGCAACGGCTACCTGCTCGTGGTCTACGACAAGACCACCAACGCCTACATCCGCTCCGTGGCCGGTATGCCACAGACGGGGGCTGTCAAGCCCTTCAAGGCCCCTATCGACGAGAACCAAATCAAGATTGACTGGAGGAACTACACCGACGAGTGGGGCAACCGATTCCCCGACGGCGAGACCTATTCGCTCATCTACCCTGAGGTGACCATCCCCTACACGGCCTACTATGCACCCGTGGTGGTGAGCCGTGGCGGCACCGACGTCACGCTGAACGAGACGCAATACAACAATGAGATTGGCGTGCTCCTGGAGTCGACCATCGGCATCTACGGAACAGGACTGACCGATGCCATCGACGACAAGGACATCACCGCACAGTGGGAGGCGGAGAGCAAATACTTCAACAGCATCGGACGTACCGACGCCCTGAACCCCGCCATGTGGGACCAGGCCACCAACTCCTGGAAGAGCTACTACACCAACAGCCTGCAGGGCGACGGCACCAAGTATGTGCGCCGCTACACCTACGCCCTGTCGCGTGGGCCCATACTCGACGCCGCCGGGGCCAACGCCATCTGGAACATCACCAACGTGACGCGCTCAGACCGTCGCTACCACTACCTCGACCTGGCCGGCACCTACTATGCCACCACAGCATCGCAAGACCCTGAGGTGCAGGCCGGATTCACCGAGTACATCAACCGCATCGACCCCTCGAAGAAGCACCCCGAATGGCACACTGGCGACCTGCAGAAGGACATCTACACCTATCTGACCAGCAAGCAGCTGGATGCCGAGATGAGCGACTCACAGTACAAGAACCTCATGATTTGGCATCGCGGACTGGCCGTTCCCGCCGCCCGCAACACCACCACCGAGAACTTCAAGGAGGGCAAGCGCCTCTTCACGCAGATTGGCTGCGCTGCCTGCCACCGTCCGTCGTGGCAGACGGGCGACGACCACATTCAGGACCCTGCCCGCTTCTTCACCTCCGACAGCGACATGCCCCGCTATCCCCACCAGAAAATATGGCCATACACAGACTTCGTGCAGCACCGTCTGTGGATGAAAAACGACATCCGCACCGGCTGGTGCCGCACCACCCCACTCTGGGGCCGCGGACTGGCCGCCAAGTGCGGTAGCGGCACGGAGCGTCTGCACGACTGCCGCGCCCGCAACGTGGTGGAGGCCATACTCTGGCACGGCTGCAAGAACGAGGGTGGCACCAGCGATGCCTACGAATCGGTGGTCAAGTTCCGCAACCTCTCCAAGAAGGAGCGAGACCAGATTGTGCTCTTCATCGAATCCATTTGATAAAAAACGATAACCGCATAATAGTTTTACCACATATAACGTTAATTAATAAAATAGCTTTTTAGCAAATTGGCAAATCGTAGCATCAAATGGACTATCACGGCCCTATACGCGCTCATCATAGCGTGTATAGGGCTTGCCACTATCATTGAGAAATACCGTGGCACCGATTTTGTCGGCGACCAGATTTATGGCGCCTGGTGGTTTTCAGCACTTTGGGCAGTGCTCACGGTGGCGGCCCTGGCCTACATCGTGGGCCAGCGGCTATACCGGCGCACGGCGGTCATGCTGCTGCACGTCTCGTTTGTGGTCATACTGGCAGGGGCGCTGACCACCCACCTCACCGCCCAAAGGGGCATGGTCAGACTGAGGACCGGCATGGCCGAGAGCACCTACATTGGCAAGGAGAACAAGGTGGTGCACCTGCCTTTCACGCTGACGCTGAAAGAGTTTCGCATTGTCAACTACCCCGGCACCGACGCCCCTCTCGACTATCAGAGCGTGATCTGCGCCGACGGGGGCGATGCCAGCGCAGGGGCGAAGGAAGTGCTCGTCTCGATGAACAACATCGGCTACATCGACGGCTACCGCCTGTTCCAGCAGAGCTACGACTCTGATGCCAAGGGCGTGACGCTGGGCATCAGCCACGACCCCTGGGGCATCGGCATCACCTATACCGGCTATCTGTTGCTGCTGCTGGGCATCATCGCCACCCTCCTCTCGCGGCAGACGCAGATGCGGGCACTCTATCGCAAGGCGGTCACGGCAGTGCTGCTCCTGGCCAGCATCGGCGCCAATGCTGCCGACGGCGTGCCTGCAGTCCAAAAGGACATTGCCCGCCGCATGGGCACCATCAACGTGCTCTACAACAACCGCATCTGTCCGCTCAACACCGTGGCCACCGACTTCGTGACCAAGCTGACGGGCAGCGCCTCTTGGCAGGGCTATTCGGCCGACGAGATATTCACGAGCTGGATGATCTACTATTCGCCGTGGGAACAGCAGCCCCTCATTCGGGTGAAGAGCAGCGAGGTGCAGCGCCTGCTGGGCATCGACGGCCAGTGGGCGGCCTATGCCGACTTCCTGGACGACTATCACGAATACAAGCTGGCCCACGCCATCGAGGCCCTCAGGACGGGCCGCAGCACCGCCGACAAGAAAGGGCTGATGGATGCCGACGAGAAGTTCCACATGGTGGAGATGTTCTATCGCGGACAGTTCATCCGTATGTTCCCCTACACGCTGTCGGCGGCAGTCAACTGGTACACGCCGGGGGCGCAGTCGCTGCCCAGGGAGATTCCGGTCAAAGAGCAGTTCTTCATCAAGCAGTCCATGGACTTCCTCACGGAGAGCATCGTCACTGGACAGCACGACCGCGCCGTAGAAATCATTGCCAAAATCAAACTCTTCCAGCGCACCATGGCCGGCCAAGTGCTGCCCAGCGAGAACCAGACGCGCACTGAGATTTTCTACAACGCCCTGCGCAGCCACAAGTGGCCGGTGTTCCTCGCGCTGACCCTCAGTCTCATCCTTAGCGTCGTTATGCTTTCTTCGCGGAAACCCATCTTCCCCCCCACCCCTTCACAGTTTTCAACCTTCAACCTTCAATCTTCAATCTTCAACCTTCTCCTTTTCATCTATGTCACGCTTCAGCTCTGTCTGCGCTGGTGGCTCAGCGGCCACATCCCCGTGAGCAACGGCCACGAGACCATGCTGTTCATGGCGTGGGTCATGCTGCTGCTCACCTTCCTGCTGCAGCGCAAGTTCCCCATCATCATGGCCTTTGGGCCGCTGACGGCATCGTTCTCTCTGCTGGTGGCAATGCTGGCGGGCAGCAACTCGCAGCTCACGCCCCTGATGCCTGTGCTGCAGTCGCCCCTGCTCTCCATCCATGTGATGACGGTCATGTGTGCCTATGCGCTCTTTGCCCTGCAGGTGCTGCTCGGCGTCCAGGCCTTTGTGCTGATGAGGCGCAACAAGCAGTCTGAACTGGCCCGCACCACCGCCCTGTCACAACTGCTGCTCTACCCCGCCGTCTTCCTGCTGGCAGTCGGCATTTTCCTGGGAGCCGTCTGGGCCAATGTGTCGTGGGGCAACTACTGGTCGTGGGACCCCAAAGAGGCCTGGGCCCTCATCACGCTGATGGTCTACGCCGTGCCGCTGCACCGCACGTCGTTCAGCATTTTCCGCAAAGACCTGGTTTACCACCTCTACATGGTCGGCGCCTTCCTGGCCGTCCTCATCACCTATTTTGGGGTGAACTATCTGCTGGGCGGCATGCACAGCTACGCCTGACCTCCGGCGTCAATACGCGTAGAGCTTGATGTGGAGCACCTTCCACTCGCCCACCCCAATGCGGGCGTGGCGGCCCTGGTGGGTCTGGTCGCCATTGTGGCGGCGCAGGTAGTGCATGGTGCCATCGGTGCCAATCTCCACTTCGTCTACCGAGAGCAGGCCCAGACGCTTGCCCTCGAAACGCTGACGGGCCACTGCGGGCGACGCGCCTTCAGCGCCGGCCTCGGCAAATCCGTCTTCACCCAACTGCTTCGGCTCGGTCTGCTGCTGCTCTGTGGGCGTCTTGAAGCTGACCACCACGCCGCTGCCTGCCAGCAGATAGTCATACTTGCCAAGGCGCACCAGCATGGCGCCGCCCTCAGGCCACGTTGAGCCGTCGGTGGCGCGTGGGTCCCAGGGCAGGGTGAAGTAGTGGCGGCAGGTCATCACCACACCCTCGTCGTAGATTGTGCGCTCACGGTCGTCCTGGTCGAAGAGCAGCCCCCACGTGGTCTGGACGGCTTTGGCATTGGCGGCTTTCAGGTTTTCCACCTGACGCACCAGCGCGTAGGCTTTGGTCACCGTCTCCGTCTCCTGCGGGCTGGCCTGGTCGATGGCAAAGGGACTGAAGCCCAGGGCTTGGTGCTCGCCGAAGGCATAGAGGGCGCGCACGCCGCTATTGGCGCAGCAGCGGCTCTCGGGTATGAACAGGCGGTTGCGCACCTTGCCGCCGTCCTGCGGCCGCAGGGGCATGGCATACTGCGCGGCCCACGACTTGAAGCCGGTGTCGTAGATGTCGGGGGCCAGCAGGTCAAGACTGGGCGCACCCTCGTTCCAGAAGTCTATGAGATGGGCCAAGGGGCCGGCCGACGGATATTCGCCCGGACGGCGGCCGCGGCTGTTCATTGCGGCATTGACGTAGAGGGGCATGTCGTGAATCTGCCGGGCGGCCTGGGCCAAATGCTCCACATAGCGGGCATAGCTCAGGGCCATGAACTTCTCGTCGGCATAGTCGTCGGTGCCGTAGCGCTCGGCCCACTGCTCTTTTTTATAGGCTCGCTCGGCCAGGGGCGAGTGGTCGCGGGCCGACTCCAGCATGCCTATCTCGTTTTCTATCTGCATCATCGTGACCACCTCGCGCTGCGGGTCACGCTCCTTGATGTGCCGCATCAGCGCCGAGAAAGCTTTCAGGTCGGCCTGCAGCACATTGTCGCTGAAGCAGCTGGCTATCTCCATCGGCTTGCCGTCGGCAGTCATCGCCCGGGGAAACCGCTTCGTGTCGGCCTTGAACCACGCCGGGGCGTAGCACGACATGGAGTTCTTCCACGCGCCGAACCAGAGGAACACCACGCGCAGCTGTTCGCGGCGGGCCACGTCGATGGTGCGGTCTATGAGGCTGAAGTCGAAGTCCCCCTCACGCGGCTCGGTCAGTTCCCAGTAGGCCGGCACCAGCACGGTGTTCAGCCCCAGCGCCTTCATACGCGGCATCACCTCGTCGATGTCGGCCACCGACGTTGCTGCCGAATTGCTCAACTCGCCGCCCAGGATGGGATGGTCATGCCCAATGGCCGACATAGTCAGGGTGCCCATCAGGGCCACAAGACCAAGAATCATCTTTCTCATAGTCATCAAAAAATAGCCGAAGTGACTATCGGGCCACGCCCTTGAAGGTATATCCGGCACCCTCTACGGCAGCACGGACAGCCGCTTCGGTGGCGGGCCCCTTGACGGTGAGCGTACTGGCCGACGCACTGGCCTTGGCCTTCTCTACGCCTGCCACCTCCTCGACGGCACGCACCACGGCGGCTTCGCAGTGGCTGCAGTGCATATCCTCCACACGGTAGACCACCGTGTCGGGGGCTAAGGGCCGCTTGGCAAATCTGCTGAAAATATTCATCATAAGAGCATTGATAATTAAAAGGGTCAAAACAATGGCACAAACAAGTTTGAACGGACTCGGACCGGCATCGGCGCAGCAGGCGGCCTGACTGGCCGACAACTGGAACTCCAGCCCCGAGGCGTTGAGCAGCAGGCCGAAGAGCACCGAGAAGCCCACGATGGTGAGCAGATAGATAGAGGTGAAACGCCGACCCATCGACTTATGGACCACCAGGATGGAGGCCAGGTTGACGGCAGGCCCGGCCATGAGCATCACCAGTGCCGCACCGGGCGAGAGGCCCTTCAGCATCAGGGCCGCCGCCACGGGAATGCTGCCCGTGGAACAGATGTACATGGGCACGGCAATGGCCAGGATGACCAGCATCTGGAGCAACGGCTGACTGCCGAAGGAGAGGAAAAACTCGTCGGGCACAGCCACCTGAATCAGGGCCGCCACCACCAGGCCGACGACGAGGCGCAGGCCAATGTCGCGAATCATGTCGAAATAGGCATACTTCAGCACCCGCCACAGGCTGCTGCCCTGCTCTACAGGGCACGTGGCGCTGGCGTCGACGTCGGCCTCGTCGTCGTCGCGAACCAGCCTGCTGACCAGCAGTCCGCCGCATACACCGGTGATGAGGGCGGCCACCGGGCGCACAATGGCAAAGCCAAGGCCCAGCAGCGAGAAGGTGGCCAGGATAGAGTCGATGCCCGTCTGCGGCGTGGCAATGAGAAACGAGGCGACGGCCCCCTTCGATGCTTTCTCCTTGCGCAGGCCGATGGCCGTGGGGATGACGCCGCACGAACAGAGCGGCAGGGGCACGCCCATCAGCGCCGCCCAGAACACAGACAGCTTGTTGTGGCGCGAAAGATACTTGGAATAGAACTTCTGGGGCACAAAGACATGCAGGATGCCTGCGATGAGAAAGCCCAGCAACAGATAGGGGGCCATCTCGCAGACAACATTCAGGAGTGACAATAAAAAGTTGTTCATAATCAACTGCAAAGGTAGCAAATAAACGTTATACAGAGGGCCTCACACGTCTTAAAAAATCAAAAAGTGATGGATGGGGCGAATTTGGCGTGCCGACAAGCGATAATCACATACACATTTATTATAATGCAAAGACAGGGCCGTCCAAACTTGACAAGTCTGCCAACCTAAGCTGGAGATAAGTGCCACTTATCTCGCAAATTCTCTCGAGAATTTGCGAGTTTGGACGGTCCTTTCTCAGCGTCTGGTCTGACGTGACTTCAAGTTTGGACGGCCCTTCCTCAGAAAGAGCCCAGCCGACGTCTTTGGGAAAGACATCGGCTGGGTCTGTTTATCGCGTTTCGCTGTTGTGGTGAAACGCTATTCTCGTTTTTCTGTACATCCCCGTAGAGGGGGCATTATTTCACGATGCGCTTGCCTGAGCCATCTACCACTACGCCACGGGCATTGCTGACTACGGGCCTACCCTGCAGATCGTAGACAGGCGTGTCCGGCGTATTCATAGGCACTATCTTGGCAGTGCGCACAGCCGTTGGGTCGGCCTTCAACGCCTGAAACTCCTCACGGGCCTTCCGCATCTGCTCCAGGAAACGCTCGCTGGTGTGCAGCTGGGCATAGGCAGCCGAGGCGGCAAGGCGGGCGGCATCGGTGTCGCTCTGCCAGTGTGCGCCCACCACCAGGCGGTTCTCGCCGTAGCGATAACCGCGGGTCAGAATTTCGGTGGCACGGTCGGGGTTGATCTCCATCATCAGCAGGGCGGAGCTCCAGCCCAGCAGCGTGTGGCCCGAGGGATAGGAGCCATTCTTGCGCAGAGCCGGCTCGTCCTCAGGATAGAGCGTGGGCTCGTTGAACACCATAAAGGGCCTGCGGCGCATATACGTGGCCTTGGCAATGGTGCAGATGCTGTCGCAGGTGGCCGTTCCGTCGAGCAGCACCTTGTATATCTCGGGCGTTTCCTCAGGTGAGATTCTCATGCCGAAGGCCTCCTCATACTCGGTGATGATGGTCTCCAGGCCATAGACGGCGTCGCGTGTGGCCTCGGCAGCCCGCTCGGCATCCTTGCGCATCTCCTTGCCCCAGAAGTAGCGGGCCACGTCGTTGGCGAAAGCCACAGATGTGCTGTCGGGAGGGGCGGGCAGAAACACCATCATGTCGGGCATCTCTTTAGTGGTGAAATACGGGTCAGCAACCATTTTTTCCTGCGCCTGCACGGCCATGGCCATGCAGAGCGCCATCACTGTCATAATGTTCTTTTTCATTGTTTGTACCATTAGTTTTTTATACTATAACTCTTTAAATTAAAGATGGTGCAAAGGTACAAAAACAACTGGACGTGACCAAACATCTTGAGTCAGAAATTGATGTAAATTTCGCTTTTTTGATTTGCCGCAGAGATGTCCACTTTTGCTGAACACACGCTGAAACGCGGCAAATTAATATGGTGCGGCTTGCTTTAACTCAACAAAAGCAGAATTTACTGAACAAAAATGAAGAAAAAACTCCTTTTATTTGTCCGTTTGCCATTTTTTTCGTATTTTTGCACCCGATTGAACATCTCTGCAGCAAGAGATGTTGATTATTCACCCGTCAGAAGCCCGGTGTTCAGGCTGAAAATGGAGCGTAATAATAAACATACAATCACCCCTGTTGTGGCCTCGTCCGAGGCGACAACTCCTTCTTATGCTCACGCTCTAAAGCACACGGTGCTCAAATGGTACCCCCTGCGCGTCTATTACCCCGGCCCCAAGAAGATTCTCCGGGTGAAGGAGTTCTTCGACAGACAGGGCATCGAGAACTTCCTGCCGATGGAATGGACCATCGCCGACAACGAGAAAGGCAGGCCCCACCGCAAACTGGTGCCTGCCGTCTTCAACCTCATCGTCATCAAGGCATACCACAACCAGCTCACCGAGCTGAAGGGCCAGTATACCGACGAACTCGTCAACGTGCAGTACCGGCGCGACCAGTTGCTCAATGGCACATGGAGCGCCCCCATCACCGTGCCGGAACGAGAGATGAGGCGCTTCATGGACGTGGTCACCGACAACGAAGACTCCCTGACCTACATCGACCCACAGCAGCTTGAAGGCAAGAAGGGCCGCAGCGTCCGCGTCGTCGCCGGCCAGTTCAAGGGGGCCGAAGGCACCCTGATGCGCATTGACAACAACCGCCACGTCGTTGTCCAGCTCCAGGGCCTGTGCAGCGTCAAGCTGAACCACATCCCCATCTCCAATATACGGTTCACCAGTTAAGGACCGTCCTCCGTGAGACACAAATCAGTCACAAATAGTACAAAGCCACGTTCCTTCTCTCGTTTGTCTTAAAGCAGAAAATCAAACAGATTTTCGACATATTATTTGCAGATTTCAAATAAATGTGGTAAATTTGCGGCAACTTTTATAACACAGACCAGAATGGCAGACTATAGCGACACACATTCCATAAGTCATGAAGCCATACTAAGTAGTGGCGGAGGCTTCACCGCTTTCAGTTTCGGAAGGTATAACATCCGGTTCCGGGCACCATATAGTCTGGAGCGTTATGTAGATGTCGTGAAGTGGGATGATGGATATTTGGTCGTCCGGGCCAAATACAGCCACAATACTGAACCAGAAGAGGAATATATCGACCTCAAGCCCATCCTCGATGGGCTGTATATTGACTCAGCCTCATTTCTGAAACCCATCAAAAGTGTACGAGTTGCTTATGCCTGATATCAAAAGCATTGCCGACAAGGCCGACATCATCATCAACGGGTATGCCTTTACCCGTGAGGAGGACGGCATCCATGTGCTCAATCTGAACTGTCCAGACAAAGCTGTCGTATTCAGTGAGGATTGCGAAGTGCTTGAGACAACGATGGATGATATAGAACTGTCCATTGCAATCCGCTATTTGAAGCAGGGTATGAAATTCATGGAGGGCTGAACTATGCCGAAGTATTATGATTTCAAGGTGGCAGGCTATTACCTGTATTTTACGTCATTCTGCGTGGTGGAGTGTATGCATGTGCATGCCAGTGACAGCAAACTTACAGAGGGTGGCTCTGCCAAGTTCTTCGTGAAGAGCAATGGTGATGCGGTGCTCCAGAACCGAGGTATTCTCAATGACCGTGAGATAGCAAAAATATCCGACTTTATCAAAGACCACTATCAGGAAATGTATCTCCGCTGGTCACAATATAGTGAGAATGGATATTACGAGAAATAATTGACCCCTCTCCTATTCTTGATTAATTCGTAATTCTTATAGCATTTGACAATGGTCACTCCTTCGGGAAGTGACCCTCTGCAGGCTTTCCTGTTGTGTTATTTTCTGGGGTCATTCGAGCTTTGTCTAATACTAATGAAGAAATGATGGCACTCTCTTGCCTCTCCCGCTCATTCGAGCTTGCGAGTTATGAGAACGCTTAAAGCCTCTACGAGAAAAACAGTCAGCATGGTAAGCTTTCAATTGACCCAAGAGGTGATTGTTGTCAAGCAAACCTGTTGAAACTTAGTCAAACAACGACAAACTCAAAGATAACTGCCACTAAATCAACCCGTTTTATCCCAGCGCCGTTGAACAGCCGAAATTTGATCATTAGAAGGATGCACTTTGCATAAAGGACGTCTGAATTAATGGAGGGTTTACTAATGATAAAAAGAATTGATTATAAAGATTCACTTATACATGCCATGAAAAATGGCATCAACCTTTTTGTGGGTGCTGGTTTTTCTATTAAAGCCTATGATTCAGATAATCGTCGTATGCCTGATGGGACGATGCTTTTGAATGAGTTACACCAAACTTTTGGAAGTGGTATCAACGACCTCCCAAAGTATTGTTCTGTCATGGAGCGGAAGAATCGAGCTGCGTTGTACGATTATTTGACCAAGCGTTTTCATGTAGCACGATTTGATGATTTCTACAAGAACCTCAATCTGATCAATCTTAAAGGCGTTTATACAACAAACATTGATGACCTTATCCCTCAGATTATTGCCGATAACACCAATAGGTATGTCCATGAGCAAAGTGTGAATGGAGACTGCACTGATTCTCGCGGAGTAAACTATTTGCCCTTACATGGTTATGTGAAATATCCCGAACAAGGGTATGTATTTAGTATTGAAAAGATTGCCAATATCTACAATCAGGCTCCAAAGATATGGGCTTATCTTTCGACCGCAGTAGAACGTTATCCAACACTTTTCATGGGATATGACTTTAATGACACCGGGGTTATTGACACGATTCTAGCGCAGCCGACTTTCTCCAATACGAAGAAGAGCATGTGGATAATCCTGTATAAGCCAACTCCTGAAATTGTTCAGTACTATGAAGATCTCGATTTCAACATTATTATCTCAGACACCGAAGAATTCCTAAAGGAGACGCCCTTAATGAGTGACTGGAACAAAGTCAATCAACATAGACAAACCTCATTAGAGAAATTGTTGCCTAAAAATGTTATACCAAAGGATGACAGAGGTATGACACAACGTTCTATTGATGAATTCTATCGTGGAATGGCTCCAGAATGGCCGGATATACTGCGTAATGTCATTCCACGGGTATCTTTCTACAAAGATGTTGAGAATTCTGTTCATGGCAAACAGAAGCATACCATTATCATTGGTGCCCCGATTTCAGGAAAGACGACATTGGCTATGCAGATTGGTCATTTGATAGATTTTGATGGTACAAAATTGATGTTCAACTACCTCAATATGGGGCGTGCCGAATACATCTTTAAGCTGATAGGCAGCTCTAAAGCCCTTATTATCGTAGAGAATTTCACCGATGATGTAGAGGCATTCCTGTTGCTGACAAAGCTCCCAAATGTCAAGCTGTTAGGTGTGGACCGTGGCCATAACTTTACAATCGTAAATCATAAGATTCATCCTAAAGACTTTGACATCATCAATGTCACAGAATTGAAAGAGCAAGATATTCAAAGCATTATTGATGCTATCCCCGAAGGCATCCGCCGTAGTGAAGCAGAAATCAAGAAAAACAAATTCGATGCCAACGACTCCATCTTTGAATTCGTTATCCGGCATGTGAAAGGCCAGACAATAAGGACTCGTTATCGTGATTTTATCCAGAAGTTAGAGAATACAGACCGTGATTTAACAGAGTTCCTCGTCTTATGCGCTTATATGAACAAAGCCCGTGTCCCACTGTCCATGGAGGTAGCTTATAGTTATTTCTCCGATAAAACTTATATGGAGGTTATTGCCATGCGTAAGCAACTGGCAGATTTCTTGCAGGAAGCTGATGATGAATGGTTAGCCGAAAACGAGATTGACGGCTATCGCCCACGCACCTCTATCATCTCTGATGCAATCTTGGAATATACAAAGCGTGATACCCTGGCAGATGTGATGTGGAACGTCATAAATAACGTTTATTACGTCTCAATATGTAATTATCGCACATTCCACAAATGGGCTTTTGACAAGGATATGATGATTCGAGCCTTCCCCAACTGGCATGAAGGAAAGGAATTTCTTGAAGAGGCTTTTCTCTATGATAACCGTAATCCGTATGTTCTTCAACAAGGTGCGCTTTACCTATCAGCAAAGAAACGTTATCGTGAAGCCTTCGATTGGATAGATCGAGCAAAAACGATGACTGACGACAAGCATTTCTCTATCAGAAATTCACATGCAATAATTATGTTTGATGCCAACTATGAGGTTGAAACGGCAGAAGCCGAAATCCAGTTAGACCGTAGCATGGACATTTTGCATAAATGCTATACAAATGACAAACGACGTACATTCCATGCTAGAACATATGCAGAACAGTCATTGCAGTATTTTAAAAAGTATCACAATGACAAGGCTACAAAATATCTGGAACAAGCCCGGACATGGCTAAAGGACGAACTGGCAACCAACACATGGGCGTATGACTTGAAATCATTGCTGTCCAGAATTGAAGACACGTTGAAACATCAGCAGGCATGAATACATGATTCACTTCCTGAGTGGCTACAAAGATTTCCCAGCTAATGTGAACTTCCGCATAACAGCCTAATACACAACATAAAGCGAAATCACCGTTTCCTGTTTCATCAGACATTCATCAGACATCCGGGAATTGGGCCTTTCCTGGTCTTTTCACTACAAAATTAGCAAAAATCAGGCATTCTTGCAATAGCATTAAGAAAAATTGCAGTAACTACTCAGTACCCCCAATGGGCATGCATAGCCTATTTTGATAATTTTCTATCCAATTTTCTTATAATTTTGAGGCCACAGGCCGACCAAACAATAGAGGTGCTGAGTAGATACAAATTGCACTTAGACTGTTAATGAAAATTAAAGTGTACTGCAGGGCAAACAAGAAAAGTAATATACAAAAATTGAAAAATAATGGTTCATAGTACGGCAAGATTCAAATCTTTTTCGTATCTTTCCTCTATAAATGGAGAACAAATTGCCCCGCTGAGGTAACAATCTCCACGCAATCCGTTCCTGTATGCACATGAATCCCTATACACGGCCTTGTCTCCAATTCCGTGCTGACATAAGTGGTACTTTCCTCTTCGAGCTCTAAGCTATAGACTGGCTTTCATCGCCGCCCATGTTGTCGGTTAATTTGCAGACGGGGTTCCGCTTGGTCTTTTGGCCTGCCGGATGGCCACCACAAAGATAATAGCCTTTCCATGGGCGGTATATCGCTAATCACCCGTTTGTGGCGGGTGCCTTGCAATCAGGGTTGAAATC
>CADACW010000030.1 GCA_902786565.1 uncultured Prevotellaceae bacterium | reverse complement strand
AGCGTATGTGTGCCTTGATTTCTAACTTTTCGGGGCAATTTGTTCACATTTTTATCTCGACTGGCTTATAATTCGAAAATTTTATCTAAATTTGCACCCAATTTAAGAAATAATTCCATGAAAAGTTCAAAAAAAGCATTTATCATTGATGAGTTGCGCGACTATGTGATGATTACGCTGGCTATGCTTTCCTATTGCATCGGCTGGACTATTTTTCTGCTGCCAAACAATATCTCCACCGGAGGTGTGGCAGGTGTGTCGTCCATCCTCTATTGGGGTACGAATATTCCTGCCCAAATGTCCTACTTCTTCATCAATGCAGTGTTGCTCATTGTCGCCTTGCGCGTCTTGGGGTGGCGTTTCTGCGTGAAAACGGTCTATGCTGTGATTGCCCTGACACTTTCTTCGACAATCACCATACAGCTGTATCATGAGCATTGGCTCAGCGACCAGCCGTTTATGGCAGCCATCATCGGGTCCGTGTTCTGTGGCTGTGGGGTGGGGCTCGTGCTCTCAAACAATGGCTCGACGGGAGGAACCGACATCATTGCGGCCATCGTCAACAAGTATCGCGACATCTCTTTGGGGCGTGTCATCCTTATTTGCGATGTCTTTATCATCAGCAGCAGCTATTTGGTGCTGCGCGACTTCGAGCGTGTGCTCTATGGCTACGTGGTGCTCTATGTTACTGCATTCTGCATCGACCAGGTGGTGAACTCCAGACGGAGTTCAGTCCAGTTTTTCATCATCAGCGACAAGTATTTGGAGATAGGCCAGCGCATCAACCGTGAGCCTCACAGAGGATGTACTATCATCGACGCACAGGGATTCTATTCTGGCAAGGAAGTGAAAATGCTGTTTGTGTTGGCTAATCGTAGGCAGAGCAGCATCATTTTCCAGCTCATCAACGAAGTCGACCCTCAGGCTTTCGTCTCCCAAAGTGCCGTTATCGGTGTCTATGGAGAAGGCTTTGACCGCTTTAAAACCAAGCGAAAGACGGAACGGATAAGTTAAATTGGTGCAAAATGTTTGCTAAAGGTTTGGTCATTCCTCTATTTTTGTGTAATTTTGCGCCCTGAACAAGCATTAGTCTATAATAGAGTCTACTTGAAAAAGTATTTGTAAAGATTTTACCTTTCTTTTTGCAATGATTGTAGTATTGTACCAATTGAAATTAAAGAATCATGGCTTACACATGGCTTACACAAAGTTTAAATCTAATGTCGTTTCAGCGCAAAACGAAAGTGCCTCTGAAAAAGGTCTCAAAAAATGGCACTTTTTCCAGTTGACTCATAATATAATAAAATAACTTAACTTTAACAAAAACGGAAATGAAAAGACTTGTAATGATTGCTGCCATTGCAGCTGCTGCATTGATGGGAGCACAGAATGTGCAGGCTCAGAGTGTCGTTGACGGTAAGAACGCCGAAGAGTTGAAACTGCAGCAGAAGGAACTGAAGAAGAAGGAGAAGATTCTGAAAAACGCCGACAAGGCTCGTGCCAATGTGCTGAAGGCCGAGAAAAAGGTTGAAAGCACCAAAAAGGCTCTCGAAAGTGCCCAAAAGAAGGCCGAACAGGCTGTGAAGGATTTGGAGAAGGCCCGCAAGAAGGCTGAAGAGGCTGACCGCGAAGTGGCCAACATCCAATCTACCGCACCCGTTTTGCCGCAGAAATAATAGCTCCTGCTGCGGCCAGTAGTGGCTGCTCTCAGATTTATGAAACAAGGAGACAGATGGACAAATGTACTGCTGGGACTGCTGGTTGTGGTTCTGGCAGCCATTTGTTTCTCCACCATTTCTTCTGAGAAGGAGAAAGATACACTCAAACAAAAAACAGAACATGCCCGTAAACGGTAACACGTCTCAGCGGCTCACCATCCGGATTGGCCGCAACAGTTTGTCATTCTCAACAGTCGACGGCGATAATAACATTCTCTACGAGCCATTCGTGGTGAAGAGCGGTGTATCCATGGCTGCCAATCTGCGTGAAGCATTCAAGTCGGCCGATTTGCTGATGGAGCCTTCGCTACGTGTACGTGTGCTCATCGACACCGATGTGCTGATGATTCCCATTGAACAGTTCGATGAGCAAAATGTAGCTACCCTCTACGGACACGCCTTTCCCAACAAAGAGCAGGATTCTGTCTATTATAATGTGCTGCCTGACCTGAACGCCGTTGCTGCCTTTTCCATGAACAAGGATCTCCGGCTGGTGGTGGACGATCATTTTCAGGATGTGCGTCTCATCACAGCCATGTCGCCTGTTTGGCGACATATGCATCAGCGCAGTTTCACGGGCTCACGCCATAAACTATACGGCTATTTCCATGAGAAAAGGCTGGAGGTCTTCAGCTTCCAGCAGAACCGCTTTAAGTTCTGCAATTCTTTTGAGACCAGCCGGGCCCACGATTCGCTTTATTTCCTGCTCTATGTGTGGAAGCAGTTGCAATTGCAGCCCCAGTTTGACGAGTTGCACATCGTGGGTGACATTCCCGACGAGGAATGGATTTTGCAGGAATTGCGCAAATATCTGCAAAAGGCATACGTCATCAATCCACAAGCCGATTTCGGGCAGCACCCGGCACTGGAAGTCAAGGGGATGCCCTATGACCTAATGACTCTCTACGTGAAGGGAAGATGAGAATCATCACCGGTAAATTCAAGGGGCGCCACTTCGACATTCCCCGCTCATTCAAGGCACGGCCAACCACTGACTTTGCCAAGGAGAACATTTTCAATGTGCTCACTCACTACATCGATTTCGACGGAGCCGCCGCCCTTGACCTTTTTGCGGGCACGGGCAGCATCACTTTGGAGCTGCTTTCACGTGGCTGCTCGCCAGTGATTAGTGTGGAACTGGACCGTGATCACCATCGTTTTATCACCACTTGCATAGACAAGCTCGAAAGTACTGGAGGAGAAGAAATTACGTCTGCCAGCAAAGTGCTGCGAGCAGACGTATTCCGATTCTTGAAGACTTGTCGTCAGCAGTTTGATTTCGTCTTTGCCGATCCCCCTTATGCCCTGAAGGAAATTCCACAATTGCCCGACTTTGTGCTTGGGCGCGATGTGCTGAAACCCGAGGGCATCTTTGTGCTGGAGCATGGCAAAGACAACGCTTTTGAATCACATCCCAATTTCTTGGAACACCGGGCCTACGGCAGCGTGAACTTCTCCATTTTCCGGCAGTAGCCTAACATGCCTTGAAGCTCATGTCGAGCCCCTTGACGCTATGGGTCAGCGCACCGACAGAAATGAAGTCGACGCCCTGCTCCGCGTAGTCGCGTATGGTGTCGAAGGTGATGCCGCCGCTCGACTCTGTCTCAAAGCGGTGGTCTATCAGAAGCACAGCTTTCTTTGTGTCGGCCACTGAGAAATTGTCGAGCATAATGCGGTCAACGCCGCCATGGTCGAGCACTTGCTGCAGTTCGTCGAAGTTTCTAACTTCTATTTCAATCTTTAGGCTCAGTCCTTTGCTGTCCAGGTACTTATGGCAGCGGTCAATGGCATTGGTGATGCCGCCGGCAAAGTCCACATGGTTGTCCTTCAGCAGTATCATGTCGAAGAGCCCGATGCGGTGGTTGCAACCTCCGCCAATCTTCACAGCTTGCTTTTCCAGCATGCGCATGCCGGGGGTGGTCTTGCGGGTGTCGAGCACGCGGGTGCCGGTGCCCTCCAGCCGCTCCACGTAGCGAGCCGTCATCGTGGCGATGCCGCTCATGCGCTGCATGATGTTCAGCATCAGACGCTCCGTCTGCAGCAGCGAGCGCACGCGGCCTGTTACAATCATGGCTATGTCGCCCTTCTTCACGTGGGTACCGTCGCCCATCAGCACTTCTACCTGCATTTCAGGGTCAAAGCGGCGGAACACCTCCTTTGCTACTTCCACGCCGGCGAGTATGCCGTTTTCCTTGATAAGCAAATGGCTCTTGCCCATTGCGTCTTCCGGGATGCAGCACAGGGTGGTATGGTCACCCTCGCCGATGTCCTCTGCAAACGATAGGTCAATCAGCCTGTCAATCAATTCCTTAATTTCCTTTTCGCTCATGTTTATGAATGGTTTTGTTGTTTGTTATTTTTATAGCCGTAAGAAGCTCTTATCTCTTCTTGCTGTACCAGAAACAGAACCAGACGATGGCGATGGTCAAGGAGGCCAGGGCTACGATGTAGGCAGGGCCGAGCTCCATGTGGAATGCCTGCTGACTGAGCAAGTAGGTGATGCAGACCGTGGTCATGAAGAGAGCGGGAATGAGGGTGACGAAGTAGTTCTTCTTCTGCCGCACCAGATAGACGGTGATGGCCCAGAGGGTGAAGACAGACAGCGTCTGGTTGCTCCATCCAAACCAGCTCCAGATGACATCGAAGCCTTCAGGGTTGGCCATCTGCCAGATGAGCAGGGCCATGACGGCAGCAAACAGCGGAACGCAGACGTAGAGGCGCTTCATGATGGTGCGCTGCTCCAGATGGATGAAGTCGGCAATGATGAGACGGGCCGAGCGCAGGGCGGTGTCGCCGCTGGTGATGGGGGCAGCCACCACGCCAAGGATGGCCAGGATGCTGCCGAAGACGCCCAGCCAATCGGCACAGATGGCGTTCACAATGCCGGGTGCATTGCTGATGATCTGCTCGCCGCCAGCTATTTCCTGATAGCCCGGTGTCGGTTCGTTATAGAAGAAATACATGGCCACCGTGGCCCAGATCAGCGCTACAAGTCCTTCAGTAATCATAGCTCCGTAGAAAATGGGGCGCCCCATCTTCTCACTCTTCACGCAACGGGCCATCAGCGGGCTCTGTGTGGCATGGAAGCCACTGATGGCGCCACAAGCAATAGTGATGAACAGGGAGGGGAAGATGCTCTTGGTTGTCAGCGATGCCTCGCCAACGCCCTCCCATACTTCGGGAATATTGGGCATCTTGACAAAAATCATGACCATCAGCGCAACAGCCATGAACAGCAGCGAGAAGGCGAACAGCGGATAAATCTTGCCGATAATCTTGTCGATGGGCATCATTGTGGCAATGATGTAGTAGGCGAAGATAATGACAATCCAGAATGTGCTGCTGCTCAACAGTTCCACGCCCGAGCCCTGACAGAGCGTCTGCAGGAGCGAGGCGGGGCTGTACACAAATACGGCACCCACCATCATCAGCAGAAACACTGAGAAGATGAGCATCACCTGCTTGGGCGCATTGCCCAAATAGCGGCCAATCAGCTCGGGCAGGTTGGCGCCGCCGTGGCGCATTGAGAGCATGCCGCTCAGATAGTCGTGGGTGGCACCGGCGAAGATGCAGCCCAAAACAATCCACAGATAGGCTGCCGGGCCGAACTTGGCGCCCATGATGGCACCGAAGATAGGACCAGTTCCTGCAATGTTCAGAAACTGAATCATAAATATTTTCCACGAGGGCAATACGATGAAATCGACGCCATCGGCCTTGGCCACCGCTGGTGTCGGTCGGCTGTCGGGGCCAAAAACTTTCTCTACAAAACGTCCATACAGGAAATAGCCCACTATCAGGGCTATGAGGCTTAATACGAATGATACCATATCTGTTTGTGTTATTAAATGTTCTCTTTTTAGAATGTGGGCAGCGACGGTTGCTTCACAGACTTCACGGCCATACACTCCATTTCTATCAGCCAGCCTGGACGGCAGACCGGTGCGTGCACAATGACGTAGGGCTTACCGGGGAAACGCTCCTTATAGAGGTCGCTCACTACGATGAAATCGGCCAAATCGCGCAAATAGACCACCATCTCGGCCACGTCGTCGTAGGTGCATCCGGCTTCGGAGAGTAGTGCCTCCACATTCTCCCAAACGCGGTGTGCCTGGCGCACGATGTCCTTGGCATACATGATTTCGCCCTTGTTGTTGATTGAGGCGGTGCCTGAGATAAACACGTGGCGGCGGTCGGCATAGTCTATGCAGGTGCCACGCTCGAACGACACGCCGTAGTCGCTGGTGCGGTTCAGGTGGGTGGCGGCATAGAGGAAGCGCCTCTGTTCAGGCTGCAAGCCGGCAATGGCATAGTTGTCCATCTGCGAGAGCACGTTGGGGTCCTGCTGCCGTCCGCCGATGCCGGTCGACGAGATGAAATGGGTGTTTACGGTGAGTCCTTGGGTGAAGAAGAACTGGTTGCGGGCCCGCACTACGCCACCATAATTGAGGTCTACATCGTGGACGAAGAACCAGGTGCGCACGCAGTTGTCCTTCATTGTGCATCCCTCTTGCAGCAGTTGCATGTTGTATTCGTTGAAGAGCAGTCGCGTCTGATACTCCGAGTTGGCGGCCATATTGTGGGCCGACCCGTTCCACAGGTGGCGGAACTGTCCGTGGCGCACCTCGTAGAGTCCGCTGGTGCCTATAGAGGTATAGACACTCGTCATCAGGTAGCACCACAGGGCCACCTTTGTGCCATCGAGCGGTGGCTGCTCCACGATGCTCTTGGCGCAGTCAGTCACGTCGGAAGCCACCACCTCGTCGGCTTGGTTGGCGGCATCGCTCAGGAAGAATCGCTTGAACACGGCCTGTGCGCCCCTCAGGGGGCCTTCCAGCATCTGCCCGTAGGCATCGAGCACCGCCTCCAGCTGTTGGCTGAAGGTTTGGCGTGGTGCCGACGCATGTATCATCACGTGGTATTCGCGCACCTCAGTCTGGTTGTCGAACTCGAAAATGTCTGCAAACGCATTAGCAAATTGAATGTGCTGTTCCTTGTTTTGCATTGTTTGTTTTGAAGCTACTTTAAAGTCGCTGCAAAGATACACAAATTCTTCGGAACGGCCAAATTCTTTGTCCCTTTTGTCGCAGTTTTTTATGATACAGCCTTTATTGGTTGGCAGGCAGATTGATGAAGTGGCTGTCTATGTGGCGCAATTCTGCCTCCAGCGCCTTGTCCATTTGCCGGGCTATGAATTTGTCTTTCAGGCTGGCTATATAAGCTGTGTCCTGGGCGATGCGCAGGCCCGAGACGATGAGACCTCCCACGTCTAACTTGGCCCAGTTCTGGCTGGCGGCAGTTATTGACAGATTGCTTGCCGTGGCCAGCGCGTTGGAATAGATGAGGATTTTCCTGGTGCGTGCATCGTAAAATTCCCGTGATCCGTCCTTGGCTGGGTCGTAGAGAAATCCGTGCAGCAGTCCTACGGCCATGTTGATGACCAGTGGCACAGCGGCCTGTTGGCCCACGATGGTCAGTTCCTGTATGGCCGTCAGTTGTGTGAACTGCGAGGTGTACAGGTCGCTCAGCATCTCTGGCGAGAATGTCTCTGCCAGTGGCTCCAAGGGGTCGGTCGACTCGCCAGCGGCCGCCTTGTCGCGGGCAAACTGAGCATAGACGGCGGCGGGCAGGCGGAGCCAGTCTTCCTTGATGCTGCGGAAGGCGTCGGCAAAGATGCCTGCCGTCTTGACCGCTTCGCCGGTGGTGGCGTTGACGGTGGTGAAATCGCCCATTGTCCTGGTGCCCGTAAGGTTGTTGACGACCCCGAAGAGCCAGTTTAGCGCATCGTTGCTAAATGGCCTGTCGTTCAGGCTGCTACCATCCCGCAGTATGTCTTCCCATGAGCGGCTGGCCTGACTGGCGGCCTCGCCTGACCATCCGGCCTCTTCCTGGAATGCCTTGTTCACCTCGTCGGTCAGTGCCGCGTTGGCTCCGTCGGCCCCTTGTCGCGTCAGCAGGCCCATCGTGGCCGGCGACAGCAGCGCCAGCAGGCGGGCTGTCTTGCCAATCGCGCCCACCAGCCGTGGCATCATCATCCATCGGGTCAGCTGTATGGCGGTGGCCGTGGTCAGAAATGCCTGGTCGGCAGCGTTCATACCCGTCAGTCGGGCAAAGTCACTCTCTATGCGCTGCACTTCGGCTTCCGTCTTCTTCACCTCGAAAGCGGTGAGCAGGTCGTCGACGCCCACCGTGCCACCCACTTCGGCGTTGGCCCGCTGTACCAGCTGCTCCCATTGAGCCACCTCGTCCAGCTGCATCCGCTGGCTGGGTGCCGGCTGGGAGCCTACAGGCAGATGGCGCTCCGTGGGCAGTTCGGCCCCTCCGGCCTGGGCCAGCGCCTTTGCGCGCTGCTTCAGTTTGTCCAGCCTTTGTCCCATCTGGTTCAGCTGTTCGCGCTGCGTGTCGCTGTTGTGTTGCAGCCGTTCCAGGTCGGCCTGCTGCATCTTCAGTACGCGCAGGGTCTCGCGGTCTACCGCCTCATATCGTCTTTCGTTGCTCACTTTTTCTTCTGTTGTTCCTCAATCTTGCGGAGAGTCTCCTCCAGAAAGTCTATGGTCTCCTGCAGATGTCGGCGCTCCATCTCGTTCTGCCAGTTTTCTTCCTCCATCTTGCGTATGATGGCTTGCTGCTTGGCTATGATGTTGCGCTTCATCATCTCCATCTCCCTGCGCTGGTGCTCGCGTGTGCGCAGATATTTATAGAGCACGCGGCTTGCCAGGCCTATGGGCTGGCTCATCAGCAACAAGTTCCACGGGTCGGCCAGAAAGCCCTTGACCCCTTTGGCGTAGCCCAGCCTTTCGCGCAGCACGTCGCCCACGCTCTCCATCGGATTGCGCAGCACCCCGTCGGCAGCCTTGATGGCCATTTCGTAGTAGTCCTTTATGCGCATCGGCAGTTTCATACTATTGTCTTGGAGTGATGGCCTTGAGCAGCACCAGCAGGCTGCTGTCGTTGGTCCAGCTGAACGAGTTCTCGCCAATGACGGTCTTGAACATTCTGCGCAGGTCCTTGTCCTTGGGCAGGCGTCGCCACAGTTCTCGCTCGTGAACTTTGACCATTTCACCGTTATATTGCATATAATAAATAGGTATGATGGGGAACTTGTAGTCCTCCTCATTGTTCAGGTCGACGGTGGTCACGCCTATCATTTCGCCCAGGTCGAGGTTCGACACGTTCACGTTGTTTCGCAATTGGGCCTGATAGGAGTCCATGTCGAAGAGGTCTACCCTGTAGAGGGCATTGCCATTGTCCACGCTGTCGCCCACCTGGTAGGCCAGCTGGTTGTCTATGACGATGTACGAGCGGTCGTCGAAAGTCACCGCCTTAATGTTGTCCATGTTGGCCTCCATCGTGTAGGTGCCTTTCAGGTAGACCAGCGAACTGTTCTTGAGGAACACGTTGGTGAGCGGCTGTTTGATGACGCGCCCGTCGTTCAGGAGTATCGTCGAGGGTTTGAATTCCTTGTACAGCGTTGCTCTGGTGGTGCGTTTCTGTGCTGTGGCCGTGAGCGCGGCCATTGCCATCATGGCGATAGTGAGAAGTGTCTTCTTCATTTTTGTCTGGCTTTAATAGTTTAAAAGCTCATCGACTTCCTTTGGAATCAATGAGCTTTTCCGTTTGCGGTGCGTACGAGATTCGAACTCGTGACCTCCTGCGTGACAGGCAGGCATTCTAACCTACTGAACTAACGCACCTCTTTGCTTTATTTCTGAATTGCGGGTGCAAAGGTAGAGGTTTTTTCCGATACAAAAAAATATTTGGCAAGAAAATGTTGATTTTGTAACACTCTTTAACAGAAAAGTCTCCTAACCCCTAACTTTTAGGGTGGAAACAACTTGTTATTCCGAATTTCTTTGTACCTTTGCAGGCAGAATTATCTACTAAGCCAAACCAACTACTTATGAAAGAAAAAGCAATGAACTTGAAATTGGTGGTGCGCCCCATCGTGGGCTGCCTCACCCACTCCCATTTCTGGGAAGGCCCCTGCCGCGCCGGTTATGCCAAGGATATGACGCCCGAAGCCGAGGCTGCCGCTGCCGACAAGGCTTTCGCCGACGCAGTGGCGACGTTGCAGGGGGCAACGCCCGAAATGGCCCTGCTGCCTGCCGTCGACGCCCGCTACGACGAGCGGTTTGTGGTCAGTCGCGATGTCTACGCCCGCATTGAGGAGCGGCTTGACGAGGTCGACTTCTTTCTCTGCATGAACTGGCGCATCCCCAAGCTGGAGCGCTACCGCAAGCCCGTGATCATCCTGCAGAACGGCAACGAGG
The DNA here is from genome assembly GCA_902786565.1 of uncultured Prevotellaceae bacterium. Classification (GTDB taxonomy): domain Bacteria; phylum Bacteroidota; class Bacteroidia; order Bacteroidales; family Bacteroidaceae; genus Prevotella. The sequence continues at coordinate 31,552 of CADACW010000030.1, read as the reverse complement.
GCATCGACTTTGCCGCCTACTGCCGCTCCATCGGCCTGGAGGCATACGTCTGCATGGACCTGCGCGACCTGAACGAAATAGCCCACGCCCTGTGGGTGCGCAAGGTGGTGGCCAACACCCGCGCCCTGGTGCTCACCCACGGCTCAATGCCCACCTTCGGCCTGCAGAGCGTCATCCGCGACCCTGAGCTCATCCGCTCGCGCTACGGCATGGAGATTGTCAAGCTGCCCTTCCGCGACATCTTCAAGTATATGGACCAGGTGACCGACGAGGAGGCCCGCCCCATTGCCCAAGAAATCATTGGCGGTTCGCTTGAGACGAAGGTGAACAAGGAATGGTTTGTGAACGACATCAAATACTATCTGGCTGCCAAGCGGATGATGGCCGACTACGACTGCAACGCTTTCTCGACGGCCTGCCACGAGCTTTGCACAAGCGAGATTCCACAGCAGCGCAAGTTCACCCCTTGCACCACTCACTCGCTGCTGAAGGACGAGGGCTACCCCAGCGGTTGCGAGGAAGACCTGAACGCCCTGCTGGCCATGACCATCATGCAGGCTGCCGCCATGCGTCCGGCCTTTATGGGCAACCCCAATATGGAGACCGACGAGCTGCTGCGCATACACCATGCGGTGCCTGCCCTCTGCATGAACGGCTATGGCAAGAAGCCGCTGAAGTACAAGCTCTGGGCTTTCACCGGGCAGGGCTTTGGCGGAAAGCTGCAGGTAGACTTTACCGAGAACGAGGAGCAATACGTCACCCTGAGCCGTTTCAATCCACAGGCCGACACCATCAGCGTGAAGCGCGGCGAGGTCATACGGTCTGAGTTCGACGCCGTCTACTGTTCACCTTATTATTATATAAAGATGAACGATGCCCGCGGCTTCATGCACCAGTTGGCCGGTTTCGGCCACCACCAGGTGCTCGTCTTCGGCGACTATACCAAGATGCTGCACCAGATTAGCGAGGTGATGGGCTTCAAGGTGATGGAACACAAATGATCTATCTGAACAACGCAGCAACCAGTTGGCCAAAGCCGGCATCGGTCGTTCAGGCCGTGACGGCGGCCCTGGACAGCCAGCCCGTGAGTGCGCTGCGCAGCAATCTGTCGCAGCATGACGACCTGCCGGCCCAGTTGCGGCAGGCCCTTGGTCGGCTGTTCAACATCAGCGACTATGGGCGCATATTCTTCTGTAGCGGTGCCACCGATGGCCTCAACCGTGTGCTGCAGGGCATCAGCTGGCGCCATTGCGACAGCTCGCCCGACAGCCACAACAGCGTGCTGCGCCCCTTGCACAACTGTGTTTCCGCTCAGGCCGATGGCACCTACAGCCTGACGGCCATCAACCACTGCTCCAACGTGACGGGTCGGGTGGCCGACGTGGCCGATGCCTGCCGGCAGGCCCATCGAAGAGGCGCGCTGCTGCTGCTCGACGCCGCCCAGAGTGCAGGCTGCATCCCCATCGACGTCGACGGCTGGGGCGTTGACATCCTTGTCTTCACAGGCCACAAGGCACTCTTCGGGCCAATGGGCACGGGCGGCTACTATGTGCGCCGGGGCATCAGCCTGCGCCCCTTGCTGTTTGGCGGCACCGGCCGTGACAGCAGCATCATTGACTATGGGCCTGAAAACGAATGGGAATATGAGGTGGGCACGCCCAACCTGCCTGGTCTGGCAGGACTGAAGGCCGGCGTAGACTATGTATTGGAGCGCGGCGTGGCCGCCATCTTCAGGAAGGAGCAGCAGCAGGCCCTATGGCTCATCGACGCCTTGCGCCGCCTGCCCCAGGTGCAGCTCTATGTTGCCCCGGCCCCCTCGGTCCAAGGCCCAGTCGTCAGCTTCAACATTGCCGGGCTTCAGCCTGCCGATGTGGGCTATATCCTTCAAAACAGCTATGGCATCACCGTACGCACCGGCCTGCACTGTGCCCCGCTTATCCACAGGCAGCTCGGCACCGAGCGCTATGGCACCGTGCGTGTGTCGCTCTCCGACTTCACCTCCGAGGCTGACCTTCAGGCACTGGTCGGCGCTGTGGCCGACATTGCCCAAAGCATTTCCTGACAATGGCCATCAGAGACATCACCCCATCGCCCGAACCCTGTACCGAGGCCGGCTGGATTGCTTTTCAGTATCAGCTCGACCGGCCCGTCAGCCGTGAGTTCATCTTCTCGCTCCGGTCGCTCGGCTCTTTCGTTTTTCTCGATATGCTGGCCCGTCCGTTTTTCAAGATTGAGAGCCACCACTATATATTGAAGGGGCTTCTTGGCGACGCCAGCATCCGCGTAGCCGTCCACCGCGACCACCTTGACGAGCAGGATGTCATCAAGAGGCTGATAGAACAGACGGCATAGGGCGGACCGATTTCACATCAGACTTGGCTGGAAACAAAACCTGGTTCCCCCGGAGATAAAACTTCGGGGGGCCGGGGCTAAAACTTGCTTTGCCCAGACCAAAACTTAACGACTCGACGTAATTTACATAAATTACGACGAAATTTATATAAATTACGACGTAATTCAAATAAATTACGTCGAGTCGTTAAGTTTATGTCCGGCCATCTGCGGTTTTGGGGCAGGCCGTCGGCGGTTTTTTGTCGGAGGGGGCCTGCCTTTCACTTTTCCTGCCATTTATTTTGCCGTTTCGCTTTTTCTTCGTAATTTTGCACCTGCCAAAACTAAATTATTATCACTACAATGAAAAAACTTCCCTTCCTTTTCCTGATGATGCTCCTGCCGATGGTGGCGAGTGCAGAGGCTGTTGAGATTGACGGCATCTACTACAACCTGATTCCAAAGGGCAAGATAGCGGAAGTGACTACAAACCCTCAGAAGTATCGAGGGGTCGTCACTATTCCGGAAACGGTTGTCTATAATGGAGAAACATACAGTGTGACCAACATTGGCAACAATGCCTTTTATGACTGTGGAGGCCTTGAATCCATCGCGCTGCCAAACAGCATCACGAGCTTAGGCATGCAGTCTTTCTGCTTATGCACCGCGCTGTCAACTGTCAAGCTGCCCGAAAGCCTGACCACGATAGGCGATCAGTCGTTCTATCATTGTGTTCAGTTGGATTCGGTTGACATTCCAAATAGTGTGACGGCATTGGGAGCGGGGGCCTTTACCTATTGCCTGAACCTGCGCACCATCACTTTGGGCAATGGCATCACCAGCCTGAAGTCAAGTTTGTTTTCCGAATGTCACCGCCTGGACACGCTGGTGATTCCAGAAAGTGTGACGTCTATCGAGTCTCATGCGTTTTATACCTGCGACAGCTTGACGAGTGTGCGCATCCCCGACGGCGTGACAAAGATTGGCTTCAGGGCCTTCTACTATTGTCAGCTGCTGTCCGACATGAAACTTCCCGCCAGCTTGACGAGCCTCGGATATGAGACTTTCCGATATTGTAAAAGCCTTGAGTCGATAGACATTCCCAATGGCGTCACTACCATCGAGAAGTCCACATTCGATGGATGTAGCGGGTTGTATTCCGTAACGATCCCCAGCAGTGTGAAAAGAATAGAGAAGTGGGCCTTTGCCAAGTGCAAAAACCTGACCAACATTTATATACCTCATAGTGTGTACAGTATGGAAAATGCTGTTTTCAGAAATTGCGACAATCTCACGTCTGTCACAATTGGCAATGGGCTGACGGCTATCAGCGATGAAATGTTCTTTAACTGTCCCAATCTCACTTCAGTAACCATAGGCGCTAATGTGAAAAGCATAGGCCAGAAAGCCTTTGCCTATTGTCCTGCACTGACCGATTTCTACAGCTACCCGCAATATCCGCCTTCAACGGGAACTGATACGTTTCTGGATTCGTATATCCAATTTGTGACCCTGCACGTTCCCGGCTCATCTGTCTCTGCTTATCAAGAGGCAGCCAGTTGGAAGGACTTTATGAAAATAGTCGAGCTTGGCGAAATGCCTTTGGCTGATAAATGTGCCACTCCGACCATCACTCTCAATGACGGTCAGCTGACGCTCGCCTGCGCCACTGAGGGCGCCGAATGTGTTTGGACGCTCACCTGCCCGTATCCCTTCAGTGGTCGGGGCGGTATCGTCCGCGTGCCCGACTACTTTGTGCTGACCGTCTATGCCGCAAAGGATGGCTGGCAGGACAGCGACCGCGTGACGGCCACCCTCGTCTGGGGCGATGCCAGCGTGGAGGGGGACAACGTCATCCGCCTCACTGGCAGCGGCTACGATGTGAACGGCGACGGCCGGGTCGATGTGGCCGATATTTCCGCCATCATTTCCAAGATGGCCGGATCCTAATAACAAAATATATAAGACGATGGATTTGTCTCAGTTGATAGACCTTGACCGGCAGCTGCTGCTCACTCTGAACGGCAGTCCTTCGCTGTTTTTAGACGGTTTGGTGAAGACACTCACCACAGCTGTCACTTGGGTTCCACTCTATGTGTCGCTGCTTTTCCTGGTGATGAAGAACAACGACAATCTGAAGAAAGTCCTGCTCATCGTGGTCTGTGCCGGTCTCTGCGTGTTGTTGGCCGGTTCGCTCAACGACATGATTGTGAAACCCTTAGTGGAGCGTTGGCGCCCCAGCCACGACGAGCAGATAGGCATGGCTGTGGATGTGGTGAACGGCTATCGTGGGGGCAAGTACGGCTTCTTCTCTTCCCATGCCGCCAACACCTTCAGCCTTGCCGTCTTCTTCGCGCTGCTTGTGCGCAGCCGGCTGCTGTCGGTGGCCCTCATCGCCTGGTCGCTGGTCAACTGCTGGACGCGCCTCTATCTGGGCGTACACTTCCCTGGCGACATCCTTTGCGGACTGCTTTGGGGCGGACTGGTGGGCACAGGCGTGTGGCTGCTGCATTACCGTCTGAACCGGCGACTGTCGGGGGGCAGCAATTTCATTTCTTCGCAATACACCTCTACCGGCTATGCCCTGACCGATGTCGATATGGTCATCGTGGTGCTTGTGGCTACGCTGGTGTATGCCATATTCCGGGGCTGCTTGTATCTCTATTCGTAATATGAAACTGTGTGCAGATGCCGAAGTGGTTGAGATGGAAGCTGTTGTCAGTCCGGCTAAGTGTGACAGTCGTGACGGCCATGTCGTTGCTGCTGTTGAGTTCGCTCGCAGTGATGCTTTTTTATGCCCGGAAGGCCATCAAGGATGAAGCCTTGCAGAAAGCGGCCCAGACGCTTGAGGAGACCGTATTGCGCATTGACAACATTCTGCTGAGTGCGGAGCAGGCAGCTGGCAATCACTATTTTAATATGTGGCCCTATCTGAACGACCGTGCGCAGATGCTCAAATACTGTCGCCGGCTGGTGGAGTCGAACCCCTACATTCAGGGTTGTGCCATTGCCTTCGAACCAGACTATTTTGCCGGTGGTGAGAGTTTTGCAACCTACTTCCACTACGTGTCCGACGCGGCCGACTCCGTCGTCCACTCCGATTCTTTTTCAGGCAGTAGTTACACTGAGGAACCTTGGTTCAAGGAGCCGATGGCCACTGGCAAAGTGGGATGGATGCGGCAAATGGTAGACTTGCACGACGACGAGGAGGCCTGCCTCACGTTCTGTCTGCCCATCATCAACAGTGTCGGCAAGACTGTGGGGGTGATGGCTGTCAACGTGTCGTTGGTGCAGTTCTCCCGCATCCTGCTGTCGGCCAAGCCTTCAGCCAATTCTTACGGCACGCTGCTCGACGGCGACGGCACGTTCATCATCCATCCCGACAGCAGCAAGTTGTTCGACCAGTCGGTGTTTACCTTGGCTGAGACTGCCGCCGACGCTTCAGTAAGAATTGCGGGCGAGTCAATCCTGTCTGGAGAGACAGGATATAAGCGGTACACCATGAACGGTGCCGACTACTATGTGTTCTACAAGCCCTTCAAGCAGACGTTTGTCTACGGTCGAGTGATGAAGTCAAACAACTGGAGCGTCTGCATCATCTATCCTAAAGACGACATCTTTGGCCCCTACAATAGCCTGTCCTATTATGTGTTGGCCATTGCCATCGTAGGTCTGCTGCTGTTGTTCGTTCTCTGCTTCATGTTTCTCCACTACTGGCTGAAGCCGCTGCGCATCTTGACCAAGTCGGCCCAGCACATTGCCGACGGTCACTATGACGAGACTATTCCCAACAGCCGCCAGCATGACGAGATAGGGCGTCTGCAAGACAATTTCCAGCAGATGCAGCAGTCGCTTGCCACCCACATTGGCGAGCTGAAGCAGCTGACCGCCACTCTGCAGGAGCGCGGCAAGGTGTTGCGCAAGGCATACGACGATGCGCAAAAGGCCGACCGCCTGAAAACCACCTTCCTGAACAACATGACCAACCAAATGGTCGGGCCTTCCGAAATCATCGACAAAGATGTAGTGGCCCTGTCGGAATTGCAGCATTGCGACTGCGGCGAATGTGCCAGACTGGTTGGCGACATTCAGGCAAACGGCAAGGCCATCACCGAGTTGCTGAACCATCTGATAAGTCTTTCTGACGAGGAAAACAGGAAGGAGGTGCCTCATGACTGATGCGTGGAAGACGGTCTTTGCATGGCTCCGGTCGCCATCGCGCAGCCTTTCGTCGAAGCTCAGCCTCGTCATTCTCTTGCTGGCTGCCCCCATCTTCATACTGTCGATGAGCCTGCTCTACACCCAGTCGCGCAGCATCATCCGCAGCGAAGCCGTAGGCCACGCCACCAGCGTACTTGGCACCACCATGCAGCGCTTGCAGCACATATTGGTAACCATCGAGACGGCCACCGAGTCATACGGCTGGCTCGTCTCTGAGAATCTGCAGCCAGACTCGCTGCTGAAGTTGTCGAGGGCCGTGGTCAGCTTGAATGCTAATACCGATGGGTGCAGCATCAGTATGGAGCCCAACACCTTTCCTGAACATGGCCGTTACTACTCGGTCTACACCATCAGGAGGGGCGACTCGATCATCTCGACCATAGAAGAACCCTATGAGTATTTTGAGCGCGTGTGGTATAAGACGCCCCGCCAGCTGAACGCCCCCTGCTGGGTGGATTTCTATGATGATGTGGACACGCTGACGGTATATTTGGACGATATGATTGCGTCGTACTGCAAGCCCATCTATGATGCCAATGGCCAGTTCGTGGCAGTCATCTCGACCGATGTGACCTTGGGCCATCTTTTCAATGTCGTCACTTCTGTCAGCGACTCTATAGCCTCGAGTGTCCCCGTGAAGCATTATCCGCACTCTTACCTGATGATGACCGACAAGGATGGCCGCTACATCATACACCCCGACACGCTCTGCCGGTTCAAGCAGACCATCTTCAGCGGTGTGGATCCCGGAACGCAGCCCGATGTCATCAGTTTGGGCCACGAGATGACCAAAGGCAATTCGGGCAACATGAGCGTGGTCCTTGACGGTGTGCCCTGCATGGTGGTCTACCAGTCTGTGCCCGGAACCAACTGGAGCCTGGCGCTGGTATGCCCCGACAGCGATATTTGGGCTGGCTATCACAGGCTTAACCACATCCTGCTGCCAATACTTTTGTTTGGCCTCGTGTTCATCCAGCTGCTGTGCAGGCATGCCGTGGCCAATGCCCTCAGTCCACTCGGCAAACTGCTGGAAAAGACGCAAAGCATCATTGCCGGCAATATGGAGGTGCACATTCAGCGGAGCCAGCGCCAAGACGCTGTGGGCCGGCTGCAAAACAGCTTTGGCATGATGTTGCAGCGGCTCAACTTCCACATGGGCAGCGTGCGGTACACCACCGAGCAGGCCCGGCAGCGCAACGAGGAGCTGGCCGCCGCTACCCGAAAGGCCGAGGAGGCCGACCGGCAGAGGACCGTCTTCCTGCAGAACGTGACCCACCAGATACGCACACCGCTCAATATCATTATGGGCTTTGCGCAGCTGCTGGGCGGAAGCACCCAGGGCACACTCTCAAAGGAGGAACTGAAGAGCATCACCGGCATGATGAAGCACAACTCGAAGACACTGAACTATCTGGTGAATATGCTTTTCGCCAGTTCGGACTCCGGCCTCTCCGAGGAGCTCAACAGCTACAAGCATGAAGAGGTGGCCTGCAACCAGGTGGCACGTGAGAGCATCAGCTACGTTAATCTGCACTTTCCCGACCTTGTCATCAGTTTCAGTTCTGACGTTGACGACAAGTTTTGCATCCATACCAGCCGGGTCTACCTGATGCGCAGCCTCAGCGAACTGCTCTACAACTCTGCCAAGTATTCCGACAGACAGCACATATCGCTGCATATCTCGCTGAAAGAAGGAAACTTGCTGTTCGTCGTTCAAGACACAGGCAAAGGCATAGCCGAAGAAGACATCCAGCGCATCTTCACCTATTTTGGCAAGGTAGACGACCTCTCTGAAGGTCTTGGTCTTGGCCTCCCACTGGTCAAACGCCATATTTCCAATCTCGGTGGTACCCTCACCCTCGATGAGGATTATCACGCAGGCGCCCGCTTCTGCATCCGTTTTCCACTTGACTGATTTGTTTTAATTGTTCCCGCCATGCTACGAATTGCTCTATCACTCATCCTCCTTTTTACTGCATTTGTTACTACGGTGGCACAGACCGAAGCATTTGCCAATGCCCAGTGGATAGCCCTTGAGGCCGACTCCACCATCCTGTTCCCTCACGTCCACCTGCTGAAGGCAAAATCGGAGAAAGGACAATCGTTGAAAACCTACAAACTGCCCGTGATGGAACGGCAGTTCACCCTGGAGCGCGGCAAGATAGTGCGGGCCTGGGTCAATGTCTGTGGGATGGGCCAATATGAACTCTTCATCAATGGCAAGAGGGTAGGGCGCCATTTCCTCGACCCCGGCTGGACGATGTACAACAAGCGCCTGCTCTATAACACCTTCGACGTGAAAGCGCTGCTCAATGCCGGTCGCTCAAGGCACAACGCCATCAAGGTGATGCTGGGCGGCGGCATGTACGACATCCCGCTGAAGGGCTACCACAAGATGGCGGGGTCGTGCGGCGCTCCCAAACTGCTCTTCGCCCTGACCGTTGAATTTTCCAATGGCAAGCGGCAAACCATCGTGAGCGATGGCTCGTGGATGGCCAGTGAGAGCCCGGTGACCTATAGCAGCATCTATGCAGGCGAGACCTACGATGCCACCCACGTAGCCACCCCCAAGCCCGTGGTCATCACCCGCCCTCACTGGGATGTGCCGCTGTTGAGGCAGGACGGGCAGACACGGCTCATCGTGAAGCAGGAACTGCCGATGACTCTGAAGACTCAAAGCCCCGGAATGTCCACCGTCTACGATATGCAGCAGAACTGTTCGGGCATAGTGCGGCTGGCGGTTCGCGGCAAGCGGGGCAGCCGCGTCACGCTGCGTCCGGCCGAAATCCTGCGCGACGGCGAGGTCTATCAGAGGTGCATGCCCGGCTATGCCTGGACCTATGTACTTCGGGGCGACAAAGAGGGCGAAACATGGCAACCACAGTTCTCCTATACAGGTTTCCGGTATGTGGAGGTCAAGGCCGACGAGGGCGTAGAGGTGCTTGGACTGACAGGCCTGCACACGTCGGCCGATGTCGGGGAGACTGGCCACTTTGAGTGCTCCGACTCCCTCATCAACCGCATCTACACGCTCATCGACTGGGCCATCAGCAGCAATCTGGCAAGCATCACCACCGACTGCCCCACCCGCGAGAAACTGGGGTGGCAAGAGCAGAACCACCTGATGGCCTACTCAATGATGTACCGATACAACATGCAGGCGCTGATGAACAAGATTGCCGACGACCTGGCCGACTCGCAGCACCCCGACGGGGCCATTCCCACCATTGCGCCGGAATATACGCTGTTCGACAAAGGCAGCGGATTTGAAGACACCCCCGAATGGGGCGCATCGTTCATACTCTGTCCCTATTATAATTATATATGGTATGGCGACGATACCGCCATCCGTCGGCATTACGACGCGATGAAGCGCTACATAGACTATCTGCAGGGCCGCACCGTGGATGGCATCCTCGACTACGGGCTGGGCGACTGGTTTGACATTGGACCCGAGCGGCCGGGCTTCGCCCAGCTGACGTCGGTGGCACTCTCGGCCACAGCCATGTACCACTACGAGCTGTGCACCATGAGCCGCATTGCCACCCTGCTGGGGAAAACTCAGGATGCACAGCGGTTCGGCCAGATGGCGGCAGCGGTCAAGCAAGCCTTCAACGCCCGATTCTGGAACGAGCAGACGCAGCAGTACGAGCGGGGCAGCCAGACAGCTGCCGCCATGGCCCTCTATATGGGCCTTGTCGCCTATGAGAACAGAGCCAAAGTGCTTCAGACGCTTGTAGAAGACCTCACCACCCGCATGCAGTCGGCCAAAGCCGGCGAGCCCTTGGTGACCGCCGGCGACGTGGGGTTCCGCTATGTGTTGCAGGCGCTCCGGCAGGGAGGCCGTTCCGATGTGGTATGGCAAATCAGCCGTCGCGATGACATCCCCGGCTACGCCTGGCAGTTGCGGCAGGGGGCCACGGCCCTGACGGAGAGCTGGCAGGCCTATGACAATGTGTCGAACAATCATCTGATGCTCGGACATCTGATGGAGTGGCTCTTTCAGGCTCCCGGCGGTATCCGTCAGGCTGAAGAGAGCATTGCGTGGCAGCATATTGTCATCGAGCCGCAGATGCTGGGCAGTCTCACCTGGGCGAAGTGCAGCATCCAGTCGCCCAAGGGGCTCATCGCCTGCCATTGGACTGCCTCGGCCGACCATAAATCCTGGACAGTCCGCGTCACTATTCCGCAAGGGGCCGATGCCGAGGTCCGACTTCCCGATGGCTCCAGGCGGCAGGTTGGGGTAGGGGAGCACTCCTTTTCAAACTGACAACAATAAACTCACAAATGATGGAAATAAGTAGGATTTTACAGACAGGATATGCCGTCATCGCACTGATGTTGATGCCAGCAAGCATTGCATGGGGGCAAACCGACAGCGTGTTCATAGAAAAGGTGCTGCGGCAAGCACCTGCCGATGCCGATGTGCTCTATTTTGCCCGTCAGTTCAAGGACCGCCCATACGTGGCCCATACGCTGGAGGTGAACGACACGGAGAAACTGGTGGTGAACACGCGCCAACTGGACTGTACCACGCTGGTGGAGAATGTGTCGGCGTTGGTGTTGTGCCATCAGAAACATGCTGGCGATTACCCTACCTTCTGCCATTACCTCCGGCAGTTGCGCTACCGTCAGGGCCGGCTCGACGGTTATGCCAGTCGCCTGCACTACTTCAGCGACTGGATAGCCGACAATGCCAAGATGGGCTATGTGGAGGAGATACAGATGGAAAAGGCACCATTCACCGCCATCCAGACATTGGACTTGAACTTTATGAGCCAGCATCCTCAGTTGTACAAGGCGCTCAAAGGCAATGCTGAACTGGTGAAAACGATTGCCAGCCAGGAAAATATGCTTGCAGGACTTAAGTATCGCTATATTCCTAAAAAGCAGATTGGCAACACAAAACTGCTGCGCCAAGTGGTGAAGGATGGCGACATCATTGCCATCACTTGCTCCAAGCCCGGACTGGACATTGCCCATCTGGGCTTTGCCGTTTGGCGTAAAGACGGCCTGCATCTGCTCAATGCCTCGCAGCTGCACAAGAAGGTGGTGGAGGAGCCAATGACGTTAGGACAATATCTTGCAAAGCATCCGTCGTTCACGGGCATCCGTCTGGTGCGTCTGCGTTAACCATCATTGGCGTCACAATACCACAATGAAAAAACCAGTCCGGTATCTTCCAGACTGGCTTTATTGTGTCAGTTGGCGGCAGCAAAGACTGCGCCTTCATCAATGACTTACTCTGCGGCGGGAGCCTCTTCCTCAGCGGGAGCCTCTTCCTCAGCGGGAGCCTCTTCCTCAGCGGGAGCGACTTCCTCAACAGCGGGGGCGGCCTTTTTGGCAGCGGCTTCGGCAGCCTTCTCGGCAGCCAGCTCCTCGGCGTTTTCGGCAATCACCGTGACAGGAATCTCGGCGGTCACCTCCTTGTGGAAGTGTACCAGAGCCACATACTCACCAAGCTTCTTGATATCCTTCATGGTGATAATCTTGCGGTCGATGTCGTGACCCAGCTTCTTCAGCTCCTCGGCAACAGTTGCGGTGTTCACCGAACCGTAGAGCTGACCAGTAGCACTCACCTTGGCAGCGATGGTCAGGGCAACGCCTTCGAGAGCCTTGCCGCGCTCTTCGGCAGCAGCCTTCTGGGCAGCCAGCTTGTGGGCCTGCTGCTTCAGGTTCTCGGCCAGCACCTTCTTGGCACTCTCAGAGGCAATGACGGCCTTTCCCTGGGGGATAAGGTAGTTGCGGCCGTAGCCCGACTTCACATTCACAATATCGTTCTTAAATCCCAGACCGATAATATCTTCTTTCAGTATCAATTCCATTCTTGAGTCCTCCTTTTGGTTATTTCATCAAGTCGGTTACGTAAGGCAGCAGGGCAATCTGGCGGGCGCGCTTCACAGCCTGTGCAACGCGGCGCTGGAACTTCAGCGAGGTGCCGGTGATGCGGCGGGGGAGAATCTTTCCTTGCTCATTGAGGAACTTCTTCAAGAACTCAGGATCCTTGTAGTCAATGTACTTGATGCCGCTCTTCTTGAAACGGCAATACTTCTTACGCTTAGTGTCGATGGACGGCGCATTCAGGTAACGGATTTCATTCTGCTCTGCCATAGCTTAAGCCTCCTCTACTTTAGTTGATAACTTCTTGCGACGCTTCTCAGCATACTCTGCAGCATACTTCTCAAGTTTCACGGTCTGGAAACGGAGCACCTTCTCGTCACGGCGGAAAGCGGTCTCCAGCGTCTTAACAATTGTTGGCTCTGCCTTGAACTCAACCAGGAAATAGAAGCCACTGGTCTTCTTCTCAATCTGGTAGGCCAACTTTTTCAGTCCCCAGGCCTCTTCGTTCACAATCTCTGCACCGTTGTCGGTGAGCACTTTCTTGAACTTAGCGACCGTTTCCTTTGTCTGATCGTCAGACAAAACGGGAGTCAAAATGAAAACGGTTTCGTACTGATTCATACTTCAGTTTTGATTTGTTAATTAAAGTTGTTTTGCAAAATGCGGCTGCAAAGGTACTAATTTATCTGCGAATAGAAGGGATGAATTAGTAATTATTTATCTCTGCCCCCCACATTTTTAACTTGTTTTTGTATTTCTTGCTGTTACTAACTTACTTCGTTGGCTTCCCGCATGTCGATGAACTGACGTTTTGAGTCGTAGAATTCGTATTGCAGGAAGGCTAGTTTCTGACTTGGGACGATACGACAGCCAAGGCCGTACTTGAGCTGCCACTTCAGTTTGAGGGACACGACACCCTGGTTGATGTAGGCAGCCACATAGGGATGGACGTGCAATGAGAAGCGTTTGATGCCTATCTGATTGACCAACCGGTCAATCTTGCTTTCCAACTGGTCGGTGAAGAGTATGCTTGATTTTATCTTTCCAGTTCCGTGGCACGTCGGGCAGCTCTCTTCCACAGCCACATCCATGGCTGGGCGCACGCGCTGGCGCGTAATCTGCATAAGGCCGAATTTGGAGAGTGGCAGGATATTGTGGCGGGCGCGGTCTTTCTTCATGTTCTCACACATGCGCTCGTAGAGCATCTGGCGGTCTTCGGCCAGGTTCATGTCGATGAAGTCTACCACGATGATGCCGCCCATGTCGCGCAATCTCAGTTGGCGGGCCAGTTCGTCGGCAGCACCCAGGTTGGTCTCCAGAGCGTTGGCTTCCTGGCCGTTTTCTTTCTTTATTCGTGTTCCGCTGTTCACGTCGACCACGTGCATAGCCTCTGTGTGTTCGATGATGAGGTATGCTCCCCGTTTGTAGTTGACCGTGCGCCCGAACCCAGATTTGAGTTGTTTGGTGACATTGAAATTGTCGAAGATGGGCACGGCGCCCTTGTACATCTTGACGATGTCTGCTTTCTCCGGGGCAATCAGAGTGACGTAGTCCAGAATCTGGCGGTGTATGTCGGCATCGTTCACATAGATGCCGTCATAGGTGGGATTGAAAAGATCGCGCAGCAGTGCCACGGCGCGTGTCTGCTCCTCGTAGACGAGGATTGGGCGCTTGGTGGTCTTCTGGAATTTTGTGATGGCCTCTTCCCATCGTTTCAGCAGCACTTTCAGTTCTTGGTCCAGTTCTGCGGCCCTTTTTCCCTCGGCCACAGTTCTGACGATGACTCCGAAGTTCTTCGGCTTCATGCTCTGTACCAGCTGCTTCAGTCGTGAGCGCTCTTCTCCCCGCTTTATCTTGCTGCTCACTGAAACCTTGTCGCCAAATGGGATAAGCACCATATAGCGCCCGGCAAAACTCAGGTCGCAAGTCAGTCTGGGACCCTTGGTGTTGATAGGTTCCTTGACCACCTGCACAAGGATTTCCTGGCCCACTGAGAGTATGTTCTGGATGCTTCCCTCTTTGGGCAGGTCAGGTTGGTGTGAAGCGTTTTGGATGGGGAAAAGTTTCTTGCGGTCGTTACTGACTTGCTTGAGATATTTCTCAAACGAGCCAAACTGCAGTCCCAAGTCAAGATAGTGGAGGAAGGCCTCTTTCTCCGAGCCTACATCCACGAAGCAAGCGTTCAGTCCGGGCATCAGTTTCTTGACCTTGCCCACGTAGATGTTTCCCACGGCAAACGACATCTCTCTGGGCTCGTTCTGGTATTCCACCAGATTCTTGTCTTCGAGCAGGGCGATGGAGATTTCCTTGGGCTGAACATCAATGATAACTTCGCTTGTCATTCTTTTCTCTTGATTGTGTTTAAAGGTGTAATAATAAAGAAAGGAGTACCCCGGTGCTTCTATGTCTGCACCCTGGGTAGGCTCCTTCCATCTCTTTTGTCATGAGAGCTTATTTGCTCTTGTGACGATTCTTGCGCAGTCTCTTCTTACGCTTGTGAGTTGCCATCTTGTGGCCCTTTTTCTTTTTTCCGTTTGGCATAATTGTAAAATGTTTTATGTTTAATGTTAAAATACTTTTCCCTCTTTCTCGTTAGTCCTGAACCATTCGGTTCATGAAACTCTTGCAGGGTTTGAAGGCGGGCAGGTCGTGGGCTTCGATAACCAGAGTGGTGTTCTTGGATATGTTGCGAGCGGTCTTCTGTGCGCGGTGCTTCACGATGAAGCTCCCGAAACCACGCAGATAGACGTTCTCCTTGTTGTTTGCCAGACTCATTCGTATCTCTTCCATGAATGACTCAACTACGGCCAGAACCTCTTTTGAACCAATACCGGTCTGCGTTGAAATTGACTTGACTATTTCTGCTTTTGTCATAATTCTTTATACCTTTTTTTAAATGTGTTCCAAAATTTAGGGTGCAAAGGTACTCATTTTCAGTCTGATAAGAAAATATTTTTAGATTTTTTTTCTAAACAGAGTGCATTTTCCCGTTTTTCCACCCATTTATTACTCGCCAAAGTAGTTCGTCAGCTCGTCTTTTGCTGCCAGATTGTCATTGGGCAGGTCTCTGATGATGTTTCCTTTTTCCAGCAGGGCAATACGTGTGCTGATTTCTATGGTGTGTTGCAGGTTATGGCTGCTGATGAGCAGCGTGGCACCTGTTTGTGAAGCATAGTCGGTGAGCATGCGCTTGAGCACCACCTGACTGGTGGGGTCAAGGAAATTGAAAGGTTCGTCGAGAATCACCAGCCGCTGCTGGCGGATGAGGGCCGATATAATGCCCACTTTCTGTTTGTTGCCTGCCGAAAGATTGCGGATCAGCTTACGCTGGCCGAACACCTCACCGCCGGCAAAATGCTGGAACTGTGCCAGGCGTCTGTCCATCTCTGTTTGGTCGATGCCGCTGATTTTTCCAAGAAACGAAAAGTATTCTTCGGGAGTGAGGAAGTCGATGAGAAATCCTTCGTCTATATAAGCGCCAGTGAATTGTTTCCATTCCTCGCTTTCTGCAGGATTGATGCCGTCGATGGTCACGTACCCGCTGTCGGGCTTGAGAAGGTCGAGCAGCATACGGAAGAGTGTGGTTTTTCCCGCTCCATTGTTGCCCACGAGGCCAAGCACTTCGCCATCGTTGATGCGAAACGACTCTATGTCGCAGGCCGTGGTGGTGGCAAAGTTTTTTTTGAGATTGCTTATTTCTATCATATATTGGTGTCTTTCTCTGATTCCTCTGCAAAATTAGTCAAAAAAATGCTATTGGCGGTGTGGCAGACAGCAAAACGCCTCTTCTTTTAAGCATTTTTTAGGGTTTAAGGCCTGCATATCGCTAAATAGCATTAAATAGGAATTAAAAATTGCTCTTTTTTGCCCGAATATTAGTAATTTTGCAGCGTCAACAAAAAGAAATTTATGAAACATCTTTATATTGAGACATACGGTTGCCAGATGAATGTGGCCGACTCGGAGGTGGTGGCTTCGGTGATGAAAATGGCCCACTACGAGACCTGCGAGCACATAGACAATGCCGATGCTGTTTTCCTGAACACTTGTTCCGTGCGTGACAATGCCGAGCAGAAGATTATCCACAGGTTGGCAGAACTGAGGAGCCTGAAGTCAAAAAGACCCTTCATCATCGGCGTTTTGGGCTGTATGGCTGAACGTGTCAAGGAGCAGTTGCTCAATGAATATGGTGCCGATGTGGTGGCAGGCCCTGACAGTTACCTGTCGCTTCCTCATTTGGTGGCACAGGCTGAAATGGGCCAGAAAGCCATCGACGTGGAGCTCTCGGCCACCGAGACCTATCGTGACGTGGTTCCACAGCGTATGAGCATAGGCCGCAGCATTGGTGGCTTTGTGAGCATAATGAGAGGCTGCAACAACTTCTGCCACTACTGCATCGTGCCTTACACACGCGGACGCGAGCGCAGCCGCGACGTGAATAGTATATTAAAAGAGGTGTGCGATTTACGTGACCGTGGCTATAAAGAGGTGACCCTGCTTGGGCAGAATGTCAATTCATATAAGGCCGCAGATGAGCGCCAGTCCCAGTCAGGAGTGGACTTCCCCCAGTTGCTGCGCCTTGTGGCCGAGCAGGCGCCGGGTTTGCGAGTGAGGTTCACCACTTCGCATCCTAAGGACATGAGCGATGAAACATTGCGCGTCATTGCCGAAATGCCCAATGTGTGCCATCATATCCATCTGCCCGTACAGAGTGGGTCCAACCGTATACTGGCACTGATGAACAGGAAGTACACGCGTGAGTGGTATTTAGGCCGTGTGGAGGCCATCCGTCGCATCATTCCCGACTGTAGCATCACTACCGACATCTTTGTGGGCTATCATTCAGAAACTGAGGAGGACCATCAACTCTCATTAAGTCTGATGCGCGAGGTGGGCTACGATGCCGCCTTCATGTTCAAGTATAGCCAGCGGCCGGGCACTTACGCCTCGAAACATCTGCCCGACGATGTGCCGGAAGAGTTGAAGTTGAGCCGGTTGAACGAGATGATTGCTTTGCAGACTGAAATCTCCGCGCAGCAAAACCGCAAGGACGAGGGGCAGGAGTTCGACGTGCTGGTGGAGGGTTTCTCAAAACGCAGCCGGGAGCAGTTGTGCGGCCGGACCTCCCAGAACAAGATGGTGGTATTTGACAAGGGCCAGCACCATATAGGCGAAACAGTGCGTGTCAAAATCGCCGGCAGCACCAGCGCCACGCTCTTTGGACAGGCCATTTGACACCCCTTGACTGCCGTTTCCCTCTCTTTTTCGTCTTTTTTTGTCATTATAGAGAAAAAAAACGTAAAAAATTTGCAAGGGAAAAAAAATAGTTGTACCTTTGCACCGCGTTTGAGAGAAAACGTTTTTTGGCGTACAAAAAGGAAGCCAGGGAAGTTTGGGTGAGTGGCTGAAACCAGCAGTTTGCTAAACTGCCGTACGGGTTCCCGTACCGGGGGTTCGAATCCCCCAGCTTCCGCCAAAGTTCATAAAGAGAGTCGTAATGACTCTCTTTTTTTGTGTTCAGTTAAATTAAACCGCCAAAAGTTTTGTGATTTTATTTTTTATGTGTAACTTTGCAGCGACATATATTTATTTAGAGACAATACTCATTAAACCCTAATTTACAAAAATCAAAACCTAAAGAAAATGATGGAAATTGAATTCGTAAGAAGTCGCTTCATCAAGCATTTTGATGGCAAAACCGGCAATGTATATGCATCTCCCGGACGTATTAACCTCATTGGTGAGCATACCGACTATAACGGCGGGTTCGTGTTCCCCGGCGCAGTAGACAAGGGCATTATGGCCGAGATGCGTGCCAACGGAACTGAGGACACAGTGATGGCTTATGCTATCGACTTGAAGGACCGTGTGGACTTCCACTTGAATGATCCTGCTGGCCCGAAAGCCTCCTGGGCACGTTATATCTATGGCATTGCCAAAGAGTTCCAAAAACTGGGCGTTCCCGTGAAGGGCTTCAATATCGCCTTTGCCGGCGATGTGCCCCTCGGTGCCGGTATGTCGTCGTCGGCTGCTATGGAGAGCTGCTTCGCCTGCGGTCTGAACGATATCTTCGGCGAGAACAAGGTGAGCCAGTGGGACATGGTGCTTGCCGGGCAGGCTACTGAGCACAACTATTGCGGCGTGAACTGCGGAATCATGGACCAGTTCGCCTCCGTCTTTGGCAAGGCAGGCTGCCTGATGCGCCTCGATTGCCGTAGCCGCGAGTTCGAGTACTTCCCCTTCAAGCCCGATGGCTACCGTCTGGTGCTGCTCAACAGCAAGGTGAAGCACGAACTGGCCGGTTCGCCCTATAACGACCGCCGCAACTCCTGCGAAAATGTGGTGAAGCATATCCAGGCCAAGCACCCCGAAGGCAAGTTCGAGACACTGCGCGACTGCACTTGGGAGCAGCTGGAGGAGGTCCGTGCCGAAGTTGGCGAAGAGGATTACACCCGCGCACACTTTGTGCTGGGCGAGAAGGACCGCGTGCTGGCAGTCTGCGACGCTCTGCTTGAGGGCGACTACGAGACCGTGGGCCAGAAGATGTATGAGACCCACTACGGACTCTCGAAGGAGTACGAGGTCTCTTGCGAGGAGCTGGACTATCTGAACGACCTGGCCAAGGAAAATGGCGTCACCGGCAGCCGCATCATGGGTGGTGGCTTCGGTGGATGCACCATCAATCTGGTTCGTGCCGACCTCTACAACAAGTTCATCGCCGACGCCAAGTCAAAGTTTGCCGCCAAGTATGGCCATGAGCCCGAAGTCATCGATGTGGTCATCGGCGACGGCTCACGTAAATTGGCATAACTGACTGGCGATTGAGAATTGAAGATTGAAGATTGGGAAAGGACTTGCGCGTAGCAAGACTGCAGATCTTCGGTCTTCAATTTTCAATTTTGAATTTTGAATTTTGAATTTAATCCACCCTACATTTATTCTGAACGCTTAATTGTCAATACCGTGTTTCAAATAGATCGTTCATACATAGAGCCAATTAACTTGGAGTCGCTTCAGGGGCGTATATGGGATATTCGTACCGACCATAAAGACGACCCCACCTTGCCCAAAATAGGAAACTACGGCATTACTGAGGAGCAGTTTGAGGCATATCTGGAGCGCAAGCAGAAATTCGAGAATTTCAAGGCATCGTGGAAGAAGAACCGTCTTCTCATTCTCGTTTTGGCTTTCGCCCTTCCTGTGGCACTGTTCAGCCTTTTAATAAAAGGTCGTGACACAGGTTTTTATGCCTATGCCACGGCCTTTCTTGTCTGTGCGCTCATCTGTCTCGTCTACCAGTGTATCGAGGCTTTTCGCGCCCGTGAGTTCCGCAACAATCCCTGCGAGACCTTCATCAAGGCACTTCTGGCCTGGGAGCAGAGCAGCTAATCTTATGCGTCGCCCTTGCCGGAACCGAAGGGAGCAATGGTGCGGGGACCCTGCTGCTGTGCTTCGGGCATCTTGATTTGGCCGAAGTTGCGCTCGTAGCGCATAATGTTTTCCTGAAGTGCACCCAGCAGACGCTTGGCGTGCTCCGGAGCCAGGATGACACGGCTGCGCACCTGAGCCTTCTGAAGACCGGGCAGCATACGTGCGAAATCTACGATAAACTCCGACGATGAGTGAGTGATGATGGCAAAGTTAGCGTATTCGCCCTGGGCTTTTTCCGGTGTCAGTTCTATTTGCAGCCCTTGCTGCTTCTGTTCTTTCTCGTTCATAATCTTAATGTTTAAATTTAAATAAATAGGTTTGTTATAATAAAATGTTTTCACAAATTCTGGCTTCCACGTGCCGAACCTTCGGTGTAGGGTCTGCAAAGGTACTACTTTTTTTCCTTTCCACAAACAATCTGTGGAAAAAAATGACTTTAGCCCTGCTGTGGCCCCTCGTTTCAGCCCAGGCAGGATCGGTTCTCGACATCCGCCAGGCACTTGAGCAGGGCGGTGCCTCGCAAGTTCAGGAGAAAGTATATATACACACTGACAACCAATGCTATTTCGTGGGCGACACATTGTGGTATAAGGCATACGTAGTGCGTGCCGACAATCTGCAGCCCACCGATATGAGCCGACTGCTCTACGTGGAGCTGTTGTC
Source organism: uncultured Prevotellaceae bacterium (assembly GCA_902786565.1). Lineage (GTDB taxonomy): Bacteria > Bacteroidota > Bacteroidia > Bacteroidales > Bacteroidaceae > Prevotella. The sequence goes on along the minus strand of CADACW010000030.1, from coordinate 11,065 downwards.
GCCAGACGGCCTGCTCGTCGAGCGTCAGACCATCGTTGTCAGCGGCAAGGGCTACACTTGCGGGCAGTTTGCCCTTCGCGACTCCCTTTATAGTGGCTATTATGAACTGAGGGCCTACACCCGGTGGATGCTCAATTTCAATGTGCATCCCCATTATTACCGTACCGACGAGACCTGGTGGTTTTACAGCAAGCAGATGGCAGCCGACTATTATCGCGTCTGGGATGGCCTCTATTCCCGGGTCTTGCCCATCTACAGCAAGCCTGACACTCCGGGCGACTACGATGCCCGCCGTATGTACCAGCGCCCCAAGACGCGTGTTCCCCGCCAGAAGAAGGACGAGCTGATTGTCACCTTCTATCCGGAAGGGGGCAATCTCGTGGAGGGCGTGGAAAACCGTGTGGCCTTCGAAGCTTGCGACCAAAACGGAGAGGCTGTCAGCATCAAGGGGAAGCTGGCTTTTGCCGACGGCACCAGTACCGACATCAAGACGGGCTATATGGGGCGTGGCACTTTCCTGGTCACGCCGGGCATGCGTCCCGCCAAAGCACAATTCAAGTTCCGGAACAAGGACTACTCATTCACCCTGCCAAATGCCAAGGACAGAGGTGCCACCGTCAGACTGGAAGGCAGTAGCCTGACCATCGTGGCAGCAGGTTTGATGCCGACCAACGACTTTGCCATATCTGTCACGTGCAGGGGAAAGTTGTACTATTTCAAGCAGTTGCCTGAACTCTCCCAAGGCAGTTCCGCCGTCACTATAGACATTCCTTTTGACCAGTTGCCGACGGGTGTGTGCGACCTCACGCTCTTCAACGACGAAGGGGCAATCCTGGCCGACCGCCTGTTCTTTGTGAACCACCACGACCACGACGGCGACCTTGTCACAGCAGAAATCGAGAAGAACAACACCTATTCTCCCTACCAGCGCATCGAGGTGCCAGTACAGTTGCATGGCGTCAACCAGCCGACTGTTTTCTCGCTGGCTGTCCACGACACCTATACCGACGAGCCCACCTACAATGACGGCAATCTGATGACCGACCTGCTGCTCTCCAGCGATTTGCGGGGTTTCATTGCCTATCCGTCGCACTACTTTGAGGCCGACGACTCCCTTCACCGCAGTCACTTGGACCTCCTGATGATGGTGCAGGGTTGGCGGCGCTACAAATGGGAGGAACTGGCCGAAGCCGAGCGCCCCATGCGCTACCAGCCGGAGCATACGCTCACTTTGGAAGGGTCGGTCTACAAGATGCTTGGCATCATTCCCGTTGGCGACCTGCCCGGTAATCCGCCTCCAGGCATCGAAGAGATAACCGACTGGCAGTTTGGCCGCTACTGCAGCAGCAAGGTCACAGACGAGCAATCAGAAACCGACGACCCCTTCTCTGGAGAGGCAACTGCCCAAGATGCGTCCGTAGAAACCACTACAACGACTGTCTATAGTGACCTTTCGGATGCCAATGCCATACTTGGCGTGAACCACGGCAATCTGCGTCATGAAGTGCTGGTCGAGGCCGAGATTGCCGTCGACGGCAAGTTTGTGGGAGGCACACAGAAGACCCAGAACGGCCATTTCCTCTTTGAAGTGCCGCCATTCTACGGCGATGCGTTCCTGAACATCAAAGCCTATAAGGAGAACGACTCTATCAAGAAGAACATGGCTTCACGCAAAGATGCCAAAATCTACGATGAGGATGCCTTCCCCGACTATTATGTGAAGCGCGATGTGTTCTTCCCCATCTTTACCCACGACTACACCTACTACGAGAAGCATCAGCCCGACTGGACCGAAGAAATGCTGATCGACACGCTCTCGGAGTGGTCGATGGAGAACGATGTCCACCAATTGGGCAACATCAACGTGAAGGGGCATCGGCGTGGGCGTCGCGCCGTCGACTGGAATAAGCCGGCTTTCGTGATGGACGCCTACGAGCTCTACAACGACATCACCGACCGTGGCCTCAGTTTCGGCAAACTGGATATGCGCCAGTTCCCCGTACAGGTGTGCAAGTATCTTTTCGGCAATATGAACCGCAGCATCTCCTACAATGTGGATGGGCGCTTAGAGGGCCACACCTATTACCGCAACTACTCCCCCTTTGTTTCTAACGAAGAGGCAGAGCGTTCCGGCTTCTTTACTGCCAACCGCACTGCCTATTATCTCTCCCGGCAGCTCAAGTTGAAGCGATTGCAGAACATCCGTGTGTATACCGACTACGAGCCGCGCACCGAGGACTCGCTGATGGTCTACGAAAGCCACTCGCCCGATGTCACCGTCGACCTCCAGCTCATCCCCGACGAGGGTGTGCAGCCCAGCTATCGCGACCGTCACATTTTGTTCCACGGCATCAATATGGCCGAAGATTTCTATCACCCCGACTACAGCCAGCGCGCTGCCGGCGACGCTCCAGCCGACTATCGCCGCACGCTCTACTGGAATCCGAATGCCGTCACTGACGAGCAGGGGCGGTTCAATGCCGTCTTCTACAACAACGGCAAAGAGACGCGCATACGCATGACGGCCGCCGGCGTCACGCCCGATGGCCGGTTGCTGCACAGCAAATGAGATTTTCATCCGAAATACTTTAGAGCCAACTGAAAGTGGGCGGCGCATCCTAGCGCCGCCCACTTTCGGTAAGTATTTGTATCTTGCTGTGTCTCTTTTATGCAATGCCTATCTTGCTGCCCCAGTTGCAGAACCAAAGGACGTAAGCGTAGTAGACGAACATCAGCATGATGGCGACACCTACGCCGAGGGCGGGATTGTCGACGATGGCACCCATGACGAGCGGCAGCGTGGCACCGCCGAGCACACCCATGTTGATCAGTCCGGAGGCATTCTTCGTGTGAGGGCCAAGCTCCTGCAAACCGAGGTTGAAGATGAGGGGCCACATCACCGAGTGGAACAGGCCGGCAGCCAGCATGGCATAGACAGCGGCCATACCGGGCAGGAAGAACGAGATGCCTACGCAGCAAGCACCGAGAATCAGGCAAGCGGTGAGCAGCTTGCGGGCCTCGAATTTGGCCAGGATGGCAGAACCGACGAAACGGCCCACCATCATGCCGCCCCAATAGAAGGGCAGATAGTCAGTTGCCGAGCCGGGCAGGGTGGGGTCGGCCTTCCAGTATGCAGGAAGCATCGAGGGGATGCCAATCTCCAGACCCATATACATGGCAATGGCCAGAGCGCCAAACCATACGTGGGGATACTTGAACACGCTCGACTTGTACTTCTTGGTGTCGGCCAGAGCCTCAGCGTCGTCCTCCTTCTTGTCCTTGTCAGGATCGGGCAGTTTGATGAAGAACAGGATGGCTGCAATCACCAGTGCGAAGATACCCAGCATGAGGAACGGGCCAGGCACATTCTCAGGCAGTTTGGGCTTGTCGGCGATGATGACGTAGGTAATGAAGATGGGAGCCACCGTCGTAGCCACCGAGTTAAGTGCCTGCGACAGGGTCATGCGGAAAGCGCCGCTCTCCGGCTTGCCCAGAACCATCACGTAGGGGTTGGCCACCAGCTGAAGCATCACCACACCAAGGGCGACGATGCTCATGCAGCACAGGAACACGGTGTAGACATTGGCTGTTCCGAGGGCGGCAGTCACACCGAGGTTGTTGGCAATGAAGCCGCAGCCCACAACGGCGAGACCCAGCACGAGCGTTGACTTATAGCCAATCTTGCTCATCATCATGGCAAACGGAATGGAGAACAGATAGGCACCATAGAAGAAGGTGTTCACCAACTGGCCTTGTTTGTCATTCAGTTGGAAGGCCTCTTTACAGAATTCAATCATTGAGTTGTTCATCGTCGTGATGAATCCAATCAGGAAGCACACGATGAAGACAATAATCAATGGAAACAAATAATTATTGGATTGCTTTTGTGGCATAATAAATGATGGTTTACTGATTTGTGAATAGTGGATTTACTCAGCTGTGCCAAACTTATAGATGGTCTTCTGCTTGTAGCGGTGGTGCGGGTCAAGCACAACGCTGGGGAAATACGGCCGGTTGGGGCTGTCGGGGAAGTGCTGGCACTCGAAGCAGATGGCCGAGCGGCGGGGGAAGGTGGCACCGTTGGCACCGGCATAGCCGTCGGCCCAGTTGTCACTATAAACCTGTACGCCAGGCTCGGTGGTGTAAACCTCTAATGTACGACCGCTTACGGGTTCTGTCAGACGGGCGGCAAAGCTCAGTTCGCCCTCTTCCTTCTTGTTCAGCACGAAGCAGTGGTCATAGCCTGCACCGTTCTTGATTTGCTCATCGTCGGCATCGATGTCCTTGCCCACGGGCTTCGGTGTGCGGAAGTCGAATGGTGTGCCGGCCACTTTCCTGATTTCGCCTGTGGGAATGGAAGTCTCGTCGATGGGAATGTAGAAGTCGGCGTTCATCTCCATTACCTGGTTCTCGATGGTGGGTGTCGGGTTGGCAGTTCCAGCCAGTGAGAAGAAGGCATGGTGCGTCAGGTTGATGATGGTCTTCTTGTTGGTTGAAGCCAGATACTCGATAATCAGTTCGTTGTCATCGCTCCATGTGAACTCCACGGTCACGTCCACTTCGCCGGTGAATCCCTCTTCGCCGTAGCTGCTGATACGGTGTAGTGCCAGTGCGCGGGGCCCCATCTGCTTGGCGTCCCATACACGGGCGTGGAAGCCGGTCGGTCCTCCGTGGAGGGCATTGGGGCCGTTGTTGATGGCCAGCTGATAGTCCTTGCCGTTCAGTGTGAACTGACCTTTGCAGATGCGGTTTCCGAAACGGCCGATGAGCGTCGAAAGGAATGGCTCAGGCGAGTTGATGACCGACTGGATGTTGTCGTGGCCCTGGATGACGTTACCCACTTTGCCCTCTTTGTCGGGTACCATAATTGCACAAATGGCACCACCGTAGTTGGTGATGGCCACTTCAAAACCTTTCCTGTTGCGCAGGATGTAGAGGTCTGTCTTCTTTCCGTTGATGGTGGTCTGGAAATTTTCCCTCTTCAGACCACAGAGATTCGCATTTTCTGTTGAGTTTGTCATATCAAAAAGATTTTAGTGTAACAAATATAGTTTGCAAAGTAACAAAAAAACGCCGATATACGCAAGCATATCGGCAAAAAAATGGTGTTAAAGATAACTAAATGCGACTTTTCATAAAATCGGCTACCACGTAAGTGCTCCCGCCGACGAAGATAAAGTCGTCGGGATGGGCCTCTTGCAGCGCCGCATTGAAAGCCTGTTCCACGTTGGGATAACATTCGCCGTGCAGCCCCATCTGATCGCCGAGCATCTGGAGCGAGGTCTCTGGGAGTGCCCGGCTGGTCGATGCCTTTGTGAAGTAGTAGACGGCCTGTTTTGGCAGTTGCTCCATCACGCTATGCACGTCTTTGTCGTGCATCATGCCGAAGACAATCCTCATCTGCCTGCATTTCACCTCTGCCAGCTGTTGGCCTATGTGTTGCCAGGCCCCTTGGTTGTGCCCGGTGTCGCAGACCACGGTGGGTTGTGTCTGCACGGTTTCCCATCGTCCCCTCAGTCCGGTGATGTCGGTCACGTGCATGAACGAGTAGTTCAGTTCGTTGTTTTCGGCCTCTGCGCTGCCAGTGTGCGAGCTGTCGCCCAGACAGCCTTGCCTCTTCAGCTGTGCCAGTGCCGTCAGCACCGTGTTCATGTTATGAGGCTGGTAGTCGCCAGTCAGCTCGCAGTCAAACTCCTGGTTGTGCTTTGTCTTGTAATGAATGCTTCGCCCCGTATGTATGCTTGACATGACCTCCTGCTCGTCTTCAGCAAAGATGATGGGGGCATTGGCCTCCTGCGCCTTGGCTTCGAACACAGGGCGGGTCTCCTCTGTAGCCTCGCCGATGACGACGGGCACCCCCTCCTTGATGATGCCCGCTTTCTCCTTGGCTATCAGGGCAGCCGTGCCGCCCAGCAGCTGGGTGTGGTCCAGCGAGACATTGGTGATGATGCTCAGGATGGGCTTGATGATGTTTGTGCAGTCCAGCCGTCCGCCCAGGCCCACTTCCACCACGGCTATGTCTACCTCCATCTCCTTGAAATACTTGAAGGCCATTGCTGTGGCCAGTTCGAAGAACGACGGGTTGAGCGGTTCGAAGAAGTCTTTCTCGGTCTCGACAAAGTTCACCACATATTCCTCGCTGATGGGCGTGCCGTTCACGCGTATGCGCTCACGAAAGTCCAAGAGGTGAGGCGAGGTGTAGAGGCCCACGCGGTAGCCGTGCACTTGCAGGCGTGCGGCGATGAGATGGGCCACAGAGCCTTTTCCGTTGGTACCGCCTACGTGTATGCTTTTGAAATGCCTGTGCGGATGGCCGAAGTGCTCGTCCAGGGCCAGCGTGTTTTCCAGCCCCTCCTTGTAGCCCGATTTCCCCTGCTTTTCGTAATTGGGTATCTGGCGGAACAGATAGTCGCAAGTCTCCTGATAGTTCATCTGTCAAAAACCTTACAATCCTGCGTTCAGCTTATGCAAAATAGTTCTTGAAGCGCTTGAAGATGGACTCTTCTGTCTGGCGGTCGCCCTTGAAGTTGTCGCTGTCGCGCAAATTCTCCAGTGCCTTCTTCTCTTCACGTGAGAGGGTCTTCGGCACGTAGACGCTGATGTTCACCACCAGGTCGCCGACCCCCGAACCGTAGCCCTGTACGGCGGGCAGGCCCTTGCCTCGCAGACGCATGGTCTTGCCCGGCTGTGTGCCGCTTTCTATCTTCACTTTCAGTGTCTTCCCCTCTATGGTGGGTATTTCTACCTCGCCTCCAAGTGCTGCTGTAGGGAAGTCGAGCAACACGTTGTATATAAGGTCGTTGCCGTCTCTGACGAACTTGTCGTTCTCCTCCTCTTCAATAAATACTTGAATGTCGCCAGGCACGCCGCCGTGTATGCCGGCATTGCCCTTTCCCGGCACGTTCACCACCATTCCCTCGGCCACGCCTGCGGGGATGTTGATTTCCACCACTTCCTCACCCTTAGTCACGCCAGTGCCGTTGCACTGGTGGCACTTGTTCTTGATGACCTGGCCTTCGCCCTTGCAGGTGGGGCAGACGCCTTGGGTCTGCATCATGCCGAAGATGCTCTGCGTGGTGTGGGTGATGACGCCCGAGCCGTGGCAGGTGGGGCAGGTGTCGCGGCCGGAGCCGTCTTCGGCGCCTGTGCCGTGGCAGTGCGTGCAGGTGATGTCTTTGCGCACTTTGAACTTCTTTGTCACGCCTTGGCTGATTTCCAGCAGGCTCAGTTTCACCTTCAGCCGCAAGTCGGTGCCCCGGTGCTGTTGACGCCCGGCCCGGCCACCGCCAAATCCGCCAAATCCGCCGAAGCCATGACCTCCGAACACATCGCCAAACATCTGGAAGATGTCGTCGAGGTCCATCGATGCACCGAAACCCTCGAAGCCGCCGCCCGCAGGTCCGGCAAATCCGAACTGGTCATACTGCTGTCGTTTCTGTGGGTCGTGAAGCACGTTGTATGCCTCGGCCGCCTCCTTGAACAGCTCTTCTGCTTTTTTGTCGCCGGGGTTGCGGTCGGGGTGGTATTTGATGGCAATCTGCCTGTAGGCTTTCTTTATTTCGTCTTCCGATGCCGTCTTGCTGACGCCAAGTACCTCGTAGTAGTCGCGTTTCATATTTCCGTTTTACGAATTTATTCGGTTTGCGTTTTGTTTACTGTCCTACTGCGACCTTTGCATAGCGTATGACTTTTTCGTTCAGCTTGTAGCCAGTAGCCATACAGTCTATCACCTTGCCTTTCTTGTCGTCGCCCATGCCGGGCACCAGTGCCACAGCCTCGTGCAGGGCGGTGTCGAAGTCGGCCCCTTCGGTCTCTATCTTGCTCACGCCCTGCGACTCCAGCACTTTCATCAGTTTCTGATAAATCAGCGCCATGCCTTCGCGCAACACCTGTGGGTCGTCGGTCTTCTCGCCGTTGGCAATGGCCCGCTCCATGTCGTCGATGACGGGCAGCAGGGCTGTGATGGTCTTTTCCCCGCCATTGAGTATCAGTTCTGCCCGTTCTTTCAGGGTGCGCTTGCGGTAGTTGTCAAACTCGGCCAGCAACCGCTGGTATTTGTCTTTCAGGTCGGCTATCTGGTCCAGCGCCACGTCCAGCGGGTCTTTCTCTTCCTCTTGTGCGTCAGCATCAGCCTTTTTGTCAGGTTCGGTGCTGTCTGCCACTTCGTCAGATGGTGTCTCGCCTGCCATTTCGTCAGACTTCAGCTCTTCTTCCTTATTGATATTCTTTTCTTTTTTCATAATAGCTTGATTATTAATACGTAAGTCTTTAATAGCAAAAATTATGCCATTTGTGTCTGTACGGCCTCCATCACGCGCAGGAAGTTGCCGCCCCATATCTTTTGTATGTCTTCTTCGCTGTAGCGTCGGCGCAGCAGTTGCTTGGTGAAGTTGGTCAGTTCAGCGGCGCTGGCCAGTCCTCTGATGCCGCCGTCGCCGTCGAAGTCGGTGCCCAGCCCCACGTGGTCAATGCCCATCACTCGTATGGCGTGCTCCAGGTGTGCCATGGCATCGGCGATGGTGGCCTCCTTCGGCTCCTTTGCCAGGAATCCGTGGTAGAGCGTGATTTGGCAGACGCCGCCCTTGCGTGCCAGTGCCTTCATCTGTTCGTCGGTCAGGTTGCGCGGATGGTCGCACAGGGCGCGTGCCGACGAGTGGCTGCACACGATGGGCGTGCGGCTGATGTCCAGCGCGTCGTAGAAACTCTTCTCGTGGGCATGGCTCAGGTCCACCATCAGTCCCAGTCGGTTCATTTCGCCTATCACCTGTTCGCCCAGTGGGCTCACGCCACCGTGGGTCTGAGTGCCCCGCGCCGAGTCGCAGATGTCGTTGTCGCCATTGTGGCAGAGGGTGATGTAGACAATGCCTTGCCGGGCGAAGTGGGCCACGTTCTCCACCTTTCCCTCAAGGGCCAGACCGTTCTCTATGCCCATCATGATGCTCTTTTTGCCTTCGCGCTTGTTGCGCCAAAGGTCAGCGGGTGTGCGTGCCAGGGCCAAATGGTCGCGGTGGCTGGCCACGATGTTCTTTATTTGGCAGAACACGCCATCGGCGTACTGTAGTGGGGTGGGGGCCAGGTGTTTGCCCTCGACCCTCCATTCGCTGCCGTTGCGGCTCCAGCCGTCTTGTGGCAGATAGGCCACCATGATGGTGGCATCCAGCCGCCCTTCGTGCATTTTGGGCAGGTCTACCAGGATGCGGCTGTCGCGGCTGCCAAAGTCGATGCCCTGTGCAAAAAACATCGGGGTGTCGCAGTGGGTGTCGAGCGTCAGCAGACGGTCGTGCAGCCGCTGCGTCTCGCGGTAGGCCCTCGCTTCGTTCAGCAGCCAGCAGTAGAGCGGCCTCCCCTCTTCGCCCATGCACTCCGGGTGCCACTGCACCCCAATCAGGGGCTTCATCTCCGTGCTCTCCACGGCCTCGACAATGCCGTCGGGCGATGTGGCGGCCACGCGCAGATGGGGGCCGGGCTCGTTCACGGCCTGATGGTGGAACGAGTTGACGGGCAACACCTTCTCGTTATATATATCAAATAAGGTGGAGCCGGCAGTCAGCTCCACGGTATGTGTGGCCACGTGGCGTGCGGCCTCCTGCGAGTGCTTGATGGCCGGGCATCCGCTGGTGGTGGTGGCCCCGATGTGCTGTGTCACGGTGCCCCCCAGTGCCATGGCTATGGTCTGTATGCCGCGGCAGATGCCCAGGATGGGCATTTGGCGGTTGTAGGCCAGTCGGGCGAGCAGCAGCTCAGGCAGGTCGCGCTCGTCGTTGATGCCTCCCAGTTGGGGCACCGGCTGCTCTCCGGCGAAGAGCGGGTTCACGTCGGCCCCACCACTGAGCAGCAGGCCGTCGATGCGGTCGAGCGCATCGAGCAGCGTGGCCTTGTCGGCCATTGGTGGGATGATGAGCGGCGTGCCGCCGGCATCGGCCACTTGCTTGTAATAGCCCTCGGCCAGCTTGGCAGTCTGGTCGCCATAGTTGGCTGTGATGCCAATGACGGGCCTCCGTCTGTCGGCGGGAAATATGGCGTAGGCCTGTGCCTCTTGTCGGTCTATTGAAAATCTGTCCATCAGGCTCCTTGCTCTTCGTCTTCAAAGTGCACGGGAATCTCACGCTTGAAGCTCTGTTCCAGCGAGATCAGTGTCTCAGTGGCCACCACGCCGGGAATCTCCTGCAGCTGGCTGTTCAGCAGGTGCATGAGCTGCTCGTTGTCGCGGGCAAAGAGCTTGGCCAGCATGGTGTAGGGGCCTGTGGTGAAGTGGCACTCCACCACTTCGGGTATCAGTTCCAGCCGCTTCACCACCTCTTTATACATAGAGCCGCGCTCCAGGGTGATGCCTACGTAGGTGCAGGTGCGGTAGCCCAGCGCCTTCGGACTCACGTCGAAGCCGCTGCCGGTGATAACGCCCGTCTCCATCAGTCGCTGCACGCGCTGGTGGATGGCAGCTCTAGATACATTACATTCGGTGGCTACATCCTTGAAGGGGATACGTGCGTTTTTCGACAAGATATTCATGATTTTCTTGTCCAGATTGTCTATCTTTTCCATGCGTATTTTATGGGTGTTTGTTCAAATAGTGAGCAAAAGTACAAAATATATTCCATTTTGCCAACTCTTTTGAGGTAAAAAATGCTAAAATGGCAAGAAAGGATGACCACAGTTGCAAAAGGAGCAGTGGTTTTTCTTGGTCGTTCTGAAAACATCTCCGTATCTTTGCACTCAACTTTGCAGGGCTCTCTCTGAGGAAGAACCGTCCAAACTTGACACCACCTCCGACCAACATTTGAGGAAAAACCGTCCAAACTCGACACCACCTCCGACCAAACGTTGAGAAAGGACCGTCCAAACTCTTAAATTCTCTCGAGAATTTGCGAGATAAGTGGCACTTATCTCCAGCTTAGGTTGGCAGCCTTGCCAAGTTTGGACGAACTCGTAGGACGCTCTCGTCCGCCTCCTCTCCCGAAAATATTCCGCCGAAAGTTTTGCACTTTCGGCTTTTTTTGCGTACCTTTGCAGCGGATATGAAAGGAAAATACTTAGACCCGAAGGCCGACCTGACCTTCAAGCTGAT